>JAZTXR010000056.1:0-32582 GCA_045636545.1 Bacteroidaceae bacterium
GTCTCTCCGTTACCGGGAACAGACTGCATTGTGAGACCCTCGTAATATGTTGTACCTGTTCCAAGTTCAAAGCCATAGGACGAAGAAGTCAGACCTTGATGCTTGAGGTACTTTGTTGGGTCGGCAAGATTCTGGAAGACATATTTTCCGTCCTCAATGCTGCAGAGCCACAAATAACTTGCAGCAGTTGATTCTGTTGTACTCAATGTGAGCGTACCGCTGTTGTTGTAGAGATAACGGTTCACATACTCGCCATCATTTGTAGGGCGTGTAGGTGCATAGATATAATACTTTTTGCCGGCCTCGGGTTTTTCGCCGTTGGCAAGCTTTGTTGTTACAACATCCTTGCCCGGCTGTGTGCGGTACTCTATCTGCCAGCCGTCAATTTCCAGGAACTTGCGGAAACGGGCTGTGTAGGTAGCATCCTCACGGGCATACATTGTGTGTTCAAGATTCTCGGTGAGCAAGCGACCATACTGGTCGTACCAGCCGAGGAACTCAACATCCTCGCTTGCCTTTGTAGCACGCAAGTACATAGGAATGTTGGCACTAACGTTATACTCTTTAAAAGTCTCTGTAGTGGGTGTTTCATCGGTCCACACCTCAACGGTTCCCCAATCTGCTGCGTTGGTCTCCACGTTAATTGTAGCGGCCTTGTCGCTCTTTTCGGTTACGTTGATAACCACCTCGTAACACATACGGTTGAGTTGTGCCTTTGCATCGTATGACTTTGTTGTAGCATCGTATCCGTTGTCCTTCCAAGCACCGTCGAAACGCAAGCGCATATGGGTGAGACCCAAAGGAGCATCGTAAGGCAGAATAACATTGATTTTACCCTCGCAGACAGCAGTGTTCTTCGCGCCCTTTGTACCGGCAACCTTCAAGAGCTCGCCCTCGTCGGTGAAGTCACCATCGGCATTCAAGTCGATATACGCACTGAGGCAGCAGAATTGGAGACCGTTGTCGCCGTTGTCGCTCCAGGTAACATCAAAACTTGCACCCTGTGGTACATTTATAATCTGTGGTATGGTATTGAAGAGATTATCGGGGGCAACAGATGCCTCGTAGATAGTCTCGGGCTCACGGTTGTAGTAAGCGAAAGTAAGTTCGTTAACGAACGATGTCTTCACTTGAGCATCACCCCAGTCGCTCTTGTCCTCGGTGGGCACACCCCACTTGTCCTGGATGAAGTTAGCTGTGAATGTAGCCGCATCCTTACCATAGTAGATGAATGGGTTGTCGTTGCTGACTACCTCGCCGTCCTTTGTCCAGTTCTCGAAGTTGTAACCGGTGTTTGCAGTTGCTGTAATCTTCACAGCCTCGGTTGTTGTGATTGAGAGTTCGTTTGTACCCTCGATTGCAACCGAACCGTTTGCACCCGCAACGGCTGTTACAGTACGCGCATCGGTAATATCCTCAATGAGTGCGAGGTTGAATGTGATAATAGTACCGTCGCTATAAGTAACCTTTGCTGTTGTCTTGCCAATGGTTGCATCGGCAGGGATTGTTACGCTGTTGCCGTTGGCAGTGAGTGTCTCACCGTTACCGGCGTTACCGTCGTTGTTGAGGTCAATCCAAACGCTTGAAATTGTAACACTCTTGCCAATCTCAAGAGGAAGCTCAACAGTCTTGTCACGATAAACCTCGGGGATGGCCATACTCTTGGTGGCGTTGCTTGCTACACCCATAGGGAAGATGTAGTTCTTTTCTATGCCTTTTACGCGACCAAAGTATTTGCCGAAAGTTTCAACAGCCTTCTCTGTAGCTGTCATATCGTTGGGGATAACCACCTGTGAGTAGTCACTCGCAAGATTATATGTATTGTTGAAATCGACAGTCCAGGGGTATTCGAAACCTCCATACCAGCCACCGTCGAACGAGCCACCGTTGGTTGTGAAGAATTTCTCCCAACGTTTGTAGTGGAAGTCCTTTATAAGACCTGCCCAACAGCGGTTCGAATAGTCGTGGAGAGCACAATCTTGGTTTGCCCACACTGTTACTTGGGTACGAGCGTTCCACTCGAGCCAGTTGCGGTCGTCTTCAGTTGTACCGTCAACCTCGTCGGCTATGTTACGTGCAAGGCTCGTCCAACGCTCGAGTTTGAAACCTTCATCATAGGAGAGCATTGTATCAAGGTCGAGCATCAACTGCAGATAGAGAGTATAAAGGCGTGTGTATTCGTCGGTATTTTTACTATCGTATGCAACCTTGATAAGAGGGAGCAGTTCGGCCGCATAGTCCACCATAGCTTGGCGAATAGCATCGATAACATCGTAGTTGTAGTTGGCGATACCATCCTCTGTTGTAACAAGGTCGGCGATTGAGATTAGCTGGTCGGCTGCAAGACGCACATCCTGTGTATCCCAGTAGATTGCTGAAGTACTCCAAGACGAAACGCTTTTTACAGTCCAGTTTGGACGAGCAAGAATAATCGCCTCCGATGTACCCTGCTGGTTCACTTTACAGTCCCAAACAGATTTTTTGAGGTTCTTCAAAGCCTCAAGAGCATTAACATTTTCTTTTACATCGGGATTGATACCATAGCGTGAATAAGCATAATCCTTCAACCACTCATCGGCTGTGGGGCGGTTGTTCACATCCATCCAGGGAAGCTCAAAGAGCATATCATAGAGAACGGGGTTAGTCTCTGTACCCTCGGGGGTGGCACCTATACCCTGGCAGTTATTGTTCTTTGCAAGGGCTTCAAAGTAACCATCCATAGTGGTCTGCAAGCGACCGTGCATACCACTGCGGCCACCGAAGTTGTGGAGCATACAGTAGATATATGGACAGGTGTCGTAGTAGTTTGTTCTCCACTTTGCAGCGTTGTCGGCATAGATATTGTCGGCAAAAAGGTCAAGAGCGATGAAACGGTTTGTATAGCCGGCATTCTTCATTGCGCTGAAGGCTCCGGTTACAGGAGTTCCCTGCCAATATTGTATAATCCATTTAGGCAACTCAGGAGCATTAAATTTTGCTCTCTCCTCGGCTGTTTCCAAAGCATAGCAACGGTCGAGATGCGACATTATATTGGGATATAATACGTCGGCTGCGACAGGAGCACTCATCTCGTGGAAGGGGTCGATACTGTAAAATTCCGATATACCCATAACATCGTGCAGATGTTTGTAGTAGACATCGGCAAGGTTCTTGTAGCTATTGGTTGAAGGATTTACCACACCGGGGTGAGGGAAATTACTTGCCCAACTTCCAACTGTTACAACATCGCCTCCACTAAAACCATCGATTGTTGTGTAGCCTGTGAGACACTTGGGTACCTGGCCGCTAAAGCCGGGGATAACGGGCTGCATACCAAGCTCACGCATACGTTGCATCATATTGCGGCAGAGTTGCTCCTGGCGAGTGTACCACCAGTCGGGGTTACCGTTCATCTGCACACCAGTCGAAGATGAGTTGATTGTACTACCCCAACCCTCAAGGTTGTTCATCGCAAACCAAGCCATAAAACCTGGGCCGGCGATGTAGTCGTTGATGTCGGCCTCGGTAACACCAATTTCGCGAAGGAAGTTGCGTGTAACGACCTCGAGACCCACAAGGTTCAACGGGGCATTGATACCGTGGAGAGCCATCCAGTCTATCTCTTTCTGCCAACGGTCCCAAGTCCAGAAGGCCATAGAGTAAGAGAAAGTACAAGTGTTGAAGTCGTAACGGTAGGTTGTGTTACAAACGTGCTTTTCCTCTTGTGTAGGAACAGGGAGATCAACCTGTGAGAGGTCGGTTGTGAGGTTGTTCCAGGTGAGGTTAATGTGTGCATAGTGGTTCAAGTACCAGTTGATACCTGTTGCCACCGACAACTGTGTGTTACCCTTGATGCAAGGCTTGCCATTCTGCGATGTGATGATGAACACATCCTTGCCACCCTCGGCAAGGCTTGCATCAATCACAATCTCGAACTTGTCGGCTGCGCCGTTGCCACCAATACGGTTAAGCAACCCGGTGATAGCCTCTTCGGGCGTTGCCACCGGCGCCTGTGCTGTTGCTGTCTCAATTGAGAACAGCGCCACCAGCGCGAGCATTAATGTCAGAAAAAAGTTCTTTTTCATATTGTTTGTTTTTAATTATTTATTTCTCTCTTTGTCTTTGCGGGTTCTCAAACTCCCTCCCCTGCGGGTACCTGATTCCTCCCCTGTCTTAGGGGAAGTGGTCGAAAACCGGAGGGGTTAACAGAGGAGGAGTTTTTGTTTTTATTATCTCCCCCTTATGGTCACCTGATTCCTCCCCTGTCTTAGGGGAGGTGGTCAAAGACCGGAGGGGTTAACAGAGGGCTGTATTGCGTAACGGCGAGGGGGTTAATTACGTGGGGGTCAAACTCCCTCCGCTCCGCTCGTCCCTCTTCAAGAGGGACAGTTTATTACGCTGTTGTTTTTTCACTCTCCCCCTTATGGCCACCTGATTCCTCCCCTGTCTTAGGGGAGGTGGTCAAAGACCGGAGGGGTTAACAGAGGGAAGTTCACCTTATTTACATTCCTTCCCAGATATTCTCCCAGTCGCTGCGTAACTCGTCGGCGCCTTGATATTTTGAGTCAATCTTGCCGTCTTTGTCCTTGCCGTACAAAAGCGAAGCATCCGTCATGATAGTATCAATTCTGACACTCACCATCTCTGCCATTGGGCTTATATATTCCTTTTTCATAATCTTGTCGTATATCAAAATCCAACTTTAGAATCTATCATCTCACCATTACTTTCTTGCCATTGATAATATATATGCCCGGCTGTGTAATCTCGCTGAGTTTACGTCCCTGCAAATCATAGATTGCCTCGACATATTCGGCCTCGGGTTCAAGTTCAACACCCTCGATAGAGGTTCCGCCACTTCCTGTGAAACGGAACGAGAACATTGAAACGCCACCGACCTCGTTATATGGCAACACGATGAATGACTTGTTCGCATGGCACAGCACATAGCCCTCGCCATTGTCAACATCCATGTTCTCACCAACCTGGTCACCATTCTTGTCATAGTTCTCCCACACCCAATACATTCTTACATCGGCATTGTCCTTATGCAACATATAAATGTTCACATCACTGCCAAAAGCCTCATCGAATGAGTTACACTTTATCGGCTTGAAATAGAGCGAACCGTGTGTAAAGTCATCCTCAACAGGTGTAGCCTGCTTTGCGGTGTAGTAGAACTTGAAGTTCTTGGATTCAATACTCTTGTCGGTATTCCTGAGGATTACCGGAGTAACGGCCGGCAAGATGCGTTCAGCATCTGTGGGCTCGCCATAGGACTTCATGGAGAGATAGTACTCATCCAATATCTTACCGTCGTGAGCGGTTGAGTAGAAAGCCTCTACACCCTCTGGAATCAATGAGTTGAAGCCGAGCATCAATGTAGAGTGACCGTTGGTATTGGTGCTTGTCTCGTAATACACATTTGTCTCGGGGTCCAGTATCTCCTCGACAATCCATTTTGTTTCTGCTGTGCCGGTGTTTATTACCTTGGCAACACCCGAAACCGCAGCAACGCCTTCAATATCAATATGTCCATTGCTTTTCGACAAATCATCACCAGAGGCTGGGTCATACACATAGCAGTTCAAAGTGTAGACACCGGGGAGCACACCGGCAAGAGTATAAGTGACGGTTTTTGGATTATCACCTGCTGTTTTATACTCATATTCAGAATATCTCACCTTACCGCTGTTGTCGAGCAGTTCTGTACCAAGAACATTCATTTTGTGACCGCCACCTTCGTATGTCAATTTCACAACGACATTACCTGCAGTGCCAACCTGAACACCGGTGCTCTTGCAGTGTAGCGTACCTGTCAAACTATTGTCATCAATTACAGTCTGCAAAGCGGTAGATGCTGTCACCGCACTACCCCAGAACTCAGTGGCATTCTCACCTGTATAATTGATTGTTGCGTTCACGCCTGCCCGGTTCATATATGATGCATCGCCCACCTGGAACATTGTGGTGCAAGCGCCAAGTGCTTTAAGTGTAATAGTTGCAGCATTCTGCTCGTTAACAGCCGAAGCATCGGCGCCAAGGGGTGTCATATAGCACTGTGTGTGGAGGTTCTTCACTGTCAAGCCATTGAGCGCAAGGAAATTGCCATCGGCTTTGCCATCGAACATCCAAACAGCGCGTGTGTCATAGCTATTGTCGTTGCGCAGCACATCACCGTTATACATCTCTTTTGTAGCGTATGTGCCATTACCCTTGTCTATGTGTACAAGCAACGCATTCCCGGTACTCTCCTCAACCGCAGGGCGGATGGTATAAAGAGTGGCGGCCTTTGGTGCTTTCAAATCCTCGGGCATTGGGCCATCGTAGTTGAGGAACGCATAGTAGACCTCGTTGAAGGCAGCCTCCTCGCCCGGGCCATCTACTTTGGCCTCAATCAAGGCCTTGTTGCGCTGGATAAGGGTCATCAGCTTCGCAAGCTCGCGGTTATAGATTACACACTCCTCGAAGTTGTACATCGCGAGCAGCTCCTCCATGTGGGCATCAAAGTCGGTCACACGCACAAACTTCCAGGTCGAGTTGTCGGCTGTTCCCAGGTCGGTTGTGATGTATGTGTCGCTGCCCTCGCCGTTTGTCCAACCCATCTTGTTGTCATTGGGCTCACCAAGCACAATAGCAAGACCAACATGGTTTGCATTTGATGATGGCATGATATACCACTCGTCCTTGTTTGCATCACCTGCAACCTCCTCATGAGTCTTCCAGGTCATAGCCTCAACCTGATAGGTTTTAAGGCTGGCGATTTTCGCGCCCTCGGCAGGCAGTGCCGAAGTCAGCTTAGAAACATCGTTCAATGTCACATTGGTAATGGTCATGGACTCCTTCTCTCCAAGTGAGTTATAAACATCGAGTGTCACCGTCTTCTGTGAATATGTGATTACCACCTTTATATGGCTGTAGTAGTCCTGTGTGTGCCAGAAGCGGTAGCGGTCATCGGCATTGTTCACCTTGATTACGATAGAGCGGTCATCCTTGAGATAGACCTGGAACTCACCCACATAATTATCCTTTGCCGGGTCCTCACTTCCTGCGAGCAAACAGCTACCGTAGGCGTTGAACGAAGTGTTACCGGCAAGGTCATACTCCAGTTCAATACTCCAGTCCTCATCACTTTTCAGTGTCATGCCATCCATCACGGTCTGCTTACCTTGGCCGGGGAAATGATTAGTGAGAGAGTCCAACTGAACGTTCTTGCTGACGAGTGTTACCTCCTTGGCCATGAAGTTGTGGACGTGCACCTTCAGGTACTCGTCGACAATGAGGTTATTGCCGGAGAAGTCGTGATACAATCCATTGTTGTCGGGATCGCTGTCCATCACCGGAGCGTACGAGTTCTTCTCACCTACTACATAGAACAGGTTGGCAAGTTTCTTTTTATCACCGGAAGCATACTGCTGCAGTGCCATTTGGTTATTATTGCCATTGAAAGCCGCATAACTATCCTTGCCGTCAACAACACCATTCACATTACGTATATAGTACCAGTGTGGTTGCTCGGCATTGTCGAGCTGGCTCAACACGTTAACAACATCCTCGCTAAGCTCGGGCAACTCATAGAGCGCGTACTGAATCTCGTGTTCAACCATGTGGATGTTCTGTGCAAACTGCAGCAGCTTTGCAGTGGCATTGTCACCGGGAGTAGAGAAAGTACCATTGTAATATCCGGCAGCACGTTCCTTCATTGTATTGACGATAAAGCGGTAGTACTTAACCTTTGTAGTATCGATGCCTTCCTGAGTAGCCTTTTCGTCGAGGGCTTTATTCAATTCAGCAGCAACCTTGTCAATAAATGCCTTGAGCATAGTCTTTGCTGTAGTAGAATCAACCTCCACAAATTCCCAAGCAGTACCGTCGTCATTTGCTTTGATTTCAACACTTTGTCCGTTACTACCTGTTTTGTACATTGAAATCTTGTTACCATCCTCGTGGTTACAGCCCCAAACTTGACCGGGGTTGTTATTTGCATTGAGAGCGGAGCGGCCTATGTTATAACCGTAGTTGTTTGTAATCTTCTTTGGCTGCACAAACCAGGTGTTACCGTTGGTGTTCCAGTCAGCGTGGTCGGCACACTTCATCACCGTGGTGGCGTTGTGTATGTTCACGCTGTAATATTCGGCATGCGCAGTATCCTCTGTTTCAGTAAAATAGAAGAGCGATGTGGCATCAAATTCGGTCAATGTCCAGTCGGGTGTGCCTTCAATAAGGTCCATATCGGCATTACGCTGATTGAACTTTGCATAGTATCGCTTGCCGGTCTGTGACGAGATTGGGCCACCTTCACCGTCATCACCAATTCCAATATTGACATTGGCGCGGTTGGGGCGTGCCTGCTGTGGCAAACCAAGCTGGTGCTTATTCCTTATTAAATATAAATGAGGAATCTTTGTGGTTTCGAATTCGGCCGACATCACCTCGAATGGTTTTTTAATATCCAACTGAATTTCCAGGATGTCGCCATTATTCACAGCATCAAAGTTGAATGAGACAACATTGTCATTGCGTGTAGCAACAGCACCATTCAACACTCCATTGACTTTTACACCCTGGTAAGCATGCACATCGTCACATAGCAGGTGCAACTGCAAATTTGAGAATTCGGTTGCATTCACAAACATACGCGAGAAGGGCAACGGGTGAACCTCAGCTGTACCATCACCGTTTGAATCAAAGAGCAGCCTTGTGTTGCGCTCAACAAGGTCATTGGCAGTGATTGTGATTTTCTTTTCATTGCCACTGGTTGGAACGGGGATGAACACGAAGTCGGTACAAAGACCGGAAGCGACTTCCACGGCCGGAGTCCCGGGGTCATTGTCGGTATCGATACTTGCATCTGCAACTGTCTGGTTCTGAATCTCCCTTACATTACCCATCCAGTGAGTTCCGTCGTTGTAAACGGCAAGATACTGCTGTGCATTGTTCCTCAAGGGCACACCATGACGCTGCGTACCCAAAGTACTAATGCTCCACTCGTATGGTTCATCTACCACTGCACCGTTGCCCAAGTATTTATCAGGATTGGCAACATTGCGGAACACAAGTAAGCCATTTGAATTCTGTTCGCAGTACCACTCATACTGTTCTTGTTGGTCGGTTGCGCTGTGATATGAACCGGAAGCCATAATATCCAATGTTGTACCATCGGCATTAGCCTTAACCTCACGATTCACATATACGTGATTTGTAACATCGTAGGCATCGGCATAGATGCGGTATTTGTTACCGGGGAGGGGTACGCCGGAGAGGAGCTTGGCGTCGGGACACTGTGAATTATATTTTTCAACGAGCCTTGTATATTCTTTTGCCGTCGCCTTTGTGTAGATGGGGTCATTACTTGCCAAAGTAACGTAATCAAAAGCATCTTTTATCTCCTTTGTACCCGGGAGCACATAAAGCTCGGAGAGGCCCATACAGGTATAATTGGCGGTCGATGTTTCCCTTGCCACAATGCGAAGGTATCGGTAAGAACCATTGAGTGAAATTTCGGGTGAGGTATAGATTGCTTTTGATGCGAGTTCTGTTGTATAGTCGCCAATCTTTGTATAGCTGTTGCCATCGGCCGATGCCTGCAGCTCATACTTTGTAGGAGCATTCAAGCCATCGGCACGGCGCTGCATATAAAGATAGAGCGAGTTAACGCTCGTTTCAAGGTCAATCTGGTAGTAGTGACCGGCAACAGGGTCTTCCCAGTTTGTCACATTGTATGTGGTAGCATCACCATCGATGAGGTTTTCAAAGCCACCCTCTTTGGTATACAAAGGGCTGGATGTTATCTGCGATGCACCCTTGATGTAGCCATAGATTACCTGTGCCGAGTAGATGTCGCTGCGGCTATAGATGTGCAAATCCTGCAAGTAGTCGCCACTTGTTACCTCATTGGCAATGTAGAATGCAAACGGGTGACCATCGCTCCAAGTATCAAAAGCCTTTACCGTTCCGTTCCAATATGGTTTGTTGCCACCATCGAAGTTCTTAACAACAAAGACTGTTGAACCATGACCTCCACTTGTTATCTGGCCGTTTGCAACAACATTGTACTTCCAGCTCTCCATGTTCACACCAGACTTGCCTGTTGCATTGTCCCAGTCACTGATGTAGAGCTTGGCATCGGATGCAGAACCGACATCGGTTTTACCGGCTGCATTCACATACAGGCCCGTATTCACAGACTTGATGGCATACCAGGTATCGTCGCCCTCGGTATGTTTCTCCATCGTGTAGACAAAGCTCTCGTTGTAGACAAAGAGGTCACGCTCCTTTGTCTTGTCCAGTTCGAACTGCACGCCGTTGTTGCGCAAGAAACCTGTACGGTCCTCACCGCCATTAATGGCCGTGTTGTAAATCATGAACTTTTGGCCCACCGCCTGCTCAAGTGTCAAGCGAGGCGTTGTGTTGCCTTTGTAGGAGCCGGGCTGATAGTACTTGTCGGCCCAAGCGGATGATGCACCCATAACAAGAAGCATCAAACAAAGAAATACTCTTTTCGTTTTCATTTTGTTTTATGTTTTATTTTTTCGTTTTTTTCGTTTTTTACTGTTCCGGCGGCATTCCGGCCGCCACCTACGTGTACATACGCGCACGTGAAACGCGGGCGCTACGCGCCTGCACACACAATGCAGTCTGCAAAAATACTACTTTTTTGTATAATTTTCAATAAAAAACATAACTTTTTCAGCTAATCAAAGGAGAGACAGCGTGGAAAAGCCCCGGAAAGAGCCCGGCAACCAATGTACTTACGTTCTTTTGTCTCTGAAAATAAAAAGCATAATATGGCAGTTGACTCACATACTGAAAAACCGCGTTGGTGTCATGTCGACCGTAGTGGAGACATCTCGTATACCGTTGTTAGAGATCCCTCGTCACTACGCTCTGTCGGACGTGCTGTTGAGGGCTTGCCCGAAAAATGACATTGTTCGCGGTTTGTCATACTGAGCGCAGCGAAGTATCCCTTTCCAACGCGTGTAGCGAGATTTTTCGCTTTGCTCAAAATGACATGGTTCGCGGTTTGTCATACTGAGCGCAGCGAAGTATCTCCTTTTACCGCGTGTAGCGAGATTTTTCGCTTTGCTCAAAATGACATAGTTCGCGGTTTGTCATACTGAGCGCAGCGAAGTATCCCTTCCCAACGCGGTTTTGAGTTTCTTCACATCGGTTCAGAATGACAATTCACGAAAAAGTCGTGGGTCGACAGCTATATTATTGCTAAAAAAAGTCAAGAGTATTGATTTTTTCCAACCCCTTCATTAACTTTGCTTGTAGCGAACCGTTTGTTTTGCAAAATTGTTTACAAAGCAACAAAGAATTCAAGATTATGAATCACCAGGATTTTATGCGCAAGGCCATTGCCCTTGCAGTGGAAAATGTAGAGAATGGTGGCGGCCCATTTGGCGCTGTCATAGCAAAAGACGGAGAGATTATTGCAACGGGCGTGAACCGCGTGACACCGAACAACGACCCAACGGCACACGCCGAGGTGTGTGCAATACGTGCTGCATGCACAAAACTGGGGACGTTCGACCTTAGCGGTTGCGTCATCTACACATCGTGCGAGCCGTGTCCAATGTGCCTGGGCGCAATTTACTGGGCACACATTGACAAAATTTTCTATGGCGCCAACCAACACGATGCCGCTGCGGTGAATTTTGACGATTCATTCATTTATCGCGAACTTGAACGCGCACCCGAAGAGCGACACAAGCCCGTTGAAAATATTTTACACAAAGAGGCACAGGCACCGTTCAATGCATGGAGAGAAAAAAGTGACAAAGTGGAATATTGACGGGCGGAAAACGGAAAGGTGAAACAACAACGTGCATACCCGTAGGGACACGGCATGCCGTGTCCGCAAAAAACGAGGACAGAAAACCGCGGAAACCAACCCGTCAACGCTTTGGGCAGACACACCGGTCTGCCCCTACATGCAAATGACGAGCAAAGTGGAATGAAATTTAATGCCCACCGTAGGGGCGGACCGATGTGTCCGCCCGATACTCGCGGCCATAAACCGCGAATAATCAACCACCAACGCTTTGGGCAGACACACCGGTCTGCCCCTACATTCCGCGATTTCACATTTCCGATTTCACATTTAACCACACTCTGTGTGCTTGAACCTGCTCCCGCTCGTTGCAATTAGCTTTGACAACAATCGCTTATCGCGACCCGCAGGGCGCGACTTATACCCGCGCTACCTGCGACTATCCGCTGCTCATGTTGTCGAGCCCTCGGTTTAATTTTAAACCTCGGCTTTCACTCATGGTGGTAGGGCAAATGGTTTATTATTGTGTAGGCCCTGTAGAGCTGTTCCACAAACAGCAGGCGAATCATCTGGTGCGAGAATGTCATCTTTGAGAGCGACAGCTTTTCGTGCGCAGCCTCATAAACCTTTGGAGCAAAGCCGTATGGGCCGCCAACAATGAACACAAGGCGCTTTGTCGATATGTTCTGCTTGTGCTCAATCCATGCCGCGAACTCCGTGCTGCGGAACTCCTTGCCGCCCTCGTCGAGCAGTACCACACGGTCGCCCGCCTGCAGGGCTTTGAGTATAAGCTCACCCTCGGCCTCCTTCTGCTGCGCCTCGCTCAGCTTCTTGGCGTTCTTCAGCTCGGGGATAATATCCATGTCGAACTGCGCAAAGTGGCTCAGCCTCTGCGTATAGTCCTTGATGCCTGCTATTATGTTGTTGTCGACGGTGCGCCCCACAACCAGTAGTGTTATTTTCATATTCTGTTTGTTTTTGTTTCCCCTTAGCGGCTTTTGCATTTAATGCGAATACCCCTCAGTCCTTGCGGACAGCTCCCCTACAGAGGAGCAGTTTGTTTGCACGGTTGGCTCAACTTTGTTGCGAAGATAACACAAAGAAACGAGACTCTAAAACAAACCGACAGCAACAGGCACAAAGGATTTGGATTTTTTATGATACCATTTTGGGGATGTTTCATATAAATATCTTATCTTTGCCAAAGTGAATGTGTTAAATACAAGAACGATGACACAGATTGTTTTGAACATTGAAGACAAAAGTCTATTGCCGGGATTGCGTAAAATCCTGAGCAACTTGAATGGAGTGACCATTGCCAAGACACGTACAGTTGGCAAAGGCACATTGTCGCGTGCTGTGGAAGAGGTGCAAAATGGTAAGGTTACAAAAGTTGACAGTGTTGCAGAATTGATGGCAAAATTGGATGAATGATGTACGAAATACTTTTTAACCGATACGGGAACACACTCTGATTTGTTCGGGTAAAACTTACAAAAATTTCATATTCCTAAAATAAATGTCTATCTTCGCAAAAACAAATACCAAATATTATGAACGTAAAGGACGAATTGATAGACAGGCTCATTGACCTGTCGTTTGCCGAGGACATCGGCGATGGTGACCACACTACCCTCTCAACAATTCCTGCCGATGCAATGGGAAAGAACATGCTCCTCATAAAAGAGGATGGCGTGCTTGCCGGAGTTGAGATGGCAAAGCGCATCTTTGCACGTTTTGACGAGGCGCTGCAGGTAGAGGTTCTCATTGAGGACGGCGCCGAGGTAAAGAAAGGCGACATCGCAATGTATGTCACAGGCAGCGTGCGCTCACTGTTGCAGACCGAGCGCCTCATGCTCAACGTAATGCAGCGCATGAGCGGTATTGCCACCATGACACGCCGCTACGTGAAGGAGCTTGAGGGTACCGGCACACGCGTGCTCGACACCCGCAAGACAACCCCCGGCATGCGCATCATGGAGAAAGAGGCAGTGCGCATTGGTGGTGGTGTCAACCACCGCATAGGTCTTTTCGACATGATTCTCATAAAGGACAACCATGTGGATTTTGCAGGCGGCATCGAGCAGGCTGTCTCTCGCGCCAAGGAGTATTGCATGGCTTGTGGCAAGGATTTGAAGATTGAGGTTGAGGTGCGCACACTCGAGGATTTGCAGAAAGTTCTTGACATGGGCGGCATACAGCGAATCATGTTCGACAACTTCGATACCGAGAAGACCCGCAAGGCTGTCGAGATGGTTGCAGGACGTTATGAGACCGAGTCATCGGGCGGCATCACATTCGACACGCTGCGCAGCTATGCGCTCTGCGGTGTGGATTTCATCTCTGTGGGTGCGCTCACACACTCTGTAAAGGGCTTGGACATGAGTTTCAAGGCTGTACAGTAAAAATCCCGTCTTACACGAAGACAATCAGCGCCACCCCGCGGGGGGGGGCTGGTTGTCTTTAAAGGCGCAATCTCCAAAATTTGTCGACACAAATTCAAACAGTTTCCAAATCGCAAAATGTTTGGGCAGACCGGTGTGTCTGCCCATTTTTTTTGGGGTTGCTCGCGGTTTTCTGTCCTCGGTTTTGCGGACACGGCATGCCGTGTCCCTAACGATAACCCCTCCGCCGTAAACGGCTCGTCCCCCTCGAAGGGGGACAATTGAATCGCGGAATGTAGGGGCAGACCGGCGTGTCTGCCCAAATATTGGTGTTTGTTTCCGCGGTTTTCTGTCCTCGGTTTTTGCGGACTCGGCATGCCGTGTCCCTACAACGGTGCACTATTGTTCTTCCGATTTAACCTTTCACATTTCCCCTTTAACCGCACTTCGTAGGGCGCCATCTTTAAACTGCTCCCCTGCCCGAGGGGAGCTGTCACGTAGTGACTGAGGGGAGGGAGCGCTACCTGCGACTATCCGCTGCTCATGTTGTCGAACCCTCGGTTTAATTTTAAACCTCGGCTTTCACTCTTCCGCCTCCTCGACGTACTGGAAGCAGCCGGCATCGGCTGCGCCGGCGGTGCGGGGCATGCCGTCAATGTCTACCGGCAAGCGCTCGAGCCACTCATCGGCAGCCAGGCCACGCGCACGGGACTCGGCAGTGAGGTGGAAATCGTAGTCAAAGACATTGTGGTCAATCAAGCGAAAATGCTCCTTGCCAAAGGGCGAGACGGCAACGCTGTCATAGAGCACGTTCACAAAGCAGCTGTCGGCAACATCAGGCGTGTTGATGAGAGAATTCTCGAAACGGTAGTTCACTGGGTTGGGCACAGTGTCGCCAAGATTGGTGAGATAGCCCATCACCTCGTCGTCCTTTGAGCCGGCAATGACACAGTTGGCAAAAAGGGCGTTATGCAACGGCGCGGGAGCACCGTCGATGCTGTTGTGCAGTGCAAGAGCGACATCGCGCTGGCGCCAAACATAGAAATTGGCGATTGTGCAGTGCACGAAATTGACGTTGCCGCCAACCACCTTCACGCAGTTGCCCTGTGCGTTGGCAAAGAGCGAGTTGAGTGCTGTGGCGCGTGCCATGACAAGCTCCAGCGCATTGCCGTGGAAGTTCTGCACCCTTGACGATTCAATGGTTATGCGTTGCTGCACGGTATCGCCCGGCTCTACCTTTATGCCGTAGTTGGCGCTGTGTATGTCGCAATGTGCGAGGCGGTTACCGTTACTTGTGGGGGTGAACACCACTCCATCCCACTGCCCGGGAATGCGGTCGTAGGGCAGGTATGAGAACATGCGGTCTGTGCGGTCGCCACGGAACACAACGGGTGCCGCCGGCGTTCCCTCGGCAACGAGGCGGCCGGCAACCTTCATGAATGTCTTGTCATGGAAATAGAGTGTTGTGGCGGGCTGCAGAGTGAGCGTTGCACCCTGTGACACGGTGAGGCTGTCATAGATGACATAGTGCCCGGCGGCCAAGGTGGTATCGGCCACGATGTCAACGCCATGCATAAAGGTGGCATCGCGCCCGTATGCAAGCAGCAGGATGCTCTGCTGCACGCCGCTCTCGAGGGTGAAGAGCAGGGAGTCCTTTACCATGAAGGGGACATCGCTGCCATTACGGTCGACGGTCACCGATGCAAGGACGTAGAGGCTGTCGCGGACACGGATTTCAAGACCGTCCATCGAGGTGCCGTACTGTCCGTCGACAAGCACGCTGAAAGGCGAAGAGCCGCCGCCCTCGAGGCGCACATTGTTGATGCGCAGGGATTTGTCGTTGCGGTTGCGCACAAGGAATTTTGCCGTGGGCGACATGACCTCGCTGAAAAGGGTGTCGAAAGAGACTGTGTCGCACGAGAACTCGAGGCGCAGCGACGGGTTTGAAGAAAAATCGGCTTCCTCGACACACGAGCCGAGGAAAACCGATAAAAGGGTCATGTACAATATAGTCAGTTTCTTTATCATCGTTTTTTGTATATATAATTGATTAACGATGAAAAGCCGGTTTTATTGCATTACTTTGCGGGAGCGTTCTCAAGCAACAGCAAAAGATGACGCCACCAGCGCCCGGTCGATGCAATGTGCAGGCGCTCATCGGGCGAGTGCACGCCTCGCATTGTGGGGCCGAACGATATCATATCGAGGTGTGGGGCTTTCTCAAGGAAGAGACCGCACTCGAGGCCGGCGTGGATGGCCTTGATTTTCGCCTCGTCGCCAAAGAGCTGCTTGTAGGTGTCGCAGGCAACCTTGAGAATCCCGGATTTCATATTAGGTTTCCAACCGGGATACTGCCCCTTTGTGGTCACCTTTGCACCTGCAAGCTCAAAGGCCGAACGCACTGAATATGAGACAAAATCGCGTGCCGACTCTATTGAGCTGCGCTGGCTGGTGGTGATGGTGAGCACATTGTCGGCTGTGCGCTTGATGGATGCGAGGTTGCTCGATGTCTCGACAAGGCCGGGAACATCCTGGCTCATTGCGAACACGCCGTTGAACACTGCACAGACACTGCGCAGCAGCTTGCCGGCAACAGCCGGGTCGATGACACGGGTGACTGGGTCGGTGCTCTGCAGGGTGAAGCGCATATTGGGTTCGGTTGCGCTATACTCGTCCTGCGCCTCGGCTGCAAAGAGGTTGAAATCGACACGCACGTTCTCCTTGTCGGCTGAAGGTACTGCAAACACAGCCGATGCATCGCGCGGAATGGCGTTGTGAAGGCTGCCGCCGCTTATGTCGCAAAGGTAGAACTCATACTTGTCGGCCACGCGCGCAAGGAAACGGCACAACAGCTTGTTGGCATTTGCACGTCCCTTGTTGATGTCGTCGCCCGAGTGTCCGCCTGTGAGGGCGTTGATGTCGACCTTCATGAAGAACATATCGCCACCGACGGGTGTCCACACGTGCTTGAAATCGGCATAGTTGCAGACACCGCCTGCGCAACCGATGAACATCTCGCCCTCGTCCTCGCTGTCGAGGTTGACAAGGATATCGCCCTGCAAAAGCTCGGGCGAGAGAGCCTCGGCGCCTGTGAGGCCGGTCTCCTCGTCAATGGTAAAGAGGCAGTTCACGGGACCGTGCTTCAACGATGGGTCGGCAAGCACTGCCATTGCCGCTGCCACGCCAATGCCGTTGTCGGCACCCAGCGTTGTGCCCTGCGCCTTGAGCCACTCGCCGTCGACCCAAGTGGTGATGGGGTCTTTGGTGAAGTCGTGCTCCACATCGGGGCGTTTGTCGCACACCATGTCCATGTGGCTCTGCAGGATGATGGTCTTTCTGTTCTCATAACCGGGCGAAGCGGGTTTCTTTATGAGCACGTTGCCCACGCTGTCGGCAATTGTCTCGTAACCCAGTTCCTTGCCGAAGTTCTGCAGAAAGGCCGAGATTTGAGCCTCGTTCTTTGAACCGTGGGGAATTTCACATATCTTCAAAAAATACCCGAACAGTGCCTCGGGCTGCAATCTGTTGTTTTCCATATCAAAAAAAATGTTTAAATTCGTTAAACCAAGAAACTATTTCGTAAAATATTGTTAATTATCCATTTCGCAGCCTTTTTTTTACCTTTTTTTGGCAATCGGGCAAGCGGCAACACAATAAAAAGCACTATCTTTGCACAACCAAAAAAAGAGCCAATCAGGCGATGACATTACAAAGTTAATGGAAATGTTCAGAACTTTACTATTTACATTGTTAATTATTGCAATTTGCGTTGCGCTGCTCTCGGTAAAGGTGATACTGAAGAAGAACGGACGGTTCCCCAACACACACGTGGGCGGCAGCAAGGCCATGCGCAAAAGGGGAATAAAGTGTGTGCAGTCACAGGACAGGGATGCACGCAAGGAGAACCCGATGGCTGTGAAGGAGATATTACAAAAGAAATAAAAAACCAAATAAATTCTATGAGAACCACAAAAAGAATCACACTGTTGGCAGTGTTGGCATTTACACTGATGTCTTTTATCCAATGCGCGCCAAAGAACAGCGAAACAACAACCACACCGGCTGCAGAGACAACTGCCGCAGCAACCGTAGCCGACAAGGGTGCTACAGCAGCATGCAGCATAAGAATTGCATACGTAGACTATGACTCACTGTTGCTGAAGTTCGATTTTGCACAGGAGATGCAGAAGGAGATTATCCGCAAGGAGATGAGCATCAACAACGTCATTGAGAAGGATAGAAAGGCTCTGCAGGAAGAGGCTGCCGCTTTCGAGACAAAGGTGCAGAACAACGTGTTCGCGACACAGGAACGTGCGCAGGTCGAGTATGAGAAGATAATGAAGAAGGACCAGGACCTCATGCAGCGCAGCCAGGCGATGATTGCCGAGTTCGAGAAGGAGAGCATTGAAAAGTCGAACGAGGTGACACAGAACATCCTCAACTACATCAAGGAGTACAACAGCAGCGCGAAGTATGATTTCATACTCACAAAGATGGGTGGCAACATGCTCTATGCAAACGAGGCGCTCGACATCACCGACGAGGTTGTAAAGGGCCTCAATGCAAAGCACCCTGTAAAGGAGTAAGCTGTCAAGACATATTGCTTAATAAAAAAATCCACCAGACGGTGGATTTTTTTATGTAATAATATAGCAGTCGACCCACATGCTAAAAAATGCGTAGATGTCATGTCGACCGTAGTGGAGACATCTCGTTTGCGCTGTAGAGATCCATTGCCTACGGCGATTTTGCAAACACCCGTTGTAAAAAGTCAAGTAAACTTGGTTTTAACTCGTTTAATTGCAAAATTGATAACACGCGCTTGTCGCAACCCACGCGGCAACACCTTTAGCGTTGCTACGCGTGACCTATTGCTGCGCGTATTGTCGAACTAAACTTTCGACTGCGCTCAGACGTGCTGTTGAGAGCTTGCTCGAAAAATGACATTTTGGGTCAACATCTATATTATTGCAAAGCAATAATATAGATGTTGACCAGCATTCTTGTATTGTCCCCTTAAATTAGGGGGACGAGCGAAGCGGAGGGGGTATTATTTGCGGAACATTCATACCACCTCCCCCTCTTTGAGGGTACTCCTCCTATCTTAGGAGGAGAATTTAAGGAATGGGTAAACTGCTTCTTACTTTTTTTATTGTCAATGCTTCTTGTGAGGCATCTTGTGCGGTGCAATCATGTTCTCGGGGCGCAGCAGCTCGTCAAGTTCATCCTTTGAAAGAAGCTTCTCCTCAAGGACAAGATCATAGACACTGCGGTTCTCCCTGAGTGCACGCTTGGCAATCTTTGCGCTGTTCTCGTAGCCCAGTACAGGATTAAGCGCTGTAACGATACCTATGCTGCCCATGACAAGCTCCTTGCAGTGCCCCTCGTTGGCTGTGATGCCGTCGACACAAAGCACACGCAAGCGTGTCATACCACGCAACAGCATGCGTATCGATGATATGATGGAGTGCACGATGACCGGCTCCATGACATTGAGCTGCAGCTGTCCTGCCTCTGCGGCAAAGGTAACGGTGAGGTCATTGCCGATGACACGGAAGCATATCTGGTTCACCACCTCGGGGATAACGGGATTCACCTTGCCGGGCATGATACTTGAACCGGGCTGCATTGGCGGGAGGTTAATCTCGTTGAGACCACAGCGCGGACCGCTCGACAAGAGACGAAGGTCATTACATATCTTTGAGAGTTTGACTGCAAGTCGCTTCAAAGCCGAAGAGTACATCACTGTTGAGCCGGCATCGGGGGTAGCCTCGATGAGGTTGCCCGCAAGCACGAACTCCTTGCCCGATATTATGCGCAGGGCATTCACACAGGCCTGGGCATAACCAGGCTCGGTGTTGATACCTGTACCGATGGCCGTTGCACCCATATTCACCTCGAGGAACAGGCGCGCCATCTCGTTGAGACGGCCAACCTCCTCGTCGAGCGTTGCCGCAAAGGCCTCGAATTCCTGGCCGAGTGTCATTGGCACTGCATCCTGCAACTGCGTGCGACCCATCTTGATAACGTTGTTGAACTCCTTGCCCTTCTCGCGGAACGAGGCAATGAGCAGTTTCAGTTCACGCACCAGGTCCTCGTTGTGGAGTATGAAACAGAGTTTGAACGATGTGGGATAGGCATCGTTGGTCGACTGGGAGAGGTTGACGTGGTCGTTGGGGTGGCAATACTGGTACTCGCCCTTGTTGTGCCCCATAATCTCGAGCGCACGGTTGGCAACAACCTCGTTTATGTTCATGTTGGTAGAGGTGCCCGCACCACCCTGGATGAGGTCGACGGGGAACTGGTCGACAAGAGCTCCTTCCATTATCTCCTCGCAGGCCGCTTTGATGGCCTTGCCAATCTCGGTATCGAGCGTGCCGAGCGAAACGTTGGCGTGCGCCGCAGCCCACTTGACCATCGCAAGAGCCTTTACATAATAGGGGTGGTCACTGATGGTAATTCCCGTAATATCCTTGAAATTGACCATTGCACGCAAGGTTTGCGCACCATAATAAGCATCGGCAGGGACCTGCACCTCGCCTAACGAATCGTGTTCAAGACGTGTTTTCATTACTATACCTATTTAAGAAGTTGTTTGATTTCTAAAAAACCATTTACTGAAAAACACACAACGGCATCGCATAGTTCGGCCATTGCGATATGCGAAGATATAAATTTAAAATCGTAACAAAGAATTAAAGTTGTTATTTTTTGCAAAAGTTGCGTAAATGAAAAATAGAATCCACATTCCGTGAGCCGGCGGCGGGTGGGGTGGCAGAGACGGACAAAAAAGACGGAGAGCAAATCTGCTCTCCGTTGAGTAGCGGGAGAAGGAATCGAACCTCCGGCCTTTGGGTTATGAGCCCAACGAGCTACCACTGCTCCACCCCGCGATGCATTCTTAAATCGAGTGCAAAGATACAGCTATTTTTCATATCTGCAAAATTTTCGGCAGGAAAATATCATCCAAAGCTGCAAAAAGTGCAAAAAAGAATAAAATATCGTTTTTTAAGACAATTCAGCCGTCTTTTTTTGCACAAAACTGCACAAATGTGTAATTTTGCAGAAACATTCATTACAACTCAAGAAAAACAGCACCATACAATAATATGTCAAACATCGATACAAGGGAGCTATTAATAAAGGTAGCAAGGAGGCTTTTCTCAAAGGAGGGCATCGGCAACATCACAATGAACGACATTGCCATAGCCGCCAACAAAAGCCGCAGAACAGTCTACACCTATTTCCAAAGCAAGGAGGAACTGCTGGAGGCAAGCATCGAGATGGAGGTAAAGAAGGTCTCTGCCGCGATGACAAAGGTTGCGGTATCGGACCTGCCGGCCGACAAGAAGATTACCAAGCTCGTTTTTGTGAGGCTGCAGATGACACGCAACATTGTGCGCCGCAACGGTTGCCTGCACCAGGACTACATACTCATTGTGGAGCACATACGCAAACGTTTCGACACAAAGGAGATTGCCCTGTTCAGACACATCATTTCCGAGGGTAACCAGAAAGGGATTTTCAACAGCGAGAGCCCCGACCTGGCCGCACGATTCCTGCACTTCTGCCTCAAGGGCATTGAGTTGCCATTCATAAACGGCATTATAAACCGCAACAATGATGACAAACTGGTGCAACAGTTCACCGAGAGAGTGATATTGAGCGCACTGGGACACTGGGAAACAACAGCAAAACAGCAAGAGCAATGAAGGTACTTTACGAGGACAACCACATAATTGTCATAAACAAGGCCGCGGGCGAGATTGTACAGGGCGACAAGACCGGCGACGAATCGCTGTGCGAGACAATGAAGGCATACATTAAGGAGAAGTATGCCAAGCCGGGCAACGTGTTCATTGGTTTGCCGCACAGGCTCGACCGCCCCGTGAGCGGCATTGTGGTGTTTGCAAAGACAAGCAAGGCGCTCGAGAGGCTGAACAGGATGTTCAGCGAGGGAAGCGTGAAGAAGATTTACTGGGCACTGACAAAGGGCATTCCCACCCCTGCCGAGGCCGAGCTTGAGAGCTGGATTCTGCGCAACGAGAAGATGAACAAGAGCTTCTCATACCCCAAGGAGGTAAAGGGGGCAAAGCGCGCCATCCTTCACTACAGGCTTGCTGCCGCATCGCAGAACTATAACCTCATTGAGGTGGAGCTGAAGACCGGCCGCCACCACCAGATACGCTGCCAGCTGTCATCTATAGGTTGCCCGATAAAAGGCGACCTGAAATATGGCGCACAGCGCTCGAACCCCGACGGCAGCATCTCGCTCCACGCAAGGTACATCGAGTTCATACATCCGGTATCGAAGCAGCTGATAGCAATCACTGCCCCACTCCCCGGCGACAGGCTGTGGCAGAGTTTCGAGAAGTGACAAAAAAAAATCCGTGTTAACTCAACCGAAGCTTTCCGTTTTCAGCTTTCACCTTTAACCGCACTTCGTACGCTTGAACCTTGGCTGCGCTCGTTGCAATTGAAAATAAATTTTCACTCACTCGCTTGCACAAGCTTTCACCGTTTCCGCTTTCAGATTTCCAGCTTTCCGCTCGGCTTATCTGTGAACCCAAAATAACTCTCCCTCTTGGCAAGAGGGAGTACGGCAAAGCCGGGAGGGAGATTGAAAACAGCAACGCAGATGACACGATCTCCTCAGTCGCTTCGCGCCAGCTCCTCTTGACCAAGAGGAGCAGTTTTTTCTCTTTCAGCTTTAACCACACTCTGTGTGCTTGAACCTGCTCCCGCTCGGCATAGCATCAAGTAAACTTGTGCTCTGCTCTCGCTTACTCGCAGCTTTTACCTTTCACCTTTCAGATAGTACAGCACCGAGCTGTTTCCACGACGGAAAAGTTCCTTTGCCGCGGCCTGCACCTGATGTGCCGTGACGGCGCGGTAGCGCTGCGGCTCGCACAGATGCGAGTCGAGGTCGCCACGCAGACAGGCAAGCGCAATGTTGTTGCTAAGGTTCTCACCGCCAATATTCCTGAAGGTATGCTCCGACTCAAAGCGGTTCCTGACTTTCTCGAGTTCCTCCTCGGGTACAAGCTCAAGTTTAAGGGCATCAAGTTCGCGCCACACGGCCGCCTCGGCATCCTCCATGCGCACACCGGGAGCCACGCGCGAATATATCCAGAACATTCCGGCATCCTCGCTGCCCGAAATGAAGGCATCAATCTTTGAGAAGAGCCTCTGCTCCCTGACAAGGCGCAACAGCAGGCGCCCCGAGTAGCCGTTGGAGAGCACGTCGGAGATTACATCGCAAGGGTAGTAATCGGCATCGAGCCTGCTGCCCATGTGAAAGCCCATGTAGAGTGCATCCTCGGGCACATTACGGTAGACCACCTTGCGGCGCTGCCGCACCTGGCGCGGCTCGGCGGGCAGTTGCGGTTTCACAAAGCCCTTGGCGGGGATTGCACCGAACCACTTCTCGCTCCACTCCATCACCTGCGCGAACGATATGTTGCCCACGACAGCCAACACGGCATTGTCGGGCGTGTAGTATCTTTTATAGAAGTTGCGGATTACCTTCACCGGGACATCGGCAATATGCGAGAGCTTGCGGCCGATGGTAGACCAGCGGTAAGGATGCTTCTTGAATGCCATGGCGCGCAGAATCATGCTCACGTCGCCGTATGGTTTATTGAGTGTCGTCTGCTTGAACTCCTCCATCACCACCTGGCGCTGCACGTCGACCTTGCTCTTTTCAAAGGTCATGTTGCACATGCGGTCACTCTCCATCCAGAAGGCAAGCTCGGCATTCTGTTTGGGGAGCGAGATATAGTAGTTTGTAACGTCATTGGTTGTATATGCATTGTTCTCGCCGCCGGCACTCTCCAGCGGTTCGTCGAACGACGGAACGGCCTTTGTCCCCTCGAACATAAGATGCTCAAGCAGGTGCGCTATGCCGGTGTACTCATAGCTCTCGTTGCGCGCACCCACACCATAGAGCAGGTTCACATATACCATCTGCGAATCCTCGTCGGGTATATGCAGCACACGCAGTCCGTTTGGAAGTGTCGCTTTATTGAGGGTCATTGATTACGGTTATTTTCTTGATGAATACATTCTCGCGCGGACGGCCTTCGTAGACACTCACCCAAGAGATGGCATCAACGATGTCCATTCCCTCGACTACCTCGCCAAAGACAGTGTAATGGGGGTCGAGCGCCGGCATACCGCCCTCGTCCATAAAGTTTTTGCGCTGTGCCTTGCTATAGTGGAACTCCTTGCCTTTCATCTGCTTGCGGGCCTCGGCCAACAGTTCGTTCACCTTGTCGTTGAACTCCTCTTTCTTGCGGTTGTCGGTCTCGCCAAGCGCACGCAGCTTTGTCAGTTCCTTTGAGTGCGGTTTCTGCAGTTCGCGGAACCTGATGTTCACAAGTTCCTTGGTATATGTGCGCTCCGCCGCATCAATCTCGCTCTCCTTCACCTTCTTGTTCGACACAATGTAGAAGTGCGAGCCCGATGAGTACTCGCCCCTGTTGTAGCTTGCTGCAGCCAGCGCACCGCGCTTGTGCGTGCGCTTCGAAGGGTCAATCTCCGATGGGATGGTGTATTCCACATCGTTCACGCCGATATCCCTTTTGCCCGGGTTCTTCACCGATGTGTAGTCACCGGCCTGAATCATTGAGCCGGGAACAACGCGGTAGAATATCTGTCCGTCGTAATAGCCGTTCATCACCAGGTTGATGAAGTTCTTGCGGTGCAGCGGTGTCTCGCGGTAGAGCTTTATCTTCACGTCGCCACGCGAGGTGGACATTAGCACATACTGGTCGCAATCGGGGCTCTGCGTGTTCAAATCCTTTATCTCAAGCCCCGTCTTGCTCTTTTTCTCGGGTGTGGCAGTCTCCCCGGCACAGGAGAACAACAGGAACGACACCGACAATGCAAACAATATTCTTTTCATAACTGTCATTTGATTGTTACCAAGTGCAAATTTAGGGATTTTTTCAAGAAAAAAAGCCTTTACAGGCAATAGTTGGCGCAATATATTTGTTAAAAATGACACAGACTGCCACAACTGTGTATAAAAGTCACAAACAATCTCTTTCTGGAGCAATGAAAACCGATGTTTTTGGTTATTTTTGCATATTGAAACAGAGAAGGCACACAAGCAGTGAACAACGTATAAAAGAGGATGGAGAAGAAAAAAAGTCGCAGATATATACTATTGAGGATTCTGTTGATGACAATCACCGCCCCGGTGGTTGTCATAGGGACTCTCATTGCCCTGCTCTACATCCCGTCAATCCAGCGTTCCGTTGTCGACAAGGCGTGCAGGGAAATTGCGGCACAGAGCGGATATGACATAGCCATAGGCTCCATCACACTCGCGTTCCCGCTCAAACTGCAGGCAACCGACTTCACGATGTCGAAGAACGACAGTGTCTATTTCCGTGGCAGCAGCCTCGATGCCAACATATCCCTAACCCCACTGCTCACCGGCAAGGTAGAGGTCAACTACGTTGCGCTCGAGGAACTGGTGATGAACACCTACTCCATGCTGCCCGAGATGTCCGTTGAGGGTAAGGTGGGCTTTGCACGGGTGGTTACAAGATATGCCGACCTTGCAAACGCCGTTGCCGACATAAGACAGCTGCACATTGCCGACAGCGACATAAGGATAACGATGGCAGACACCACCATTGTCGATGACAGCGAGCCGCCGGGATGGATAATAAAGCTGAACCGTGGCCGCATAAAGAACAGCCGCATAACGTTTTCCATTCCACACGACACACTGAGCGCAACGGCATACATAGGCAGCCTGCGCATGGGCAAAGGAAGTTTTGACATTGCAAAGACAGATTTTGCCCTGAAGGCGATAGCCCTTGGCGGCACCCGCATAGAGTATGACAAGGGAAGCGGAAGCGCCACCGATGCGCCGCTCGACCACATAAGGATTGAGGATATAGCCATCAGAGCCCGCGACATGCGCTATGCCGGCATCAACGACATCAGCGCCGACATCACCGGGCTCACACTGCACCAGCCATCGGGCATCACCATAACCGATGCAGCCATGCACTGCACAAGCAGCAACGACACACTGAGACTGCACAGCCTGAGTATGGAGAGCCGCAACGGCTCACGCATATATGGCGAGGCCACCATCCCGCACAAGGCAATAGAGAACCCAAAGGACGAGAAGATGACAGGCCGTCTCCTTGCCACAGTGAGCAAGCCCGACCTTGCAGGCTTCATCACCCCACAGCTATACAGCGAGCTGCACTGGTTCGACGAGCGGATGCTCGATGCCTCACTCGCATTCAGCGGCAACATCGCAAAGCTGGCGATTGATGCCCTTGCCCTCGATTTCCCGGGACTGGGCGCCATGAATGCCGACGGTTACATAAAGAATATCCTTGAATTTGAAAAATGCGAGAGCCGCATTGCCTTCAATGCCGGGCTCAACGACATAAAAAGGTTCACAGGGGCAGCCAATGACAGCATAGACGGGCACACGACTGCAGGCGGACACATAAGCTACAACAGCGGAGAGATTGCGGCCGATGTGGCCCTGCGCAACGCAAGCGGAGAGATTGCGGCCACCGGCAGCTACAGCATGGCCGACACCACATACACTGCAAAGGTAGACATCGGGCGCCTCGCATTGGCCGACATCGTGCCCGGCATTCAACTTCACAAGCTGAAGATGCGCCTCGATGCCCAAGGACACGGTACGGACATCTTCGACAAAGGGATGCGATATGACATCAACGCCACCATTGACACGCTTGACTATGCCGGCTACAGGCTGCGTTCGATTGAGGCGATGCTCTCACAGAAAAACAGCATCTCCAAGGTGAGTGTCGACGGGCATGACAGTAACCTGCTCTTTGGCATTGATGCCACAACAAGACTGCGTTCAAGCAGCATGTCGAACCGCACGGCAATAGAGCTGAAGAATGCAGACCTGAAAAGGATTGGCGTGGTGGATTCTGCACTCAGGATAGCCACCAACATAGAGATTGCCGCAAAAAGCGACTTCCGCGAGAGCCACAGCCTGAAGATTGCAGGCGACAGCACCGTTATAGAGGCCATGCAGAACCGCTTCACTCCCGACGAGCTGTCGTTTGACTTCAGCACAGCCCCCGGCGGAACGGAGATAAAGGTACACAATGGCGACCTCAGCATTGATGGAGAGATGGATTGCGGTTACAAGAGACTGTTTGCCGCATTGAACAAGGTTGCAAGGATGAACAGGGAGATGCTGGAGGGCAAAAGGGAATTACCTCACCTGCACGACTACCTTGAGAAGCTACCCGACATACACCTTGACTTTGACTGCGGCAAGGAGAACGTGCTGCACAGCGCCCTTGCATTCGCGGGGGTCGAGACAAACGGCATCAATATGCATGCCGACATTTCGCGCCACGGAGGTGTCGACATCAGCGGCAACATGCTCGGCCTCGATGCCAGTGGAATAAGTCTCGACAGCATAGGGTTATACACACGTCAGATAGGTGAAAGCCTCAACTACATGATAATGGCAAACGGCATTGCCGTGACGTCGGTACCAAAAGAGAACAGCCACAACGCCATGTTCTATGGCAGCCTGAAGTGCGACACTATAACAAGCAATCTGCTGTTGCGCAACAACATAAACAAGACAGACAGCAAGGCCGGCATAATCACTCTGTTGAGCCCGGGCAATCTGGACACACGTTTTGTCCCCGAGGCTATGTTGTTCGGCGAACCGTACAGTTTCGGCAAGAACAGCTACATAAACATTGGCAAGAAGATGTCCATTGATGCAGATGTTACATTTACCGGCCATGACAACAGCGGTTTCAAGCTATACACCACCCCCGACGAGAATGCCGTATATGACATCAGTTTCGAGGTTTTCAACATCTTGCTCTCCGACATTGTAAACACCATCCCCGTCCTGCCCGACCTGGGTGGCAGTCTCTTCTCAAAGCTCAACTACCGCAAGGAGAGTATCGGCGACATGTTCACCGGCAGTGTGGGTGTTGATGCGCTCTCCTGCAACAGACACATGATTGGAAACGAGAAAATCGATTTCGCCTACTCACCCAAGAGCGACGATGTACACGACGTAGACTGCAGGCTCAACCATAACGGGATGGATGTGGCACTCATAAAGAGTGACTACCAACGAGGGAGTCTCAACGGTAGCATTACACTCAACAACCTGCCATTGGCCGCGACCCAGGCATTCATAGACAAGGAGGGAGTGATGATGGAGGGTTATCTCGACGGCAAGCTCGATTTCACAGGAACGCTCAAGGAGATGAAAAGCAACGGTTACCTGCGCCTCGACTCCACATACATCTACAGCCCCATGCTGGGAGCAGCGCTGCACCCGTCCGATGATATGATAATGATTGAGAACAGCCGCATCAACCTGCAGCAGTATCACATATATGACAAAGTGAACACGCCGTTCGTCATAAACGGCAGCGTAGACATTAAGGAGCTGCTCAACCCCAGAGTGAACCTGAGGCTGAACGCAACCAACTATGAGGTACTCAACACACCGCGCAAGGCTGGCAAGATGGTATATGGAAAGATGTACGTGGACCTGCAAAGTATGTTGCGCGGTACATTAAACAACATGAGGATGTCGGGCGACCTCACCATACTCGGCAAAAGCGACTTTGCCTATATACTACCCGAGACAGCTTTCGACAGCAACAAAGAACTCGAGGGATTGGTGGAGTTCGTGAACTTCAACGACACCACAAGCACAGAACTGCAGGAGCCCGAGCCTATCGACCTGGGTAACATGACCGCCAATCTGGGTATAAAAATCAACGAGGGAGCAAGGCTCTCCATTGACTTTGACAGCTCACGCGAGAACTATGTGAGCATTGAGGGCGATGCCAACCTAAACGCATCATACGACAACCACAGCGGCTTCAATGTCACCGGTGTCTACAAGCTCAACAACGGTGAGGTAAAGCTCACACTCCCGGTCATACCTCTCAGGACATTCTACATACAGGAGGGAAGCAGCCTCACCTGGACCGGCGACATGTTCAACCCCGTACTCAATGTCACAGCGATGGAAAAGACCACCGTATCGGTGGAGATGGACGACAACAGCATACAACCCGTGGAGTTCTATGCCGGCGTGACGGTGAGCAACAACGTCAACAACCTTGCCGTGGACTTCACCATGTCGGCTCCCGACAATTCCGTCATCCAGAACCAGCTCAATGAGCTCGACCGCGAAACGCTCAGCCGCTATGCCGTTGCAATGATTATCACCGGCTCATATCTCGGCAGCCGCCAGGGCGTGACGGCCACAAGCGCCCTCAGCTCGTTCCTCGATGCCAAGATAAACCAGATTTCAGGCTCTGCCATAAAGGACTTCGACGTGAACATAGGTATAAACGATGCCATGAATACCGAGACAGGCAACGCCTACACCAACTACACCTTCAGTTTCAGCAAACGCTTCCTGAACGACCGCATAACGGTTGTCATAGGCGGCGAAGTGAACAGCGGAGACCGCCCCGACAAGAGCGCCGGGAACGAGACATTCATCAACAACATATCACTCGAATGGAAGCTTAACCAGGCCGGCAACAGATACATACGCGTATTCTATGACAAGAACTACCAGTCACTGCTCGAGGGAGAGATAACGGAAACCGGTGTGGGTTATGTATACAAACGCAAGCTCAACAGGCTGAGAGACCTCTTTGTCTTCAAGCGGAAGAAAAAGCAGCAAGCGGCCGAACCCAAACAGAGAAGAAACAAAGAATGACAAGACGGACTATATTCTACATACTGTGCACACTGTTCATGGTCTCATGCTCCACCACACGCTACGTGCCCGAGGGTGATGAGCTGTACATTGGCATAAAGGATGTGACGTTCACCGATGAAAAGGAGAATGCCACCGGAAGTGTAGGCAAGACAGCGATAAACGAAGCAAGAAGCGCACTCGACTATGCCCCTAACGGCTCCCTCATAGGCAGTTCCACACTGCGCGGAGTGCCTTTGGGACTGTGGTGGTACAATGCCTTGCGGGGTGCAGACAGCAAAATGGGCAAATGGCTCTTCAAGAAGTTCGCGACAGAACCCGTGCTTATATCAAAGGTGAACCCCGACCTGCTTGCCGACGTGGCCACAAACGTGCTCCGATACTACGGCTACTTCAACAGCAATGTAGAGGCCGAGATAATCCCGGCAAAGAGAAACCCCAAGAAGGCAAAGGTGAGCTACACAGCTACACTTGGCGAGCCATACCGTTACAACACGATATCGTACCACTTCACATCAGGCATAAACACCCTTATAAACAGCGCCTGGAACGAACGGGCCATACGCCCCGGAGAGCAGTTTGATGCAGCGGCACTGGAGCAGGAGAGAACAAGAATCAGTACCCTGCTCTGCAACAACGGCTACTACAGTTTCCAGCCCGGCTACATAACCTTCCTGGCCGACACCGTAAGCACCCCGGGATATGCAAGCATACGCGTGCAACCGTCGGCCGACATGCCCAAGCAGGCAAACGAAGTGCGCCGCATCGGCAACATCACCATCCGCGTGCATGACAGTGAGACGGGAAACACATCGTCATTGCGGCAGAGGGGCGACACGCTGAAGCGTGGCAACATGTCATACATCTACTACACAAAGAAGGTGCCTGTGCGCATGGGACCGCTCCTGCGCAACATACGTATCAGGAATGGCGAGCTGTACTCAAGAGAGAGACAGCAGAATGCCATCAACAAGTTGAGCGGAATGAACATCTTCAGCAATTTCAGGACAAACCTCATACCGCGCAAGGATTCGGACCTGCTGGACCTGGATATCATCGCACAGCTCGACAAACCCTACGATTTCACCTTCGAGCTGAATGTCACATCAAAGAGCAACAACCAGATTGGCCCCGGAAGCAAGATTACCCTTGCAAAGAGAAACGTGTTCCGTGGTGGCGAGACACTGAAGTTCACCGTCTCGGGCTCATACGAGTGGCAGACCGACGAAAAGGTTCAGGGCAAAGCCGCATTGGTCAACTCCTGGGAGTTCGGCACAGACCTGTCGCTGAACTTCCCGCGCCTCTACTTCCCGCTGCTCAGCAGGCGCTATCTGCGCCGCCCTGCAACCACAGCGTTCCGTCTCTTCATTGACGAGATGAACCGCTCGGGATTTTTCAGGATGGTACAAGCCGGAGGCGATGCCACATACAAGATACAGAGCCACACCACAACCACGCACACCGTCATACCGTTCCGTCTCACATACGATATGCTACTTAGCACTACCGACAAGTTCAATAGCATTGTAGAGAGCAACAGGCTGATTGCAAACAGTTTCCGCGACCAGTTCATCCCGGCCATGCAGTATGGCTACACATACGACAACACCAACACAAGACACCGCAACAAAAGCAAGCTCGACGTGTCGGTGACATCGGCCGGCAACATGACATCGCTTGTGTTCGCAGCATTCGGCAAGCCGTTCGACCGTAAGAACAAGAACATTTTCGGCAACCCGTACGCACAGTTCATCAAAGCCACCGCCGAGCTGCGCCAGCTGTGGAAGATAGACAACAACCAGTACATTGCCACACGCATAATGGCAGGCGCCATACACAGCTACGGCAACTCCGAGACAGCCCCCTACAGCGAGCAGTTCTACATTGGCGGTTCAAACAGCCTGCGCGGCTTCAGCGTACGCTCTGTCGGCCCCGGCAGCTACCATCCCGACAACACCGACGGATACACCTACCTCGACGAGACCGGTACAATGAAATTCGAGGCGAACGTGGAGTACAGGTTCAGGATAATATCGGACCTGCACGGCGCACTGTTTGTCGATGCGGGAAATATATGGCTACTGAAGGAGGACAAGGAACGCCCCGGCGGTGAATTCAGGTTCAGCACATTCGGTAAGCAGATAGCCCTGAACACCGGTATTGGAGCACGCTATGACATTGGCATACTTGTAGTGCGCCTGGACTTGGGTCTTGGTCTGCACGCCCCCTATAAGACAAAACGCAACGGCTACTTCAACCTCAACCCGCTGAAAGACGGCTTTGCATGGCACTTTGCCATAGGATACCCGTTCTGAATCAAAGTAGTAATGGACATAAATTCAGGTAATAATATAGCAGTTGACCCACATACTAAAAAACGCGTAGATGTCATGTCGACCGTAGTGGAGACATCTCGTATACCGTTGTTGGAGATCCCTCGTCGCTTTACTTTTAGTGAAGTTGCTCACGCTCGGCATAATTCAAGTAAACTTGATTCTGCACTCACTTACTCGCAACATTGTCTCTGTCGGACGTGCTGTTGAGGGCTTGCCCGAAAAATGACGGCTCACCTGCAAAAGTTGGGGGGCTAAGCAAAAAGTTTAGTCAATCTGTATAAGAAAAATTTCAAATCAGTAACACCTCTGAGTTGCGCTCTGAACGCTTTGATTTTAGCATTGAAGCTTTCAGCAAAAGCATTTGTGGA
>JAZTXR010000057.1:0-2183 GCA_045636545.1 Bacteroidaceae bacterium
AAGTGTCAAAAACTACGTTAAAATCATTTATCTTCGCGGTGGAAAGGAGTTAAGAAGATAGTTGGCTCAGTAATGTCATCCCGATACGCAGTGAGGGATCTCTGTCCTCGCAAAATCGAGATATCTCCCATGCGGTCGATATGACAGTGGCGCGGAAATTTAAGTTTTGAGTCAACATCTATATCATTACCAAAACTAAACAAACATCAGCAACTATGATTAAAAGAGTGACACTGTGCAGCATTGCATTCATACTGACATACTGTATAATTTATGCCGTTTCATACAACGACAAGAAGGAGGAGATTGAACAGAAGATAAACGGGCTGTTTGCAGCAAATGCACACTCCTTTGCCGACAGTATTCTGGTGAGAGAGGGAATGTATTTTTTCAAGAAAAGTGACAGCGAGAGGTTCAAAGAGGTACACGACCTTAAATTTGAAGATGAGAACGGCTTGATTATTGTGCCGCATAAGTTTATAAGAGATTATGACTTCACCGAGTTTCACAGAAGAGGTACAGAAACTTTGCTGCTTCATACAAACTCTTTCAACCTCTTTATCGCCGACTCCATTTGGAACAACTGCCTGAAAGCAGCCGGCTTTGATGTAGAAAGTGCGTTGTTCCTCTCGACAAGAAACCTACGCGATATGTTCCCCGAGGGCGGAGAGATAAACCTCGACATTAAAGCACCTATTGTATCGGCCAAGCATATGAACGGCAGGGACTGTTTTGTTACAGATTCCGTAGGATTGGGCATACAGAACCAGGCATATCTATTCAGCGAGGTGCATATCCCGGCACTTCAGGTAATGAAAAGTGCCAAATGGTGGGGGCTTGAACTGTGGGTTGCCATTTGCACGGCTATCATCGTGTGGTTGCTTACTTCCAAAGGGAACAAGGCTATTGAAGAGAACGTGGCAAACGAAAACACCTCCGCCACCACGGTGGATATTCCCTTGACTACAATAGAAGATATAACATACAATTACAACGAAAAGAGCGTTACAAACACAAGAACAGGCGAACAGGTGAAACTCCCCGGCACACAAGCCACCACTTTCGAGATGCTCATAAATGCCGACGACTACATAGCGACAAAGAAGGAAATTTGCCAAAGGCTATGGAGTATAAACGAAAAGGATGTGAACAACAGATACAATGCCCTCGCGTGGCGATTGAGGGAAAGCCTCGCCCAAATAAACGGCATAGAGCTACTGACAATCAAAGACACAGCATTGCAGCTTGTATTTACCAAGAAAAAAGGTAAGGAGTGAGAAGTTTTACAAAACCCCACTTGCGGTAACAGGATAAATCTCCCTGTAAGGGAATTTCTCTGCTCCGATATACAGCGTATCAAACGCGTCTGTTCCGTCGGTGCGGTGTTCAAGCAGGTTCTCTTCCGACTCTTCCAACTTCTCACCGCCTGTCCTTGTGGATAGCCTCGTGTCGCCAACTTTGCACCGAAAAAAGCCGTAGCAGGAAGCCCAAGTAGTGCTGTCATCATCAATGGCATACCAAGTGCCGGCACGTCACGCACCGGCAGACGATATCCGAAGAGGACGGTATAATGCAAAAGAAGCCCCTACAACGCAAGGTTGCAGGGGCTCTGAACTCAATATGTAATATCACAACGCTTTTATAAGGTTTTCAAGAGCATCAAGGCTACGAGGGTCGGCATTGACATCAAAGACTGTGCTCGTTCTGTAGCCAGTTACGACATCTTCCCAAACTTTCTCCTGTGCAAAGCCACACGCGGTGGTGAATGCAACGATTAAGGTTAAAAATAGTTTTTTCATATCGATTATTCAAACTCAACTCAAATAATAAAATAGTGTGGCGATAGTTTCATAACTTGACTACTCATATCCGCAGGTATTTTTGTCTCGCCACAGAGACGGTATGTTTCATATTTCTCATCCCACCAGGGAGCTGCATAGAGAACAAGCGGAATAAACTTCCCCTTTTCAAAACCATGTATTATGAAAGGTCTTGTATAATAATCAAGTTTGCGATGTGATTTATCCATACGATTGTCGCGTAAACTTAACAATTTGCTAAAAAGTGCCATCTGTACTTTTCCGGCAACTTCAAATTGCGCACTTTGTTCCATATCCGCACCAACGGGAGTAAAACCTATCTTCAATCGTGTTGCAAGGCGGAAGATGTCATTATCCTCGTCA
>JAZTXR010000058.1:0-29321 GCA_045636545.1 Bacteroidaceae bacterium
CAGAGACAATGTTGCGAGTAAGTGAGTGCAGAATCAAGTTTACTTGAATTATGCCGAGCGTGAGCAACTTCACTAAAAGTAAAGCGACGAGGGATCTTTAACAACGGTATACGAGATGTCTCCACTACGGTCGACATGACACCAACGCGGTTTTTCAATATATGGGGCAACATCTATATTATTGCTAACTTTTATCAATATAGTGAACCGTGAAGATTACAACTTCGCGGTTCACTATTCGTATATTCTACCCTCATATTTTCCTATCGCTGCCAGCCCTCGACGCGGTATACCTTTTCCATCAGTTTGCGTTCCTTGCCTGTCTTGGCATCCTTGTGCCACACCTCGATGCGTGCTGCATAGTAATCGCCCCAATCGCCGGGGTAGATTTTGAAGCACTGCTTTTCAACTACTTTCGAGAATGAAGTGGTAGAGGGTGTTGCTACCATGCTTGCTTCTGAAATGCGCTCGGGTGAGAGCGGTATGTTTTCAGTTGCCTCGTAACAACGCAGGTATATCCATCCTTCTTCAAGTGCCGGGTGGTAGAAGTCGTACATGTACATTCCGCCTTGGAAATCGTTCCATATTTGCAGCCATGTGTTAGACGCAATGCTGTCAATGGAATAGGGTGGTTCTTCTCCCTTTTCGAGCGGGAGGTTATAGTCCAACCATGTGGGTATGGGATGTTCCTTGCCGAAATCATCGGGGCCTGGATTGAATGCCAGTCCTATGGCTATGTAGAGCTGATAGAGAAAATAGGTTACTGTAAGTGCTCCCAATATGAACGAACACAGAAATCTCCACCATTTTTTTGAATATAGCAGAATAATCCATGACGTTATCATTGCCACGAAGGTCAAGGGTACTGAAATTACAAAAAATATTGGCCACATTGAATCGAAGTATGCCGAAATCAAAAATGATGCAATGAATGCCAGTGGGAATAGCCACCAGAATCTGTTGATGAAGTTTTTCATACTAGAGTGTTTTTTGTGTAAAACGTTCTCTGAATTTGATTATTGTACTTTTTTACATCTTTAACTTACATTAACAAGGCTGTGATATTCTCCCGGTTCGTTATTTACAAGGTGCTTTTATTGCCGTAGTTCGCAAAATTTTTGTTATCTTCGCGAAAGATTTCTAAATTGGGAATAAAATAAGTTGATAATATAGGTGTTGACCCACGGTTTGTTTTTTTCGCGAACCTGTCATATCGACCGTAGTGGAGATATCTCAATCCATGTTTTAGAGATTCTTCGACTTCGCTCAGAATGACAAAACTTTAAGTTTTGTTATCGGCGAGTTCATTAGCGGCTGGTCGCACGAAGCATGGATGAGAATCATGCCGTGCGGGTTGCTAAGAAAATGAACGAGCCAATGACATTGCAAATATAGAATGACACGACAAGGGCAATTGGTATAATATTGTATTAAATAATAACTAAAATAGATTTATGGCTACAGTTGATGACAAGAAAATCATCTTTTCGATGGTGGGCTTGACCAAGACAATCAAGCAGACAAACAAACAGGTGTTGAAGAATATTTACCTCTCTTTCTTCTACGGTGCAAAGATTGGTATCGTGGGTATGAACGGTGCGGGTAAGTCTACATTGATGAAGATTATCGCTGGTCTTGACAATGACTATCAGGGCAATGTGGTGTGGTCTCCCGGCTACTCTGTGGGTTATTTGCCACAGGAACCGCACTTGCAGGATGGCAAGACCGTGATGGAGTGTGTGAAGGAGGGTGTGCAGGCAACAGTTGATGCTCTTACCGAGTATGAGGAGATTAACATGAAGTTCGGTTTGCCCGAGTATTACGAGGATGCCGACAAGATGAACGAGCTCTTCGCCCGCCAGGCCGAGCTGCAGGATATCATTGATGCAACCGATGCATGGAACCTTGAGAGCAAGCTGGAGCGCGCCATGGCAGCACTGCGTTGCCCGGCTCCCGATGAACTTGTTGACCACCTCTCGGGTGGTGAGCGCCGCCGTGTGGCACTTTGCCGTCTGCTTCTTTCAAAGCCCGATGTGCTCCTTCTCGACGAGCCTACCAACCACCTCGATGCCGAGAGTATCGACTGGCTTGAGCAGCACCTGAACCAGTACGAAGGTACTGTGATTGCCGTTACCCACGACCGTTACTTCCTTGACGATGTTGCGGGCTGGATTCTTGAACTTGACCGCGGCGAGGGAATTCCCTGGCAGGGTAACTACTCATCTTGGCTCGACCAGAAGACAAAGCGTATGGAGCAGGAGGAGAAGAGTGCAAGCAAGCGCCGCAAGACACTTGAGCGCGAGCTTGAGTGGGTGCGTATGTCACCAAAGGCACGTCAGGCAAAGGGTAAGGCACGTCTTAACTCATACGAGCGCATGCTCAACGAGGACCAGAAGGAGCGCGAGGAAAAACTTGAAATCTTTATCCCCAACGGTCCACGCCTGGGCAACAAGGTTATCAATGCCGAGAATATCGGCAAGTCGTTCGGCAGCAAGCACCTCTTCAGTAACCTTAACTTCATGTTGCCACCTAACGGCATTGTGGGTGTAATTGGTCCCAACGGTGCAGGTAAGACAACGCTGTTCCGCATGATTATGGGTCTTGAGACTGCCGATGAGGGTACATTCGAGGTTGGTGAGACTGTGAAGATTGCATACGTTGACCAGAACCACAAGGATATAGTTGCCGACAAGAGCGTATATGAGGTGATGAGCCAGGGTAACGAGCTCATGCGCCTTGGTGGTAAGGAAATAAACGTTCGCGCATATTTGTCACGCTTCAACTTCTCCGGTGCCGACCAGGAGAAAAAGTGCGGTGTACTCTCCGGTGGTGAGCGTAACCGTCTGCACCTTGCAATGGCACTGAAAGAGGGTGGTAACGTCCTCCTCCTCGATGAGCCTACTAACGATATCGACGTGAACACACTGCGTGCGCTTGAGGAGGGTCTTGAGAACTTCGCGGGCTGTGCCGTTGTAATCAGCCACGACCGTTGGTTCCTCGACCGTATATGTACTCACATCATCGCTTTCGAGGGTGACGGCAATGTCTTCAGTTTCGAGGGTTCTTACTCTGACTACGAGGAGAACAAGATGCGCCGTCTTGGTATTGAGGAGCCGAAGAAGGCAAGGTATCGTAAGTTGATGGAGGATTGATACTTTATTGTCTAAAAGGTCACTGACTGCGTTACGCTTGTTTCTGTAGTTAGTCATTTAGGTTCACTAAACTCCTGACTACAGAAACTGCGCAAGCCTTGTCATTGAACCTTTTATACAACAAAGGGGCGTTTTTAGAGTGCGTTTTAACAAACATCTTTGTAAACATTATATTTGACTTTGCAGCAATGATTCCTATTTTACTATATATCATATATAAGAAGAAAGGGAAGGATATATCCCGGGCTGCAAAGAAGGTAATTGGAAAGGCCAAGACAAGGCGGTTGTTGAAGAGGGCCAGGAAGATGTCAAGAACTGAAAACAATCCAAGGAGAAAACCTATAAGGAATGCGTATAGTAAATTCAGAAATAGTAGACTCTATCGTAAAAGAGCTGGAAATAGACGACATCCGTAGTGCATCTATCCGTCAGATTGGGGCAGTGGTGCGTGCTGTGGAGGCTCGCACAGGTACTGAATTCATTCATTTCGAGATGGGTGTTCCGGGCTTGCCGCCATCGGAGGTGGGCGTGCGCGCCGAGTGCGATGCCCTGCAACGTGGCGTGGCATCGGTATATCCCATAATTGATGGTATACCGGAGCTCAAGAGTGAGGCTTCGCGATTTGTGAAGGCTTTTCTTGACACTGATATAAACCCTGACGGGTGTATTCCGACAGTGGGTTCAATGCAGGCATCTTTTGCCTCGCTGATGCTTGCTTCGCAGCTTGATGCACGGCGCGACACGGTGCTGTATATTGACCCCGGCTTTCCGGTGCAGAAGATGCAGGCACAGGTAATTGGCGTGAAGGTGGCTTCGTTCGACATAGCTGAATACCGTGGCGAAAGACTTGAGGAGAAACTGGAGAGCTACTTTGCGCAGGGCAATATATGTGCGGTGCTTTACTCTTCGCCGAATAATCCTACATGGATGTGCCTCAATGACGAGGAACTTGAGATAATAGGGCGCCTGGCTGCAAAGTATGACGTTGTGGTTATTGAGGACCTGGCATATATGACAATGGATTTCCGCAGTGACCTTGGCAGGCCTTTTGAGCCGCCGTTCCAACCGAGCGTGTCAAAGTACACCGACAATTACATTCTGCTCATCAGCGCATCGAAGATATTCAGCTATGCGGGGCAGAGGATTGCTGTTGCCTGTGTCTCTGATGCCTTGTACAACAGGGCATACGATGCCTTGAGGCAACGTTATGGCATTGCACGTTTCGGTGCGGCGTTTGCTTACGTGTTCCTCTATTCATTCTCGTCGGGTGTCTCGCACTCGGCACAGTGTGCCTTGGCGGCGATGTTCAAGGCTGCAAGCGACGGCGAATATGACTTTGTGGGTGATATAAAGGAGTATGCTGCACGCACTGCGCGCATTAAGGAGATTCTGCTGCGCAACGGTTTCAGTATTGTATATGACAAGGATGTCGACGAGCCTGTGAGCGACGGTTTCTTCTTTACCATCGGTTACAAGGATATGGATGGTGGCGAACTGCTCAAAGAACTGCTCTATTATGGTGTCAGTGGCATAGACCTTGCCACAACGGGCGGTGTGCGCAAGGGAATACGTGCCTGTTCGTCAAATATCAAACCGCATCACTATGCGCTGCTCGAGGAGAGGCTGCGCCTGTTTAATGAGAATCACTAATTTATAATCTATTATAGTATGAAAAAAATAGTCTTTACACTGCTGTTGCTTTTGGGCGTATCGTTGCAGGCCAGAGAGATTTCCGTAATTCCAAAGCCGGCCGAAATGCATGTCAACGAGGGTGAGTTTCTTTTCAATGGAAAGGTAGTAGTCTGTTATCCCGAAACCAAGGATAAGGAGATAAGAAAGGTCGTGGACAACTTTGTGGACGGGCTTGAAGTGGCTACAGGCGTAAAGTTCAGGAAATCGACTCCAAAAATGGAAAAAACTGCGGGTGGTGTGGTTGTAAAGTATAGCAAGAAAGCCGATGCCCACATTGTCGTCTATATTGATGCATCTATGGCGGACGAGGAGTACAGGCTCTCTGTAACCCCAAAAAGAATTGATATTGCAGCTGCAAAGCCTGCAGGTCTGTTCTATGCCTTCCAGACCCTGAAACAGCTGATGCCACGCAATGTCATGGCCGGTGTGCCCGATGAGAGTGTGCAGCAGTGGAGTGTCCCTTGTGTCTCTATTGTGGATAAACCACGTTTCTCATGGCGTGGATTCATGCTCGACGAGGGACGTCATTTCTATGGCAAAGAGGAGGTGAAGAAGATTATCGATGTCATGGCGGCATACAAGATGAACCGTTTTCACTGGCACTTGACCGAGGACCAGGGCTGGCGCATTGAAATAAAGAAATATCCGAAACTTACCGAAGTGGGCGCTTGGCGCGAGAGCAAGGTGTGCGCCTGGGGTGATGTGAAGCCCGATGGCATACACTATGGCGGTTTCTACACCCATAAGGATATAAAGGAGGTTGTGGAGTATGCCAAGGAGCGTTTCGTTGAGATTATCCCCGAGGTTGATATTCCGGGACATTCACAGGCGGCAGTTGCCTCTTATCCGGAATTTCTTGCCTGTGACCCTGAGAACAGGCACGAGGTGTGGCTGTCGCAGGGCGTGTCGGCCGATGTCATAAACGTGGCTAATCCGCTGGCTGTGCAGTTTGCAAAGGATGTCATTGATGAGCTCACAGAACTGTTCCCCTTTGGTTACATACACCTTGGTGGTGACGAGTGCCCGACATACAAGTGGGAGCATAACAGTGACTGCCAGGCGCTCTTGAAGGAGATTGGTTCGGAGAACTACCGCGACCTGCAGATTCACTTCTATAAGCAGCTGCTTGACCATGTGGCACAGAAACCTGCCGACAAACAGCGCAGGCTGGTGTTCTGGAACGAGGTTCTGCACGGCAATACAGCGCCGCTCGGCAAGGATATAACCATCATGGCGTGGATTGGTGCCGATGGCGCAGCAAAGGATGCTGCAATGCGTGGTATGAATACAATCCTTTCTCCGCAGATTCCTTACTACATCAACCGTCGCCAGTCGAAGCTTGAGACTGAACCTATGTCACAGGGCTATGGCGACGAGACCGTTGAGCGTGTGTACAACTACAAGCCAATGAACGGAATTGCCGAGGAACTGCAGCCCAAATATCTTGGTGTGCAGGCCAATTTCTGGACCGAGTGGGTGGTGGAGCCGTCGGTTGTGCAGTATCTTATGTTGCCCCGTCTGGTGGCTGTTGCCGAGGCCGGATGGACACCTGCAGAGCTGCGGAATTATGACGATTTCCTGAAACGCCTGCAGGGTGAGGCAAAATATTACCGCTTGAAAGGAGTTGATTACGGCAAGCACGTATTCAAGTGAAATGTTATTTAAATATCTTTTACGCGACAGTGTTGGTGTCTCCAATGCTGTCGCGTTGTTTTTGTAATTGTTAATTGGTTCTTGTATAATCATTTATTCGTGTTTGATTATATTGTTTTATATATAATTGGTTTTGCTGTTGTCTGATGAAAAAATATTTACATCAACGATTCGTTTCTCTTCTATAAAAAGCAGATCTCTGCCGTGCTTTATATGTCGCCATGAAATTTTATGCGCGCCTAGTTATTATATATATAGCGATTTTTCGTATATTTGCAGTCAAATTTGCCGCAAAGGCTTTTGTTCATCGAAAAAAACAATAGACAATATATGGATAAAATCAGGAACTTTTGCATTATTGCTCACATCGACCACGGTAAATCGACCTTGGCCGACCGTCTGCTTGAAACAACAAAGACCATAAACGTTACCGAGGGACAGATGCTCGACAATATGGACCTCGAAAAGGAGCGTGGTATCACAATCAAGAGCCACGCGATACAGATGGAGTACATTTACAAGGGCGAGAAGTATATCCTCAACCTCATTGACACTCCGGGACACGTTGACTTCTCGTACGAGGTGTCACGCTCCATCGCAGCCTGCGAGGGTGCTCTGCTTGTGGTGGATGCCACACAGGGTGTGCAGGCACAGACAATCTCGAACCTCTACATGGCGGTTGACCACGGGTTGGAGATTATCCCTGTCGTGAACAAGTGCGATATGATAAACGCGATGCCCGAGGAGGTGAAGGACGAAATCATCGACCTCATCGGGTGTGACAGGGAGGATATCATTGAGGCTTCGGGAAAGACCGGCCTTGGCGTAGAGGATATATTGAATGCCGTTGTTGAGCGCGTTCCTGCACCTGTGGGTGACGAGGAGGCGCCGTTGCAGGCTCTTATCTTTGACTCGGTGTTCAACTCGTTCCGCGGCATCATTGCATATTTCAAGATTACCAACGGTGTCTTGCGCAAGGGCGACAAGGTGAAGTTCTTCAACACGGGCAAGGAGTATGATGCCGACGAGATTGGTGTGCTGAAGATGGACCTCTGTCCGCGCCAGGAGCTGCGTACCGGTGATGTGGGTTACATCATTTCGGGTATCAAGACATCGCGCGAGGTGAAGGTGGGAGATACCATCACGCACATTGCACGTCCGTGCGCTTCGGCCATTGACGGCTTCGAGGAGGTGAAGCCGATGGTCTTTGCGGGTGTGTACCCGATTGATGCCGAGGATTATGAGGACTTGCGTGCCTCGCTCGAGAAACTGCAGCTCAACGATGCTTCGCTGACATTCTCTCCCGAGTCATCGGCGGCATTGGGCTTCGGTTTCCGTTGCGGCTTCCTTGGACTGCTTCACATGGAGATTGTTCAGGAGCGCCTTGACCGCGAGTTCGACATGAGCGTGATTACAACCGTGCCCAACGTTTCGTACATGGTGTATGACAAGCAGGGCGAGGTGAAGGAGGTGCACAACCCCGGTGGTATGCCCGACCAGACCATGATAGACCACATTGAGGAGCCGTACATAAACGCAAGCATCATCACACGTGCCGAGTACATTGGCCCAATCATGACACTCTGCCTTTCAAAGCGCGGCGAGCTGCTCAAACAGGAGTTTATCACAGGTAACCGTGTGGATATACGCTTCCTGTTGCCGCTCGGTGAGATTGTCATCGACTTCTATGACAAGCTCAAGAGCATTTCAAAGGGTTATGCTTCGTTCGACTATCACCCCGCCGGCTTCAGGACATCAAAGCTGATAAAGCTTGATATTCTGCTCAACGGTGAGCCTGTGGATGCCCTTTCAACACTTACACACGTTGACAATGCATACGGCCTTGGCCGCCAGATGTGCGAGAAGTTGCGCGACCTGATTCCAAGACAGCAGTTCGACATTGCCCTGCAGGCCGCCATTGGTACAAAAATCATTGCCCGCGAGACCATCAAGCAGGTGCGCAAGGATGTGACAGCGAAGTGTTATGGTGGTGACGTGTCGCGTAAGCGTAAGTTGCTCGAGAAGCAGAAGAAGGGTAAGAAACGTATGAAGCAGATTGGTAACGTGGAGGTTCCGCAGAAGGCATTCCTCGCGGTGTTGAAGCTTGATTGATGAATGTTGCAGTCGGCAACAATTGATGTAGAAACGATAATTAGAGAAGAATATGGGAATATTCAGTTTTTTCAGTAGAGAAAAGAAAGAGGTTCTTGACAAGGGACTCTCAAAGACAAAGGAAAGTGTTTTCGGCAAGATTGCCCGCGCTATTGCCGGCAAGAGCGAGATTGATGACGAGGTGCTCGACAACCTCGAGGAGGTGCTCGTTACATCGGATGTGGGTGTGGAGACCACGCTGAAAATCATTGACCGTGTGCAGAAACGTGCCGCACGCGACAAATTCATGAACACAAGCGAACTCAACAAACTGCTCAAGGATGAGATTGCGCAGCTGTTGATGGAGAACAATACCGAGGATGGCGGCAGTTTCGACATTCCATCGACACCCGGCAAACCATACGTGATTATGGTTGTGGGCGTGAATGGTGTGGGCAAGACAACGACCATTGGCAAGCTGGCCCACCAGTACAAGAAGGCGGGCAAGAAGGTGTATCTTGGTGCTGCCGATACATTCCGTGCGGCTGCGGTGGAGCAGCTCGTTGAGTGGGGACACCGTGCCGACGTGCCTGTCATAAGGCAGGGAATGGGTTCCGACCCTGCATCAGTGGCATACGATACGCTCTCGTCGGCTGTTGCCAACAATGCCGATGTAGTAATCATTGACACTGCCGGCCGTCTGCACAACAAGGTTGGCCTGATGAACGAGCTTACAAAGATAAAGAACGTGATGCAGAAGGTTGTTCCCGGTGCTCCTGACGATGTGATGCTTGTGCTCGACGGTTCGACAGGACAGAATGCCTTTGAGCAGGCAAAGCAGTTCACAAAGGCTACCGAGGTTACATCGCTTGCTATCACAAAACTCGACGGCACAGCAAAGGGTGGTGTGGTAATAGGTATCAGCGACCAGTTCAAGATTCCTGTAAGGTACATCGGTCTGGGCGAGGGTATCGACCACCTGCAGATTTTCAACCGCGCGGAATTTGTTGATTCGTTATTCGGATAAGACAAGATGAAAAAGAACCGTGTAGATGTCATTACAATGGGATGCTCAAAGAATCTTGTCGATTCGGAGTATCTCATGCGCCAACTCCAGGAGTGCGGCTATGAGGTTGTCCACGACAGCGAGGAGCCTTGTGGCGAGATTGCCGTGATAAACACCTGTGGCTTCATTGGCGATGCAAAACAGGAGTCAATAAATATGATTCTGGAGTTCTGTCAGCGCAAGGAAGAGGGTGACTTGAAAAAGCTCTATGTAATGGGCTGTCTGTCCGAGCGCTATCTCGACGAATTGCGTGAGGAAATCACCCAGGTAGACAAGTTCTATGGCAAATTCAACTGGACAGAGTTGCTCGCCGACCTCAAGCAGCAGTATCGCGAGGAACTGGCTCAGGAGCGTGTGCTGACAACTCCCGGACACTATGCATATATAAAGATTTCCGAGGGCTGCAACCGCCGTTGTGCATACTGCGCAATCCCCATCATCACCGGCGCACACAAGTCGCGCCCCATAGAGGAGATTGTTGCCGAGGTGCGCGGCCTTGTGGCAAAGGGTGTGAAGGAGTTCCAGATAATTGCGCAGGAGCTGACTTTCTACGGTGTTGACCTCTACAAGAAGCAGAGCATTGCCGAACTTGTAGAGAGGATATCGGACATTGAGGGCGTTGAGTGGATTCGGTTGCACTATGCTTACCCGAGCAACTTCCCGTATGACCTTCTGCGTGTGATGCGCGAGAGAAAGAACGTGTGCAAGTACCTTGACATTGCCTTGCAGCACGTGAGCACCAAAATCTTGAAGAAGATGCTGCGCAACGTTACCAAAGAGGATACATACGCACTGGTGCAGAGAATGCGCGACGAGGTTCCGGGTATATGCCTGCGCACTACAATGATGGTGGGTTTCCCCGGCGAGGGTGAGAAGGAGTTCGAGGAACTCATTGAATTTGTGAAATGGGCAAAGTTCGACCGCCTTGGTGCATTCGCCTACTGCGAGGAGGAGGGCACGTATGCAGCCGGGAACTACCGCGACAGCATCTCGAAGAAAAAGAAACAGGAGCGCCTTGACCGCCTGATGGAGGTGCAGCAGAGGATTTCGACACGCCTTAACGAGGCAAAGACCGGAAATGTCTATAGAACAATAATCGACAGGGTAGAGGGTGACTACTACATCGGCCGGACAGAATTCGATTCGCCCGATGTGGATACCGAGGTTCTCATAAATACAAACGATGGAGAACTGCAGATCGGTAACTTCTACAATGTGCGTATAACGGATGCCACAGAGTTTGACCTGATGGGAACTGTTGAAAAGTAATGGTACTAAAATAGCAGAACCAACAATATGAACAACAAGGAATTCATTACCAGATTGGCAAAGAAGTGCGGAATGTCGGCTGCCGATGCAGGCGCCAATGTTGATGCGCTTGTGGGGCTTATGACCGAGTGCCTGAAGGGGAATGACCAGTTCAACCTCTCGGGGTTCGGCATTCTTGAGGCGAAGATGCGTAACGAAAGGCTGTCGGTGAACCCGAAGACAGGACAACGTTTTTTGGTGCCCCCAAAGATTGTGCCTGCATTCAAGCCCAGTAATAAACTCAAGGATAAGTTCAAATAAATAAAAAAGAGGACTATGGATGCAAAATTGAACCAATCCGATTTGATTTCCTTGTTTGCAAAGGGAGGCAATATCTCTGTTGCCAAAGCCGAATCGTTTGTGAAGAACTTCTTTGACCTCATAATCGAAGGCCTGGAGCAGGATGGCATTGTCAAGATTAACGGTCTTGGCACGTTCAAGGTAACTGATGTGGCAAGCCGCGGTAGCGTGAATGTGAATACCGGTGAGAAGATAGAGATAAAAGGACACAGGAAATTGACATTCATCCCAGCCGATACGTTGAAAGAACAGGTGAACCTGCCTTTTGCGATGTTCGAGCCGGTTGAGGTGGATGATACATACCAGCCCGACAGTGCCGACATCAATGAGAGCGAAGAGGTAGCCGATGTCGCAGAGCCTGTTGCCGAGGAACCGGCAGAAGAGTGTGCTGCAAGCGAAGATACTGTAGTGGCAGCGGCAGAGGAGAGTACCAAGGAAGAGGTCGTTGCGCCACACGTAGAGGAGATTGCGCAGCCGGTAGAGGATGCGGATGCTACGGTACAGGAAACTCCGACAGAATATGTCAAAGTTCAGGAGAGACCGGCTGAACCGGTTGTCGTGCGTGTGCCAAAAAAGAAGAGCGCCGGGGAGAAACAGTCCATAGCCCCCAAAAAGAGAAACAAAGGGTGGGGCTTTGCCGTGATTGCCATAATGGCCATTGCTGTAGGACTTGTCATATATAATAGGATAGAGAGAGAGACCGTTGTTGCAGAACCGGATGAAGCAAAGCCTGTTGTTGTGTCCGGTGCGAAGAAAGAAGTGGCAAGGATGGTTGCCGCAACCGTTGATGCGCCCGCCGAACCTGCAACAATTGCCCGGGAAGCTGAAAACACTGAGGTTGCTGAAACCAATGTGTTGCCGGCAGAGAGTGAAAAGGTTGTTGAAAGCACTCCTGCAGTAGCAGAAGAGCAGCCAAAGGAGGAGTATACCTTTGTTATGGTTGAAGAACTTGCGGCAATGCCCTTAAAAGACATCACCGTTGCCGACACGTTGCTATATGTGGCCGACGGTGAACTTGCCGGGCACGTAGTCGCTCCCGACGAGACTTTGACAAAGATTGCACGACACTATTTTGGTGACAAGAAACTGTGGCCATACATCGTAAAATATAACGGCATGCGTGACCCCAATGGTCTGTGCAGTGGTATGACAATTTCAATACCGCGCTTGAAACCAGTGCGATAGGTATGTAACGTTAAAGTTTGTTTACTACTAACAGTGGTTAAAATTATTTTAATGAATTTAACACAATAGTAGTTGTGTTAGCCCTAATTTTGTACAATAATAAAACTAAAATATACAGTATATAATTATGAATGCAACAGTTGACATTCGTGAATTGAACGAATTGATTGAAAGGCAGAGTGCCTTTGTGACAAACTTGCAGACCGGAATGGGCCAGGTTATCATTGGTCAGAAACATCTGGTGGAGTCATTGCTCATTGGTCTGCTCTCTGACGGCCACATTCTGCTCGAAGGTCTTCCCGGTCTGGCAAAGACACTTGCCATAAAGACATTGTCGGAACTGATTGATGCCGACTTCAGCCGCATACAGTTCACTCCTGACCTTCTTCCTGCCGACGTGGTGGGTACGATGGTGTATAGCCAGAAGAGTGAGGATTTCAAGATAAAGCAGGGTCCTGTCTTTGCAAACTTTGTCCTTGCCGATGAGATTAACCGTGCACCGGCAAAGGTGCAGAGTGCGTTGCTCGAGGCAATGCAGGAGCGCCAGGTGACAATTGGCAAGCAGACATTCAAGCTCCCCGAGCCTTTCCTTGTGATGGCTACACAGAACCCCATTGAACAGGAGGGTACATATCCGCTCCCCGAGGCGCAGGTTGACCGTTTCATGCTCAAGGTGGTAATCGGTTATCCCGAGCTCTCTGAGGAGAAACGCATCATACGCCAGAACATCACCGGCGAGAAGATTGAGGTGAAGCCTCTGCTCAAGCCACAGGATATCGTTGAGGCACGCAAGGTTGTACGTCAGGTGTATATCGACGAGAAGATTGAGCAGTACATTGCAGATATTGTCTTTGCCACACGTTTCCCCGACAGATATGGCATGAAGGAAATGAAGGATTACATCTCGTTCGGTGCATCGCCACGTGCTTCGATAAACCTTGCGCTTGCAGCGCGTGCATACGCATTCATCAAGCGCCGCGGTTATGTAGTCCCCGAGGATGTACGTGCCGTTGCACACGATGTGCTCCGTCACCGCATTGGTCTCAGCTATGAGGCCGAGGCTAACAACCTCACAACCGACGAGATTGTAAGCCGCATTCTGAACAGTGTTGAAGTACCCTGATTTGTAAGATATGGAGACAAGTGAACTCATTAAAAAGGTTCGCAAGATTGAGATAAAGACCCGCGGCCTTTCGCACAACATCTTTGCCGGACAGTACCACTCGGCCTTCAAGGGACGTGGTATGTCCTTCAGCGAAGTGCGCGACTATCAGTATGGCGATGATGTGCGCGACATTGACTGGAACGTGACAGCACGTTTCAACAAGCCGTATATCAAGGTCTTTGAGGAGGAGCGCGAACTGACGGTGATGCTTCTTGTCGACTTGTCGGAGAGCCTTGACTTTGGAACGGCTACCCGCACCAAGCGCGAGATGCTTGCCGAGATTGCTGCCACCATAGCCTTTGCCGCCATACAGAACAACGACAAGATTGGTGTTATTTTCTTTACCGACAGGGTCGAGAAATTCATTCCGCCACAGAAGGGTCGCAAGCATATACTATATATAATAAGGGAGTTGCTGAACATTGAACCCGAGAGCCGCAAGACCGACATCAAGGTTCCGCTTGAATTCCTCACCAATGCTTTGAAGAAGAAGTGTACCGCATTCCTTTTGAGTGACTTCATATGTACGGGCGACTACAGCAATGCCTTGACAATTGCAAACCGCAAGCATGACCTTGCTGCAATACAGGTGTATGACCGCAGGTTGGCCGAGCTCCCCGATATCGGTCTCATAAAGGTGCGTGATGCCGAGAGTGACGTGGAGATGTATATCGACACCTCATCAAGAAAGGTGCGCGAAGCGCAGCGCGACTGGTGGAGAACCCAAAGCAGTGCACTCAAGGAGAGGTTACAGCGTAGCCGTGTCGATTCGGTCTCTGTGCGCACCGACCAGGATTACGTGAAGGCTCTGCTTGCTCTTTTTGCACAACGCGCCTGATGTTGTGCCTGTAAAGTTTATCAATGAAGATGAAGAGAATATTTTTAAACATACTGCCATTGTTCCTCGCTTTTGCGGCATTGCCGTTGAAGGCGCAGAATGTCGTGTTCAATGCCTATTTCGATTCTCTTGACGTGGAAATGAAAGAGATGCGCATTGGCGAGCACGCCCGTCTGATAGTTGAGCTTGGCATTGACAGCGGTTACAGCGTCGATATCCGTGTGCCCGAGAAGTTGACCCCTGACATTGAGGTGCTCGACAGGAAGGACTACAGGAATGTCGATGCAAAAGGACGTGAGATATACAGGAGCGAGTGTGTCGTGACATCGTTCGTCGACTCGTTGCAGGTCGTTCCACCTGTGATAGCAATGGTGAATGACGATACTTATTATACCAATGCTACATATCTGTCGGTGAGCAGTGTGCCCATTGACACACTGAACCTGAAGAACATTAAGGGCTTCAGGCCTGTGTGGGAGGCAAACCTCACATGGAACGAGTACCGCGATGCCGTGTATCTCTCGTTCCTGCTTGTCGTGCTTCTGCTGTTGCTGGCCTGGATTATTGTCAGGTATATAAACAACAAGCCCATAATACGCATTGTCCGTGAGAAGCCCCCTAAGCCTTCGCACTTCACTGCGTTGCAAAGGATTGACGAGATTAAGGGCGATGTCACCCTAAAGGGCGAGGAGAGTGCAAAGGAGTACTACACACGCCTCACTGATGCATTGCGCGAGTATATGCACAACCGCTACAAGTTCAATGCGGCCGACATGACAACGGGTGAAATCATTGAGAACCTGTTGCGTTTCAATGACCGCGAGGCGATAAACGAGGTGAAGGAGATTCTTGAGGTTGCCGACCTTGTGAAGTTTGCGAAACTGAAACCATCGCTGAACGAGAATGACCGCAACATGCTCTCGGCCATTGACTTTGTCAATGCCACGAAGGATGTTGAGGAGGAGAACCGCAAACCGGTCGAAAAGATGGTTGTCAATGAACGTTCGGCTGTGCGTAAACGTTGGCTCATTGCATCCATTGCAGCTGTGCTGTGCCTGCTGGTGGCCGTTGCCGCACTCCTGATAACCGACCTTGGTAATATGTTTGGCTAATTTATCCTGAATTATGCATTATACAAGAATCATATATCTGTTGCTCTTTATTCCACTCATAGCATACATTGTGTGGTATATCCTGCGTGGGCGCAGGATGGCACCATCGATGAAGGTGTCCACTCTATTGCCCTTCGGCAAGGAATTGAAGAGCTATAAGAACTATCTTATACACGTTCCCTTTGTGTTGAGGGTGGTGTCGTTGTCTATGCTTGTCCTTGTGCTCATGCGCCCGGTATCGACAAGGAGCTGGAGCGAGGAGAGTGTGGAGGGTATTGACATTATGCTTGCGATGGACGTCTCTACCAGTATGTCGGCTGTGGATATAAAACCCAACCGCATTGAGGTTGCAAAGGAAGTGGCATCGAAGTTCGTGTCGGGTCGCAAGAACGACAACATCGGCCTCACGCTGTTTGCGGGCGAGAGCTTCACGCAGTGTCCGCTCACAATAGACTACGGAACCGTGTTGAGCCTTATCGACAAGTCGGGCATTGAGTATGCGCTCAATGGCGCCCTGAAGGATGGTACAGCCATTGGTATGGGTATAGCGAATGCCGTTTCGCGCCTCAAGGACAGCAAGGCCGAGTCAAAGGTCATCATCCTGCTCACCGACGGCTCCAACAACAGTGGCGAGATAACACCCGAGGATGCAGCAAAGATTGCAAAGGAGTATGGGGTGAGAATCTATACCATCGGGTTCAGGACCGACCAGCCGCAGGTTCAGACACCATACGGCATAATGAGCAACTCCGAGTTCGACGAAAGGACGTTGAAGTCAATTGCCTCTGTCACCGGTGGCGAGTATTTCAGTTCATCGAGCAAGGAGAGCCTCATTGATATATACAATGAGATTGACCAGCTTGAACGTACCAAGCTCGAGGTGAAACATTTCGGCACCCAGGAGGAGAAATTCATGATTTTTGCCTTCATTGCCACAGTTTCACTCATGGCCGAGATTCTGCTGCGCAACACGATATTGAAGAAAATACCTTAATAAAGTACAGATGAAATTTGCAACACCCGAATATTTGTATCTCCTTCTGTTCATTCCATTGGCTATAGTGATATACCACTATGCCTGCTACATCAGGAGAAGAAGGCTCAGACGCTATGGCGACCCGGAGCTGACAGCCAGGCTCATACCTGCATATTCAACCACACGCTCAAGCGTTGTCTTCTGGATTTCACTGCTTGCCTTGGCACTGGTGATTTTTGCCTTGGCACGTCCGCGCTATGGTAAGGGAAAGACTACCGTCACCACAAAAGGTGTGGAGATGGTGGTGGCACTTGATATTTCAAATTCAATGCTTGCCGATGACATATACCCCAACCGTCTGGAGAAGGCCAAGCGACTTGTCAAACGCCTCGCCGAGCAGTTGAAGGGCAACAAGATGGCTCTGGTGGTCTTTGCCGGCGATGCATACGTGCAGCTGCCCATCACCGATGATTTCATCTCCATTGAGATGTTCCTCGAGAGCATATCCACAAACCTTGTCGCAACGCAGGGTACGGACATCGGCGAGGCCATAAAGCTTGCATCGAGGTGTTTTACTCCTAATGAAAAGATTGGCAAGGCCATTGTGCTCATAACCGATGGTGAAAACCACGAGGGTGGTGCCGAGGAGGCCGCACAGAAGGCTTCGGAGAGTGGTCACAAAGTGTTTATCCTTGGTATCGGTACTGCAAAAGGCGGCCGAATCCCCACCGGTGGCGGCAACTTCCTGCGCGACCGCGATGGTCAGGTTGTCGTTACAAAACTGAACGAGGAGATGGCCATGAACATTGCAAAGGCCGGCAACGGTATCTATCTGCATGTTGACAACACCAACGATGCACAGAAAATCCTCTCGGACCAGCTTGAGAAGATGAATCAGGACGAGACGACAACAGAGATGTATGCGGGTTATGACGAACTGTTCGTCTATCCCATAGCCTTGGCTTTCATGCTGCTGTTCCTCGATTTGATAATTGTAGCGGTTGCCGATACCAGAAACCGCAAGAAAAAATGATTACCGACATAGATTGATTGTTGATATATGAGTTTTGACAAAAGAAAATACATTTTTACAGCTGTTGCAGCAATTCTTGCTGCAGCGACACTGTATGTTATATATTCGCTTGTGAGATATGGCAGTCCAATGGAAAAGAGCCAGAACGAGTATCTTGTGGAGGCGAACAGGCTGCACAACGACAGCCTGTACGAAGCGGCAGTTGAGCCATACATGAAGGCCGGCAACTTCAACGGGCAACAGAGCCTTGTCAACTACAATACAGCGGTGAATACCATCATGAAAAACTATCCCCAGCTTGGCAAGGTGTTCAATGATGACGGCTATCAGTTGGAGGCTGCTGTCGACTCAGCATTGCAGGGTGCTGTAAAGAGGCTTGCTGTGGCCGGTGATGCGCAGCCCGACACTGCAAAGTACTCGTCGGTGTTCCATAATATGGGCGTGACAAACCACATGCGCGGCGAGCTTGAGGCTGCTGTCAATGCCTACAAGGAGGCCTTGCGCAAGAACCCAGCCGATGAGGATGCACGTTACAACCTTGCGGTCATTCTGCACCAGATGAAGAACAATCAGAACCAGCAGCAACAGCAGGAACAGCAGCAACAGCAGGAACAGCAGCAGGAGCAGGAAGAGCAGCAACAAGAGCAACAGCAGCAGGAACAACAACAGCAAGAGCAGCAGGAGCAGGAGAAGGAACAACAGGAACAGCAACAGAATCAGCCGCAGCAGCAACAAGAGCAGCAGCCACAGCAAAGTGAGAGCGGCGAGGAGGATGACAAGGAGAAGATGGAGCAGATGCTGAAAGCCCTGATGCAGGATGAAAAGGAGATACGTGAGAAGATGGAAGAGCTTGAAAAGGCAAAATCGAACTCCCGTTCAATTGAGAAGAACTGGTAAAATATCGCAAATACAATATATAGATGAAAAAGATACTATTATCGACATTATTGATTCTGACAGCAGTCTGCACAGCATTTGCCGATGAGGTTACCTTCGTGGCATCGGCTCCAAAATCGGTGGTGGCAGGCAAACGCTTTGAACTCAAATATGAAGCGAATACAAAGACTGACGGACAGCCCACCATTGCCGAGGTGGATGGACTGAGGGTACTCTCAGGCCCACACCCATCGACCTTCACCAGCATGCAGAATATCAATGGCCGCAGGACATCGAAGATGTCAATAACATATACCTATATTGTCGTTGCCGACAATGAGGGCGAAATCACAATTCCCGGTGCATCGGTGATGATAGACGGCAAGAAGATGCTCTCCAATCCGCTTACTGTCAAGGTGCTTCCGCCGGGACAGGCTTCGTCGCAGCAACAGCAGGGTGGTGGCAGCGCCTCTTCGGCAAGGCAAGGAGGCGGTGCTGGCAACATTACGGCAGATAACCTCTTTATAACGGCATCGGTAAACAAGACGAAGGTCTTTGACCAGGAGGCGTTGTTGTTGACATACAAGGTTTACACCAATGTCAACCTTGTGAATCTCGATAACCCGCAGCCCGACCTCAAAGGCTTCAACATACAGGAGGTTGAGCTGCCACAGCAACGTCAGTTCGAACTAGAACACTACAAGGGGCAGAACTACAACACACTTGTATGGCGCCAGTATGTCCTCTTCCCGCAGGAGACCGGCCGTCTGGAAATTCCATCAATGGAGTACGAGGCCGTTGTGGCTGTGCAGAAACGCACATCGATGGACCCTTTTGAGATGATGTTCAATGGCGGTTATTCATACGTTGAGGTAAAGAAGAACATAAGGTCGAACAGCATTGCCATTGACGTGGAGAAACTGCCGGCAGGCAAGCCTTCGGGCTTCTCGGGTGCTGTCGGACATTTCAATATAAACAGTACCATAAGCACGACAACGCTCAAGTCCAACGAGGAGTTCACCTTCAAGGTGATTGTAAAGGGCGATGGCAATATGAAACTGATGGGTGACCCGGTAGTGGATTTTCCGTCAGAGTTCGATGTGTATGACCCCATCATCACAAACAAATACAAGCTCACGAGCAAAGGCTTTGCCGGCGAGAAGATATATGAATATGTGGTGACTCCGCGTACAGCCGGAACATATACCATTCCCGCGGCAAGGTTTGTTTACTTTGACACTTCAACAGGCAACTACAGGAGTGTTGAGAGCAAGGAGCATACCATTGAGGTGGAGAAGGGTGCCGGCCAGCCTGCACAGCAGGGTGGCGTATATGTCATCAAGGAAGAGGGCAAGCTGCTGGCAAATGACATACGTTATATAAAGCTTGGTGCACAGGATGGTGCTGTAGACGGAAAGTTCTTCGGAACAACGCTCTACAAGGTGCTCTATGCAGTTGCTTTGCTTCTCTTTGCTGTAGCTGTGTTCGCTTACCGCAAAAGGATAAAGGAGAACGAGAACAGCTCGCTGCGCAAGACAAAGAAGGCGAACTCGGTAGCTGTGCGCCGCCTGAAGAACGCGAAGAAACTGATGCGCGAGAACCGCACCAATGAGTTCTACGACGAGACCCTGAAGGCTGTGTGGGGCTATATGAGCGACAAACTCAATATCCCGCTCTCACAGTTGTCAAAGGATAATGTGTCAAGCGAACTTGCAAGGCGCGGTTGCGATGAGACACTTGTTGCCGAGTTGCTTGGCCTGCTGAACGAGTGTGAATTTGCACGGTATGCTCCCGGTGACCCGGGCGCGACAATGGACAAGGTATACAGGATGGCCGAGTCTGTGATAAGTAAAATGGAAAATTCAATAAAGAAATGAAAATGAAGAATATAATATCTGCTTTTTTGTTTTTGATACTGCCCTTTGCTGCTGTATCACAGGAGAACCTCACGGCAAAGGAACTGGGCGACAAGGCATACGCCGAGTCAAGGTTTGCTGATGCTGTTTCAATATATGAAACGGTTTTGGCTGAGCAGAGACCTTCACAGGCGATCTATTACAACCTTGGCAATGCCTATTACCGTACAAACCAGCCGGGCAAGGCAATCCTGAACTATGAACGCGCATTGAGGATTGATGCCAATGACGAAGATACAAAGGCAAACCTTGAGTTTGTGCAGAGCACTGTCGTCGATACAATCCCGCAGGACGATGTTCCGTTCTTCCGTCAGTGGAGCAATGTTCTCTTTGGCATTTTCTCAAAAGATACTTGGGGAGTGATTGCGGTTGTGTCGTTCTTCACAATGCTTGCAATGCTGTTTCTCTATCTCTTCAAGCGCAATGCACGCAGATTCTCGCTGACAATTGTTGTAATGTCACTTCTCTTTGTGGTAATTGCAAATGCTGCGGCGTTCGGGCTTTCGGGCGGCAGCAACAATCTGCCCGAGGGTGTGATACTCGATGAGATGGCAGTGGTGAAAAGTTCACCCGACAGCTATGGAACGGAACTTACAAAGATACACGAGGGTCTGAAGGTTACAATAATTGACGACACATTGGCCGATTGGGTGAAGATTGAGGCCAACAACGGCAACCGTGTGGTTGGCTGGATAAAAGCAAAGTCTTTGGAGCGGATATGACCTGACTGCTAAAGGGGATTGATGATGGACACAAACACAACGATAATAGATTTCGACAAATACCTTCTTCTTGCAATGAACGGCAGCGACTCCATCTTCTGGGATGGATGCATGAAGGTGTACACAACCACAGCGGTGTGGATACCGTTGATACTGGTATTGCTATATATACTGTTGAAGAACAACAGCCTGAAGGATTTTCTGTTGCTGCTGCTTTTCGTTGCGCTTGTGGTGACATTTACCGATGTCTTTTCATCCAGGATATGCAAGCCTTTGTTTGAGCGTTGGCGACCGACCAATGACCCCGAACTTATGTTCCTTGTCGATGTCGTAAACGGCATACGAGGCGGAAAGTATGGCTTTACGTCAAGCCATGCAGCAAACTCGTTCGGCATAGCAACGTTCCTCCTGTTGCTTGTAAAGAACAGGGCGCTGACAGTGTCACTGATTGTTTGGGCTGCAATGAATGCCTATACACGAATATACCTTGGTGTGCACTATCCCGGTGACATTCTTGGCGGTACGTTGATAGGCGTTGCAGTCGGGTGGGGTATCTACCGTCTATACCGTTTTGTTCTCAAACATCAGAAACACAACATACACCGCGACTGGATATCGGACCAATATACAAAGACCGGCTACTCCGTATCGGACATCTACCTGTTTCTTATTGTCATGTACGGCACGTTCGTTGCAATTCCGCTGATATCGTTCTTGACTTTCGCCTATTGAACCACATAAGCTGACAAAGACAACCTTTTGGGTTGTCTTTGCTCTTAATGCTATATCGTTTTTCTTGTTTTACTCTTCGCCCTCGGGTGTGTGCAGAATGAGGGTGGTTGCACCAAGGGTGATGATTGCGCCGTCCTCAATCAACAGGCGTTCGCGGTTGCCAAGGATGCGGTTCATCACGAATGTTCCTGTCACGCTCTGGTTGTCGCGTATGGTGTATATGAGTTCACCGGCGTAGCCGCGCTTCACGTTTATGATGCAGTGACGGCGGTCCATGCTGGGGTCGCTTGTCTCAATGGGGTTTGAAATCACAGTGCCTTTGTTGTAACGGCCGAAAAGGTTGTCGCCCTCGTGCAGGGGAATTACCTGCTTGTAGCAGAAAGTGTTTTCAATGACAACTATGTGGCCGTAATCCTCGGTCTCAATATCGTCCTTGTTCTCGCCAATGCGTATTGTGAAACTCTTGCGGCAGTGCTCGCACTCGAATACCAGGGATTGTCCCTCTTTGTAGCCGCTTGCATCAAAGTCAATGGCATGGTCACATTTGGGGCATATAATCTTGCTCATAGAATGTGTTTAGTGAATGTATACCCAAGCATCGGAGAATGTGGCGTGGATGCGCTCCAAGGCTGCATTGGCATCGGCCTCTGTCTCATAGCTCTCAATTGCTATGCGGAATCTCCTGTCACCCTGCACAACCTTGTAGTCGGCCTGCATCTTTCTCGACAGCTCGGTTATTGCCAACTGTGCCTTGTCGGGGTTGGGTGTGCTTGCAACAATTATAGAATACTGTTTCGAAATCTCTTTGGCAACCTCCTGAACTTCGTTGGCGGTCTCTTCAACAGCCACTTCTGTAGCAGGGGCTTGAACATCGGCCTGCTGTGTGGCCTCGACCACAGGGGCAACGTCGGCTGTCGTGAAGATGTGCGCTGTTACAGTCTCCTCCACAGGGGCAATCTCGCATGCAGTCTCGTCCATTGGGGCAACAGTCATGGGGCGTACGCTCTTTTCAACAGGAGCAAAACCGGCAACAGAGAGCTGGGCATCGTTGTTGAAGATGCTGCTGCCAAGCGGTATCAGTACAAAGACTGCAACAATTGCTGCGGCTACCGCCGATATGTACTTGCCTATGTTGCTGCGCTTGATGACAATATCCTTTTTCTTGAGTTCCTTGAGCGGTGCAATGGCCAAAGGCTCAAAGCCGTAGTTGTAAGGGTCGTCGATGCTGTTCTCGTTTGGAGTGAATGATATCTTGCCGTCGATATCCATGTTGAATGTTCCCAAATCTCCAAAATAGAGTATACCGCTGTCGGCCAGTTTCAGGCGCATAGCCTCGATGTCACTGTTCAGGCGCTCGTTCGCCTCTTCGTATGACAATGTGCCGTCGCTCATGTACTCCGACAACAGCAACGCATCGTCAACCGTCACCTGCGGGTTGAACGCAAGCGAACGGTGGGGTGGCATAAAAATCTTTTCCTTGGCACTGTAATATGCAGGAACCCTGTGTGCCAGGAAAGCACCCACCCCCGGCATAATAACGCAATTATGCTGCGCAATCAGCCTCGATATGTTCTTGACTAAATTTTCCACGAAGCAAATTTAATAAAAAAAAACGGTGTGGCAATGAAAATGAAATATAATTTTCAAACGGAATGGGGAGCGCTCAAACTTGTGAGCAAGGAGAGATTTTTGTTGCACTTCTATCTTGACAGTATAGAATCCTGTCTTTTATCAAATAATTCTTGTTCTATTCTTTATCATATACTCCTTGCAATGAAGTCACCTACCTCGCTGGTGCTTGATGGTGTGATGCCGGCCGGGGAGATGTCCTCTGTGACAACATTCTGTTCAATGGAGAGGTCGACTGCCTTGCGGATGGCGGCGCCGGCCTCCATGTCGGCAAAGGCGTATTCGAACATCATTGCTGCCGAGAGGATTGTTGCAATGGGGTTGGCTATGTTCTTGCCGGCAGCCTGCGGGTATGAGCCGTGGATGGGCTCGAAGAGCGATGTCCCTGTTCCTATTGATGCTGATGGCAACAGACCCAATGAACCGGTGATTACGCTTGCCTCGTCGGTGAGTATGTCGCCGAACATATTCTCGGTTACCATCACATCAAAATGCTTGGGCTGCTGGATGATTTTCATTGCTGCATTGTCGACGAACATATATTCCACCTCAATGTTGGGGTACTCCTTTTCCATGGCTTTGGCTGTCTCGCGCCACAGACGTGATGTGGCAAGCACGTTTGCCTTGTCCACGACGGTGAGCTTTCCGCGGCGCTTGCCTGCATACTCGAATCCCAAGCGGCATATACGCTCAATCTCCTCGCGTGAATAGACACAGGTGTCGTATGCCGTGTTGCCGTCCTCGGAACGTCCTTGCGGGCGGCCGAAATAGAGTCCGCCTGTGAGTTCGCGCACGCAGATGAAATCGGCACCCTCTACAAGGTCATGACGTAACGGTGAGCGGTGGAGCAGTGACTTGAAGGTGTTTACCGGGCGCAGGTTGGCATAGAGGCCGAGCTTCTTGCGCATGGCAAGCAGTCCCTGTTCGGGGCGCACCTTTGCCTCGGGGTTGTTGTCGAAACGTGGGTCGCCAATGGCACCGAACAGCACGGCATCGGCCTCCATGCAGGCGCGGTGTGTGTCGTCGGGGTAGGGCGTGCCTGTTGCATCAATGGCGCAGGCACCTACAAGCGCGTGTGTATATGTAACATTGTAGCCGAACTTTGCTGCAACGGCATCAACAGCCTTTACAGCCTGTGCCACAATCTCGGGGCCTATGCCGTCACCGGGCAGTACGGCAATCTTTATATCTTTCATTTTTCTTTGTTTTTTGCGGGCGAGCGGGCTTCGCCCCTGCATTTCTTGGTAATAAAAGAGATCCTTCGGCTACGCTCAGGATGAACATTATTGTTTCTTATCTCTTTTCAAATATTTCTATCTCAGGACGTATGCTCACAAGGAAATCGACATCGTCATATCCGTTTACAAGACATTGTTTTTTATATGGCGCAATATCGAACGTCTCCTTGATGCCGGTGCCGGCAATCCCGATTGTCTGCGCGGGAAGGTCGATGAACAGCTGCATCCCTGCATCCTTTTCGGCCGCAGCAAAAATTTCTGCAAGCATCTGCTCGCTCACCACAACCGGCAAGATACCGTTGTTGAGCGCGTTGTTGCGGAAGATGTCGGCGAAAAAGCTCGACACAACGGCACGGAACCCTGCGCCGTCTATAGCCCATGCCGCGTGTTCGCGGCTGGAGCCGCAACCGAAGTTCTTCCCGGCAACAAGAATCTCGCCCTTGTAGATCGGTGAGTTCATTACAAAATCCTCTTTGGGATTGCCCTCCTTGTCATATCTCCAGTCGCGGAACAGGTTCTCGCCGAATCCCTCGCGCGTGGTCGCTTTCAGGAAACGTGCGGGAATAATCTGGTCGGTATCGATGTTCTCAATGGGGAGTGGAACTATCGTTGAGCGTAGTGTAGTGAATTTCTGTCTCATGGCTGTAACGGTTTTACATCATTGTACGCGGGTCGGTTATTACACCTGTCACGGCTGCTGCGGCTGCAACCAATGGGCCAGCCAACAGTGTGCGTGCTCCGGGGCCTTGCCGTCCCTCGAAATTGCGGTTCGATGTCGCAACGCAATATTTGCCTGCGGGAATCTTGTCCTCGTTCATTGCAAGACAGGCCGAACAACCGGGCTGGCGCAGTTCGAAGCCTGCCTCGTCGAGAATGTCGCGCAGACCCTCTTCAATGGCCATGCGCTCGACCTCCTTTGAGCCGGGAACTATCCAGGCTGTAATGTTGTCGGCCTTTTTGCGCCCTTTTACAAAGTGTGCAAAGGCCCGCAAATCCTCAATGCGGCCGTTTGTGCAGCTGCCCACAAAAACATAGTCTACCTTTTTGCCAATCATGCTGTCGCCCTCGGCAAAATCCATGTACCCGAGCGCCTTGGCGTATGATGCCTTTGCTGCCGCATCCATATTCCCGGAAGATGGGATGTTGCCATTTACGGCTATGCCCATGCCGGGGTTTGTCCCGTATGTTATCATTGGCTCAATGTCGGCAGCGTTGAATGTAATCTCCTTGTCGAACACTGCATCGTCGTCCGAGCGCAGTTTGCTCCAGCGCTCCAAGGCCTTCTCCCACTCTTCGCCCTGCGGGGCGAACTCACGCCCGCGCAAGTATTCGAATGTCGTGCTGTCGGGGGCAATCATGCCGCCACGCGCACCCATCTCAATGCTCATGTTGCATATTGTCATACGCGCTTCCATGGAGAGTGAGCGTATTGCCGAGCCTGCGAACTCCACAAAATAGCCTGTGCCGCCACCTGTGCCGAGCTTGGATATTATGTAAAGTATGATGTCCTTTGAGCATACCCCCGCACCAAGTTCGCCCTCAACGTTTATTCTCATGCTCTTGGGCTTTGACTGCAGTATGCATTGCGATGCAAGAGCCATCTCGACCTCGCTGGTGCCGATGCCGAATGCGATGCATCCGAGCGCTCCGTGTGTCGATGTGTGGCTGTCGCCGCACACTATTGTCATGCCCGGTTGCGTGAGGCCGGTCTGCGGGCCGATGACGTGTATTATACCGTTGCGCTGCGAGCCGATGGGGAATATCGTTATTCCGTTCTCGGCGCAGTTGCTCTCGAGCGTTGCCACCTGTTGAGCTGATTGTGGCTCGGCTATGGGCAGGTGCTGGTTCTTTGTGGGTATGTTGTGGTCGGGGGTTGCGGTTACCTGTGCAGGGCGGAACACTCCAATGCCACGGCTGCGTAACCCTGCAAAGGCCTGCGGGCTTGTCACCTCGTGTATGTATTGGCGGTCGATATACAGCACGCACGAACCTCCGTCCAGTGTGCGTACCGTATGCGAATCCCAAATCTTGTCGAACAGTGTATTCATGGTTATGCTATTTTTGAAATTGCATCGATGAATGACTCTACCGATGCTGTAACGATGTCGGTGTTTGCACCGAAACCGTGATACATCTTCCCTTTGTGCGAAATCTGCATGTGTACCTTGCCCAGGTCGTCGCTACCGCGTGTGATGGCCTGGATGAGGAACTCCTCGATGTGTACGCGGCGCTTGGTGATGTTCTTCACCGCAGTGATGGCCGCATCCACAGGACCGTTGCCGCAGGCAGTCTCGGTAAATACATCGCCGTCGAAACTTATCTGCACCGTTGCGGTGGGCAGAGCCGACTTTCCGCACACAACCTGCAGGCCAACGAGCTGTATGCTCATCCTGCGATGGTTGGTTGTGCCTATGAGCACCTCAAGGTCTCTTGTGGTAATCATCTTCTTCTTGTCGGCAAGTTCAAGGAAACGCTGGTATATCTCATCGAGCACCTCGCCTTCGGGGGTGTAGCCAATCTCGCTCAAATGGTGCTTGAGTGCAGCACGTCCGCTGCGTGCGGTGAGCACGATGCTAGACTGGTCGACACCTACATCCTCGGGAGCAATGATTTCGTACGTCTCGCGGCTCTTGAGCACACCATCCTGGTGAATGCCAGAAGAGTGTGCAAAGGCATTGCGGCCTACTATGGCCTTGTTTGCCTGCACCGGCATGCGCATAAGGTTCGATACGAGCTTGCTTGTGGAGATAATCTGCCTGGTGTCTATGCCAAGGTCAAAATCGAGGTTCCTGTGGCACTTGATGGCCATCACTACCTCCTCCAGTGCCGTGTTGCCGGCTCTCTCGCCAAGGCCGTTTATTGTAACCTCTACCTGGCGGGCACCGTTCTGCACGGCTGCTAAGGTGTTGGCTGTCGCCATTCCAAGGTCGTTGTGGCAGTGGGTCGAGATTATTGCCTTGTCGATGTTGGGGACATTGTTCTTCAGGTAGGCAATCTTTGCACCATACTCGTTGGGCAGGCAGTAGCCTGTAGTGTCGGGGATGTTCACAACCGTTGCGCCGGCTGCAATCACAGCCTCTATAACACGTGCAAGGTACTCCTCGTCGGAGCGGCCTGCATCCTCGGCATAGAACTCCACATCCTCCACAAAGCGGCGTGCGTACTTCACAGCCTCCACAGCCTGTTCAATGACAGTCTCGGGTGTCATGCGCAGCTTCTCATATATGTGATAGGGGGATGTTCCAATACCGGTGTGTATGCGCCCGCGCTTTGCAAATTCAAGCGCCTGGGCAGCAACGTCTATATCCTTTTTCACGGCACGTGTAAGTGCACAGATGGTGGGGTTGGTCACCGCCTTTGAAATCTCGACCACCGAGTTGAAATCGCCGGGGCTTGAGATGGGGAATCCTGCCTCGATGATGTCAACGCCAAGCTTCTCGAGCTGACGTGCAACTTCAATCTTTTCAATTGTGTTGAGCTGACAGCCCGGAACCTGCTCGGCATCGCGTAGAGTGGTATCGAATATGAATATTTTCTCGCTCATATCGTTGAGTGATTACGGTTTGTTTCAGTTGTTCTCGGGTCGGAGCTTGCGCACCACGGCGCCTGCCTGCCACATCTCGGTCTCGCGCATCTCGCGTAGCTCCTCTTCGAGCTTCTGTCGGTAGTCGGGCTGCGAGTTGGTGTCGATGCTGCGCTGCGCCTCGTTACCGCAAGCCACCTCGGCATAGAGCTCGTTGAACACCGGCAATGTGGCATCGCGGAACTTCTTCCACCAGTCGAGCGCACCACGCTGTGCAGTGGTAGAGCAGTTCGCATACATCCAGTCCATGCCATTCTCGGCAATCAGCGGCATGAGGCTCTGCGAAAGCTCCTCGACAGTCTCGTTGAAAGCCTCTGATGGAGTGTGGCCGTTCTGGCGGAGCACCTCGTACTGCGCAGCAAAGATACCCTGGATGGCACCCATGAGCGTGCCGCGCTCACCAGTGAGGTCAGAGTATACCTCGCGCTTGAAGGTAGTCTCGAACAGATAGCCCGAACCCACGCCGATACCAAGCGCAATCACACGCTCCCAAGCACGTCCTGTAGCATCCTGGAAGATGGCATAGCTCGAGTTCAGACCGCGACCCTGCAGGAACATGCGGCGCAGTGAAGTACCCGAACCCTTTGGAGCGACAAGGATAACATCCACATCAGCCGGTGGAACAATGCCTGTACGCTCCTTGTATGTGATGCCGAAACCGTGAGAGAAGTAGAGCGCCTTGCCCGGAGTAAGATGCTTCTTCACAGTAGGCCAAACGGCAATCTGTCCCGCATCCGAGAGCAGATACTCAATGATGGTAGCCTTCTCGCACGCCTCCTCGATGTCAAAGAGATTCTCGCCCGGTACCCAGCCGTCAGCAACGGCCTTCTCCCAGCTCTTCGAGTCCTTTCTCTGTCCCACAATCACGTTGAAACCGTTGTCGCGCAGGTTGAGCGACTGTCCAGGGCCCTGAACACCATAGCCTATTACTGCAATTGTCTCGTCCTTCAATGTCTCCAAAGCCTTTGCCAATGGATATTCCTCGCGTGTCACGACGTTCTCTACCACGCCGCCAAAATTCATCTGTGCCATAATTCTATATGTTTTTTAAGTT
>JAZTXR010000059.1:0-62387 GCA_045636545.1 Bacteroidaceae bacterium
TCTTCGTTGTAAATTATATCTGTGAATACTTCATAAGAAGTATCAACTAATCTTGTTTGTTTGTACTGGCCGGAATAAAATATCTTCAAATTATTGACGGTTCGTTTTTCGTTCCTTACGCTTCTTGCCTAATCAAAAAAAACTAAGCAAGGTTGTACTGCTTGTCTGTAATGGAATGTTGTCAAGGATCTATCTTTACCCCCGGTCGTCAGCGCGTCGCCGCGTTGCTTCCCGAAAGCGAGTGCAAAGGTAAGGCAAATTTTGGAACTGGCAAACAAATTGGAATTATTTTTTCAATAAAAATGAAACTTTTTTTAAACCTTTTTTGTTCAGCTTTGATTTTTAAGCTTTTAGCAAAATCCATTTTTTCAAAGAAAATTTGACAGGAAATGCACGCCCAGCCATTTAAGGAAAGGAAAACGGAAAAGCACCACATTGCAGTGAAGAATCTTTTTTTAAAAAAAATTATTCGGACCCACCATCAGTGAAGCCCGAATAAAAGATTCTCGACCTATTTGTTGCCTGACGACAGCAGCTGTTCAAGCTTGTGCGCATCGAGATTCAGAAAGAATTTACCGTTTCGCGCCACAGATATACCGCCAGTCTCCTCGGAGACTATTATGGCAATAGCATCGGAAATCTCGGATATACCCATTGCCGAACGGTGTCGCAGTCCAAGCTTGCGCGGTATATTGAGGTTGTGAGATACCGGCAATATGCACTGCGCTGCCGCAATGCGCCCGCCACGGATGACCATAGCACCGTCGTGCAACGGAGCATTCTTGAAGAATATGGACTCGATGAGACGTTGGCTGATGTCGGAGTTTATTGGTTCGCCGGTCCTGATAACATCGTCGAGCGCAACTTTCTGTTCTATGACAATCAATGCCCCCACCTTCTGCTGAGCCATACTGATGCAGGCCATCACCACCGGCATCACGTTCCCTACACCATCCTCCGCCCCTTTGCGCGTGAACAGCGTGGAGAGGTACTTGAAATATCGGCGCGAGCCAAGACTCTTGAAAAAGTTCCTTATCTCCTCGTGGAATATCACAACTATAGCTATCGTACCCACGTTCATCATCTGGTCGAACACCGACCCCAGGAGTCTCATACCGAGTATCTTTGATACAAGTACCCAGACAAAAAGGAATATCATTATTCCCACAAAGATATTCAGCGAGCCCGAATCTTTCATGAGCCGGTAGAGATAGTACAACAGCAGTGCAAAAAGCAGAATGTCTATAATATCCTTTATGCTAAAATCGAAAAACATCCTATTATATATAATTAAGGTATCACTTATCAAAATCCAAGGCACGTGCAAGTTCCACAGCCTGCACAGCCTCTTTCACATCGTGCACACGCAGTATGTCGGCACCGTTCCTCACGGCAACAAGGTTCAGCGCCGTTGTCGCCGCCAAGGCATCGCCAGCCTCAATATCAAGCAGGCGCGTTATCATTGATTTGCGCGACAACCCCACAAGCAAAGGAGCATCGAGCATCTCAAAATCGCGCAACGAAGCCAGCATACGGTAGTTCTGCTCCACGCTCTTGCCAAAACCGAAACCGGGGTCAACAATCACATCGGCCACCCCCGCCTGTCTCAAGCGCCACATCTTTTCGGCAAGACGTTGCAGCACCTGAGGCATAAAATCGGTGTATTCCACCACGTCACCGGCAAGCCCCACCGAGTGGGTGAGCACATAAGGCAGGCCACACCCAGCCACAGCATCGAACATATCAGTGTCCCACCCAAATCCCGAGACATCGTTTATTATAGATACATTATGGAACGGGACACACTCGCGCACCACCGCACCACGGAACGTATCAATTGACACCACCGCATCGGGCACCTCCTTGTCCAGCACCTCCAATGCGCTATGGAGCCTTGAGAGTTCCAGCTCCTGACCGACAGGCATTGCGCCGGGACGTGTAGAGCAGGCTCCCACATCAAGGAGCGCAGCTCCCGCATCAAGCATTTCCCTTGCCCGCAACGCCAGCTCTGCAGGCGAAGCCACCCTCGACCCGTCGAAAAACGAATCATCGGTAATGTTCAGTATTCCCATTACCACAGGCTTGTCCAACGTCAGCAGCCTACCACGCACGTTTATGGAATATGCTTTTTTCATACTATCGCAAAGGTAACAATAAAAAATAAAAACAAAAGGATAAACAACTTGTTAATTCAATTGAATATTCGCCCATTTTTTATAAATTTGCACAGAAACTACAACCCATAGGCGCAAATTTCACAATTGCGCACAATAAACAGAGTATGCAGAAAAGATATTTCACCATCGCAGGGCACAACTTCGCCATAACGACACTTGAAGGCGATATAATATCAATATTGCCCAACCTCATCCCTTTCGAGCGCGAAAGTACCGAAGATTTGCTGTTTGAGATAACAGCAGACAACAGCATACAGCCATCGTGGCGAGGCTGCAAGGTGGGCACTTTCCCCTGCCCCAGCGCAAAGTTCGAAGTCTACCGCCAGGACAGCGGCGCCTACCAGATACTCACCGTCAACGAATATGGCCACCCATGTGCCTTCATGCAGAGCGATGCAGAGTGCAGGCAGTTCACCATAACCACCCGCGGCAATGAGGGCGATGTCGTGTTCGGCTTCAACAACACGCTGATGGTAATATTCACAATGTGCACAGCCAAGCATGGCACACTGCTCATGCACTCGGCAACGGTAGAGAACAACGGCAAGGGATATATGTTCCTTGGTGCAAGCGGCCAAGGCAAGAGCACGCACAGCAACAAGTGGGTTGAATACATCAAGGGCAGCACACTCATCAATGACGACAACCCGGTCATTCGCATAGCCCCCGACGGCACTCCCATTGTCTACGGCTCGCCATGGAGCGGCAAACGCCCCATCTATATGAACGTACACTACCCCATTGGCGGCATGGCAGCAATTGAGCAGGACAGCAAGAACTGGATACGCAAGGAGAACATCCCCACAGCGTTCGGCATAATGCTATGCTCATGCTCCACACTCAAGTTCGACAAGGAGATACACATTGCAATCTGCAACACCATCACCAAGATACTCGAGCGCATACCCATACACACACTCTTCTGCCGCCCCGATGAGGAGGCCGCCCGTCTCTCAAGCAGCACATTCGGCCTATGAGCGGTAGCATAAGACAAAAGACAGTGAACAACCACCTCTTCATGCAGGAGATAACCCGTATGTTCCGCAAGGAGGGGAAGAAAAGTGTCACCTTCATTGTACGCGGATTCAGCATGAGCCCTTTTCTTGAGAACGGACGCGACAAGGTTATCCTCACCCCGCCCCGCGCGCCAAAGATTGGTGATGTAGTACTTGCCGAGGTGCGCGAACAGACATACGCCCTGCACAGGGTAATAAAGATTGCCGACGGCAAATACACCATGCGTGGCGACGGCAACCCGCTGTGGATGACAGAGGATTTTACACAAGAAAAAATCATAGGCATTGCAGCAGGTTTCATACGTAAAGGCAAACAGGTAAGCACCGACAGCCGCAAGTGGCGTTGCTACTCAGCAGTATGGGAGGCCCTGAAACCATTCAGGCGCATACTGCTGGCCATTTACCGCAGAATATAATAATCATAAGAAACAGAGATATGAAAATTAAAGAAGGTTTTGAAATACAGAACGTGTGCGGCGAGCACATCATTGTCCCCGCCGGAGTAGAGAATGTAGATTACAGCAGAATCATCAGCCTTAACGAGACTGCAGCCTATCTTTGGCAGAACGTTGCCGGGAAGCCATCGTTCACCATAGATGACTTGACAGCGTTGCTGCTTGCCGAGTATGATGTCGAGGAGAGTGTTGCCCGCGAGGATTGCACACTCATCATCGAGCGTTGGAAAGAGATGGAGCTTGTAGAAGAGTAAACAACGGAGTAATATGATAAAAGGCGGCCGCACGGCCGCCTTTTATCATATATAACAGTCCTATCTCCACTGCGTAATTGAGGGGCAGACCGATGTATCTGCCCCTCAATTAGCGATTTTCGCCAATAAAGTCATTACTTTATGAACACCTTTTTGCCATTAACGATGTACACACCCTTGGTTGGGTTCTCGACTTTGCGACCTGCGAGGTCATAGATTTCACCTGCAGCCTCGGCATCTTCATTCTCCAGTTCCTCAATTGCAGTATTGTTCAACTCAACGGCACGTATACCCCAGGTTGCAGAATTCACAAGTTCAGTGGCTGCATAAATATTATAGTTATTGATATCCATTGCAAGATACAAAGTTCCGCCCTGTGTGGTAAAGTAGACCGTACCATTATCAAGATAGCTTGCCTTGAACACCCAGGCACTCTCCTTGCTTGTACCGCTACAAGATGCGCCATTGCTTGCCATGTCATTTATGTACAAGCCATTCTTGTTCTTTATATAATAGTGGTGCGCCTCACCCGTACTCTCGAACATCCAGCGCTTGTCGGACGATGTATTGGCTGTCTGCGAAGTAGTGTTTGCCTTCAGGCCATACCTGTCATAGCACAAGCCATAGCTTCTCATCTCACTGTTGCTAAGCGTGTACACATCAAGTTCCCTTAAGTATGCACGCGCTGTCGGGTCACCCTTTAAAGTCTCCACCTCCTTCTCAAGCAGGGCAATCCACTCCTTATAGCTGTGCATGCTTGTATCCCTGCTGTCGGCAGCAGCTTTGGCTTTGTTGTAAAGTGCAGTAATATCGGTCAAGGCACTCTTGTAGAAGTGACCAATCTCCTTACCCGTTGTTGTTGTCTTGCTTGTAAGGTTCTTCACTGTAGCAAGTATGGCATTCAAGGCCTCAAGCTGCATCTCCTCATCATCACTTTCGCTCACATCGGGGACAATGCAGTCAGTTCCGTCGGCCTGTGCGGCAACAACCATCAAAGGAGAGTTTGCCTGAGCCACGGGAACCATGAGCTTATATTCATTGTTGAAGTCGAGCAATTCACCTGTAGCCGCATTGTAGAGTTTAAAACCAAGAGCACCACCTGCACCGGCAGTCTGCTTGATGTTAATGGTGTTCTGAGTCCTTGCATAGTAGTAGCCCTGAGCCTTCACACTCTCATCGATATAATCGCTCCACTGGCCTGTGCTACCCATCTTGCCAATGACAAACTCGTCATTGAAGTTGAGCCTATTGCCGGCAACGCCGTCTGTTCTTGGCGATGGTTTTATGCGATCCTCTATGAACATCAGGTGCCCGCCCTTCTTTGCATATTGCTGCATACGTGCACGGCTCGCCTCGGCCTCTTCACGGGTGAGGTTCACTATGAAGTTCTCATAATCACCCACCCACGCATCGGTCATGGGCTCAAACATACCCCAAGCCTCGAAGAACTCGCTGAGGTCCATCTGTGCCACCTCGCAGCACACCTCGGCAAACCTCAACTGGTCGTCCTTGGCCTGTGTCAGCGATGTCCAGTTGCGGTCCTTTGGTCCCTTGTCGAGCGGGTTCTTGCGCAAAGCCTCGAACACCCTTGGATAGAACGTTGTATCCTTGCCTGCAGCATGGAAATAGAGATAGAGCTGGAAGAACATTCTCGACTTTGCAATAATGTCTGCACCTCGCAATGGGAACGGAGTTCTGTTGCTGAAATCATTGCGACACACACTCACACCATTACCGCGTGTGGTTGTCTTTCCGGTGCGGAAAATCTGTGCATTGGCAAACAGGTTGTTGGTAGCCTCGGTACAAGAGACCACGTTAATTGCACCCTGGTTCACGTGACCAATCTCATGGGCAGGGCCCCACATCTGTCCCGGAGAAGCATACACCTTCTCCCAAGGCAAAATATCGGGCAAAGTATAATACTCATAGTAAGTATAGGTCTCTGTTGCATACATGAACATACCCTCATAGCCATCCTTCGCCATGATTAGGTCGTTCCAACGGTCATAGTACTTGTCGGCACCCATCAGCTCATGCTGCCACTTCACGCACTCGTCCCACCACCTTATGGCATCGGTGATTGTGTTTGGGCATGCATTCAGCACATTCTTCAACTCCATGTGGAACATCACCCTCTCGCCAAGTACCTGCACCGAGTAGTGCTTCATCATGTTCTGTGTCATGTCGCGCCAATCCTCATCAGTGTGGCGTGACAGGTCAAAGTAACCGTTCACGTATCCACCCTCAATGTGAATGGGCACGTTAGGATAGTCGGCAAGTTTCTTGCTTGTAGCACTGCTGTCGGTATCCACATAATATTGAATGAACAACATTCTGTCATCACCCTCGGTGTCGGGAATCTTTACCATGTTCAAACCGCTCTGCAACACATTGGTCATCAATGGACGGGTCATATTTCCCGCAACGGGAGAGAGCTCCATCCAAATGGAATCGGGTAGCTCGCTGCCCACGAAAATGAGCAGATACTCATTGTCGGCACTGATACCTGTGGGGTTTTGCAGTTCGCTGTACTGTCTCACATTCATCAGGTACTTCCAGTTGTAGGAGTTACTGTAAGGCTTGGCCTCGAACACACGGAATTCCTTCTCGCGCTTTCCCCAGGCATTGTTCTTCACCTTTAGAGCAATGTTCACAAGCTCCTCGGGCATTGCACTCATTGTGGTGCGCAACTGCTCATCGGTCATTGCAGAGTATGGAACCGCAAGTTCGGTACAGATATCATCCACAAAGTAATTCTTGAACTCGGCATAATAACGCTGTGCGTTGTTTGGGGCGAGCTGTGCATTTGCAACCAACGACACCAACAGCATCAGACACAACAAAAGTAAATTTTTAACTTTCATATTCTACGGTTTTAATATTTTGCATAGTTATCCAAATGTAACACAATGCCAAAATTAATGTATTTTAGGCAAATAAACAAAATTTGAGATTGGTATATATTATATAAGGTAAGACAGTATATAAATGAGATTCTTCACTTCCGTTCAGGATGACACTTACACGAATAATGTCATTCTGAGCGAAGCGAAGAATCTCAATACTATTCTACTACCTTACGGTAATTACTTCACCAACACCTTCTTGCCACCCTGAATGAAGATACCTCTCTCAGGATTTACAACGCGGCGACCGTTGAGGTCGTAGATTGCGCCGTTGGCATCAGCCTCGGGAACCACACCCTCAAGGGTTGTGATGATATCCGAAACCTCCTTGTTCTCCTCAATCAAGGCAACCTGCACTCTCCAGTATGATTTTGATGTAGAGAGCTGCACTGCAGTACCACCATCATAGATATTCTTGCCGGCAGCTGTCATGAGCAGACCACCGTTCTTTGCATCGTACTCGACAGTTACTGGTATATAATCCTCCTCGGCCGATGTGAACAAATAGTTCTTTGTACCCTGACGGTAAGCAAAGCCCTGCTGGCCTGCATTGTAGAGTCTGTACTCACCAGCCTTGCCGGTAGATGCAAAGCTCCACAAAGCATCGTCGGTAACCTCTGTACTCATCTCCAGACGACCCTTGCGCGATGCCTGTGTGCTTGTAGAGATACTTACAAACTTATCGCTCTTATTGCTTATGATATAGCACCAAACCACTCTCTCACCCTTTGTAACGACAGGAGCACTGAGTATATACTTGCCCTCCATGTCGGCCAACTGCTTGCGCAATGTATTTACATACTTCTGCAACTGTGCAACAGCAGCACCATCCTTGTTTGCCGACACCTCATAGTAAGTATCCAAAAGGTTAAGAGCGTATGTATTCAGGTTGTTATCTGTTACAATTATGTTGCTGTTGAAGATATTCATTGTCTGCAGGCTGTCAAGGTTCAGCACCTCGGTAATCTTTATGTTGGCCTCGGCCATCAACTCCTCGAGTGCCGCAGTGTAGAACGCATCGGAATTGTCCTCAACAATATCCACGCGCCACTTTGCACCTGTCTCGTTGAGCGGCAAACCGGCAACGACACCGCCATCACTAAGACCCATTGCCAGGCTGGAATTATCCACTGTTATGAAGTTCACATTACCGTCATCAGTGTAATCGACAGTGAACTTGATGGCATCCTCCTGCTTCTTTGACTCAAGGTAGACATTCTGATTATTGATGTTTGTCACATAGTAACCGGTTGAAGTGCTCTTCATGTAATACTCACCTTGCTTGCCGGCATACTCGATAATCCAGTTGATATTACCTTTGGAATCACTCTTGACCGCTGTCGGATACTCTCCAGCCGCATAGCCTCCTCTGTTGGTTCCGAGCGCCCTTCTCATTGTAAACACAGCGCCCTCCTTGATGAGAATACGCGCATCCTCGTTGTTGAGCACCTTGCTGCACTCGTCATCGAGCATGATACTCCACTCTGCGAAAGAATACTTGCTTGTATCATTTGCCTTGTATGCCGCATTCGCCTCCTTATATAAAGCTTCAAGGTCGGCAATAGCCTCGGGGTAGTAATAACCCACAATTGTATTTACTGTTGCCTTTTTGTTGACAAGCGCGCTTGCGCTCTTCAATGAACCGTCAAGAGCCTCCTTCTGCATTGACTCGGGACCCTGCGAAGCGTGAGGCACAACATAGTCTGTACCATCGGCCTGAGCTGCAACAACCTTCAGTGTCGCACCGGCAGCCGAAACGGGAACGTTCATCTCGTATCTGTTGGTATAAGAGAGCAGTTCACCTGTCTCGGCATTGTAGAGCTTGAAACCAAGCGCACCGCTTGCGCCTTCAGCTTCCTTAATAACAACCTTACCCTTTGAAACGGCATAGAAGTAGCCCTGAGCCTTCACAGTCTCGTCAATGTAATCCATCCACTGACCGAAGTTGCCAACCGTACCGATAGTCTCGCCATCCCAGTCGGCATAGTTGGCACGATAACCTGTGCCGTCGCTGAACGGGCTCTTCTTTCTTGGCGACTTGCGTACGCGATCCTCGAGGAACATCAGGTGACCACCCTTCTTCTCATACTGCTGCATACGTGCCTTGCTTGCCTTGGCATCCTCCTCGAGCAGGTAAACCCAGTGGTGTCCATAGTCACCCACGAACGCATTCTTCATTGGGATAAAGAAGCCCCAAGCCTCGAAGAACTCGCTGAGGTCCATCTGTGCAATCTCACAACAAGCCTCGGCAAACTTCAACTGGTCTTTTGCAGCGTTGACTGAATTCTTGTAGAAACCGTTCTCGTCGAGTTCGTCCCATGAGCCTGTACCCCAACCCGGCAGACGGTCGTAGCGCAACTTCTCGAACAGACGGGGATAGAATGTAGTATCCTTGCCTGCTGCATGGAAGTAGAGGAACAACTGGAAGTACATACGAGTCATACTAAACAGTTTTGAGCCATAAGAACCCTCACCGCGTACTACGTATGGAATCTTGTTCTCGAAATCGAGAATCTGGTTCTCCATGTTGTTACCACGGCTCACGTGAGTACCCTGGTCAAAGATTGCAAAGTTTGTGAGGGCATTGTTACTAACCTCTGATGTACCTACAATCTGGAACGCATACTGGTTTGTGTGACCAATCTCGTGGTTTGGACCCCAAGAGCTGCCGGCATCGGCAACGAGCAGGTCATAGTTCACAATTGTGCTCAGTGTGTTGTTGTTGTAGTGTGTACGGTATGAACTTGCATCCATAAAGCCGTTGTCGTCACTCATGGCAAGCTGTTTGTTGTTTCTCCAAGCATCATACTTGTCGAGAGCCATGTAGTGGTTCTGACGGCTGTTCCAGAAATCCCAAAGACGCATAACACCCTCGATGTTGTTGGGGCACTCCTTGAGGAATTCGTATGTGCGGAAGTTGAGCACGGTGAGGTCACCGGCAGCCTGCACGGCTGTGGGGTTCTTGAACATGTGGTCGCGCATGTACACCCAATCCTCGTTGGTGTGGCCGCGCTCCTTGCTCCAGAAACCGTTCACGTAACCACCCTCAATGTGAACCTTCACAGTAGGATAGTCGGCCAGTTTCTTGCCGTCGATAGCAGTCTCGCACACATAGCGGATGTAGAGCGAACCGTCCTTGTTTGCACATGGAACAATGTTCAAGCCCTCCTTCAAACGGGTGTCGTTACCAAAATACTTGGTGCTCGCCATCTCGGCAAGGTCAATTGTAGTACCCTCGGGAATGTTCTCCACAAACACATAGATAAAACTCTTTGAGTCGCTTGTGCTTATACCTGTAGGGTTGTTTATACGGTTGTAAGGGCGTGTAAACAAGCGGTCGGCCCAAACCTCGGGGTTGCTGTATGGTTTGTAGTCATACACACGGAACTCCTGCTCGCGTGTAACGGTGTCCCAAGTGTTGTTCTTCACTTTGAGAACCGCCTGCTGCAAGTCGGCAGGAACGCCCTCCAATGCAGCAACAACCTCAGCATCGCTCTTTGCTGCCCACTCGGTTTTCAAAGAGGTGCATGCCTTGTCCTCAAAAAGTGCCTCCACAGTAGCGGCAATAGCAGCAGCATTGTTGAGGACAATTGCATAGTCCTGATATGCGGCAGCAGCGGCAGCCATCTCGTCATCGCTGATGTTCACCTCCTCAAAAGTCCACTCTGTACCGGAGATTTCACCATCAGATGGACCATAGCTCCAAGGAACGATGTTTCCGCTGCCGTCGCAGTGCGCACCCCAGTTTTTTGTCGGGGTGAGGTCAATGTTGTAACACCCTTTCAACAAAGGATTCTCTGTCACACAGAACTGTGTCAGTGTACTTCCGGTCTTCCATACAACGTTACGGCCAGCCTCATACTGCATATAACGCTGTGTATAGACGTTCTGGATTGTAAACTTGCCGTCATCGGCGGCATTAAATTTCCACATCTCGTGATAGTCGGTAGCCGAACCCGCAGACGCACAAGAGAGAGTGTGCAGAATGGGACTCTCCGACATTACCGTACCATACTTCGCACTTACAATGCGATAGACCTTACCGGCCTCAACCTGAGCCATGGCAAAGGTTGCAAGCATTAACAAGAATGCTGTAAGTAAAGATTTTAGTTTCATATTAAAAAATTATAAGATAGCCAACTTCCAAAAAGCGAAAAAGTGAAAAAGGAAAGGGAAAATCCCGTGAATATCAAATCAAGCTTCAACTTCAGTTTTCAGTTTCCGGTCTCCACATTTCAGTTTTAAATTCCTCAAGCCATACATTAAATAATGTATAACCTCACAAATATAATACAATTTTCCCATATAATTCTCACCCCCCCTGTTTTTTTTCATTTCAAACAAAAAAGCACATTTTTCACATAAATTTCTTGCAATTTCAAATATTTATCGTAACCTTTGCAAGGTAAAATGCCGTCCGTGTGTAAGACTGCGGCCAACCAGTCGCATAACAAATTGTCTGCAAGCATAATATATGCACAAGCCCCACACGACGGCGTACGGTTTTTGAGAGTTTTTTATTACTTTTTATTAATTTTTACGTTATGAGAAAAAATTTATTTCTAACTCTTGCCTTGGCATTTGCATCATTCGCAGGTGTCAACGCTCAGGGATGGTCTCTGACTTTGGGTGCCGGTGACGGTCTTCCCGGTGAGAACGTGCAGAAAGGCACATCAACCGTCCAGGTTTACAAATCGGATGTCATTACTCCAAGCGAGCCATTGACAACCTTGCGTTTCACCGTTGCGCAGAACTACAACGGCGAGAAGCCAAACGGCAACAACTTTGTTACAGCACTCAGCGAGTTGGTTGTATACGCAGCCGATGGTGAGACTGTAATCCCTTACACAGCTACATCAAACGCTGACCACAACACACTTTCAGGCGGTACTGACGGTGCTGGTCTTGCTGCGTTGAACGACGGCAACTGGGACAACTACTGGCACTCTTGCTGGAGCGCAACAGGTGCTCAGGCAGATTTCCACCACCTCGAGCTCACATTCGAGGCTCCTGTAAGCGAGTTCATACTCGAGTGGGGTGCACGTCCGGGCAACCCAAAGAACGCTCCATTATTGGTTGGTCTTACAAAGGGTGGCGAGGACTTCGTTCCTTATGCAGACTGGGCATTCACAGTAGGTGACCAGATTACATCATTGGAGCAGCTCGAGGGCGTACAGTACTTCGTAATGAAGAGCAACGTTCCTGTTGAATACCACACATATGTAAACAATCATGAGAGCACAGAGGGTGCGTTCGGTACACAGACAACAAAGGAGCCAAACGTAGGCCCCGGTCCACAGTATGTAAGCGGAGGCAACGTTGCTGAGGCTGCAGCTCCCGAGTATGCAATCCAGCTTATTCCAACCGATGGCGGTTACTACCTCTACTATGTTACAGAGGGTAAGTTCCTCAGCGCCAACCCAAGCGACAACGCTTACAACGGCGCTAACGGTGGCCAGGGCAAGACTGCCAAGATGAGCGATGCTGCCATTGTTACAATCACAGAGACAGCTGACGGCCGTTTCGAGTTGAGCTACATGATGGAGTACAATGGCGAGGAGATTGAAATCCACGTTGGTGCAACACCTTCAACAGGTGGTTTCAAGAACGTTGATGTAGAGCGTTACAACTTCTACATGGCTGGCAACCCCTACTGTCTGAACTATGCTTACATCCTCGCGTTCGACTGGACATTTGAGGAGGTAACAATGAACTACCCTGCAAAGTATGCAACAATCCCAGTACGCAACGCCATCAAGGAGGCAAAGAGCATCTATACATTCATGGACAGCGTTGCTGTTGAGGGTTACGAGTATGGCTATGAGGATTTCATGGCTGTTCTTGGCGAGTGCGAGGCTAAGCTTGCAGAGGGCGTATACGAGGATATCGAGCAGGTATTTGCCGATGTTGAGACATTGAACACAGCAATGGGTGTATACGTATACACAAAGATTGAGTGGCTCAACGATATATACTTGCCTGAATTGGCAGCCCAGTATGAGGAGCAGTGCGTTCCTTCAAGCAACCCAGAGGATGGTCGCTACACCCAGGAGGCATTTGACCTGTATATCACTGAAAACCTCATTGGTGGCTGTTCAGCATTGTATGATGATGCTTTTGAGAACGAGTATGCAAACCTCGCTGCGATGAAGACATTCATCAATGGCGTACAGGGTAACATCGATGCATTCCTTGCTTCACTTATCCAGTTCGTTACATTGCCTAAGGTTTACACAGCCGAGGACCCACACCAGACTCCACTTGGTACATTGGTTGACAACAAGCATTACGATTGGGAGCAGCTTGTTGTTCTCAGCGAGGAGGTTACCGGTATCCGTTTGACATTCCTTGAGACAAACGTCGGTAATGCTGCAAGCGACGGTAAGTACAAGGGTTACCCAATGGTAGCACTCTCTGGTCTTGAGATTCTTGATGCTGATGGTGCTAACTTGGCTCTTACAACAGAACTCGTTTCTACAAACTCACAGGAGACATCTGAGGGTCCAATGGAGAACCTCTTCGACGGTGAGACTTCTACATTCTTCCACTCTATTTGGGGTAACGGTACAATGAACCCCGAGACATACGTATACCTCGACATCCAGTTCCCCGAGGGTCAGGCGCTCAGCACATTCACAATAAAGACTATCGGTCGTGAGAACAAGTCTCTGGCTCCCGGTACAGTATGTATCACAAAGTATGGCGAGGAGTATGACCCTGCTATCTTCCGTGAGAACCCATACAACGTTAAGGGCGGTACACAGATTACCGACGCTTCACAGTTGAAGGATGGCGGTATCTACATCATCAGCGGTAACCTCCGTGTCAAGAGCCAGGATGCAGCTCCACGCTACTACGCAGGTACTGCACCTTACCACACCAACATCAAGGCAGCAGTAAACGATCCTTGCGTTTACATGTTCAAGAAGACAGCCAACGGCTGGAACATCATCAGCCTTGCAAATGCACAGTATTGGGCATTGAACAAGAATGTTACAGAGAACACCAACGAGGAGACAGGTGAGGTAACTGTAAGCAAGTCTTGGAGCACAGGTTTGACAGTTTATCCAAGCAACGCTGCCGAGGTTAACTTCGTTAAGTCTGGCAACCTCGAGAACACATTCGCAATCTACAGCGATATCGAGGAGAACAACATCGAAGCTTCATGGAACTGGACAAACAAAAACGACACAACTGACGTTATCAGCATCGAGAAGAGCACTGTAAACGCCAACAAGTTCGTCTTCATGGACTGGGACGGTAGCCTTGCAGGTCGTCCTTGCGTAAGCGCAATCCCAGGCGAGTTCACATACGGTCTTGAGGCTATCGAGGCTCACAAAAAGGCAGAAGAGTTCAAGATGGGCGACGGCTACAGCGCAGGTGACTACCTCCACTTCAACAAGGCCAATGGCGAGGGTGAGTGGAACATCTACGAGGTAACAATGGACGATGCTTACTACTTGTGGGCAAACGGTATTCCTGCAACTCTTGAGGCTCTTGGTCTTGCTGTTGGTAACGACCCAGGTTGCATCAGCGGTAACATTGCAGCTCTTGAGGCAGCTGTTGAGGCTGTTGAGGCTGTCATTGCCGATGAAAACAAGGAAGGTGCACAGGAGGCTGTTGAGGCATTCGTTGAAAACGTAGGCTTGGCACAGGATGCAGAGCGCGTTCAGGTTGTGGATGGCTACTGGTATGCTATCGAGAGTGCTTACACTGAGTACTACGCACAGCAGAGCAAGATCAAGGCTATCTACGCAACAGCGGAGGGTCTTGCTTGGAAAGATGCTCCTGCTGCATACAACAAGGAAACCGAAGAATTCGTATTCCAGTTCCAGCAGTACGATGGCGAGAACGACCCTGACGGTTACGGCAATATCCCTGAGGCCGAGATCAACAACGTATTCAAGATCTACAGCGATGTAATTGAAATGTACGCAGGTACAGGCGGTGGTACAACTCAGGTTGCTATGGCCGACGACTTCGGCGCAGCTATCTATGTTGTTAAACCTATCCAGGCTAACATCTACACAATCTACGCTGTTGGTTCTGATCCTCTCCACACAGCAGGCCACGGTAACGGTGCCGGTGCAAGCGGTACAATCGTTAACTGGACAGGTGGTGCAGGTACAGCATCTTCATGGAACTTACGTTTCGTATCAGATGTAGAGCTATCAATCAATGACCTCGTTATTGACGGTGCAGAGGTAGTTTCTGTAAACTACTACACACCTGCAGGTACTGCAATTCCTGCTCCTGTAAACGGTGTAAACATTGTTGTAACAGTTTACAGCAACGGTGTAATCGAGAGCAAGAAGGTACTTGTCAAGTAATTGACAAAGTATTCCAATAATGTGAATGGCGGCCGCAAGGTCGCCATTCCTTTTTTTGCACTCAACTGGAATCAATGCCCAAAAGGGTATAAAGGGCTAAAAGGGCATAAAAGCAACACCGGCAAACACGCCACAGAGCAATTGCATACGGTAGATAATATTACCCCAATAGACAAATGTCACAGCCCTGCAAGGGCGACATTACACAGCATAGCCCGTGAGGGCTATGAAATAGAGAGGGCTATGAACAATGAACAACGCCCCAACACAGCCCCAACGGGGCGACATTACCCAGCATAGCCCGAGAGGGCTATGGAATGTCCGTGAGGGCTATGAGATAGAGAGGACGATGAAAACGTGAGGGCTATGAAAACAAGGAAATGCCTGCAAACCAGCCCTGCAAGGGCGACATTGCGCAGCATAGTCCGTAAGGGCTATGAAAATATGGAAACATCTACAGACCAGCCCTGTAAGGGCGACATTACACAGCATAGTCCGTGAGGGTTATGAAATAGTGATGGGATGCAATATGCACGATACAACAAATCCTCGTGGTTGACCAACCACGAGGATTTGTTGTATTATATGTGTCAAATGTTACTGCTTTGGCATTACAAAGCGGTAGAAATTACAGCCTATGAAATTACCCACAACAAGGCAAGGATAGAGCACCAGCACCGATGCAAGATGCTCACCAGTATATGCCAACGGAGTCACCAGATAGTAGAACGCATCGGCAAGACAGTGCGGAAAACCACAGTTGATGAAGAGAGGCACGCCAAAAAGCAGTGTCAAAGGCTTTCCTTCGCGGGCAAAAGTAACAACTGTTGTCATAATAAAACCGCAGCCTACAGCCAACAGACCGGCCTTTACAGGACCGAGAGCAAGGCGTGAAGCGAGTATTGACTGTGCTGCCTCGCCCAACGGGAGCGGAGAGCAGCGTGCAAGCAATGCAACAAGCAGACAACCGGTAATGTTACCAAAGAGGATGAAAAGCAGTTCACCAATAGCCTTGAGCCAACGGCTGCTGCCATCCTCGGCGCGCAGCTCCACAAAACCGGCCGTGCCGGTATAGAGCTTGAGTTTGTAATTAACCACAGTGAGCAGGCCGAACGAGAAGAGCACTGCGCCGACAATATCCTTATAGGCCAGATAGCCCCAACCGGCAATACCGACCGCAACACCTGCCAAAACAGCAGAACGAAAAGTTTTCATCATATTATAGAAACTGTTTAAATTTATAAAAAAATATTTTCTTGGGCAGACACATCGGTCAGCCCCTACGACAACGTTATTTTATCGCAATAATCAACACACGTGCGGTTTACAGCAATCGTCCGCTGTCGGCAATCATTGAACGCACACTGTCATTGAAGGCACGTTCATTCATCAGCTGCTCGAGCGCTATGTGCATACGGTAGTTCCAGCAGTGGTCGCGGTTCGAGGGAACGTTTATGCGCTCATCGTCATAACTGTCGCGGCGCAGGCGCTCGTCCATAGCCATCCAGTCCTGCCAAGCAAAGAGGGCAAAGGCCGACGGCGATGCCAGGTGCTGCGCAAGTATGGCTCGTGCCACGCGCCCATCCATCTCAAGCGGTGCCTTGCCATCAAAACCCAGCACACAGTTATAGAACTGCTGCGAGAGCGCCTCGTCCTCGCGCCACCAGCCGCGCAGGGTGCTCATATCGTGTGTGGATGGCGTTGCCACAGAGAGGTAAGGGTAAGACTCGGGGCGTGCGAATGTCTCGCCATAGAGCTTTGGCATTCGCTGTATCTCGAGCGAAAGAACCTGCAGGTTCTTCATCACCCAGGGGACACAGGCGGGTATCATTCCCAAATCCTCGCCACAGGCAGTCATTGGGGTCGAGAGAAGCATAGGTGTGAGCTTGCGCATTCCCTCGCGGTACCAGAACATTGTGTGGCGGTTATAGAAATAATCCTCGTATATGCGGTCGTATGCTATGCGTGCAGCCGGTGTAAGCTGTGCGTATGCCTCGGTGTCGCTGCCAAGGATGCGCGGAACGAACATGGCGGGTTCGTTGAGGTCGCGCATGAAGAGCACATTGCCATAGATGCACAACAGGGCATCCTTCATTGTCTGCGGGAGCTTTGGCATGCGCTCATATATGTAATAGGCCAACAGGTTGGCGTTCTCAATCTCGGGTCTGAAACGGTAGGTTCCATCGCCAACGGCATCAAGGAAAGCATCAACTACCTGCTTTGCCTTGCGTGGGAAGAGTTTCTTTAGCAGTGCATCATCAATGTATGGCACTGTGTGAAGTTTCTCGTCGAACACGAAGCCGGCCGCCGCCATCTCATCGGCCGACAAGGGACGGTTGGGCGAGAAACTGCCGGCAAGACCGCTCTTGGCAGTGCGTGGTATTTCCCAGATGCGGAAGAAGCCGAGTATGTGGTCAATACGGTAGGCATCGAAGAAGCAGGACATATACTGCAGACGGCGGCGCCACCAGGCATAGCCGTCACCAGCCATCACCTGCCAGTTGTATGTGGGGAAGCCCCAGTTCTGGCCATCGGCCGCGAACATATCGGGCGGTGCACCAGCCGAGACAGAGAGGTTGAACTGTTCGCTGTCGCACCACACATCAACGCCATTGGGAGCGACACCTATGGGTATATCACCCTTGAGCGCCACACCGCGGCTGTTGGCATAATCGTGTGCTGCGGATAGCTGCGTGAAGAGCAGATACTGCACATAGCAGTGGAAACGCATCTCACCAATAGCATCGGGATACTCGGCAACCACACGCCCGACAGTAGTGCTGTCGTAGCGGGAGTATTCGCCCCACTCCCATATATTGCTGTGCAGGCGCGACGAGAGGAAACGGAATAGCGAGTATGGCCTGAGCCACTGTTGCTGTGCCTGTTCAAAGGCCTTGTATCCGTCGCTTGCCAACACATCATCACCAACCTCGTCAAAAAGTTCGCGCAGGAAGTTTATCTTCAGGCGATAGGTCTTTGCATAATCCACTGCAGGCAAAGCATTGAGTGCTTCGCGTTCCTTCTGGTAGAATGCATTGCGGCGCGCCCTGGAGAGCGCAGGCAGTTGCGACATATCGGCATATATGGGGTTCAGTGCAAAGACCGAAACACAGTTATAGGGATAGGAATCCTCGCTGCCACCATGTACGGTAGTATCATTCACAGGCAACAGCTGCAGGATGTTCTGCCCTGTGGATGCAAGCCAGTCGGCCATCAGCTTTATGTCGCCGAAGTCGCCGATACCCCAGCCATGAGCCGAACGCAGGGAGAAGAGCGGTATCACCGTTCCCGCAATGCGCAATGATGGTGCATCGAACGAAAGGCCGTCGAGCTGGTAGAAGTAGTTTGTCCCCTGCTCAAAATCGGGGAGCAGTATGTGGCGGTTGTCGCCATTCTCCCAACGCACACTGCCGCCGTCGCCCACTGCTATGAACTTATAGTTGAGCGAGCCGCTCCACAATGTCGCCACATCGAAAGTGACACTCCATCGGTTGGGAACGCGCTGCTGCATGGGGAGTGCCCTTGAGGGGTCCCAACAGCCAAGTACGTCGGGCTCACCGACAAGGTGCAGGCGTTCGCCAGGACGCAGGCCTGTAGCATAGACCGAGAAGGTGACACTGCGGTTATACCAGTTTATCGATGGCTCGTCGAGCCTCAGCTCCTGTTTGTCGAAGAAACGGAAGAGGTTTGTGCGGGCATAGCAGCCTGCAGGGGAATCGAGCCACATATCGTACACGATATATTTGCTGTTCACGCAGTTGAAGCGCAGGGTATGCGGTGTCCCGTCCCACTCGGTGCAGAGAGTGCTGTCGCCAAGGCGAAGCTCATAGCCGTAATTCACATCGGCAAAACGGTCATCGACCTCCATGGAGCACTGCCACCACCCTTTCTGCACCTGGCGCAGAGCGAGCGTGCCATCGACGACACTACCGTTGTCGCGCAGATGATATGCGAGATGAACAGCCGCACCGTCACCAATTTCATATCTTATGTTGAATTCTATAAAATGCATTGTACATCTTTTATAAATTACGCGAAAATACAACAAAAAAGTATCCGTTTCAACACAAAAGCTAAAAAAAGTCAAAATATCTTTTATAGCTTTTGCCATTTGTGATAATTGCAGTAATTTTGCAGAAAATTCTCTATCCGGGTGTTTTTTGGCAGACACCAATGGGAGAAATGCCGTCCATGAAACACATCAAGCACTACACAAAGACAATACTGCTGATTATGCTGTTCGTCATAGCCGTTCCCACAATGGCGCAGAAGAGCGGCAAGAAGCCTTTTACCGTAGTCATTGATGCCGGTCACGGCGGTGTTGACCCCGGTGCACTGGGACGTAAATCACAGGAGAAGAACATAAACTTCAAGGTATCGAACAGGGTGGGACAACTGATAAAGGAGGCATACCCCGAGGTAAAGATAATCTACACACGTACAACCGATGTAAAAATTCCGCTTGCCAAACGCGCCGACATAGCCAACAAGGAGAATGCCAACCTGTTCATATCAATACACTCCAACGCAAGCAAGAACAAGAGTGCCAACGGATGCCAGACATTCACCCTGGGCGCAGGCAGTGATGCCGAGGCAAAGGCTGCCGCGATGTATGAGAATGAGGTAATCCTGTCGGAGGACAACTTTGAGGAGACCTATAAGGGTTTTGACCCGCGCTCAAGCGAAAGCTACATAATCTTTGAGCTTATGCGCAGCCATGACATGGAGCAGAGCGTGAAACTGGCCGAGATGGTACAGAGGGGAATGGTGAAGAACACAGCACTCAATGACCGTGGCGTGTCATCGGCCGGGTTCCTTGTGCTGCACCGCACCGTGATGCCAAGCATTCTTGTTGAGCTGGGCTTCATCAGCAACAGCAAGGACGAGAACCTGATAGCATCGAAAGAGGGACAGGAGAAACTCGCCAAAGGAATCTTCAACGGTTTTGCCGAGTACTACAGATTATACGGTAAAGGCAAGGAGACCCAAAAGGCCGTTGCGAACCAAAAACCGGCAGTAAAGAAGGGGAGCGAAGACACACAGACGGAAGAGAGCACAGCAAAGAGCGGCAGGCCGGTGTTCAAGATACAGATAATGGCATCGGAAAGCCAGTTGAAGAGCAATGACAAGCGCTTCAAAGGCTTGAAGGCCGACTATTACAAGGAGAACGGAGTATACAAATACACATACGGCGAGAGCGAGGATTACAACGAGATTCTGAAACTCAAGAAGCAGATTGCCGACAAGTTCAAGGATGCATTTGTCATTGCGTTCCTGAACGGAAAGAAAACCGACACCCGCAAAGCCATTGATATGTACAAAAACCAGACAAAATGAGCAAGATAAAATTTTCACGCGAACTGATTGTTGGACTGCTGGGACTGGCAGCCATGTTTGTAATCTATTTCCTCATCAACTTCTTCAAGAGCATTGACATCTTTGACGATACCGACAATTACCGCATAGAGTTCACCAACATTGGCGAACTGACGAACTCGGCACCCGTCTACATCAACGGTTGCAAGGTGGGTAACGTGAGTTCGATAGAGCACAATTTCAACGAGAGCAACATAGTGTACCTGACCGTGAGCCTGAACCAGGGACTTCGACTCCCCGAGGGCAGCTATGCACAGATACACAACAAGCTGATGGGCGGAAGTACCATCTGCATTGTCATGGGCAATGGCAAAGGCACAATCGAGCCGGGCTCGACACTGCAAGGCGTGCTGGAGGCCGGCGCAATGGGCGAGGTCGGCAATATGGTACCACAGATTGAGGCCATGCTGCCAAAGGTGGATTCAATGCTCACATCACTGAACACAATCTTTGCAAACCCCGCCATCAACAACACGCTCAACAACCTTGAGACATTGACAGCGCAGCTGAACACGACATCGGCACAGCTGAACAGACTTGTTGAAAATGACATCCCCACAGCACTCGACAAGGTCATAAAGATTGAGGATGACCTTTTGAAAGTATCATCACAGCTCGGCGAGGTAGACTACGCAAGCATCGTTGCCACACTTGAGGCTTCACTCAATAACATACAGCAGATAACGGCAGCGCTTAATGAGGGTAACGGAACCGTGGGCAAACTGTTGAACGACACGGCACTCTACACCAAACTGAACGAGACCTGCGAGGCGGCCAATGCCCTGCTTGAGGACTTGAAGGAGAACCCCAAACGCTACGTTCATTTCTCGGTCTTCGGCAAGAAGGAGGAGAAGAAGTAAGACAAAGATTTCTTTCTACACAAAAACGACCGGCTGTGCGCCGGTCGTTTTTGTGTAGAAAGAAAGGCCGAAAAGGGCATTAAGGGCGAAAAGGCAATTGAAGCAGATGTTGATTGAGGCAAGACGTTTATCTGACGAACTCCACTCTATGCAACCGCGCACCATGGCGGTTGTAGACCGTGAGGATATAACGCCCTGCCTGAAAGCCCTCCACGCTGAACGCACTGCAATACTTGCCGTGGTAGACCTTGCGGCCAAAGATATCATTCACCACAATGCGCTGTCCCCATGACTGCGGTTCGGGCAACTGGATTACAGCATCACGCACCATTGAGCCACCCACAGGCAATTCCAACAATGACGGCTCGCTCTCGACACCACAGGCATCCACTGCCGTAACAGCAACAGCCATACTTCTGTTTGTGCGGCATTGCCAATTAAAGACAGTATCGGCCTGCAGGGCAGATACAAGATTGTCAAGATTGCCGACATCCACACTGTCACCCACTGCGGCATATACATTATAGCGCACGGCAGGGAAACCTTCAAGAGGCTGCACGGTGCTCCAACGGAGCGACACTCCGCCCCCGCTGCGCACACTCTCCACTATCGATGGCGATGATGGCGCAGCCGCTACCCACTCCATAGGTGGCACGAACGCTGCACGGTCATAGACCTTTGTATATATGTCACGCACACCGCCTGCATTACCCAGAAGATGGGCTGCGCGGAACATGACAAGGCCATCGGCTTTTGCGCTGCGCGAGGTACCCATCTGCCGCTCAATCTCAACTGGTTGCCAACCGCCATAGAGGGGCAAGAGGCGGTAGATACCAATTCCCGGCGCCACGTGACGGCCATAGCTGTTCTCGCACCAGTCGCGCACAAAAGGATAGAAGTTGTTGCCACGGAAATAGAGCATAGGGAAAAGAGCATCCATGATGCCATCGCGCAGCCATGCCTGCGCATCCTGATAGACCGTATTGTAGGCATCCCAACCAAGCGAGCTGTAACGCGTAAGGTTATTGTATTTGCCAAGCGGAGCACAGCTCACCCTCACCCAGGGTTTCAGTTCCTTCACAGCTGTATATACAGCGCTTGCAATGCGTGTTATATTGCCGCGCCGCCACCGGGCGAGCGACATACCGCGACCGTGTCTTGTGTAGAGAGAGCCATCGGGGTAACCGTCAACTGTATCGGGATAGCGCACATAGTCAAGGTGTATGCCGTCGACATCATAATTCTGCACTATCTCTTTCACAAGGGCTGTAATATAATCAGCCGTAGCGGGATTTCCGGGCTCCATATACCAGTCGCCCTTGTAGCGTGTACAAAGGGCGCTGTTCTTCTTTGGTAGCGCGTTACGTCCCAGTTGCCTCACGTGCTCTGCCTTTCCAAGAGGCAGTGTCACAATCCAGGCATGCAGCTGGATGCCGCGTTCATGGCACTCTTCAATGGCAAAGGCAAGGGGGTCATATCCGGGATTACGCCCCGGCACACCGGTGAGGACACGTGAGAACGGTTCTATGGCCGATGGGTATATGACATCGCCGCGCACACGTGTCTGCAACATAACCGTATTGATGTGCAGCGCCTGCAGGGAGTCGAGTATTGTGACGAGCTCGCTCTTTTGCTTTTCAATGTCGGCCGCCGTCTTTACCTGAGTATGAGGCCAATCGAGGTTCTCTATTGTTGTGAGCCACACGGCGCGGTACTCATATTTTGGAGCCACATTCTCTTTATTGCGGTAATTCCCAATCTTGTACAACGGCTCACCATCGGGCACGGCATTGCCTGCCGACACCTTCAACGGCAGCAAAAAGAGCAGTGTTATGAGGTATAGAATCCTGACCATAGATTAATTTATCACAAAAGTACGCATTTTAATGCCATTTTTTCAATGAATTACCAATTATTTTGTACATTTGCCATCCAGCGCCATGCCAATGAACAAATACTATGGCAGAAAGCGTTGCATTCTGTGTAAAATTGATAACAACAAAATAAATTATCGCTTTATGACAAAGAACAGGAAATTCATTACTTGTGACGGAAACCAGGCAGCGGCACATGTCGCTTATATGTTTTCCGAGGTAGCAGCCATCTACCCCATCACGCCATCGTCAACAATGGCCGAGTATGTTGACGAATGGGCGGCACAGGGCCGCAAGAACCTTTTCGGCGAGACCGTAATGGTCCAGGAGATGCAGTCCGAGGGCGGTGCAGCAGGTGCACTCCACGGTTCACTGCAGGCCGGTGCATTGACAAACACATTCACCGCTTCGCAGGGATTGCTGCTCATGATTCCCAACATGTACAAGATTGCGGGCGAGAAGCTGCCTACCGTGTTCCACGTATCGGCACGTTCGCTTGCCGGTAACTCACTCAGCATCTTCGGCGACCACATGGACGTGATGGCATGCCGCCAGACCGGCTTCGCAATGCTTTGCGAGGGCTCGGTACAGGAGGTCATGGACCTTGCTCCCGTTGCACACCTTGCAACCTTGAAGAGCCGTATCCCTTTCCTCAACTTCTTTGACGGATTCCGCACATCGCACGAGATTCAGAAGATTGAGCTGCTTGAGCAGGAGGATATTGCCCCACTCGTTGACTGGAACTGCATCCAGGAGTTCCGCGACAGAGCGTTGAGCCCCACACACCCTGTAGTGCGCGGTACAGCCGAGAACCCCGAGACATTCTTCACACACAAGGAGAGCGAGAACCCATTCTACAATGCCGTTCCCGACATCGTTGCCGAATATATGGAGAAGATTTCAGCCATCACAGGCCGCAAATATGCTCCGTTCACATATTATGGTGCCGAGGATGCCGACCGCGTAATCGTGGTTATGGGTTCTGCAACCGAGGCCATCAAGGAAGCAATCGACTACATGATGGCACGTGGCGAGAAGGTGGGATTGGTGAGCGTTCACCTCTACCGTCCATTCTCGGTGAAATACCTTGCGGCTGTAATGCCAAAGACAGTGAAGCGCATTGCTGTGCTTGACCGCACAAAGGAGCCCGGAAGCAATGGCGAGCCCTTGTACCTTGACGTTGTCGAGGCATTCTCAAGCACACCCGAACTGAGAGAGCTTAACCCCACCATCGTCGGTGGCCGTTTCGCCTTGGCTTCAAACGACACTACACCGGCCATCATCATGGGTGTGTACGAGAACCTTGCATTGCCCGAGCCAAAGAACCACTTTACAATCGGTATCGTAGATGACGTGACATTCCTTTCACTTCCAAAAAAGGAGGAAATTGCAGTCGTTGACGGTATGTTCGAGGCCAAATTCTACGGTCTTGGTGCCGACGGCACCGTGGGTGCAAACAAGAACTCGGTGAAGATTATCGGTGAGAACACACAGAAGTATTGCCAGGCATACTTCTCTTACGATTCAAAGAAATCAGGTGGTTTCACCTGTTCACACTTGCGTTTCGGTGACAACCCCATCCGCAGCACATATCTGGTGAACACACCCAACTTCGTTGCCTGCCACGTTCAGGCATACCTGAAGATGTATGACGTTACACGCGGCTTGCAGAACGGCGGTACCTTCCTCTTGAACACAGTGTGGGAGGGCGAGGAACTTGCAAAGCACCTACCCAACAAAGTGAAGAGACTTTTCGCCGAGAAGAACATCAACGTCTATTATATCAACGCTACAAAGATTGCCCAGGAGATTGGTCTTGGCAACCGCACAAACACCATCCTGCAGAGCGCATTCTTCCGCATCACAGAGGTTATTCCCGTGGAGCTTGCAGTTGAGCAGATGAAGAAGTTCATCGTGAAGTCATACGGCAAGAAGGGACAGGATGTTGTTGACAAGAACAATGCAGCAGTTGACCGCGGTGGCGAATATCACAAGCTGGCAATTGACCCGGCATGGGTGAACCTGCCCGACGATGTCGAGGAGAAGAGAGACGAGCCGGAGTTCATCACAAAGATTGTGCGCACAATCAATGCACAGGAGGGTGACAAGCTCCCCGTATCGGCATTCAAAGGATTGGAGGACGGTACATGGCCTGTGGGTACATCGGCATACGAGAAGCGAGGTGTGAGCGCATTCGTCCCCAGATGGAATGCCCAGAACTGTATACAGTGTAACCGCTGTGCATTCGTCTGCCCCCACGCATCAATACGTCCTATCGTAATGGACGAGCAGGAGGCTGCCGGCATGAATGCCGACATGATTGAGATGAAGGCTCCTGCTGCGATGAAAGGTATGCACTTCCGCATTCAGGTGAGCCCGCTCGACTGTCTTGGTTGCGGCAACTGTGCCGACATCTGTCCGGGACATCCCAAAACCGGCAAGGCTCTTACAATGGTACCGTTGGAGGAGGAGAGACACGAGGCGGCCAACTGGGACTACTGCGTGAAGAACGTGAAGAGCAAGCAGCACCTTGTAGACGTGAAGAGCAACCCGAAGAACTCACAGTTCGCTACTCCATTGTTCGAATTCTCGGGCGCATGTTCAGGTTGCGGTGAGACTCCATACGTTAAGTTGTTGACACAGCTCTTCGGCGACCGCGAAATTGTTGCCAACGCTACAGGCTGTTCTTCAATCTACACAGGCTCTGTTCCATCGACACCATACACAACCAACGAGAAGGGCGAAGGTCCTACATGGGCAAACTCACTGTTCGAGGACTTCTGCGAGTTCGGTCTGGGTATGAAGCTTGCCGAGAACAAGATGCGCGAGCGTGTTGAGAGACTGTTCACCGAGTTGCAGGCATGCGAGAAGTGCAGCGACGAGCTGAAGGCTCTTGCACAGAGATGGATTGAGAACAAGAACAATGCCGAGGTTACAAAGGAGGTTGCTCCGGCAATAATCGAGGCTTGCGAGGCTTGCGGTTGCGACATCTGCAAGCAGGTACTCGACATCAAGCAGTATATCGTAAAACGCTCACAGTGGATTATCGGTGGTGACGGTGCATCGTATGACATCGGCTACGGCGGTCTCGACCACGTCATTGCATCGGGCGAGGATGTAAATATCCTTGTCGTTGATACCGAGGTTTACTCAAACACGGGTGGACAGTCATCAAAGGCGACTCCGCTCGGTGCAATTGCAAAGTTTGCCGCATCGGGCAAGCGCATACGCAAGAAAGACCTTGGTATGATTGCCACAACATACGGTTACGTCTATGTTGCACAGATTGCCATGGGTGCAAGCTATGACCAGTGTCTGAAGGCTATCCGCGAGGCCGAGGCTTACCCGGGTCCATCACTTGTCATTGCATACGCTCCTTGTATCAACCACGGTATCAAGCGCGGTATGGGCAAGGCTCAGGCCGAGCAGGCTGCAGCCGTCGAGTGCGGTTACTGGCACTTGTGGCGCTATAACCCTGCGTTGGAGGAGGAGGGCAAGAACCCATTCACTCTCGACAGCAAAGAGCCACAGTGGGACAAGTTCCAGGAGTTCCTGCAGGGCGAGGTGCGTTACGCTTCACTCGCAAAGCAGTTCCCAGCCGAGGCAAACGAACTCTTCGAAGCAGCCCAGGAGATGGCGAAGAAACGCTATGCAAGCTACCAGCGTATGGCAAAACTGGAATGGGGCGAGGAAAAGAGAGCCGAGTAACAGAACAAATACTTCAAAAGAAAAATGGCGCACGCAAGTGTGCCATTTTTCTTTTGAACCAACACAGCCGGGACATTGTTATTCTTTACGATTATAACCATCAAAAAAAAGAACAACTATGTCTACATTAACAAAAAGTGTAAAAATGGGCGTGGCTACATTGGCTATAATGAATGTCACAGCCGTTGTGTCGCTGCGCGGACTGCCTGCCGAGGCCGAATATGGAATAAGCTCGGCTTTCTATTATCTGTTTGCTGCCCTTGTGTTCCTTATCCCCACATCGTTCGTGGCTGCCGAACTTGCCGCCATGTTCCAGGACAAGCAGGGTGGCGTGTTCCGCTGGGTGGGCGAGGCGTTCGGCAAAAGGCTGGGCTTTGTCGCTATCTGGTTGCAGTGGGTGGAGAGCACGATATGGTACCCCACGGTGCTCACGTTCGGTGCAGTGTCGCTGGCATTCATCGGGATGAATGATGCTGCCGACATGACATTGGCATCCAACAAGGTATACACACTGGTGATTGTGCTTGCAATCTACTGGATTGCCACATACATATCACTCAAGGGACTCGGTTGGGTGAGCAAGGTGGCAAAGGTGGGCGGTCTCATTGGCACCATCATCCCTGCGGCTCTGCTTGTGCTGCTTGCCATCATCTACCTCATTGGCGGCGGAAAGTCGCAGATGGACTTCGGCGGCGAATTCTTCCCCGACATAACGAAGCTCGACAATCTTGTGCTGGCATCGGGCATCTTCCTCTTCTATGCCGGAATGGAGATGACGGGTATTCACGTCAAGGATATGGAGAACCCGAGCAAGAACTACCCGAAGGCGGTGTTCCTGGGTGCCATCATTACCGTGCTGATATTTGTGTTGGGAACATTCTCGCTTGGCATAATCATCCCTCAGAAGGATATCAACCTGACACAGAGCCTGCTTGTGGGTTTTGACAACTACTTCAAGTTCATCAAGATGTCATGGCTGTCGCCCATCATAGCAATTGCGCTTGCTTTTGGTGTGCTTGCGGGCGTGCTCACCTGGGTATCGGGCCCGTCAAAGGGTATATTTGCAGTGGGCAAGGCCGGCTACCTGCCACCGTTCATGCAAAAGAGCAACAAATTGGGCGTGCAGAAGAACATTCTGCTAATCCAGGGCGGCGTGGTAACACTCCTGAGCCTGCTGTTTGTGGTCATGCCATCGGTGCAGAGTTTCTACCAGATTCTCTCACAGCTGACGGTATTGCTCTACCTTATAATGTACCTGCTCATGTTCGCTGCGGCCATATACCTGCGCTACAACATGAAGGATGCTCCGCGCCCGTTCCGCCTTGGCAAGAACGGCAACGGCCTCATGTGGCTTGTATCGGGTGTGGGATTCCTTGGCAGCCTGCTTGCCTTTGTGCTCAGTTTCATTCCACCGGCACAGATTGCAGTTGGTAGCAACGCGGTGTGGTATGCAGTGCTCATCATCGGCTGTATCGTGGTCACAGGCGCACCTTTCGTAATCTATGCAATGCGCAAGCCGCATTGGGTCGACAAGGAGTCGCAGTTCGAGCCGTTCCACTTCGAGAAATAAAGTAAACATCATAGTAGCAGCCACACGAGCTGCTACTATGATGTTTACTTTAGGGTTTTCGGATTCTCGTGATTATACGGTTCGAACAGATACTCACTGGCGCCATAACCGAACCAGTAGCCTATTCCACCCGTTATGTTCGTCGGCAGACTGCTTGAATATTTGAAGAAAGCATTCTCTCCAAGCTCTACCATATTCTTGTATTTATCCCAAAATGAGTAGGCCACACTGTCGACTTGGGCAAATTTAACCAGTACACAATCCTTCTCGGTCAAAATGTGGGAATATTTATTGTCGAATATATGACTCTTGCCGATAGTCACCGGAATTTTGCAGGGGAAAGTATATTCCTTGTCATCAATGACAGCAAAGTTTGATGACAGGTACATACTGTCACGCTCCAGAACCTTTATAAAGAACTTGTAATAGTTTTTCTCATTGGGATTGTCATCAACCAATGCACTTATACAATAAGTCCCATCCTCGGTGCCGGTTTCAAACCCTTTCACAGCAACTTTTTTGGGGATTGTAGTCTGTGCCGTGGCATAGAAGGAGCCATATTGTACCGTCAGATAATAGGTTTTTCCCTCCTCGCCACGCATTTCGCCGGTTGTATAAATATAGGGCGGGAAATTGTCGGATGTATATTTACCTGTCAGCACCACACTCCTCTCTCCGTCAGAGACAGTAACCTTTGCCCATCTGATTACGTAATCGCTCAAATCGTCAAAGGAATGGGTCTTGTCGGACACCGGCACGTTCTGTGTGAGCGAGACCTTTGGGAAACCGCCGGCATCTATCCATCCCTCGACAACAAGAACAGGCTCTGTCTCCCAGTAATTATCCTCGGAACACGACAACACCGTCAACAAAGTCAATATGAACACCCCAAAATACCTCATACTTTAAAATTTATAATAAAGACTAACCGACGGCAATGTAGTTGTTATATAGCTGGCGCTATCAAACCTAAAAGCATCAGACACTACTTTTACCTTATAGTACATCTCATTATCACGGAACAGGGAGTTGAGACTATAGAAAGAGAGATTTGCACCGAATACCTTGCTGTCCTTTTTAATTATATCATAATTCACAGAAAGGTCAAGGCGCATATAATCCTTCAATCGGCTTGAATTGTGTTCTCCGTATTCGACAAGCACGTTACCGTTCATCAAATACATATACTCAACCCTGGTATATGGCGTACCCGTAGCATATGAGAAAGTGCCACCTATGTCGATGCGGTCATTGATTTTGTACGATGCCACTACATTCAGTTCGTGAATGCGCTCGTGATTCGAGGGGAACCATTTGTCGCCATACACATCAAACTGCCTCAACGCACGGCCAAAAGAGTAGGCAACCCAACCGGTAAACTTTCCGGTGAGTTTGTTCACCATTATATTTGCGCCATAATTGTAACCATTGCCACTAATGACAGCATCATTTACCGTATGTTGTTTGTTTAAAAGGTCGAGCGGGCTCAGTTTGTATTCTACCTGATTATAGAGCCTTTTGTAATACGCCTCTACACTTATATCATATTTACCGTCGAAAAGTTCGCGACGGTAGCTCAGCTGTATGTTATGAGCCAGCTGGGGCTTGTTGTGGGCATCGGCAACGAGCCAGAATTCCACAGGCAGTCCAAGCGAGGTAAAGCCGCAGTTCAACAGATACTGGTGCTGGGTTGAATACGATAGTTCAATATCGCCGAATGAATAATTCCCATACCCCAACTTCACGTAAGGATTCAGAGCCTGACAGTTATAACCTGTTGCCGCATTGCTATCCTTGAATTTTGTATATACATCGCCCTTGAGTGCAATGTCATAATTGAGATGGCGGAACAGCTGACCCGAGTATTTTACATACATAGCAGCCTCCAAGGCCTTTTGTCTGTTATATCTACCGGCACCAATGAAACTCTGTTTTTCGTCAGAAAGGGTCTGTGGCACCACATTGTGGTTTGCCAATGATACTCCGAACTTGAGGTTGCGGAATGTTGCATCGGCACGGTAACCGAAATCATATATCTCGGACGGCAGTGACAGATTGAAATTTCCACGTACGCGCAGCAGATTGCTGTAACCTGTGAAATAGAGGCTTTGCTTTATGTTACCGCCAGCGTATTTATAATCCCAATGTGCAGCGCCAAGCATATTGCCCCATTGCGAACCTGTATTGATGTAGAGTAATGATGACGGATCCATCAATTTCACGTCATCGAGTCCTGTGTAGAAATCGATGTAGAGTGTGTGGTTCTCTTTTATTTTCTGCAGATAAGTAACATTCACATCACCGAATGTATATTTCATTTGAGAATCATCAATTTTGAGCAACCCGCTATAAAAGAGATTGAGATAAGAGAGACGCAACGAGGTGAACAGGGCTGCCTTTTCACCCAAAGGCATCTGTAGCGTACCCTGGGATGACATCATACCCACAGCAAAATCGCCTTTGACCTTGTCGGGCAGTCCGCTATGCAGTTCCATATCTATTATGCCACCCAAACGGCTACATCCATCACCGGCCGTAGCATTCTTTGTAACGGCCATCTGTGCAAAATGTGTAGGATTAAAAACCGAAAAAATGCCCAACAAGTGAGCTGGGTTATACACCGGCACTCCCTGCAGCGACACTATGTTGTGTGAATACTCGTTCCCGTGTATGTGTATACCGGCATCAATCTCCGAGGTTGTCTGCACACCCGGAAGCATCTGGGTATAGCGCAAAGGGTCGGCATTTCCAAGTATCTTGGGAAGACGATGCATATACTCCATATCAAGTTTGAGAGTGGTTGCACCGTCATTCTTTATCGGTGAGGATATCCTGCCACCTACAATCTCTATATCCTGCAGATAATTGGGTAATACAGTATCGTTCTCTATGGCCAGGATGGGCATAGAGAACAACATCGACAATATGATGTATAAGGACATCTGCATTCACACATAAACAATGAGAGTGTGCTGACACACTCTCATTGCATATCAGAAGTTTCAATATACATCTACATCATCCTCAAAGGTATCCTCGACCAAAATTTCGAAATCTTCAAGAAGCCGCTCAAACATTCTGATTACCTTCTTGAAATCATCCTCATTGAAGTATTCCTCAAAGCCGTACGAAGTACCGTCATTGAACACGACAACAGGCTCAATATCCCATTCTTCTTCACCGTAATATGTTTCCACAAATGCACGCATTTCAACCTTAGCCGATGCGGTATTTGAGTTATGGTAATAAATATTGAGGTCTATCATATCATTGATGCGCTTTATCTCCTTCTTGAATTCAGACTCACTCATATCCTCGTCAAACGCATCTTCCAAATCTTGGACAATATCCACAACGTCGCGCTGAATCGAACCCTTGACCTGCACATCACCCATAATATCAATAGCGAGTTTGTTGTTCGCTGAACCATAAAAATCCTCGTTTGTAATATCGATATCGGCCGATGCACTGACAGTAATCAAGTTCTTACCACCTTTCTTGACTGTTGCTTTAGCCTCTGTACCTTTCTCAGGTGCATATTTGAATTTGTTCAGGACAACAGAATAGCCATTGAATTCGGCAGTCGCAGACATATTGAACCTATCCTTGCCCAAATCCAGTTCTTCGCCCTTGATTGAAGAAAAATCGGCATTGAACACAACGTTTGCAATGCTTTTACCGCCCTGTGTCAATGAAACATTTATATTCTCGGGAACGTGGACATATATTTCATAAATACTACCCTCATAGATATAACAATCATCCTCATAGCGATCACCTTCATAATCATACTCCTCGCCAAAGTACATCTTTGTTGTCTTGCCACTTGTTGTAAGTCGCAGAATACAAGGGTTGCCATCTTTGTCCTTCACATGGAAAGAGAGGTCATCGGCCTCGGTATATTTCCACATTCCGTTCTTGGCCTCGAGCTTACCGGTAAAATCAGATACTCTGCATACCACTTTATAGCAGTCATAGATATCCATCCAACCCCAAGATTCATCACCCTCAACTTTTTGACCGGTAAAAACCTTTGTCAAAGCCTCATAACAGTCATCGGCCCACGCCTCAACCTCACTATAGTCATAATTCTCCTCGGAGTACTCCTCGTAGAGATATGCGCCAAGGTCTGACACCTCCTCAAAGTTCTCAGCCGCCAACTCATCCATAAGGGCTATTGCTGTCTTCTCCAACTGCGCTTTCTGTTCATCGGGTGTTGTCACCGGTGGAACTTCGACATCCTTTTCACAAGAAACAAACATTGTTGCCGGAAAAACAAGAGCCAGCAACGGAATAAAAAACTTTTTCATAACTTTTTATTTTATGGTTCTATTAATTTTAGTCTATATTGACCTAAACATTCCATAGAATATATACACCTGCAAAATTGTGAATAATAATCAATATAACCTAATTATATTAAAGCTATTTTTTTTTAAATTCGCACCACAAAAGCAAAAACAATGAAAAAGATATTTGCAACAATATGCGCGGCACTGATATGCATTGCCGCAACAGCACAGACAACCGACTATGCCTCGCTGGTAAACCCGCTCATAGGCACCGACGGAAAAGGCAACGTCTACCCCGGTGCACAGGCGGCGTTCGGCATGGTGCAGCTGAGCCCCGACAACGGCCTGCCCGGGTGGGACAGGATTGCGGGCTACTTCTACCCCGACAGCACCATAGCGGGATTCAGCCACACCCATTTGAGCGGAACAGGAGCAGGTGACCTCTATGACATAAGTTTCCTTCCGGTGACAAAGCCATTGAAGATTGCCGGCGCGCCGCTTGGTGTACACTCGATGTTCAGCCACGAGAACGAGGAGTGCGAGGCCGGATATTACCGCGTACACCTCGACAGCTATGGCATTGACGTTGAGCTGACAGCCACTGAGCGTTGCGGCGTGCAACGCTACACCTACCCCACCGACACGGGCACGGTGCTGCTGAACCTTGCAAAGGCAATGAACTGGGATGCCACAACCGACACACACATTGCCATTGTCGACAGCTTCACCATCGAGGGTTACCGCCACTCAAACGGCTGGGCAAGGGACCAGGAGGTCTACTTCCGCACACGATTCTCAAAACCCATAGCCACATCCCGTTGCGAGAATGCAATGATTATGCGCGACGGCAACATCTGGATGAAGCCGGGTGTGATGGAACTCACCTTCAACCTCGACGAGAGCCGCGAACTGACTGTTGTCACGGCCCTCTCGGGCACAGGGCTTGAGGGCGCGGCAAAGAACCTTGCCACCGAAGCACCTCACAACGACTTCGACCGCTACCGCGCGGCGACACAAGATTATTGGAACCATCGGCTCTCACGCATTGAGGTAAAAGGTGGCACAAAGGATGAGCGAGTGTGTTTCTACACAGCACTCTACCGCACAATGCTTGCCCCCACTCTCTTTTGCGATGTCGACGGCCTTTACCGTGGAGCCGACAAGCAGAACCACACGGGCGACGGGTGGAAGAACTACTCAACCTTCTCACTTTGGGACACCTACCGCGCAGCGCACCCGCTTTTCACCTACACAGCAACAAGCGAGGTGAGCGATATGATAAACTCATTCATAGCATTCTTTGAACAGCACGGCCGCCTGCCGGTGTGGAATATGTGGGGCAGCGAGACCGACATGATGATTGGCTACCACTCGGTGCCTGTAATAGCCGATGCCTACCTTAAAGGGATTGGCGGCTTCGATGCCGAAAAGGCTCTTTCCGCCTGCATTGCCACTGCCAATTGCGACGAGTACCGCGACATAGGGTTCTACAAGGCAAATGGTTACGTGCCATACGATATTGCAGACCCTCACAATGCCGACAACTGGGCAATGTCGCGCACGCTGGAGTACGCATTTGACGACCACTGCATAGCACGTATGGCCGAGACTATGGGAAAGGACAGCATTGCCGCAGTGTTCTACCGCCGCGCCGGCAACTGGCGCAACCAGTACAACCCGGCAACAACCTTCATGCAGCCACGCGACAGCAAAGGGACGTTCCAGCCGCAGTTCACCCCCGATGAGTACACCCCGCACATCTGCGAGAGCAATGCCTGGCACTATATGTGGAGTGTGCAGCACGACATCGACGGCCTAATCAAGCAGACGGGAAAGAAGCGCTTTGAACAGAAGCTCGACAGCATGTTCACCTACTCGCCGGGCGAGAACGACGAGCTGCCCATCTTCAGCACAGGAATGATTGGGCAGTATGCCCACGGCAACGAACCCAGCCACCACGTGGCCTACCTGTTCAACCACCTTGGCAAGCCCGGGAAGACAAGGCAATATGTGCAGCAGATTATGAAGGAGATGTACCGCAACACCCCCGACGGCATTTGCGGCAACGAGGACTGCGGGCAGATGTCGGCATGGTATGTGATGAGCGCAATGGGATTCTACCCCGTCAACCCATGCGGCGGTGAATACGAGCTTGGAATGCCGCTGTTCCCCGAGGTAAAACTGCACCTTGAGAACGGAAAGACGTTCAGCGTAAGAAGTGAGGGAGAGTGCAAGAAGGCGTACCTCAACGGCAGACGGATAAAAGGCTCGACAATTTCGCACAAGGACATCATTGAAGGTGGAGTGCTGGAGTTTTAGTGTGTCTCGCCACCCTCGACCTTGTAGCCGCTCGGGTAGATGAGCATGATGCTTGTGTCCTGGTAGTCACGCTGCAACTGCACGAAGATGTGGTCGAGCGACGGGCGGAACGAGATTGAACCCTTGCGTGCGCTCACAATGATGAGCAGATGGTCATTGTGTATTACCTGGGCAAGGCGCTTGAGGTCATTGCCGCCATCGGTATCAAAGAATGTGGCATCTATGGGAGTATGTCTCTCCAGTTCCTCCTTTATCCTGACAGTGGTATCGGGGTGTCCGTGATACATTATCCTGCAGCCCAGGCCGCTTGCCATGCGCGCGGTCTCCTCGACCCAATAGCTGAAGCCGGCCTCGAACTCGGCCTTTGCAGGGAAGGTGATATGTATTGTGCGCACCGTGTTCAACGGTATGTTCATACGCGCCATGACAACCTGACAATCAACAGAGTTCAGTACCTCGGGCAACACATTGCCCAGGAAGCTGTCATTGGCGGTCTCTTTCTTGTGGAAACCAAGGATAAGCTCACGGTAGTCGTTCTCCTTCACCTCGTGCACAATACCGTGGGCAAGGTTGGTGGTGAGCCGCATCTTGGTGAGCAGCGGAATGTTCACCGATGCCGCTATGTTGGCAGCATGGTCAAGAACCTTTGTGCCCTGCTGCTGACGTTGCTTGTCCTCGTCGAGCACAACGGTGATGGCCGAAAGAGGTATCTTGCTGTTATCCTTGCGGATAAGCAGTGCCAAATCCATAAGGCGGTCTACCATACCGGGATTGGCAAGCGCCAGCAGTGTCTTTTTGGAGGATACGGGTGTGGGAGTATCGAGAGCCTTTCCCGAGAGGATGAGGCTGCGCGATGCCCTGTCCGAAGCTATTGAACTTACAATGCAGGTCACCAGTATCAGTAGAATGGTTCCGTTGAGTACATCCTCGTTGAGCAGGCGCGAGCCGTCGGCAAGCACAATACCGTGACCCACGAATGCTGCTGCAAGCGTTGCTGCGGCCTGCGAGGTGCTAAGGCCGAACATCAGGCTACGCTCGCCCGATGACATACGGTACACCTTTGACACCAGGAACGATGCTATCCACTTGCCAGTGAGTGCCGTGGCAATCATCACGGCCGCCACAACAAGCGAACTGCCGCCCTTGAAGAGCACGCCCACGTCTATCATCATACCCACGCCAATGAGGAAGAACGGGATGAAGATAGCGTTGCCCACGAAATCAATACGTCGCATAAGAGGCGACGAGTGAGGGATGAGCCTGTTGAGCACCAGTCCGGTAATGAAGGCGCCGAGAATACCCTCCATGCCGGCAAGCTCCATCATTCCGGCACCAAGGAACAGCATCACCATTACAAAGATATACTGTATGACACTGTCGTTGTAGTTGCGGAAGAAGTAACGGGCAATGCGCGGGAAGGCGAATATTATCACCGCGCCCACAAGCAGCAGCTTTGCAAGCATCAGCAACACGAACCACACACTGGCCTCGCCGCTGAATGTCCCGGCAACGACCGCTAGCACAAAGAGCGTGAGCGTGTCGGTTATCATTGCTCCACCCACCACAAAGTTCACACAGCGCAGGCGCGAAAGACCGTAACGTGCCACAATGGGATAGGAGATGAGCGTGTACGATGCATACATGCTGGCAAGCAGCAGCGATGCGACGAAATCATACTTGAGGATAAGCCTGTTGGTCAGCAATCCAAGTATTATGGGGATTGAAAAGACCGCAAGCCCCATAAGCAGTGCGCCGCCCTTGGCCTGCTTCATCTCCTGCATGTTGATTTCAAGGCTGGCAAGGAACATTATATAGTAGAGCCCCACCTTGCCAAAGAGCTCGAAACTGTCGTCGCGTTCAAGTATGTTCAGGCCATTGGGGCCAATGAGCAGACCGGCCAATATCATGCCAATGATGTGAGGCAGACGGAGCCTGTTGAACAGCAGCGGCGCAAAGAGCACAATAGACAGCACACCCAGAAAAATCCAGGTTGGTTCGGTAACAGGAAACAACGAGCTGAAAATCATAAGGGTATACTGTCTATCGGTTTATGTATTATATCATGCGATATTTACCATGCGTAGGCAACGCCAAGGGTGAAGAGCTCCTTCAACTGCCAGAACTTCCACTCGTCGTGCATGTTCACGCTGTCGTCGAAACGTGCGTTCAGCATCAGCGAAGCTGTGAAGTACTTGCTCAATGCCACATTGAACTTTGTCTCCCACTGGAAGAAAGCACGGTGATAGTTGGTATAGTATTCAAGACGTGAATAGACGTCAAGGAACGATGTCAGCTGGTATGTAGGCACGGTAACCACAAGCTGGGTACCGAAGTCCTGTCTTGCACGGCCACGGCCAAGGTCGAAACCATTGTTATCATTTATACCAAGCGAACCGGCCAGACGGTTGTAGTGTACATAGCGGAAATTGTAGGCCGAAAGTGGAGCAAGGAAGACCTCGAGCTTGAAGTTGCCGAGATTAGGCTTGAAGTTGAAACCGATTGAGGCATTGGCATCAAGCGGAGCAAGGCAGTTGGAGATGAAGTCATGGGTATTCACAGGATAGTTAGGCAACATCTGCGACTCCACCTTCAACTTTGCAGCAAGGTCAAGAGACTTCACAATCTTGTAACCGAATGTAGACTCAATGCGCAGCTTGTCGGTATTTGTCCTGAAGCTGTGTAGGGTGTCGGCCTGTGATGTGGCAAAGCCAAGGTCAAGGTCAAAGTGGTTAGTCCAGCTTATGCGGTCATTGTCATTGTAATTCATGTCCAGGTCAATTGTGGCAAGCATGGCATAGTTGCTCTCGCCACCCTGATACCAGTTCTCCGAGATGAAGTTCTGTGTGAATGTCAACGATGTGCGGCCCGAGAATTTCCAGTAGTTGGGCTTTGTCACGGTAGTCTTCATTCCACCGGCCACGTCTGTCGGGATATCAAGTTTCTTGAAGTCAAGCGCCGGCGCACTCACTGAAACCTCCTGTGTGGGAACCGATTTCTCACTGCGCAGTTCGGCCTCGGTCATCTGCACCATTGAGGGAGCCGTGCGGTAAAGGTCTACAAGCATATTCTCAATGACAGCCTCACGCTCGTCATCCATTGCCTTGATATCACTCTCGGTTACGGCATCCTTGCCGGCACAAGCACCTTTGATGACCGAATTGTAGAGCACCGGGGAAGAGAAGAGCCTTGCATATACATGGTTGGCATCCTCTGCGCCGGTCTCCTCAACGACAGCCGCCGCAGAGACAGCCTCGTCAATCTTCGCATTGAAATAGTCATACACACCGGTCTTGTCCTGCGCTGTAGCCGCAGTGAATGCGCACAACGCAAAAAGGGAAATTATAGGTTTCGTTTTCATAGTTATTATATTTTGGATGCGAAGATAGCACATTTTAACGATTTTATGAAACAAAAGGACACAGCAACTGCAATAAACTGCAATAATTGCCATATTACTATTTTAAAGGACAGCAGGAGCGGATATTTCCGTTATTTTTTATATCTTTGCAAATTGATTGCGAAATATTGTTTAACGAACAACATATAAAATAGAGAAAATGAACAAAAAGACCATTCTCGCATACGTACTCATAGGACTTGTAATCATCGGTTACTTCAAGTTCAACCAGAAAAGTCCCGAGGACATACAGAGAGAGAAAGCGCGCCAGGAGCGCATTGCGCAGATGAAGCAACAGGAGCAGCTTGCCGAGCAGGAACGCGCACTCAGGTTGCAGCAGCAGTTCGAGAGCATCAAGAACGACACGACAAGCCTTTTCCACAACATCTACAACGGCGTGGAGACACCCGTCACATTGTCGAACGACAAGGTGTGTGTCACCATCAGCACACTCGGCGGCCGCATAACAAGCGCCTCGCTCAAGGACTACAAGGACCAGGAAGGCAACGACGTGGTACTCTTTGACAGCAAGGACAAGCTGAAGAACAGCAGCAAGCCCGGCGACAACAGAATGACATATACATTCAAGCTGAAGCCCGAGCTAGGCAACATCAACACCGAGCAGTGCTATTTCACGGTGCAGAGTGCGAAAGCCGACGAGGCTGTGTTGCGCCTCGACTTCAAGGAGGGACGTTACATAGACTTCATCTACCGTCTGCGCCCCGACAGCTACATCACCGACCTCAACATCAAGGCCCACAACATGGAGGGCTTGCTCAGTTCGGACGAGACAATTGACATTGCATGGAACCAGCTCCTGCGCCAGCAAGAGCCGGGCTACGACTTCGAGCAGCGCTTCACCAGCCTCACATACAAGCTGCAGGGCGATGACACCGAGAACCTGAGCGAGGCGAAGAACGACAACGCATCGCACGCCGAGGCCATAAGCTGGATTGCATACAAGAACCAGTTCTTCTCGTCAATAATGATTGCCGGCGACAGCTTCAACGGTACAGACCTGCGCTCTGCAAGCATCCCCGAGGGAGAGAAGATGCTGAAGGAGTGCGCGACCACCACAAGCGTGAAGTTCGACCCGAGCGGCATTGCGGGCACCGACCTGCAGTTCTACTTCGGCCCCAACAAGTTCAGCGACCTGAAGGATGCCAACGCCGAAGCCATCAACCCCACACACGACCTTGAGCTCGAGGAGCTGATATACTTCGGTTGGCCAATCGTACGCTGGATTAACCGCTACTTTATAATGTACCTGTTCGACATTCTCTCAAGCACAGGCCTCAACATGGGTATCGTGCTGCTGTTGCTCACACTCATTGTAAAGCTGTGCGTATATCCTTTCACAAAGAAATCGTTCATCTCATCGGCCAAGATGCGCGCCCTCAAGCCATACATCGATGAACTGAATGCAAAATACCCCAAGCAGGAGGATGCACTCAAGAAGCAGCAGGAGACAATGGCACTCTACCAGAAGTACGGCGCAAGCCCCATGGGCGGCTGCCTGCCGATGCTCATACAGATGCCAATCTTCATCGCGCTCTTCAACTTCGTGCCCAACGCCATCGAGCTGCGCCAGGAGAGTTTCCTTTGGGCGAACGACCTCTCGGCATTCGACTCCCTCATAAGCTGGAACAAGGATTTGTGGCTCATAGGTGACCACATAAGCATCTTCTGCCTCCTCTTCTCGGTGACACAGATTATAAACACCTACTACACAAGCAAGCTGCAGGCTCCGGCTGTGAGCACCCCCGAGATGGAACAGCAGCAGAAGATGATGCGCTGGATGATGTACTTCATGCCCGTGATGTTCTTCTTCATCTTCAACGAGTACTCATCGGGCTTGAACTACTACTACTTCATCTCAACCCTCTTCAGCATCATCATAGCCCTCTATCTGAGAAAACGTGTCAACGAAGAGGAGCTGTTGAAGAAGATGGAGGCATACGCCGAGAAGAACAAGGATTCCGTTGCCAAGCAGTCCAACATGATGGCACGCCTCGAGGCATTGCAGGAGCAGCAGAAGAAGATGATGGAGGAGCGTGAGAGAATGAGGGAGAACCGCAAGAAATGACACCCCGCAAAAGAGAAATCACAAAGAAACAATAACAGATAAAAAAGTTCAGCAATAATGGGATTTTTTGATTTTTTCAAGAAGAAGGACAATAATGCCGAGCAGCGCATCGGTGGTATGGAGGATTTCATGACCCTCATACGCGTGTACTACCAGGCAGCCATGGCAGCCAACATCGGTATCACCAACATCAACATGTTGCCAGACCTTGCGACATTCAAGCGCACCCTCAAGGTGCCCACACAGAACAACAAGCTTGGTGTGGGCGAGCGCAGCCGCTGCAAGAAGATGCTCGAGCAGCTCTACCAGCTCGACGACAGTTTCTTCAAGGAGATTGACAACTCGATAAAGAAGAACTGCCGCAAGATACAGGATGCGCAGCCGTTCCTCTTTGCATTCCAGGGCTTCAACAACGACCTGATGATGCTCGTGGGCAACCTGATGAAGTGGAAGTTCCGCGTTCCGGGCTTCATGCACAAGCTGCTGCGCGGCATGACCGAGAAGATTATCAACGACATCTTCACAAAGAACAACTGGAAGGACGAGGCAACATTCCGCACGGTATATTCGGTGCGTAACTACAACGAGAAGCTCGGCTACTCACAGGCATGGATTACAGAGTATGTCTACAGAATCATCACTCTTGCAAAGAAAGAGCCACGCAAGAACATGGAGGATGCCGAAAAGAAGTAATACCTAAAGAGGAGGAACGACAAACAAAGTTGTTCCTCTTTTTGTAACAGACACAGCAGCAACAGATAGCCCCATGAACACAACCGAGAGACACCCGTTAGAGCCCTTCCTGCCGCAGAACGCAAGGATATTGATGCTCGGCAGCTTCCCGCCGCCGGGCGCCCGCTGGAGCATGCCATTCTACTACCCCAACTGGCTGAACGACATGTGGCGCGTTCTTGGCCTGCTGTTCTTTGACGACAGGCACCATTTTGAATTGAAAGGCGAAAAGCGCTTCGACAAGGAGGCCATCGTGGAGTTCTGCACCCGCGAGGGCATTGCAATATTTGATACAGCCTGCGAAGTTGTGAGACTGAAAGAGAATGCAGCCGACAAGTTCCTTGAGATTACCACCCCTACCGACATCGCCGCACTGCTTGAAAAGCTGCCGCACTGCACAGCCATTGTCACCACAGGACAGAAAGCCACCGACACCATTGTGGGAACATACTCTTGCCCTACCCCGCCGATGGGCGGCAAGAGCACCCTGCACATCGCCGGGCGCGAATACAACCTATGGCGTATGCCATCGACATCGCGTGCCTACCCGCTTGCGCTGGAAAAGAAAGCAGCACACTACATGAAAATGTTCCTGGGCGAGGGATACAAACGAATAAATGACAAATAAAAACATACAGCACGCACAGTCTACGCCTCTGTATTAACGTTTTTTAACATAGGGGGGGGTAATTCAAGGAACATTTTATTAATTTTGCGCCCTTATCTCACAAAAACAAAAAACAATGAAACAGTTCTACATCAAACAGTTGCTCGCCCTCTTTCTACTGCTGTGCGGCACTGTTGCAAACGCCTATGAATTTGCACAAGGCGGTATCTACTACACCCGACTGTCGGACACGGAGGTCTATGTAACATACGGCGACACTCCCTACAGCGGCAAAATCACCATCCCTGAGACCGTAACCAACAGCACCGGTGATGGTGCATCCTACACCGTCACCGCCATTGGAGAACGAGCATTTGCCAATTGCACCGGACTCACATGCATCTCAATTCCAAAAACTGTAACCACGGTGAACAACGGCTCATTCAACGGTTGTACCGGGCTGACAGAGGTTATCATTGAGGATACCACCGAGCCGATGTACATGGGCTACCACTCACGGGGCACCGCACCCTATAGCGGCTATGGACTCTTCTACGACTGTCCGCTTGAGAGCGTACATCAGGGACGGACATTGACATACTACTATTCATACCAGGGCGGTCACTCACCTTTCGCCTACAAAAGTTCAATCAAGACCTTTACTTTTGGTAAAGACGTCACCGCCCTCAACTACTGTGCGCTCTACTACTGCAACAACATTGAAACACTCACCATCCCAGACGGAGTAGAGTACATAGACACAGATGCGTTCACGGGATGCAGCGGCCTCAAAGGCGAACTGACAATCCCCAACAGCGTAAAGTCCATAGGTCGGGCGTTCAGGAATTGCAGCAACCTCACAGGGATTACCCTCTCTGACAGCATCACTCGCATTGAGGAGGGTACCTTTGAAGGATGCCTGTCGCTTGAAAGTCTTGTAATCCCAGAGGGTGTAACATTCATTGGCGGCTTTGCATTCAACCACTGCGAATCACTCACAAGCATGCGCATAGCAGGCAGCGTAACACAAATTGCCAACTGCGCATTCGACTACTGCTCAAGCCTCAAGCACCTGCATTTTGCCGACGGCAAGGAGATACTGACATTGGGCACCGGGTACAACGGAAGCAATTACACACAGGGAGCGTTTTTCTTCAGCCCATTGGAGAGCATCTATTTGGGAAGGGACATAACGCACCCGACAAATGCAGAACCCTTTGAATACAAAGCCTCAATAACCGACATTACGATTGGAGAGGGTGTAACATTCTTACCCTACCGCTGTTTCTTGTATTGTACAGGCATAACAACCATTGCAATCCCATCAAGCATCACTGAAATTGGAGGAAATGCATTCATTGGCTGCAACAATCTTCAAGAAGTTCACATCACCGACCTTGCAGCATGGTGCAATATAAATTTTCATGACCCCGCCGCCAATCCTTTGTGCAATTATGCAAATCTATATTTGAATGGAGAACCGGTAACAGGACTTGACATTCCAAGTGAAATCACAGCAATAAATAACTACGCATTCTACAACTGCCCTAATATCACAAGCGTAAACATTCCAGGCAGTGTTGCATCTATTGGCGACTACGCGTTCTACAATTGCAACAACATTGCAGGCCTGAACATAGAGGAGGGCGTAAAGACAATCGGAAACTACGCATTCTACTACTGCTACAACATCACAAGCCTTGAGATTCCAAACAGTGTAACAACAGTAGCGAGCTATGCCTTCCATAACTGCAACAGCGCCAAAAGCCTCACCATCGGCGAGGGCGTGACCGAGATTGGCAAGGAAGCATTCTCCTACTGCACTGCACTCACGGGTGAGCTTGTTATCCCCAACAGCACAACCCGCATAGGCTCTACGGCATTCTACAAATGCAACAACATCACAAGTCTGTCCCTTGGAGAAAACATCACCGACATAGAAGATTCTGCGTTCAGCAACTGCTACAGCCTCACAGGCCGGTTGGTTATCCCCAACCGTACAAAACACATCGGTGCCTATGCATTTGCCCAGTGTAGCCTCACAGAAGTAGTCATAGGCGACAGTGTGACATCCATCGACTATGGCGCATTCCAATCCAACGGCTCCATCAAAAACGTAACACTGCCCGATGGCCTGACAGCACTGAACGGCGCTGTGTTCCGGTATTGCAGCAGCATCACAAGCATTGCAATACCAGCCAGTGTAACAGTAATAGGCGCCAATACATTCTACGGGTGCAACAGCCTGAAGGATGTGTACATTACCGACCTTGTAGCATGGTGCAATATAAATTTTCATGACTCCGCCGCCAATCCTTTGTATTATGATAAAAATCTATACCTCAACGGAGAAATTGTCACCGACCTTGTAATACCAGACGGCATAACCGAACTTAAGAATTATGCTTTCTATTGCAACAACATAAGGACTATAACACTCCCAAGCAGTGTACAAAAAGTGGGAACATATGTCTTCAAACAGGGGCAGCATGTCAACTTTGCATCAAACCCACAGAGCGAAGCAAACTCATGGTATTATGAAACTATATGCCACCTTGTACTCACCGACAGCGAGGGCGTTGATTTCGACCCATCAATGCCCAACACTTTTGCCGATGCAAGCTACACACGTAGCTTGAGCGCAGGACGCTACGGCACCATCATGTTGCCATTTGCACCCGACTCGGTAAGTTGCGCAAACTACGCCTTCTACACACTCAAGGAGAGCGGTGAGGGATTCATGAGATTCGAGGAGGAGAGCGCACCCGCAGCAAATACCCCCTATCTCTACACACTGCGCAAAGGGGCCGAAAACACCCCCATCACCGGCGGCCGCACTACAATCACTACCGACACAAACACCGGCAACGCAGACGGCTGGGAGTTCATAGGCTCTTACAAGAACCAGACAATAGACTGCACCCAGGGCAACTACTATGCATTCTCATCGGCAAACAAAGAGATTAACCACGTAACAAAGAACCTGAAGGTACTGCCCTACCGCGCCTACTTCAAAGGCCTCGAGGCGCAGAACTCAAGTATGAGAATATTGATAGGTGGTACAACCGGCATCACAGAGATTTCACCAGCCGACATCGACGACCTGGGCGAGGAGAGCGTGACACTCTACGACCTCACCGGCCGCCGTGTAATTAACCCCGTCAAGGGCGGTCTTTACATAAGAAACGGCAAGAAGATTATACTATAACAAAAGAAAATGAGAATTATGAAAAAGATATATTCAAAGCCGGCAGCAGCCGGGCAGGAGATTTACACAAGCGCTTTCATTGCAGGCTCAACGACAATCAATATGGGCAAAGATATTGAACAAGGTACAACCGATGCCGGCAAAAACAGAAGCGAATGGGGAAATCTATGGAACAAATGAGATAAAACACATAATTGGGGAGCTGCACGCAGCTCCCCAATTATGTCACTTGCCACCATAGAGCAGCTACAAGAATAAAACACCGTCCATTTATACAAAAAAGCATTCAAATCTTTTTGTTTTCGCAAAAATAACATATATTTGCAGATAGTAGCTGAAAAGGCTACTTTGTGAAACGATTGTCGTAATATGACCGGGAACGATACAACCATTATCAACGAATTCGAGGGCAAGCTCCACCTGCTTATACACGAATACAAGCAGAAGAGCGGGCAGAACAGAGAACTCGCGCGCCAGATAGCGGAGAAGGAGAACGCACTCGAAGAGTTACGGATGCGTTGCACGGCACTCGAGGAGAGTTACAACAATCTGAAGCAAGCCAGGATTATCAGCCTTAGCGACAGCGGCATAGAGGGAGCCAAGGAGAAGATAACAAGGCTGGTGCGTGAAATCGACCGATGCATAGAGTCACTGAAGAGATAACTGAAAGGGAGGTGCATTATGGAAGATAGAGAACTTGGAATAAACCTTATTATAGACGGTACATCATACCCGTTGACAGTAAAAGCGAGCGAAGAGCCATCGTACAGACAGGCTGCACGACTTGTCAACGAGACACTGTCGAGATATAAAGCCCCTTTTTCGGGAGAGGGAGGCGTGAGAGTGATGACAATGGTTGCACTCGACATCGCATTCCACGCCGTGAGCGGCACCGACGGGGTTGCATCGGTTGAGGTGAGGCGCAGGATTGCCGAACTCACAAAGCTGATAGACAACACCCTGAAGGCAAAGAACTGAAAACAACGGTTCAACAGAAGTTCCACGCATTGCAATATTCACCTGTTACCGGCACACAATGCCGGCAAAGGGATATGGCGGTGCGTTTTTATTATATACAAAAAATTTATAACTATTATGAGTGTTACAACATTAATCATCGGATTGGCAGCCGGCCTGGTAGCGGGCTTCCTCATCCAGTTTTTGATAAACAAGACAGCCCTTAAGGCAAAGCATCAGCGCATCATCGACGATGCACACAAAGAGGCCGAGGTAATCAAGAAGAACAAGCTCCTTGAAGTGAAGGAGAAGTTCCTCAACAAGAAGGCCGAGCTTGAGAAGGAGATTTCGCAGCGCAACAACAAGATTCAGCAGGCCGAGCACCAGCTCAAGCAGCGCGAAATCCAGTACAACCAGCGCAACGAGGACCTGCAGCGCCGCAAGAACGAGCTCGACACCGCAAAGGAGAACCTCGAGGCACAGAAAGGCGTGCTGGAGCGCAAGCAGGAGGAGCTTGACAAGATGCACGCACAGGAGCGCGAGAAGCTCGAGGCCATCAGCGGTCTCTCGGCCGAGGATGCAAAGGAGCGCCTCATCGAGTCACTCAAGGAGGAGGCAAAGAGCGAGGCCGCATCATACATCAATGACATCATCGACGATGCAAAGATGACAGCCAACAAGGAGGCAAAGAAGATTGTCATACAGACCATCCAGCGCGTTGCCACCGAGACAGCTATTGAGAACTCCGTTACAGTGTTCCACATCGACAGCGACGAGATGAAGGGCCGCATCATTGGCCGCGAGGGACGTAACATCCGCGCACTCGAGGCCGCAACAGGCGTTGAGATTGTCGTTGACGACACCCCCGAGGCTATCGTGTTGAGCGCGTTCGACCCCGTCCGCCGCGAGATTGCACGCCTTGCGCTGCACCAGCTTGTTGCCGACGGCCGCATACACCCCGCACGCATTGAGGAGGTTGTTGCCAAGGTGAAGAAGCAGATTGAGGAGGAGATTATAGAGACCGGCAAGCGCACTACCATTGACCTTGGTATCCATGGCATGCACCCCGAACTCATACGCATCATCGGTAAGATGAAGTACCGTTCATCATACGGCCAGAACCTGTTGCAGCATGCACGCGAGACAGCCAACCTCTGTGCTGTGATGGCTGCCGAGCTTGGCCTCAACCCCAAGAAAGCGAAACGTGCCGGCCTGTTGCACGATATCGGCAAGGTGCCCGACGAGGAGACCGAATTGCCACACGCAGAGTATGGTATGAAGATTGCCGAGAAGTACAAGGAGAAACCCGATATATGCAACGCCATCGGTGCCCACCACGACGAGGTGGAGATGACAAGCCTCATCGCCCCAATCGTACAGGTGTGCGACGCCATCTCGGGCGCACGTCCCGGCGCACGCCGCGAGATTGTAGAGGCATACATCAAGCGCCTGCACGACCTTGAGCAGCTTGCAATGTCATACCCCGGCGTAACAAAGACCTACGCCATCCAGGCAGGCCGCGAGCTGCGCGTAATTGTCGGTGCCGACAAGATTGACGACAAGCAGACCGAACTGCTCTCGGGCGAGATTGCAAAGAAGATTCAGGACGAGATGACCTACCCCGGACAGGTGAAGATTACCGTCATCCGCGAGACACGTGCCGTGAACTACGCACGATAATCCAAGACATAACAAAAAGTGCGGTATATGAAAATATATCGCACTTTTTTACTGCCACAAAATGGACAAGCCTCATCTTACAGCAGAACTCATAAACCATATCGAAGGCGAAATATTGCCACGATATGAAGCCTTTGACAAGGCACATGACCGCAAGCATGCCTTTATGGTAATATCAAACAGTCTAAAGCTGGCACAGCACTACGACGTTGACATGCAGATGGTATATACCATTGCCGCATATCACGACCTGGGACTGGAAGCAGGCCGTGAACAGCACCATACCGCATCGGCACGCATAGTACGCGAAGACAAGAGGCTTAAAAGGTTTTTCACAAGCGAACAGATAGAGATTATGGCCGACGCAGTTGAGGACCACCGCGCATCCAACAACAAGCCGCCACGCACCATATATGGCAAGATAGTAGCCGAGGCCGACCGCATCATCGACAGCCATACAATAATGGCACGCACCATACAATACGGACTAGCCAATTACCCTGCACTGACAAAGGAGGAGCATATTGAACGTGCTGTGGCGCACATCAGAGAGAAATATGGCGAAGGCGGATACCTGAAGTTGTGGATTCCCCGGTCGGACAATGCCGCAAGACTGCAGGAGTTCCGCACACTCATAAGCAACGAGGCACTATTGATTGAAAGCCTGAAACGGATATACGACGAGGAAAGCACCGGCAATCACGCATAGCTGTGCAGGCCGCCAAGCAACCAGTTCACTCCAAAGAATGTAAACAGCACAGCCGCAAAGGCCACAATACAGAAAATGTGGAATGCGATGGGCTTTGAGATGAAACGTAGCGAGTGCGAGTGGAAACCCAGTGAGCAGACAAGCAGCGTTATCAGCGCCCACACCTCTTTGGGGTCCCAGCCCCAGTAGCGCCCCCACGACAGGTTTGCCCACACGGCACCGATGAAGATGCCACCGGCAAGCAGCATAGTGGCCGGATAGAGCAACAACCGCCCGAGCAATGCCTGCTGCGCCCTTCTCTTTTCATCCTTTGTACACAATGCAACCACAGCATTCACTGCCGTGCAGGCAAGCAGTGCGTATGCAATGATTATTGTTGTCACGTGTATGCCCAACAGCGGTGTGCGCAGGATTGGCTGTACGCTGCTGTCGCCGTCAAGGCCAAGCACGGCAACAACAAAAAACATAGCGGCAACAACAACCAGCAATCGACTCAATAGCACGAAGCGTTTCTTGCGCCCCAAAGCCACAGCAAGCAACATTAGAAAAAGAACAAACAGCAAAAGTGCCTCGGCACCATTGGTTGCCGGAAAAACGCCATGCCCGCACCATAGTACGCACAAAAACAAAAAAGACACCGACAGCACAATGCGAAGTGAAATGTGAAAACTGAAAGGGGAAAGGCGGGAACGAAAAAACGTAATCTTGCACAAACAAGTTTTCCGTTTTCCGCTTTCACCTTTCCGCTCTACACCTTTAATTTGCAGCAGCAAGGCATTGAACCCGCTCTTTCCGTCAAAGAACAGTAGCAGAAACGAGATAAACACCATAAGATACCCCACGTAGCTTAATGGCCGGCCATAGGGGTCATGGGAGACAAGCAACGAGACACCTGCCTCATCCACACCTTTTATGCAGAATTGGTGGCCGTTGATTTTGGCCGGGGCATTCAACGAGATAATGCGCTCCGTCTGCACGGTTTTGTCATCGACCATAACACGTACAACGTAATCGCTTGGCGTTTCGCCATCGCTGCCGAGGGTGTCAACATGTTCAAGCCGCAGACGGAATGGCAGTTTCTCCAGCGTGCCGTCGCTCAACTCGAACATTGAGGCCGGTGCGCCCTCATGCGACATTGCAATATCTCCACGCTTTGAGGTGAGGAACGAGACAAAGGCGCCAAGCAACACCAGCACAAGCGATGCGTGCAGCAGAATGAGCGAGACGCGCCTTTGGGTGCGCAGTATATATATGAGGGCTGTCACTGCAAGCAATGCCCACAAGGCAACGAACCACCACGAATGGTAGATGTTTTCAATAGCAAATGGAGAGCCGCAAAGGTTTTCGAGAATGGTGGCAGCAACAAGCACCGTCACAATTACCGCAGCGGCACCAAAAGATAGTTTTCCAAGGAGAGAGCCTTTCATTCGTCAAGCTGTGAGGTGTTCAAACAGCACCCTGCCACCAATGAGCAGCAGTATGATTCCGCCCCACATCTCGGCACGCAGTTTCCTTGCAAAGCCGTTGCCGCATTTGAGCCCCAGCGCAAGACCAACAATGGTCATAACGAACGACACAAGGAATATCACCGAGAGGGGATAGCAGAGCGATGCCACAGTGGTATACCCCATGCACGAGAAGGAGATGCCCACGGCCAGGGCATCGATGCTTGTGGCTATGGCAAGAGTGAGGATTACCTTGTAGCGGCGGGGGTTGAAGCGTTTCTGCTCCTCTTCCTTGAACGACTCTATTATCATCCTCGCGCCCAAAAATCCCAATATGCCGAATGCCACCCAATGGTCGACACTCTCAATGAACGTGCGGCACAGGTCAGTGCCCCACCATCCCAGGAAAGGGTTCAGCGCCTGAAAGAAACCAAAGAGAAGTGCCATTGTGAGCATAGGCTTCCAGTAGACCTTCTTGAAGAATATTCCGCTTGCAATGGCAACGGCAAAACAATCCATGGCAAGAGCCAGTGCCATAAGCCAGACTTCGATGTGTGTCATAGTGTGTGAATGTTTTATGCAAAAGTACATTAATTATAGATAGATAACATTCAAAAATCATTAAAAAGTATCAAAGCCGTTGCAAAAACAAAAAAAAGCCCATAACTTTGCACTCTCTTACAATCGGGGCTATCTGGATTTGACAGCGGGTAGAAAAGGTATGTAAGCACGCAGTGCATGGCCGGTTCGCACTATAATCTGAGCAGGCAAAAATTTATCTGGCAACAATACTTATGCTCTTGCTGCTTAATCGAAGTATAGTAGATTAGCTTAATCCCTGCACCAGGTGCGGGGACGAGACATCACCCGGACGCTGTTGTTCCGAAGCAATCCGACATGGTGGTGCAGGCAAATCGGGACTAACCATTGCAGGCCTCGATGCAATGGCGACACTTCAGAGGATAAGGCGCAGGTTGGCGGTCGCGGTCTTGCCTGTGCTCGAAAACCCCACCGATGACTAAGCGTGTAGAAAGCATATTGTTTCCCTGTTTGGACGAGGGTTCGACTCCCTCTAGCTCCACTTCATAAAACTATATTAGGGGCAGTGCCGGCGGTTTCCAATGAACCGTCGGTTCTGTTTTTTATCCACACCGCGCTCAACACGTAATCCCTGTCAAAAACATTCTACAACAAAATACAACATCCTGTACTTTATTTACACTTTTGTACAATAACACTTTGCATTATTGTATTTTTTGACTACTTTTGCACAGGAACAGTTACAAAACAGACACAAAGTAGAGGGAATTATGAACAACATATATTTGAAGAAGCTCCCCATCCAGGGATTTGCCACAACACAATCGTCACTACAGCAGTTTGTGCAGCACGTCTACCAGATGCAGCACACATCAATTTTCTTCTGTCTGAGCGGCGAGGCGCTCTTTACAATCAACGGACAGAAGTACCGCTTCACACCCGGACAGATAATAATCTGCCCGGGAGGTTCAAACATCCTGTTGCTCGACATCACGAGCGACTTCTCATCACGCCTGCTCGGTCTCTCAAAACATATATGGCTTGCCGCACGCAGCTCAATGAGCCCCGAGACCATACAGGCAATGGAGTGCCGCCCACACCAGGGGGGCAACAACAGCCTTGAGACCGAGTTCCTGAACAACATATTCCGCCAGATAGACATACTTGACATTGAAGCCGGAAGCAACGATGCCAACACAGACTACTGCCGCCAGAATGTAACCCTTGCCGTGAATTCACTGCTGCTGTACATACAGCACGTCAGCAAGACACACAACACACTGTCAAAGGAGCACATAGGCGAGAACAAGGACAAACTGTTCTATGAGTTCAGGATGTTGCTCACCAGCCACTTCCGCGACGACAGGTCGGTGCAGTTCTATGCCGACAAGATGCATATCTCGACCCGCCACCTCAACTCGGTGTGCCAGCGCGCCGGCGGGCAGAACGCAAAGGAAATAATTGACCACTTCACAATCATTGAGCTGGAAGTGAACCTCATATACACCCACAAGACATTCCAGGAGCTTGTGAACGAGTTCCACTTCCCCGACCAGAGCTACCTGAACCGTTACTTCAAACGCCACACAGGCTACTCGCTGTCGGAGTTCCGCTCGAACGGAGTGATGGTAGATTGACAAAATAAGGTAATAATATAACGTGAGTTCGATATAAGCTAAATCAAATCGCGAACCTGTCATCCCGACAGAGCGTAGCGACGAAACTTTAGTTCGGCAATGCTTGCAGCAGTTGGTTACACGTAGCGCAGGCGAAGTTTGCGCCGTGTAGTTTGCGATAAGCAAGGATTGTCAAAGGATCTCTGAATCCGCGAATAATGAGATTCCTCACACAAGGTTGACTTTGGCCCCTACGGGCGTCGATCTTCGATTCGGAATGACAAAATACACTAAATTTTAGTATAAATTCTTATATCGAACTCACGTTAAATTAGGGGGACGAGCGAAGCGGAGGGGGTTGAACCCCTCCGGTCTTCGACCACCTCCCCTAAAACAGGGGAGGAATTTTATCGCATACCACCTCTCCCTATTAGATGGACAATTACAAAGGCATATACAATAAAAGAGTTCGCCGCAGCGAACTCTTTTATTGTATTATAGTGGACTTTTATTTAAGCCTCTACCTTAAACGGTGCTCCAGGAGCATATCCGCCACGCTCGGGCAGGCGAATCTCGCCGAACTGCGCCTCGTACCTCATAAGGTTATCCTGCAGCGCCATTGCAAGGCGCTTTGCATGCTCGGGGGTCATCACAATGCGCGATTTAACCTTTGCCTTGTTTACACCCGGCATCATACGCACAAAGTCAAGCACGAACTCCGATGTAGAGTGCGCAATGATTGCAAGGTTTGCGTATGTACCCTCGGCAATCTCCTCTTTCAGTTCAATCTGCAACTGATTATCTTTCATTTCCATAACTTACTTTTACATTTTATTGGCGGTGGAACGAGACCAAGTTAATATCGAATATCAACGTTGAATAGGCCGGTACACCACTTGAACCTTTTGCACCGTAGCCCAACTGATAAGGAATATACACTTCCCAAATATCGCCGTCGGTCATCTGCTGCACGGCAGTGCAGAACCCCTCTACAGTACCCGACAAGGGCAATGTCACAGGGACATTGAATGCGGGGTCGAGTTCACCGCTGTAGCTGCTGTCAAAGATATATCCGTCCTTGTATGTAGCAGATGGCATTAGACGACCGCTGTAGTTTATCACCACATTGTCGGTGTAGAGCGGGTGGGCAGTGCCGCTACCCTCTTCAACCACACGGCAATATACGTAATACTCATTGCCCCACACCTTGGCGGTGTCGAGCCCCTGGGCAAGGAACACCTTCCAGTCATCGTATGCATTGGCACGCGCAACAGCGGCAATGGAATCAATGAACTGTGTGTTGCGCTGCTGCCAGTTGTCGAACTCACCAACCTCGTTACTCTCGTCGCAGGCCGTCAGTCCAAAAAGGGCTGACAGCATAAGCGACAAAAATATCCTAATATTCTTCATCAAACTACAATTATGACAATTTCTTCAACAAAGAAGTGATGCTTACATTATCCTGGATAATGCCACGCAAATCGGCGATAGCCACACGGCGCTGCTCCATTGTGTCGCGCTCGCGCAGTGTCACCATGCCATCCTCGAGTGTCTGGTGGTCAACAGTCACGCAGTATGGAGTACCTATGGCATCCATACGGCGGTAACGCTTGCCGATAGAATCCTTCTCCTCGTAATAACAGTTGAAGTTGAACTTGAGTTCATTCATAATCTCGCGTGCCTTCTCGGGCAGACCGTCCTTCTTTACCAAAGGCAACACAGCCAACTTGACAGGAGCAAGGGCTGCAGGCAGGCGCAGGACAACACGTGTCTCGCCATTCTCGAGCTTCTCCTCGCAGTACGAAGCACACATCACGCTCAGGAACATACGGTCGACACCGATTGATGTCTCGATAACATACGGAGTATAGCTCTCGTTTGTCTCGGGGTCAAAGTACTTGATGTTCTTGCCCGAGTATACCTGGTGCTGGCCAAGGTCGAAGTCGGTACGTGAGTGGATACCCTCGACCTCCTTGAAACCGAACGGCATGCGGAACTCGATGTCTGTTGCAGCGTTTGCATAGTGGGCCAGTTTCTCGTGGTCATGGTAACGGTATGCATCGTCGCCGAAGCCAAGAGCCTTGTGCCATGCAAGACGTGTCTCTTTCCACTTGTTGAACCACTCGAGCTCACTGCCGGGGCGCACAAAGAACTGCATCTCCATCTGCTCGAACTCGCGCATGCGGAAGATGAACTGGCGTGCCACAATCTCGTTGCGGAAAGCCTTACCAATCTGTGCGATACCGAAAGGAACGCGCATACGGCCTGTCTTCTGCACATTCAGGTAGTTCACGAAGATACCCTGTGCAGTCTCGGGGCGAAGGTAAACCTTCATTGCACCATCGGCTGTAGAACCCATCTCGGTCGAGAACATGAGGTTGAACTGGCGCACCTCGGTCCAGTTGCGTGTACCCGAGATTGGGCAGACAATCTCCTCGTCAAGGATAATCTGGCGCAGCTCCTCGAGGTTCATATCGTTCAGTGCCTTTGCAAAACGGGCCTGCAGGGCATCGCGCTTCTCCTTCTCGGCAAGCACCTTGGGGTTTGTCTCCATGAAGAGCTCACGGTTGAACGATTCGCCGAAGCGCTTTGCAGCCTTTGCAGCCTCCTTCTCCATCTTCTCCTCGTACTTCGCAATCTGCTCCTCTATGAGCACATCGGCGCGGTAACGCTTCTTTGAGTCGCGGTTGTCGATGAGGGGGTCATTGAATGCATCCACGTGACCCGATGCCTTCCATATCGTGGGGTGCATGAAGATAGCCGAGTCGATACCCACGATATTGTCGTGGAGCAGCACCATACTCTGCCACCAATAGGTCTTGATATTGTTCTTCAGCTCGACACCCATCTGGCCATAGTCATACACAGCACCCAAGCCGTCATAGATATCACTCGATGGGAACACGAAACCATACTCTTTGCAATGCGCAACTACTTTCTTAAAAACATCTTCCTGTGCCATAGTTCTATATATTTTGTATTCTATTCATTTTCAGCAAGTCACATACACGGCGGGGGCACCACTGCATATAAAGGACAAGCACTGCCGGCCATTACTGACAGGCAGTGCAAAGTTAAGCATTTTTTTTGGAATATCCACCACGCAAGGCTGCTACTCTTGCAGGCAGGCACACAATTATTTGAGCTGTACGGCCTGCATCTTCACACCCTCCTTGATATTGCTCCATCCCACAGGGGCGCCATTGAGGCAGGTAGGCTCGCACAACATGAACTTGCGGCCATCGACAAGGATGAACTCACCCTTGATGTCATCGGTCAGGCGCACAGCCGACAGAAGGTGTCCGGGAACGTATATAAGCACCGCCTCAACATCCAGCAAATCCCTTACAAGCCTGGTGAAGAGGATGCTGCGGTCCTCGCAGTCGGCATAGTCATAATAGAGGCTCTCCTCGGGGAAGAAAGGCCTGTCGCAGCCCCACACCTCGTTGTCATACTTGTAGACCAGGCCTGTCTGCACAAAGTGCAACAGTTTGTTCACGGCCTCCAGTTTAGACAGACCGTCGACCTGCGCCTTGAGTGTGGGATACACCTGTGCCACGACACTGCTGTCCATGGGAACGTTGGCATACATAGCCCATGTAGAGAGGAGATTGTTGTTGAGCATTGACTTTGGATAGGTAGAATAGAAATTGAGCAGATTGTTGTTCACCTTCACATTCACGTCAAGCTCCTTGTACTTTGTAGAGGCCACCCTCTTCTCCTTGTCGGTCTTGGCATCAAAATGCTGGTTACCGGCAATCAGCAACGAGAGTGTCTCCTCGGCAGGCCATGCCGCCTTACAGATATTCAGCTGCTGCGGCAACTCGTCGAGCGAATAGAACTTGTAGCCGTCCAGGACATAGTAGTCCTTGCCGAACAGAGTGTGTTCCGATGCATAGAGCATATACAGGCGGTCATTGTTTGTCGCAAGCCTCATCTTGTAGCCCGACTGCATATAGATATATGCCATAAGCAGCACGGCCGAATTTGAGTAGCTTCCATAAATGGCTGTCGTAATCTCCTTGAGCATATTTATATATGCCCAATCACTCAAGGACTTGCTGTCCCTTATTGCAATGCAGTCGACAATGAGCTTGTCGGCCTGCTCCCCGGCCATCTTTTCAATGGCATCGGCCACGGCATTCTCGCTCACAGCGGCAAGAGTGACCTTGCGTGTAGCATCGTAACGCACTTTGAGGGGAGTACCGAACACCTTGCAGTCCACATATTTCTCAAAGACCGAAGGCTTCACCTCAATGGGTGCAATGGGCTGTGGCTGTGGCTTCACATTGAATGGCGGCACAACAATCTCTACCGGCTTTGCATTCTCTTTCTGCTTCTCCAGTTCAAGTTCCTTCTGGCGCTGCAGTTCAAGCTCTTTCTGCTTCAACAGCTCCTGCTGGCGTTTCAGTTCAAGCTCTTTCTGGCGCAGGGCCTCCTGCTCCTTGCGGCGCTGCTCCTCAAGTTCCTTTTGGCGCTGCAACTCAAGTTCTTTCTGCTTCTGCAGCTCAAGTTCCTTCTGTCTCAGCTGTTCAAGTTCTTTCTGTTTCAACTGCTCCTGTTCCTTTTGGCGTTGCAGTTCAAGTTCCTTCTGGCGAAGAGCCTCCTGCTCCTTGCGACGCTGCTCCTCGAGTTCCTTTTGGCGCTGCAGCTCAAGCTCTTTCTGCTTCTGCAGCTCAAGCTCCTTCTGTCTCTGCAGTTCCTGTTCCTTTTTCAGTTCAAGTTCCTTCTGCTTCAACAGTTCCTGTTCCTTTTCGCGTTCAGCATCCTCGTCCTCATCCCTGACAACAGGCGGCACCGGCTCAATGACAGGGGCAGGCACGGGCTTTGAGCCCTCAATCTTTTCCCAGGACTTTCGCATGAAGTCAATATATCCTTTTAAGGCCTCTTCCCTGAAAGACTTGTACTTGTCCTGCATCTCGTTCTGCGACTTGTTGAACTTCTCCAACATCGATGAACGGAAGTCGTCATACCCACCCTTTGCCTTCTCTTTTCCATCATTGTTCTGTGAGAAAAGTGCAAACGGCGCAAAAGCCAATAATAAAAGAGAGATATACCGTTTCATAATCATTCAGAAGCTGTTTTAAATTTCTAAAATCAGAGCCTTTCCTCTCTTCGAGCCTCAAAAGCCAAAGACAGGAAAGGCTGTATAGTTTTTTCTTAAAATGTACAATCAGTCAGGAAAGACCTATCATTCGAGCAGACCTTCAAGCTTCTGGTGAAGGTTGTCACCCTTCTTCTCAAGTTCCTTTGTAATGGCCTTCTTTGCATTTTCCCAAGCAGCCTTGTTGTTATAAGCGATGCTTACATAAACCTCCTTGTTGCCATTCTTCAATGTGCGGTAAGCCTCAACAACAGGCACTACGCGACCGATAGACTGTGAGATAAGGTTCTTGCTTGCCATCACGGTCTCTGTAATTGAAGCCGCCTCATCTGCACCCAGCTGCTGGTTGGCAACTGTGTTCTCAATCAACGCAGTAATCTCTGTCTGAATCTGACCTGCGAGGTTCTGCTTTGAAAGCTCGAGTGCCTGCATCTTTGCAGAATCGTATGTCTTACCGATACTCATAGCCTCGGCCATTATATATTTGGGGTAGAACTCATTGTCCATCTCATAGCGCATAGCATAAGAGCGCTCGAACTGCTTCTCCAATGGCAGAGAGCCCGGAGTAACCAGCCAACCCTCCTTCTCAAAGTCTTTCGCTGCCTTGCGTGCAATCTTTGGAGCCTTCTTTTCCATAGCCTCATACACAGCCTTGGTCTCCTTCTTGTGAGCCTTTACAGCATCCTTATTCTCATACAAAGACTGAGCCGAAGCACTGAAAGTGAAACCCAAGCAACATGCAATCAATAAAATCTTTTTCATAACAGTAGTTTTTTAATATTAGTAATTTCCGTTTATTTTCACTCCTCTTTTTACCATTAAAGCAACAATGCCCTAAAAGTAACCCAAAAAAATCAGTTTTTTTTCATTTTTTTTGAAAAATCAAGAAAAAGCCCTCAACATCGACTCAGCCTCGGCACGGTGCAGACAATAATCGCCATCATTGAGATATATTTTCAGCTCCTTCACCGCACTCCTCTCACAATCGGCCAGCACAAGCAGATAGATGTATGCCCAACGCATCTCACTGTTCATCAGCCTCTCATACATATATTCATACTCCCACTCCTCGTCGCCCCACAAGGCCTCCTTCTCAAACTTCTTCACCGTCTTGTCCGACTTTTTCAGTGCAGTCTCGGCAATAGCCAGTGCCTTGTAGTAATCGCCATCGGCCATATAATTCTCGACAACCTTGAAATCCGGTGCCGCCGACCTGAAAACCTCCATTGCCGGAGCCTGTATGCCAAGCCCATTGATTACATCGCTGCCGTCAGGCCCGCCGAACAGGTTGCCGGTAACAACGACAATGGCAACGCAGGCAGCTGCAGAAACGGCGGCATACAAGGCACGCACACGGTGCTTTGCGGCACCCTCCCACTGCGCAATGCGGTCAAGTTTCTCCTGTCGCTTTGCAAGCCTGTCAACTATCAGTCTCTCGACATCGTCACCGGCGTGCTTGCCATCAATGAACTTCTCCATAGTATCAGATATTAATATTACACTTCAAGTATTCCTCTTTCACTCTTGTCTTCAATGTATTCAGGCACTTGTTCTTCGCACTTTTAAGGCCATCCTTGCTGCTGTTCTTCTCGCCACGTGCGGAAAGTATCTCGTCAAGGCTCATCCCGCGGTAGTAGAACATGGTGAGTATCTCCACACAGCTTGGCGATATCCTTGCAATGCACTCGTCCACAATCCTGTTCTTCATCTCATCGGCATCGTCATAGTCGGCCGCATCGAACAGCGTGTCACACATTGCCGAGTCATACAGCTCGTCGCACCCCTGTTCCTTTATATTGCGTACAAGTTCCCTGTATTCGGTCTTTGCAAAAGCCATCAGGAATGTGGTAAGGCTGCAGTTCATCGCCTCATAGACACCACTGCGCTGTTGCCTGCACACGGCACCGTCCATCACCTTAATGCGCCCGTTCTCAATCTCGGTCCACAGTTTTATGAACGATGTCTGGAAAATCTCCTGTTTGCGGTCCTTGTCGAAGAACACCTCGTTGAAACTTGCGTTGAAATACTTCCTTGCAGCCTCATAGAACCAATTCTCGACCTTAGCCTCGCGCCTCTGCAGTCCATTGACAACCTCAATATCACTGTAGGCCTTCTTATTTCCCCAAATGATTCCCATTGCTTTCATCAGTTAAAGAGATACAAGAGAAAAAGTAACCCTTGAAAACTGTTTTATTTTTTCTGTTTTTTTGTTCCCGAAACCACCGGCGACTGTGGCAACACACTCTTGCTCTCATCCATAAAGCGCGCCAATGCCTCCTGCATCTCGGCAGCACCCTTGTCAAGCACCTCTATTCCCAGAGAATGGATGGCATACGTGAGCTTGCCCGCCTGCACGTCCTGCATCTCCACATTCAGCTGGTAAGGTTTGCAGGCGCTCACCGTGAGCCACTGTTCCTTTACCGGTTCGCTTTTCTTTGCCACACTACCGTCGCGCGGAATGTCGAACTGTATTCCAATGCCGCGCACCGGTGGCATCTCATCGCCACAGGTGGCATCGCCGCTGTGGCATGCATCAATCACCACCATCAGCTCGCCATCATCACCAATACTCTTTCTTATGCCGGCCAGCAGGGCAGCCACCTCGTCATCGCACAGATGCTTGTCGCCCTTGTCCTTGTCACAATAGAGCATATATGCATCGTATGGTATCCAAGCCTCGTCCCACTGCGCATGGCGGCCGCTCCACTTCAACAGTTCGTCGCCGTCGAGGTCGGTCATCAGCTGGCCGTGGCCCGAGTAGTGCACATACACCACATCACCCTTTGCACAACGCCCGGCCATTGCCTCAAAAGCCCCCACCATGGCAGCCTTTGTAGCCTCGCTGTTCTTCAAGGTCACAATGTCGGTGTAGCCCGCTGCCTGCAGCATAGGCACAATATACTCAATGTCCTTGTCACCGTTTATCTTACCCCAGGTCTTGTCCTCCTGCTGACCAAGACCAAATACCAAGGCGCGTTTGCACTGCGCCCCAACAGCCATTGTGCACAGACACAACAGCAAAGCAATGAATATTCTTTGTGTTTTCATAGTCAAAAAACGTTTGAATGTATTCTAAGAAACTGTTTAAATTTTTGTAAAAGTATATCAAAGCAACAAAAAAGCAAAGGATTGCACTGTTTTATTTTATCACGACAATGAAAATGAGCCTTTTACAAGGCACAGCACCCTGTAGACAGCTCATTATTATAAATATGACGCATCAATGCGACAGTAACTTTCGGTTTTCACATTTAACCACACTCCATGCGCTTGTTTTTCTGCGTTTAAAAAAAACGCAGGTAATAATATAGATGTTGACCCAATGTGCAATGTCATTTTCGGGAGAGCCCTCAACTACACGTCTGCATCTCTTTATTCGCGGAATGAGATACTGCACTGCGTTCCGTTCAGTATGACTACTTCGCGGAACGTGTCATTTTGAGCGAAGCGAAAAATCTCTCTATCTGCGGTTTGAGATGCTTCGACTGCGCTCAGCATGACATTTTTTTGTTTTAAATTGTTTTTTGACAATCACTTGCAGCTTTCACCTTTAACCGCACTACGTGCGCTTGAAGCCGCTCCCGCCCGGCATTTGCCTGTAGGGGCAGACCGGCGTGTCTGCCCAATCCATTGACGATTGATTATTCGCAGTTTATGGCCACAGTTATCGGGCAAACACATCGGTTTGCCACTTCTATGTTGTATTCCAAATAATTGGTTCTTATTTTTGCTTATCTGATATTAAAAATCAAACAATTAGCTTTTTTGTATCTTTTTTAAGGCATATGATACCTCTGCCGAAGATTTCTTCGACCTTTGACATAACCAAAGAGAGTGTCTTCCGTTATGTCGTTTTTTTTCATAAAAAACCCTATTAGACAACCTTCTATTAGTTGCCAGTAATCACTGCAACAGTTTACTTCTTCAGACTAATAGGTCGGATGCAACAAACTACAAATAAAGATGCAGCACTATGGCTCATCAAGGGGCAAAAAGGAGTCATCCGGCATGAAGCTTGTCTAAAGGGCTTCTTTTATTGACAGCATTTGTCATATTCATATATATTACCGCTCTTCAATACTGCAAAGATACGGTTTGAAAGTTTTCTTGCAATACGTATTATTGCATTTTGTGGTTTCATTCTCTTGCAAAACTCACTATATGCAGCCGCTAAAGCAATATCTCTGCGTATAGCTACCCAGGAACTTTCTATCAACATTATTCTTAATCTGTTATTCCCGCGGAAGGTAATCTCTCCGGTTCTTGTCTTTTCTCCGCTGTTCCTGCATGTAGGGATAAGCCCAAGATAAGAAGCAAATGATTTTACATTATTAAAACGTTCAATGCGTTCCAATTCCACCAGCATATTCATTGCTGTTATCATGCCTATTCCCGGAACGGATTGAATAAGCCTCATTTTCTCTGCGTAATACTCACTGCGTGAGAGTTCTCTTATTTCTCTGGTAACGGACAGAACCTCCGAACGCTGCTTCTCTATATGTTCCAATTGGCGCTCAAGCGTTCTCTTGGTTGGAGAAAGCAATTCCACATCGTTCTTTAACCATTCTATGAAACGTCTTGACCAATGAGTGCTGCTGCTTATGAAACAATCAGGTATGGTAACTCCATTACTGTACAAAAGATGTTTGATACGTGATTTGCAACCTGATATATAGTCTTGCAGATGCTTGCGATAACGCACGATTCCTCTATGATCAAGTATTTCTTTCGATGGAACATAGACCGTGTTTTTCAGAATTCTCTCACGCAACGTACGTGCAAGCTTCTCCGAATCGACAGCGTCGCTTTTCATGACACTCTCATTCTGTCCTGTAGGTATATCAGCAGCATGCGCAATCACACAATCGATGCCATATGACTTCAGACTGTAATAGGTTGAGAAACCGCTGAAGCCACTTTCATATATGGCACAATAATTACCCTTGGGATAATGATTCTGCAAATGTTCAAAGAGCACTGAGGCGGATGCCACTTGGCTATGTTTGCGCTTAAAACCGAAATCGGTCATAATTGTCACATGCCAACTTTTTAAATGAACGTCAATACCTATGTAGATATTTTGTCCTTTGAAATTAATTTTGTTACTTTGTTTCATAGGTGTATATATAATTGGGGTTTGGATTTTTATATATCTTTATTCAAAGATAA
>JAZTXR010000060.1:0-33415 GCA_045636545.1 Bacteroidaceae bacterium
CAGAGACAATGTTGCGAGTAAGTGAGTGCAGAATCAAGTTTACTTGAATTATGCCGAGCGTGAGCAACTTCACTAAAAGTAAAGCGACGAGGGATCTTTAACAACGGTATACGAGATGTCTCCACTACGGTCGACATGACATCTACGCGTTTTTTTAGTATGTGGGTCAACTGCTATATTATTACCGTAACATTTGCGGCAATAAATAAAAGGCTTCTCAATTTGTGTATTCCCATTAATTTATTTATCTTTGATAAATTTATTTAACATACCGCGTGGGATATCTAATATAACTATAATATGAAGAAACTTTTTTACGCTTTGGCGTTGTCGTTGCCTCTTTGTGCAGCGGCCGACAATCCCCCTCTCATGGGCTGGAGTTCGTGGAATGCTTATGGTTTCCAAATCAACGATTCTGTAATTCAGGCTCAGGCCGATGCAATGGTTGAACTTGGTTTCAAGGAGTGTGGCTATGACCACATAAACATTGACGACGGTTTCTTTGGCGGCCGTGATGCCGGGGGCAACCTGCTCATTCACCCCGAGCGTTTCCCCAATGGACTGCGCGGGCTTGTGGATTATATTCATGCCAAGGGATTGAAAGCCGGTATATACAGTGATGCGGGCCGTAACACCTGTGCTTCGTTCTGGGGTAAACCAAAGGATGAGATTGGTCGTGGCGTTGGTCTTTATGGTCATGATGCTGCGGATTTTGACCTTTTCTTCAACCCGGAGAAACTGAATTTCGATTTTATAAAGATTGACTATTGCGGTGCCGATGCCGGCAACAACGACGAGGGGCTTGACCTTGACGTTGAACAGCGCTACAAGGAGATTGCCGCAGCCATCAAGGCCGTCGGCCGTGACGATATCACCTGGAACATCTGCCGTTGGGCATTCCCCGGTACATGGGCGTGCGAGATTGCCGATTCATGGCGCACGACCGAGGATATCTATCTTGGTTGGGAGTCCGTGAAGAGCATCATAAACCAGAGCCTCTACCTGTCGGCTTATACAAGCTATGGCCGTTACAACGACATGGATATGCTTGAGGTCGGTCGCGGCTTGACCGAGGAGGAGGACAAGACCCACTTTGGTATGTGGTGTATCATGAGCTCTCCTCTGCTCATCGGTTGCGATATGAACGACATAAAGGGCAATGCGCTCGAGCTTATGCAGAATAAGGAACTCATAGCATTGAACCAGAACACTCTTGGCTTGCAGGCATACGTCGTGAAGCGCGAGAACGGTGGCTATGTTCTTGTTAAGGATGTCGATGAGAAGTATGGCACAAAGCGTGCGGTGGCTTTCTATAACCCGACGGATGCCGAAATAAGCATGAGCATCGCTTTCTCGCAGCTTGACCTTGCGGGTGAGGTAGCTGTGCGCGACCTTTTTGCAAAGAGAAATCTTGGCATTTACGAGGGTACATATTCAGTGACTCTGCCGGCTCACGGAACAAGAATATACAGGCTCGAGGCACAGGAACGTCTTGAGCGCAAGGTATATGAGGCCGAGACTGCTTGGCTCACCGACTATCAGGAGATAAAGAACAACGAGGTGTATGGCACTGCAATCTATGCCGAGAAGAGCAGTTGCTCGGGTGGTGTGGCTGTTGGCTGGCTCGGTAACCGTGACAGCAACGACTTGCAGTGGCGCAATGTATACAGCAAGGATGGCGGTGAATATACCTTGCGTGTGTATTTCGTCACCGGCGATAACCGTACTATGAAGCTGAGTGTCAATGGTGGCGAGCCTATGACATTTACCGGCAATTCGGGCGGATGGGGCACCGTAGGCTCTGCCGATTTTGACGTGGTTCTTGAAAAGGGCGAGAATATGGTGCGCCTTTTCAACGAGAACGGATATATGGGTGACATTGACAAGATGGAGCTTGTGGACAAGAGTGCGCCCGTGGTGACCGAGGATTATCCCATTGTTTTTGACAAGAACCAGGGCTACACTCACGCCAGCCGTCGTTTGAACACCGTTTCGCTTGGCGGGCAGACATTGCAGTTGCCCAAGCCATTGAAGGTGTACAGCGAGATAGTTGATGGTTGTTTCCATGCAAAAGCGGGTGAGACCGTGACACCGTCGTTCGGCTTCACAGGTACTTGGATGAACGGTTTTGTCTACATTGACCGTGGACAGGACGGCGCTTTCGATGCGGAATTGAATGCCGATGGCTCAATCCCTGCTGGCAGCGATATAATGGCATTCTCATACGCTGAGCCTGATTTAGGCTCGGGGACAGGCTACAACAGCAAGGGAGAGCGCGTTACAAAAGCCGATGTGCTCAATCCACCTGCATTCACAATCCCCGCCGATATGGCACCGGGCTACTACCGTATGCGCTACAAGGTTGACTGGGCATCAATTGACCCTGCCGGCCGCCGCGAGGATGGCAATGGCATAATAAAGAACGGTGGTGCCATCTGCGATGTGTGCATCAATATACACAATGAGGACGGTGCGCTTGAAGCTGTTGCCGAGAATGGTACACTGCTTGCTGCCGACGGTTCGCAGTTGCCGGCTACAGTGCCTTTCGGGCAACCATTGGCCGTGAAGGTGGTTCCGGCCGAGGGATATTCACTCGATTATATAAAGGTGGTTCACGGCCATAACCTTGATGGCGAGGCAGTGGTGCACGGTGTGGCGCAGTATGATGAACTTGTGATGCCTGCATATACCTTGAAGGGTGATGTCGTTACAATCCCTGCGGTTTATGTGGATGGTGATTTGAGAATAACAGCGCAGTTCGTGCAGCTGCAGGGCAGCGATGCCGGTGACGGCTATGCATTGCTCTTTGACAAGGATGCGACAGCTACCGGTGCACACGATATCACGGTGGGCGTGAACAGCGAACTGTTCAAGGTAGCTGGCAATGCTGCATATTATGATTTGACCTCGGAGCCGGTGCTCCTTGCGGGTACAAGAAATGTGTTGCTTGATATTCAGGGCGCTGCAGGCAAGGATGCCTATCTGTATGTTGACCTTGACAATGACGGCCGCTTTGCCGTGATGCTGGGCGCTGACGGAACACCGGGCGTGTCGAGCGAACTGGTGGCTTTCTCTTGCCACAACGGAATTGACAGCGACGGCGATGCGGCGGTGAGCGGCGCATCAGCAACCTTGCCGATATACAGGATTGGCGAGGTGTTGCCCGATGGTGTCTACCGTGCGCGCCTGAAGTTGGATAACAGCAACCTCAACCCTGGCGGTTCCGACGATTTCGTTGCCAAGGGTGGTGTGGTAGTCGACTTCTTGCTCAACCTTGTGAGTGGAAACAGGGCATTGGTGCTGAATACCGTTGATGGCAGTATCGATGGCGAGAACTACACGGCTCTTCCAATGACGGTTACTCCAGGCAATGGTTTTACAGCAGTGTTGCGCGGTGCTCCGGGCTTTGTGTGCAAGGAACTTGTTGTGCGCCATGGCCACAACATCGGCGGTGAGCAGTCATTGAACGGCAATGTGCAGTGGCGCGAGGATACGGTTCCCGTTGTTGACGGCAAGGCTGTTGTGGGCGGTTCGCTTGTGGATGGTGATGTGGAACTCAATGCCGTGTTTGTTCCCGGCGAGGATTGCGAGTGGCAGCTTGTCTTCAGCGACGAGTTCAATGCTGCTGATATGTCACAGCCGGTTGATGAGAAGTGGATGCGTTGCCAGCGCTACGGTGCAACATGGAACCGTTGGCTCAGCGACAGCAAGGAGGTCATCTACCTGCAGGGTGGCGACCTTGTTGCACGTGCAATACCTAACCCCGACCAGGAGAGCGATCCTGTGCCAATGATTACCGGCGGTATAAAGAGCAACAAACGTTTCGGCTTTACATACGGATATGTCGAAGGGCGCATAAAGTCCAATCCATGGACGGGTAACTTCCCTGCATTCTGGATGATGCCCGAGGACCAGAGTGCCGGTTGGCCCGACTGTGGCGAGATTGACATTTGGGAGACCATTGACTCGCAGGAGCGCTCATGGCATACAGTACACAGCAACTGGACATACGACCTTGGAAATACTAATAACCCGAAATCAAGCTTCAATGTATACACATCGCATGACCGCTATCATACATACGGCCTTAAATGGGACGAGACTTCATTGACCTGGTATGTCGATGGCAAGGAGGTGGCAAGCTATAGGAAATCGACCAACCAGTCGCAGCTCGACCAGGGGCAGTGGCCTTTTGACAAGCATTTCCACTTGATTCTCAACCAGAGCGTGGGTAACAATGCATGGGCTGCAAATGCCGATGTGACACATACATACGAGACACGCTTCGACTGGGTACGTGTGTATCAGACACCGGGTATGGTGAACACCGACGGTACTGTGGGTGTGGTAGAGATAACCGATGATTCAGCCGCACGCGTGTGGGTTGTCGATGGCGGTGTCGAGGTGAGCGTTGATGCTCCGCGCAGTGTTGCGGTATATGATGTTGCAGGGCGCGAGGTTGCAGCCGCATTCGTCAGTGGCACACACAGCTTCGTGCTGCCCGGCGGTGTATATGTGGTTGACGGTACAAAGGTTGTCATCAAGTGATGGCAACACTTTGCAACCCTGCTTTTTTTGATATTTTAAAATTTGGTAACTAATAATGCCGTTTTAATGGTTGTATTTTCTGTCAAAAAGCACTATCTTTGCAAAGTTTTTTGATAAATGTGTCTAATAGGCGCCGTTGTTTCGGTTAGGGAATCACCCACAGGAATGAAAAGAATAGTATATATACTTACGTTGATGGTTGTGGCCTTGACATCTTGTGACAGTTATAACAAGGTGTACAAGACCAATGACTATGACTATAGATACGAAACTGCAAAGGCTTATTACCTCGAGGGCAAGTACACCCAGGCGGCGGAGCTGCTGGAGTCTATGGTGACAATGCTCAAGGGTGGTGACAAGGCCGAGGAGTCGCTCATCCTGATTGCAAGGTGCTACTATGAGTCCAAGGACTATGAGACTGCATCGCAATACTTCAAGCTGCACTATTCGAACTACCCGCGTGGCGAGTATGCCGAGTATGCACGTTTCTATTCGGGCAAGTCGCTGTTTATGGATATCCCCGAGCCCGAACTCGACCAGTCGAATACCTATGCAGCCATCAACGAACTGCAGCTCTTTATGGAGTACTATCCCCACAGCGGCTACAATGCCGAGGCGCAGGATATGATAATGAAGATGCACGATGTGCTTGTGAAGAAGATGTACCTGTCGGCAAAGCTCTATTACGACCTTGGCGACCTTGCCTACATAGGCAACAACTACCAGGCCTGTGTCGTTACGGCGCAGAACGCATTGAAGGACTATCCTTATACCAACCTCCGCGAGGAGCTCTCCATACTCATACTCAGGGCAAAGTACCAGATGGCTCACAAGAGCGTGGAGTCGAAGAAGATGGAGCGTTACCGCAATACTATCGACGAGTACTACGCTTTCAAGACCGAGTTTCCCGAGAGCAAGTATATCAAGGAGGCCGACAAATACTACAAGGAGGCTGTGAAGACAGTCAAGATAACGGAATAACAATATAATAATTGAAATAAAAGATGGATTACAAGAAAACAAATGCTCCAACAAACACTGTCACACGCAATATGGCAGATTTTGTACACGAAACAGGTAACGTATACGAGTCGGTTGCAATCATCGGCAAGCGTTCGAACCAGATTGCGGCAGAGATGAAGGAGGAGTTGCTCAAGAAACTCAACGAGTTCTCATCATCAACCGACAATCTCGAGGAGCAGTTCGAGAACCACGAGCAGATAGAGATTTCACGCTATTTCGAGAGACTTCCAAAGCCTACACTCATTGCTGCACAGGAGTTCCTCGATGGCAAGGTGTACTTCCGCGACCCCGCAAAGGAGGTTGAGAGCGAGGAGGCTTGATACATAACCATATATACGGTATGAAATTACGTTTCTATCAGTTGATGTATGTGGCATCGCTTGTGCTCACAGTGCTTGCGTTGCTTGCTCCTGTAGCGGGTTTTGTCGAGGCCGATGGCGCGGTGGCACAGATGACCAACTTCAAATACACAGCGGCCGATGGCCAGGTCTCAAGGTCGGTCATCGCCCTTGGCATACTGCTTGTCTTCACAGGCGTGGTGAACCTCTTTGGCCTGCTTGTGTCGCTGTTCAGCAACTTTGAACTGCAGAAGAGGGTCACAATACTCACAATGTTGCTGTTCGCCGGTTATTACATACTGTTCTTGGTATATACACTGATACTCTCGGGCGATTCATCAATGGCAATTGAGGTTCCAATGCTCTATCCTTTCATGGCATTGACACTGAACCTTGTAGCCTTTCTTCTGTTGCGCCGCTGCGAGGCAAAGATTATTGCAAAGGCGCTCGGTTTCCGCTTGAGGGACTGATAAATGGATAAAATAATGTAAGCGTTTCTGTAACATTGGTTGCAGAAACGCTTTTTATTAAGGTAATAATATAGCATTGACCCACATACTGAAAAAACGCGTAGATGTCATGTCGACCGTAGTGGAGACATCTCGTTTGCTGTTGCAGAGATCCATTGCCTACGGCGATTTTGCAAACACTCGTTGTAAAAATTGGGGGTAAACTTGGTTTTAACTCGTTTAATTGCAAAATTGATAACACGCGCTTGTCGCAACCCACGCGGCAACACCTTGAACTGCTCCCCTGCCCGAGGGGACATTGCGAACGGGCAATGTTTGCGACGGCGGGAGGTTTACCTCCCCAAAGGAGCGCCGTTAGGCTTTATCACGAAGTGGCTGAGGGGAGGAGTGCTACGCGTGACCTATTGCTGCGCGTATTGTCGAACAAAACTTTCGACTGCGCTCCCTTAGATGACATTTTGGGTCAACATCTATATTATTCCTTTTTATAATTTAAAACAGCTTTCAATCTTTATTTATTTTGTTTAAAGTTTTTTTATAGCTATCTTTGCTGCGTTAGTGTGTTGACAAATGATTATCTGTGTTAATTCGTTGAATAATAAAAATGTGTGTAAAAAGGCTGCCGATAATTTGGTGGTCTTGGATTTTTGTATAAACACACACACACACACACACACACACATTCTTTTCTATAAATAATAATACAGTAGCGCTGTGTGCAGCGTCTGCCCGCATAAATGCCCGAGTGTAAAAATTGATTTTACGCTCGGGTTGTTTTTGTTGTATACCTTAGTAATGCAAAATGAATGAATATTAACCAAATAAAACACAAGAAATGAGAACATTTAAACATTTTCTTGCTGCGCTGCTGTTGCTGTGCAGCACAGTGGCAACTGCTCACGACTTTGAGGTCGATGGTATCTGTTACAACATTTTAAATACAACATCTGTGGAGGTAACATATGCCGGCAGCTCTTATGGTGCTGAATACACAGGCAATGTTGTGATTCCTGAGAGTGTAACTTATAACAATCGCACCTTTAGCGTAACAAGCATTGGTGGTTCTGCGTTCAGGGGTTGCACCGGCCTTACAAGCATTGAAATACCAAACAGCGTTACAAGCATTGGTAGTTCTGCGTTCTACAATTGCTCCGGCCTTACAAGCGTTGAAATCCCCAACAGCGTAACAAGCATTGGCGATTATACGTTCTATGGATGCTCCGGCCTTACAAGCGTTGAAATCCCCAACAGCGTAACAAGCATTGGCAATTATGCGTTCTATGGATGCTCCGGCCTTAAAACTGTTGTAAATTTCTCAAATTTGATATTTAGTAAAGGTTCATACAGTAACGGTTATATCGCATGTTATGCTAATAAAGTATTGAATGTGCCTGATTGTTTTATAGATGGTGATTTTGCTTGGTTTGAGAATGAAGATGGGATGACTTTAGCCGGTTATTTGGGTGATGCAGCAGAATTGGTTCTGCCTACAGAATATAATGGTAATAGCGTAACAAGTATTGGAAATGATGCGTTCTCTGGTTGCACCGGCCTTACCAGCATTGTAATCCCTAACAGTGTAACAAGCATTGGTAGTTCTGCATTCTCTGGTTGCACCTGCCTTACCAGCATTGTAATCCCTAACAGTGTAACAAGCATTGGTAGTTCTGCGTTCTCTGGTTGCACCTGCCTTACCAGCATTGAAATCCCAAACAGCGTTACAAGCATTGGTGAGGGGGCGTTCTCTGGTTGCACTGGTCTTACCAGCATTGAAATACCAAACAGCGTTACAAGCATTGGTAGTTCTGCGTTCTATGAGTGTTCCGGCCTTACCAGTATTGTAATCCCAAACAGCGTTACAAGCATTGAACCTTGGGTGTTCCAAAATTGCACCGGCCTTACAAGTATTGAAATCCCTAATAGCGTAACAAGCATTGGTGAGGGGGCGTTCCAAAATTGCACCGGCCTTACCAACGTTGAAATCCCTAACAGCGTAACAAGTCTTGCAGGGTTTGCTAATTGCACCGGCCTTACAAGTATTGAAATCCCTAATAGCGTAACAAGCATTGGAAAGAGTGCGTTCGGGGGTTGCACCGGCCTTACAAGCATTGAAATCCCGGGTAGCGTAACAAGCATTGGATGGAGTGCGTTCGAGGATTGCACCGGCCTTACAAGCATTGAAATCCCAAACAGCGTTACAAGCATTGGAATGTCCGCGTTCTATAATTGCACCGGCCTTACCAGTATTGTAATCCCAAACAGCGTTACAAGCATTGGACATTGGGCGTTCTATAATTGCACCGGCCTTACAAGCGTTGTAATCGGCAACAGCGTTACAAGCATTGGTGAGGGGGCGTTCTCTGGTTGTACCGGCCTTACCAGCATTGAAATCCCAAACAGCGTTACAGACATTGGTAATTCTGCGTTCTCTGATTGCACTTGGCTTGAAAATCTAATAATTGGTAGTGGTGTGGAGATTTTCGGTCCAGATGTTTTTGCAAATTGTATGTTACTTACAAATATAATATCATATATCCCTGCTGAGAATTTGTTCGCAATTACTTCCGATTTTTTGGGCGTCGACAAATCGGCTTGTACTCTTTATGTTCCTGCCGGAGCAAAAGAGGTATACGCAGCAACAGAGGGCTGGAATAAGTTCGAGAATATTGTAGAAATGTCTTTTGACCTTACCGTTACCTCAGCAGGCTATGCTACACTATATTTGAATTATGCTGCCGAAATCCCTGCAGGCGTTGAGGTTTACACAGCCAATGCAGTAGATGGCGAGTATTTGAAGATGCAACCTGTTGAGGGTGTAATCCCCGCAAATACCGGTGTGATTGTGAAGGCTGCTCCTGGCACATACACATTCAACAATGCCGACGATGCAGTTGCTGCAATTGAGGGTAATCTCTTCAAGGGTAGCTTGAAGGACAAGACCGTGAAGGTGGCTTCGGGCAAGGCAGCATACGTGCTTTCAATGGTAGACGGCGAGGTAGGCATGTACCGTGCCGAGCTCACAAACCACAGCTTCCTCAACAACGCAAACAAGGGATATCTGTTGTTGGATAGCAACAATTTGCGTGTTTATGACGAGGAGTGGGATACCTCTGCCGGCGGCCAGTTGAGCAACGGTTACCGTTTCGACTTCGGTGGCATCACAGGCATTGAGAATGTGAAAGGTGAAAGCGGAGAGGTAAAAGGTGTTTATGACCTCAGCGGCCGCGCAATTGAGAACCCAAGCAAGGGCTTGTATATAATCAACGGTAAAAAGGTGATGGTTAAGTAACAGAGTTCTTTTCTATGATATTGTTCCCTGCGCAAACAGCGTGGGGAATAATTTGGGGTAATAATATAGCGGTTGACCCGGCGCATTGGGTCAACTGCTATATTATTGCTTTGTTTTGTAAAGAAACCCTCTCCTGGGGAGAGCTATTTTATAATAAACATTCCGCATTCTATTTGCGGTTGGTTATTCAACAGCACCCAAGCTCCTCCACTCTTTGAGGGGAGGTGGTCGTAGACCGGAGGGGAGAGCCTCAAATACCACAGAATAAAAAAACAAGCGCCCAATGGACGCTTGTTTGGTAACAGTATTTACACTATACTCCTACATCAATTAATCTCCAGTTCATCCACAAAGATGAAAGCTGGATAACCCACTGCGGGGTGCCATGCGGGCATGTCGCGGTCGGACAATGCCTTTATCTTCACGTAGCGTGTTTTTACAGGCTCGAACTCTGCCTTGTGCTCATATATTCTGTTCTCGTCCTCGGCGGTGAGGTCGGGGTACTCCTCGTCAAATACAACAGCATACTCCTCGCCATCGGTTGATACCGATACCGTGAGTCCCAAAAGGTCGAATACCCAGTCGCCTTTGTCTACGCTGGTGTTGAACGATACGCGCGAAATCTCCTCCTCCTTTTTAAGGTCAATGACAGCTTCAAGGTCGGTGAGGCAAAATCCCAACCAACGGCCGGTGCGGTAGTTGGGGGTGCCTTTAAGTCCGTCGACAAGTGTCATGCCGCCCTTGAAGGTGTATTTCTCGTGGATGGGCTGCAGCATTGTGATTGGCTTTGCTGTCGCCTTGTTGAAGAAGAACTCCTCGGTGAGTGTCCTTGATGAGCCGCGCTCACCAATGGCCTTTGCCTTGAATGTGCAGGCTTCTGCTATATCCAGCGGTGCTGTGTAGCGGGGCGATGCTGTTGTGGGCTCGCTGCCGTCGAGCGTGTAGTAGATGGGGCTGTTGTCCATGACCTTGAGCTCTACGGTGATTACGCCGCGCTCTGTGTCCGTGCCGAACTCGGGCTCAATGTCAAGGATGTGCTTTGCATAGTTGTAGCCCTGTACCTCATACAGCTTGAGCAGCGGCATCAGGCGCTGTTTGAAGTTGTTGAAATCCTTGTTCTCGGGCTTGCACCACTGTACCTCGCAGAGTGCTGCCATACGTGGCAGCTCCATATACTCAACGTGGCTGAATGTGGGTACATACTCGCTCCACAGATTCGCCTGCACGCCAATGATGTGCTTCTGCTCCTCGGGTGTCAATGACCCGTGCATCGGCTCAAAGCTGTAGACCTTCTCTACTGGTACGTAACCGCCGATAGCCAAAGGCTCATCGTCGGTGTATGTCGTCTGGTAGTAGTCAAAATACATGAAGCTTGTCGGTGACATAATACAGTCGTGTCCTTGCTTTGCAGCCTCGATACCACCCTCAATTCCGCGCCATGAGTGAACCGTTGCGTTTGGTGCAAGACCACCCTCAAGGATTTCGTCCCAGCCGATAATCTGTCGGCCTTTGCCGTTGAGGTGCTTTTCGGCGTGGTTGATGACAAAGCTCTGCAGGTACATCTCGGCGCTGTGCTTATCGTCGCCCTTTATGCCCAAGGCCTTGATGCGTGCCTGGCATTTGGGGCACTGCTCCCACTGTGTCTTGGGGCACTCGTCGCCGCCGACGTGGATATATTCCGACGGGAACACCTCCACAACCTCGTCGAGCACATCCTCAATGAACTTGAGTGTGGCATCGTTGCCGGCGCAGAGAACGTTGTCCGACACGCCCCACATTTTCCACACTTCGTATGGCCCGCCGGTGCAGCCATACTCGGGGTAGGCGGCAAGGGCTGCCTGCATGTGGCCGGGGAGGTCAATCTCGGGGATTACTGTGATGTGGCGCTCTGCCGCGTATGCTACAATCTCGCGGCAATCCTCCTGTGTGTAGAAGAAGGGACCGTAGTGCTGTCCGTCATACTCACCGCTGTTGCGGCCGATGACTGTCTCGTCGCGCTGTGCGGCAATGGTAGTGAGCTTGGGATATTTCTTTACCTCGAAACGCCAACCTTGGTCATCGGTAAGGTGCCAGTGGAAACGGTTCATGTTGTGCATCGCAAGCATGTCGATGAAGCGCTTGATGGAGTCCTTTGTGAAGTAGTGGCGCGATACGTCGAGGTGTGCGCCGCGGTAAGAGAAACGCGGGTAGTCGGTGATTGTCACTGCGGGCAACTCTACTTTTTTGCATGCTGTTGCAGGCAGTGACTTGCGAAGTGTCTGTATGCCGTAGAACACTCCTGCCGGCGATGGCGCTGCAATCTCTATACCGTCATTGGCTACGGTAAGTCTGTAGCCCTCGTCATTGCCGGTTACATTGCCTGTTGCAAGGCTGATGGTGTTATTGCCTTGGGTCGCCTCGCCCTCTGCAATCTGCAGCTCAAGGCCTGTGCTCTCCTTTATGTACACAGCAAGCAGCTCGGCATTGCGTTTCAAGGATTCGTTGCCGCCGTATGCGATTACGGTGTTGCCGTCCAGCTCAAAGCCGGCATCTTTCTCCATTATAATCTCTTGTGGCAAAGGGATGACATTGTAGTCGCTCACCTGTGCCGTTGTGCTCTTTCTGTCGCATGCTGTGAGGCAGCAACAGGCGATAAACAGTGATAAGACAGTCTTTTTCATATATATGGTTTTGTTTATGTTTGTTTTACAAACTTATACATTTTTGTGGGAAATTTAAAGCAGATTCTTTGTAAATTCCGTATCTTCGCGGAAAATAATTGAAAACGATATTGCTATGAAACGTGACAGACACATTTTTCAGCTTATAGAAACAGAGTACCGCCGTCAGTTAAAGGGTATTGAACTTATAGCATCGGAGAACTTCGTGAGCAACGAGGTGATGCAGGCGATGGGCTCGGTGCTTACCAACAAATATGCCGAGGGTTATCCCGGCAAACGCTACTATGGCGGTTGCGAGGTTGTGGACATTGTTGAGGAGATTGCGCGTGAGCGCCTCAAGGAACTCTACGATGCCGAGTGGGTGAACGTGCAGCCACACAGTGGCGCTCAGGCCAATGCGGCAGTGTTCCTTGCCGTGCTCAACCCCGGCGACAAGTTCATGGGCTTGAACCTTGCCCATGGCGGACATCTTTCACACGGTTCGGCAGTGAACACATCGGGTCTCATCTATACCCCGGTAGAGTATAACCTGAACCCCGAGACCGGTCGTGTCGATTATGACAAGATGGAGGAGACTGCCCTGCGCGAGAAACCAAAGATGATTATCGGTGGCGGCTCGGCCTATTCGCGCGAGTGGGACTACAAGCGCATGCGTGAGATTGCCGACAAGGTGGGCGCAATACTCATGGTGGATATGGCACACCCCGCCGGTCTCATTGCTGCAGGCCTGCTCGACAATCCCGTTAAGTACGCCCACATAGTAACCTCAACAACCCACAAGACACTGCGCGGTCCACGTGGCGGTGTGATAATCCTTGGCAAGGACTTCCCCAATCCTTGGGGCAAGACGACACCAAAGGGCGAGGTCAAGATGATGTCACAACTGCTCGATTCGGCTGTGTTCCCCGGCATTCAGGGCGGTCCGTTGGAGCACGTCATCGCCGCCAAGGCAGTAGCGTTCGGCGAGGCTCTGCAGCCCGAGTTCAAGGAGTATCAGGCACAGGTGAAGCTCAATGCAGCAGTGCTTGCGCAGGAGCTTATGGAACGTGGTTTCGGCATTGTATCGGGCGGAACAGACAACCACTCTATGCTTGTCGACCTGCGCGGAAAATATCCCGACCTCACCGGTAAGGTTGCCGAGAAGGCGCTTGTCGCGGCGGATATCACAGCCAACAAGAACATGGTGCCGTTCGATACCCGCAGTGCATTCCAGACATCAGGTATCCGTCTTGGAACACCGGCTATCACCACACGTGGCGTAAAGGAGAACATGATGCCTTTCATTGCCGAGATGATTGAGACCGTGCTTGGCGCACCCGAGGACGAGAAAGTCATTGCCGCAGTGCGCGCAAAAGTGAATGAGACAATGGAGGAGTTCCCATTGTTCGCATATTGATTCACCCCACTCCTTTTTGAGAACGAAAAGGAGAATAAAGGTTATTGGTTTTAGAAAAAATAGTTGGCTTATCAATGGATAAACCAACTATTTATGTATGGTACCTATATTAAAAACCAACCCGATAGCTTGGCGGATTCTATGGTTATAGTCTCGAGATGGGGCTCTATAAAAAGATTAGAACTTTTTCTGTTGCCTCCTTTTTCAGTGACCTCCTTATTTCGGATGGATTCAGACAATCTTTTTTATGTGAACTTATATATCTGCGCATTCTTGTCAAGTTTTTCAATTATTGACAGGGCACGGTTTCTACTTGTTTTATGTGTATTTACAAGATTGCAGTATATGTTGGCGTACTCATTGTATATATTGGTGGCGAAAATTCCTGCATCGTCAGTTCCAACAACAATTGGTGGAATGGGTTTGCCTTCATCTTCCCATCTTATCCAGTTCCAAAGATGGTATGTGTCATATGTGTGATGGTGACCAATTCTTACATTGCTGGTTGGAAGTGTTTCTATAATAATCTCTTTGTCATGTAGATGTTTCAAAACCAACAGTTGCAATTCTTCCAATTCTGCGACGTTGAAGATTTCACTTGTATTGACTTTTGTGATTTCTTCATACCTTTTCCGGAATTTAGGGCAATGATATAATATGAGCAGTTTGAATATCTCATCATCTTCGTTTATTTTGCCGGCGCAGTCGCACGTGTTGTTTGTTTTCAATTGAAAAGAGCGTTTGATGGCACGCCACTCCTCGTCATCGAATTGTGACAGGTTTTGTGCATTTTCTTTTGTTCTGGAGAATATGTGCAGTGGGCACAAACGGCGTAGCTTCCATGTTTGAATGATTATTTCCATGGAAGCGGAGTGTGAATATATATTGTAGAACAGCTCGTGGATTCTTATAATGAGTTCGTGGATTTTATGTTTTAATGTTCTGCTTTTATTTTCAATAATCAGGTTGTAGGCAAAAATTAGATCATCAAGATACTCTCCTTGGTGCATGAATATTTCTTCGCCTACGTTGTTGAGCCATTGTTGAGGAGAGATGCCCGATGCTGTTGCGTGTCCAATGCGGTCGCCGTAGCTCATTTCCATAAATTCTACAGCTTCATATATTCTTCTTAATCCACCGATGAGATGAAAGAAGTCTTCACCTGCATGGTAGGTGAAGTGTCTGAAGCCTTTTCTTTTAAGATAGCGGAATGATGGTGCAAAGACTTCGGGTGGCGCATCGAACTCACTGGCTGCAGCATCTATCCCGACAATATCTTTTGCTGCATGTAAACAGTTTTCTTTCATCAAACCGAGTGTATATGCTTTTTCCCATACTTCCTTACGCAGTTTTTCATGTCTTATCAATGTCTGTTTTTTCTCCTTTTTCTTTATGAAATGTGCAATGAGTTTTAGTTCAGGTTTTTGTTCTGTTTTTTTGTTTGATAACAATTTGGTTTCTTGCCAACAATTTTCCCATCCTTTTGTTATTTGGGATATGAGCGATTCATTTCCGGCACTGGATGCTTGGGGAGAAAAGCGCCCTTCAACGAATGCTATATTTTCGGCCCTATTGCCACATAATTGCAAGAAACGAGTCTTGTATTCATTTGTTTCACTGTTATCTCTTATTCCATTCTGGGTGTATTTCTGAAATTCTTCAAAACCGCAGTCATGCTTTTGTTGCACTAATATTTTATTAAAGTGTCCCATAATGAGCATGTATAGATGAAAGGCTGCTGCAACGCTCTCTTTGGGCTTTTGGGTTAGATAGCAGAGTATCAGTACATACATCAGTCCCTCCACATATAATGGAGTTCTACATTGTTCTTCTGTTACTAGTGAAAGGAATGGATTCGCTATTCCGTCGTATATATTTGTGTTGTAACTTATTAAAGAGTAAATGAGCTCCTTTGTGTCCTTTGCTTGAAACGGGTGATAGGGCTTATTATCCATTGAGGAGATACTGTCGGCATCAAACAAAACCCAAAAGAGATATTCTCTTATTCGTCTTGCTGTCAGAAGTAAATCCTCGAGGGATGTATCTTCCATTAGGTTGAAGTCTTGTTCAATCTGTTCTATGGCAAGGGGACTGTTCTCTATGCTCTCTTTGTGCAGTTTTATGGCCTTTTGTGGATATAGCATTAGGTCTTGCCACATAATGTCTGTTTCGGTTGAACCGTTCAGGTGGATGTGTAAATCATGGAATCCATTGAGTTTTTTTAGCAGGTATTTTATCTCTGGAATATAAGGATGTGGCAATGCTGTATACATGACATTGGGAAGAATATGCTTTTGTGTATATTCCTTCAATTCCTTTCTATTCGATTTTAGGTATATCGGACGTTCATTAAACAGTAGTGCCATTTGCAAAAGCAGTGGCGGAATTTGGGTTATAAGTTCTTGCCAGGAACTTTGCATTGCCTGTTTCACATAGATACGTTCATTTATCATTTCCAAGTGTCCATTGGCTATACTATACAGTCCTTTTGTGAGCAATTGAGGCATTGTGTCTATTCCTTTTAAGAAGTGTTTTTGGCTCAACCTATAGTAGTGGTCTGGTACGTTTTTGTCTTCAGCGCGCAAGAGTAGCAGTAACCGTCTTTTTACGTTATCGTAGGATGGCACTTTGCCACTCAAATATTCGCGAAGCGATACTTTATCGGCAAGTATGTTCCGAATGATAGAACTTGTTATCATTGTTCGAAGATGTTAATAGGAAATACTATTTTTTTGCATTTGTTTTTGGCTTTTTGCTCCATACGCTGACTTTTTTCAATTCTTCATATATAGAATTATTTTTAAACCATTCAAAACTGTTTTTACCATATATGGGAAAGGCATTGTCGTAAATCGCTGAATTGAATATGCTTCTTTTATTATTATTTATGATAAATTTATTGATACCTAATTCTTCATCTTGTAGGTTTAGATATAGTAAGAACAATGGACAAGACAGTAACCAGTGAGAGAATTTCAAATTCTGTTTATCATATTCGCTTAATGATTTTATTTTGTCCATGTTTTCGATGAAAATGTGGTCATCTGCTATTGGATTATTATTTGACAATGTAAATGTTTCAAGGTTTTCTTTCGCATCTTCCACAATAGCCGAATTAAGGACTATTACAATACGTCTATGCATCGCATCGCCAAGATTATGATTGTTTTTATCATACACTCTGTCATCAAGTTTTCTCATTGCATAGAATGCTCGTGTGGCTATTTTACCAATTAGGTGTGGAGATATGCAGGTTGGGTTCTTTTTCATCCATATATATAATAAATTAGCAAGAGTTTCATTCTCTTCAATAGCTTCTTCGTCAATGTTGTTGTTGGTATCTTCATCATCTAATTGATTTTCTGTTGTTTCATCAAAAGTTGGGATAGCATAGTCTTTTACCTGTGATAATTCGTTCAGAAAACCGCTTATCTGTCTGATGGCCTCTTGTTTATTTGTATTCTTAATGAGATTAAAACGTTTTAGTATTTCTGTAATTGTACCCAATAGGGTATAAAAGGAGAAGATTACCAATGGCTGTTGCTTGTACGAAAAAGAAGCTGTTGACATAGGTAAGAACATTAGTTGACGTTTTATTAATGGTTGTTCCCAAAATGCTTTATCTATTATTATATCATTATCCCTTCTTTCTATTATATTGAATTTTTCTAATACCAATGTTCCACCCCAGGGAATTTTCGTTTTGCCGATCTTTTTGTTCAATGTTGCACGGATATACGTTGACAAATGACAGCAGATATCTCTAAAGACCTTATTCTGTCCAATAAAAGAGTATTCGGCCAAACCTTCAATTGTTGGAAGAAGCGGTGCTTCCTTCTTTAACTCATTGCGGTAAGGCATTATTGTTAGAAGATTCCTTATTGTAGCAATTGTAATCCAATATTCAAAGAACATATAGGGGTTGTTCTTTGAATGTTCAATAAACATTGTGTTCAGTGAAAATAGTGTTGCATTATATTTTGCAATACTTGATGTTGGTTGCAATTGGTACGTTTCATTGAGCAATCCTTCTTTGATAAGGAATTCGTGAATTATATTACATAGATCCTTATTCTGTGATTTTGCTTGTTCGACATCAATTCCTAATTCATACATATCACTTACAAAGGCATCTACAATATTCATCAAATTAGTTTTTTCCTTACAGTCATCATACTGTTTCAGGAACTGGATTTGTGTTCTTAGTGGAAGTGACAATAGATAGGATACTATAGTGTGTGCTTCATACTTGTTGTTTATTCCCCAATCTTTCAACAGGGTAACATAATGTTCATAAATATTGTGTTTTTCATTATTGATTGCCAAATATACATTTTTTGTGTTGATTAATTCTCCAATAGTCAATAAATGGATGCGATTGGGGGTTTTCATAATCTTTTGCATGTACTGACTCTCGATTTCTGTTACCATTTGGTCAAAGACCTCTAATCGTCCTAATTTCTCTCCTTCATAAGTCAGTAGCTTATTCCCAAAATTATCCCATTGGTTTTTGCGGATACCTTTTGAGAATAGTTTCAGATCTCCACACAATAGTGTGATGATGTATGGTGATGTCAGGTATTTGTGTATTGTTTCAAGTACTTGCCAACCTTTTCTGAAATTCACATCAATATCGTCAAAGGCAATCATGAATACTTTTTTCCCTAATACGTCAAGAGCGAATTTTGTTACTTTTTCAAAGTTTTCTTCAAGTTCCTTTGCTGCTTTGACACTTTCCAAGCCTTTCTTCATCACGTGTTCAGGGTCATGCCAATTTGAGTATAACGAATCGTTGTTTATATCAATGGAGGGAAGTCCGGCTGCAAGTTGCTTTAGTTTGTTTTCCCAACAACTCCTTGTCTGGTATTCCTTGCAACAAGGATTACATTCATTCTTGTTTATTTTGTCCTCGACTTTGTCTTTAATCAGTGAAATCAATGTCAGGAATATGTGTCCTTTCTCCTCTATGAGGGTCGGGTCAACAATGTTCAGAATTTCGACATCCCGGCTGTCTTTGTAATGATTGAGTACACTCATCAGAAACGATGTCTTTCCGCTTCCTCTCGTACCCAGTATCGTTATTGTATCATTATAACGTGTGCGTATGATGTTCTCGCTATTTGAGTTGTCTTCATTTTTAGGTAGATGCTCTATTTGGTTGTCGATAAGTCTTGTGCATTTTTTGAATTCTGCTTGGTGAATTATCTTATCACTTCTGAATGAACGGGCATTCATACATCCTTCAAGGTCAATTACGAGGAGATCGTCTTTTTTGTTTTCCATAATTTTGTATTATTCTTGTGTGACTATATGCAGATTGTTCTTATGTAAACTATGAGATTTATTATCTAAATTATTTTTGGGGAGGTAAAACTCTGCAATCTATTGTAGCTACTTTAGTTTTTGTAAATATTCTGTCTTGCCATGTCATTTTTCCAACTCGTATGAGCATAGCGAAGAACCTCGAATAATTTTGGAAAGAGATCCTTTACATTTATTTTAGCCCTTTCAGGTATCGACCGTTGGTTCGTTCTGGATGAACACAAAACTTTAGTTTTGAATTAAAACTATGAACTTTGGTCTATCATTCATTCATTCATTCATTCCAAACTTTATGGACTATGTTTCTCTTTCTTCCAATGCTTTGGTGTACTCCATCGCAATGACTTTTTCTATGCGTTTGATTCTTTCCCACACGGTCTGGCGGGGGTAATCTGTCAAGTTTACAATCTGTGGACCTGACAATCCTATTTTCATGAGATAACATACGCGTAGCATCGGTTCGTTGATTTTCTTGAATTTGGACTGTACTTCGTAAGTGAACTCCGGATAGAATTTATCTATAGCACCAAGCAACTCCTTCCACTCCTCATCGTTAAGGCGGTATTTGCCTTTTGATGCTTTCTTGACCTTTTCAATGATATCCGTAGCTTCTACCGAGATATTGTTCATTAGTGTGATTCTTGTCAATTCGCGGTTCTGTGCAATAAGCATTTTGAATTCATTTTCTGCATCTTGCAACTTCTTGCTGAGTTTTGAGTTTGTTGAGTTTAGCAATGACAACTCTTTTTCCTTTTTCTCAATTTCTCTTTTTTCTTCAGCTAGTTCACTGTCTTTTTCTGTCATAAGAGCCCTTATTTGCTTGATGTTTTCTTCCTTTTTCAAAATAATGCATAGCAGTTGTTTCTTGTGACGATAGTAAATGATAGTTCCAACAAGAATAATTACAATGAACAAAAGAAGTTCTATCAGTGAGTTTAATCTGCTGTATGTCACCCTCTGTATCATTAACATCTCTTCTTCCTTATCGCGTTGGTATTGGAAAAAGTTCTTTGCGTTAGTGGTGTGCTCAATATTCATTTGTTTTATTACAGCTTCGTTCGCTTCAATGAATTTTATGGCAAACTCAATGGCTTTTTCATAATTTCCATTACTTGTATAGTATTTTGTCAACCAACGTGCTGCATCATATTTGCTTTTGATTTGTGAACTGGTATTGTAAAGTTCCAACCTTGCAGCTGCTGCAGAGTCTGCAGATATAAAGGTATCATAATATAATGTGACGTTTGCCAGGTAATTGAATGGTCTTCTCTCTTTTGGAAGCTGTTGCAACAGGGCAAAGCAATGGGTTGCTTTCTCCTTGTATCCGTAACGGCTGTATTTACTCATTGCTGATGCAATTATGTCTGCATTGTCAGCAGATATTCCTTTGCTTTCTATGCGTTTGAGTGCAAGTTCTGTGTATATTATGGCTTGTATTGTGTCGTTTACTTTTGAATAGCAATTAGCGACATTGATATACGTCCTCTCGTTTGCCATATTTTTAGCTTCAGCTATAGCGAGCCCCTTCAGTATTGTCTTGAGAGCCTCTGAGTAGTTGAATTGTGCGTTGTATAAATACGATAGCTGTGAATATGTCTTTTGTAATAATGTTGAGTCAATAGAACTGTTATTGGCTATTGATGCCGATTTCAGGAAGTTTGTGACTGCTTTGGGGTAGTCATTCAGGTCGCGGTAGGTGCTTCCCATGTAATAATATGCTTCCTGCAGTTCCTTTGCATTGCCGTGACTTTTGAAATAGTTGTAAACATTTTTAATTTCATTGTCTGTAGTGTGTCTGATATGTGCCTTGTCGCGTAATCTTATTTCAAGTAATCTTGCCCTATTTCGCAAATGTTCACTTTCATTCTCAAATAAAGGCTTGATAGAATCAAGCTGGTACATTGCCAATAGCGGCAATGTGTCTCCCATTGCCTGTATGTTGTTGAGGCTATACAGCAAGTCTTTGTTGTTTGGGTGGCTGCATGAGAACAGAGCGGTGGATATGAGAAGAGCTACGCAAATCGAGTGTTTCATGTTATCTGCTTATGTTGTGTTTATTGCAAAAATAGTTCAAAAACTTTAAAGGTTTGTGAAAATGGTATCCGGATGTGTCTGTATTGTGTGTTTTTAAAGACATGATTTATTGATTTTGTCTAATTGTAATTCTTTGTGTGTTAATTTTTTAAGGGTTTTGTGGCGAAATTTGTTGTAAAATCCGGACAAGACCGGACATAAAAAGTTTTGCCCACTTAAGTATTAGACATACATTTACGCAAAACTTTAAATAACAAATAATATGAAAACAAATTCTACTAAAGCACAGTTTGATAGAATGTGCAAGACACTCTCTGTAGAGAATGTGAAGATTGGTTTGAAACCTTTGTTTAAGACACTTCTGTGTCTGCTGTTCTTTTTGTTGGTAAGCCCTACTGCCTATGCTCAGTCAAAAGATGATGTGAAGAAGATTCCGTTGGAAGATGCCAACAACGATATCAGTTCTGACAGTCATCCGGAAAGAGGGCTTGACCTTTTATCTCTATTGCCGGAAGTGTCATATAATGTTTTAAACGGTTATATGACTATAGAGAGCCAGTACGTAACATTTGGTTCTGTTACATATTATATTATAGATGATAGCGGCTTAGTATTACTTTGTGGCGATTTTTTCTTGCCAAAGGAATGTAAGGTCGAGTTACCTTTGTCGCAGCTGCCGACAGGAATGTATAAAATTGTATTGGAGATTGCGGGATGCTGTTTCCAAGGTGAATTTGATGTGGAATAATTGATTATTTATAGCATACATATGCCCCCAGTGTTGCACTGATGACTTTTGGGGGCATTTGGTGTATTCATTTTTAAGTAGGGGGATTTTCAGTTCATAAAGTTTATGAAAGAAAAAGGGAAAAAAACAATGCATATGACTCATGATATGAATCGTGGGTTGTATATTGGTCTGTCAAATTTTAAATTCAGACATACGACTGATGATTTTTCAGGGTTTATTGGACGGACAAAAATCTGTGAACGTTTAAAGGATTTGCTGTTAGGAACGAACTGCAATAAGGATTCCGGAGCTTATCTGATAACTGGCAACAGAGGGGTCGGTAAAACTACTTTTGTAAATAAAATAAAATCTGAAATTGAAAATACTGGTAGTTGGGATTGGTTTATGCCGCCATTATTTGTTTTGATTGGAGTCCTTTTTTTTAATCTTGTTCATAAAATACCAGATGTATTACCGTTTGTGTCTTCTATATGTAAGACACTGTTTTTTTGCCTATTGTTTACAACATTTATATCAGCAATTAGGCTGACGTATAAAAGTCTATACAGAAAAGCCGGTTGGTACAGATGTTTGAAAGAATTTCTTGCTGTATCTGTTTTTATGAAGCATATAAAAAGTAAAGGCCGGCTTTTTTATATCCTTCATCTGTCGGCTCTTGCATCCTTTTTCACTTGGTTCTCAATACTTGCATATAGTTGGTGGGGAATAAATTATATGCACATATATATAGCCTTGTTATATGTTGGTGTGTATGCCTTTTATGCAGCATGTGTTTCATATATTGCAAATTGCAGTAAAAGGGAAAGTTTGAATATTTTGAAAATGCCACTCAATGATATTATATTGCTCATCAAATGTATTGTTGTTGGTTTTTTTGAAAATCTGTACTCAAAATTAAAGACATACATTTATAAATTTGCTGTAGAGCCCAAAAGAATCTTCATAAAGATAAATTTGGGACATGATAACCTGAAGGTTATAGATGTGTTGCGATTGATATCGCATTATATATATGTTGAATACAGGAATTATTTGTATTCAGGCAAAAGATATATTTTCCGATTGTTCCTGATTCTGTTTGTCGCATTTGTAATAACAAAGGTCGTTACAATAACCGGAGCTATGGCTTGTATTCTAAACTATTCAAACAGCTGCTTTTCTTGTCCTGATATAGACTGTGTAGTTGATTTTTATAATTATGTGTACGTTTTGGTTATTGAATATGTTTCATATCTGTTCAATTCAGCCATAGACTTGTCTGTCGCCATCAACAATAATATATTCTCGCCGGATATTGAGGATTGGATACATAGGCCCGATGAGTGTTTCTTTACATTCTATGAGTTTGTACTGTTTCTGAGCATTGTTTTGATATACAAGCTCTTTACATATATACCGTATTTGAGACTGATTCCGACTCCTTTCAGTTACTTGAAGGAACTGCATGACTTAGTAACATCAATCTCCTCATCAATAAAAAGAGAAGAGGGTGTTGAGGTTCGTGTTCCGCTGAGGAATAGGTCTATTAGTCTTAATAAGAAGATTGAAAAAAATTATCCGATGTCGGATGCCCGTGACATTGAAAAGAGGCTGATTGATATTGTTGACAAAATAAGTAGAACAAAATTCCACAGAATTGGTTTTGTCCTAATCTTTGACGAATTGGACAAACTTGAGAGTTCGTTCTCAGAGAAACAGGAGGATTTTATAAAATCGGACACATTCTCCCCTGACAGTATACGCAAGCGTAGGGAGGCCGTGTATACATTGTTGTCCGGTCTTAAGTATCTGCTAACAACGATGAAGTCCAAATTCATTTTTGTTGCAGGACGTGAATTGTATGAGGCCTTCAGAGCTGATGCTTCAGATAGAAGCCATTATCTAAGCAGTATATTCAATGATGTTATTGTTGTTCCAAGTTTCATGACAGATACTGCAGATGACAGGAAACATGACATATTCAGTCTGACAGAACAGTATGTCTGCAGTTGTCTGATACCTGAGATGTATGCAACAGGTGAACTGTACCTTGACAATTACCGTAGATATCTTGAAAAGACTTTGGACAGTAATCTTGAAAATCGAGAGCTGGTTATACAGAAGACTGTTATAGAACTTTATAATTTCATTGTCTATCTAACCTATGCAAGTAAGGGAGCACCAAAGAAAATGGTCAACTTGTTTGAACGGCATATTATAAACAGGAGACAAATGGAGCAGAAGTATAATGCAGACAAATTGGGTCGCTCCATAAAAGTAGAAACTGTGAATGGTGATTTTTTCCTCAGTTTCGATTATTATGATATGTATATGTTCGCTTTGATGTCTCGTATTGTGTTGCCTGTCGTATATCGCTTTGACAGAGGACAAAAGCATAAGTATGGCGACAAATTGTTGGTGACATCAATGTTCTTCTTGGATCATTTATATAAATTCCACAGAAACTCTTTCAGTTGGCGCGCTCTTGAGGCATCTCCAGAAATAATAGATGTCAATAAAGTACCTGAGCTTCGTGAGCATATAAATGATATGCTGCATTATATATCCCAGAATGATTTGAAGAATATAAGTAGCGGTTTGTATGACTTCCGTTTCTACAAAAAGATTGCGCTTGAGGTCTCTTTCCTTACGCGTGTTTCTGAAATAGCATCGGCATTCTTTAATTTTACACTGGACGAGACGTATTCTGTAAAGAAATATTATCAAAGGAAACTTGAAAAGATAAGAAAAGAGTATGTTTCAGATAATATACCGGCTACAAACACCATTGAAGAGTTGGCTTCAATACATCTTACTTTGGGTGAACTGTATCTGTATGAGGAGGAGGTTGCTGATGCCATTGTGGAATTTGATATGGCTGTGTCAATATTATACACTATTAAACCTCAAGAGATGACATCCGAGCACATTGTGTTGTTAATGAAAGCAATGTTGAGCATTGGTGTTGCTTATGAAAAACAAAATCAAAATGACAGGGCTCTTTTGGTATATGTAGAATGTGTCAAGTTTCTTATTGCTTCAAAGAATACTGATATAAATAACTTTGGGCTGATAACCAAGGAGAGTAGTTCTGGAAAAATGATTGTAAAATCCCTTTGTTCCTTGGATAATGACGAGCCTCAATTGTATTTCAATAAAATTAAGGTAGAGAATGAGAATACTTTAGTTGAAGCAGTTGATAGTATTGAAAATCTACATCCGGCTATTCACAACTTCTTGAGCAAGATTGCCCCTTTCGATACATTGAGGTTGCTTTATCTTCCAATATTGGCTAAATTGCAGATATTGGAGAAGGTACAGACGGGTGGTTTGCAACTTACCGATTTGAAGCGTGGCATTAAGGAGTTCCGTTATCTTTCCAATATGATGAACAAGGAGAATTTGAATATAATTGTCTCGAACTTCTTTTTGAAGGTTGGTGATATCCTTTATTATAAAAATTCTCAATTTATAAAAAATGAGGTCCTTTTCAATGAATTATATGCGGATTACTTTTTTGAAAAAAAGGATTCTGATGTTGATGCTTCTCATTTAGTTTGTAAGCAGCAGACACGTGATGCCTATTATTTTTATTTGTTTGCATTGAGAGTGTTGCTGTATGGAAAAGATAGAGGGGAGTGTACATTGAAGGGAATAATAGCTTCACTTAAAAAATGGAGGGAGAACGGTTATGGGAATTGGGACGAAGGTAAATTTCATTTGCTGGCAATAGTACTGACAAACCTTGGTGATGAAATTTTGGCAGAGATAGACAGCGCAGAGATTTATTGCGATGGATTGCTCAGTTTCCTGTTCAATTTTGTGGAACATAGAGAGACAAAAAAAGATAGTATTATAGAAGTCCTATCAGAGATGTTCTATGACAGTCCTGTATCGATTTATGAAAGTAATAGACTGATAAAAGTCGTGTCATATTATCTTCTTGCCTATATGTGTTTTAAGAAAGGTACTTCAAACAGTATGGCCAGTTTCCAGTGTTATCGAATATTGATGCTGCTTAAATATAATATGCCGAAACTTGATACTCTAACCAAAAGAAGTATGCTTGAAAAAGTTGCAAGGTATTTTACCGGGCATTCAATTCAGGAAAAGCGAACCTCGTTCAAAGAGGCACATTTTGAGGATATTACAAATTGGATGCGGATATTTGATGCTGATGAATTGGTTACATATAATTCTATGGAGTTGTTGGACTGCCGTAATCTATTGTACGATGAATCGCAAGAGGCTATCTTGATGTATTTGGGTATCAAACTGAATGCGGTCAACACAAGACAAATGGTGGCTGAATTCCAGAAGATATTCGGAAAAATAAGATATGATAATTTCAGCAGTGTATTGAACCGCATAAAATGGCTGAAGTTTATGTCTGAGGTTAATATAAAGGAGGTTCAATTGATTGTTGACATTGCGGATAATTTACCATTCTTGGATGTTTGTAAAAGAATTCAAAAGCAAATTGATAATCTTGACAAGGCTTTTGATTATAAAAATAAACGTGATAAAATATGTGCTCTCTTGTATGACACGATTGAAAAATTGTATGAGGCCATATCATTGATAAAATTGTATGGTGAGAATTATGCTTTAACCAATTATTATGTTGCAGATATATATCATAGAATGATGTGTGTGTTGGAGTGGAAACGGATACTATTACACAAATGGCCTTTCTTAAAGGATACTTACGGACGTATTGACGGCGTCTATTCCGCTGATGTCTTTGAGTTGATAAGTTGGACAAACGTAAGTCGGTATTATTACAAAGCAAAGGAAATGCACGAAGAAGGAAGAACCTATAAGGATATGATTAATCGTTCCTGTTTCCTGAATGATGAATTCAGTGACCAAAGATTGCATTTTATTACAGCTCATGAGAGAAGAATGGTTTCGGATAATGATTTCTGTGATTATTTGAAGCATATAAATGCAAATATATTTGATGACTGTTCCCTTTTTGACGGATTTGTTTAATGGAATTGATTCTCTTCCGGATTCTGAAAGAAGTGAAAAACCATAACGATAACCGGTTGGTAACTTGCGTGCCCCGTCTTGTCAATGATAAGATGGGGCCGTGATAGTACGCCCAGCAAGGGCATGTTCTGATGGGTGAATGTCCCTAATGTGTCCCAATGGCTGGAAGCATATAGCCAAAGGCAATGGTGTACATCGTGAGTTGGAATCTGAAGGAAGCCGGTGGCATAAGTCTGGCCTGGCGGACGGAAACCGCATGCAAGGTCTGTATGTAAGTTTGAGCGCCTGCATTATGGGTTTTGATTTCTCCTGACGTTCCTGCTTTTTTCGAAGGGCGGTAGATTCACTACCGTCACAGTCATGTTCTATACTGTAGAGAAGCTATATCTCTTTCAGTGCATGCTATGCCATTTCTCTGTTCTCTTTTATCGCCTGTTCAAAATGGCGGCGTATATGAGCCATGCAGTTGACTATGTGTACGTCCTTCGGGTCTTGAAGGCTGATTCGTAGCCGTCAAAACCGTCATATTGGAAAAAACCGTAAAAGCCTTCTGTGAGTTTCTCTATTACCGTACCGCTTCTCGAACCGTTGTTCCCGGAAGAGATTCGGCTACCTTGTCGCGGGCTTCCATGATTCTGGAAGCATTTTCCGGCAGCTGTCCGCTGAATAGGTCGGGCATGTTGGGTCGTATGTTGCCGGTTCCAACGATTTGCGGCCGAAGAGTTGACGGTTGAGCCAGGCGACCTGTGCCGTAAGTTCATCAATGCTTTTCTAGCGGGAACGGTTTGTGGCGGACAATGAGGAAACGGTACTGTTTAGCATCTCTATAGTCTTTATCAAAATATATTGGTGTCCGATAATACTTTTTTCAAATAAATAAAATTAGGGCTGATTCCATTTGCAGGTTTAAGCCCTTTTTGGTTATTGGGGTTTTGCAACAAACTGTATAATAACCATGGGCAAAAGTACACATTTCTTCGGACAGCCGGTATACGGTCAGCTAATAAAGTTGTTAGACAAGTCAAAAATCTTCAATTCAGCCGCAACCATGGCGGTGAAAGGTACGTGAAAAGCTTTGATGGGTTCACACATCTTCTTACTATGCTATATGCACCCGGAAACAATCGTGGATATTTATCGTCGTCGTTGGCAAATTGAATCACTTTTCAAGCAGATCAAGCAGAATTTTCCTTTGAGGTATTTCTATGGAGAGAGTTCAAACGCAATCAAGATTCAGATATGGGTGACACTCATAGCAAATATGCTATTATCGCTGCTGCAAAGCTCTCTTGAGGGAAAATGGAGCTTTTCGGGGCTGGCAACGATGGTGAGAATAGTACTGATGTACTACCTCAACATAAAAACATTCTTTAATAAACCGGATGAAGATCTTAGACTAATGCTTTTAGAAGCTTCTGAACCACCTCCAGAGGAGATGTAAAAACTATTAAGGAGGCTTGTCTAAAACAAAAAGACTCCCAACTTCTCTATTTCAGTAAGTTGGGAGAGAATGATAGTGTTTAGCGGACAGTAATATTTTCAAATATTCAATTCTCGCGAAGTAAAAAACACTTTTGGGTCACTCTCACTTTCTTGTTTGCTTCTATGTGAGCACAACGATGCCGAGTCAAAACTTTCGACTCGGCATCGTTGTGTAGCGTTTGGTTATAATCCTTACTACACGTACAGCACCAGACCCTTGAGGTATTCGCCCTCCGGGGTAACAGGATGATGTATGCTCCCGTTTATTCCACGTACAGCACCAGACCCTTGAGGTATTCGCCCTCTGGGTGGTAGATGCTCACGGGGTGGTCGGCGGGCTGGGTGAGCTGGTGCAGGATGCGCACGTTGCGCTTTGCCATTGCCGCTGCGGTGAACACTGCTGTGCGGAAATTCTCCTTGCTCACCACCTGTGAACATGAGAAGGTGAAGAGTATGCCGCCTGGCTGTATTTTCTCTATCGCCTTTGCGTTTAGTCGGCGGTAGCCTATGAGGGCGTTGCGCAGGCTGTCGCGGTGCTTGGCGAATGCCGGTGGGTCGAGGATTATGAGGTTATAGTTGTTGCCCATGCGCTCAAGGAAGTCGAAAGCATCCTCTGCATACGCCGTGTGGCGTGTGTCGCCGGGGAAGTTTATTTCCACGTTGGCATTGGTGAGGTCTATGGCCTTTGACGAACTGTCGACCGAGTGTACTATCTCGGCGCCGCCGCGCAGGGCGTAGATTGAGAAACCGCCGGTGTAGCAGAACATGTTCAGGAGCTTGCGCCCTTTGGCATACTTCTCCAGCAGTGAGCGGTTCTCGCGCTGGTCGACAAAGAAGCCTGTCTTCTGTCCGCGCAGCCAGTCGATGTGGAACTTGAGCCCATACTCGGTTGAAATGTTGCCGGCATTGCCACCCAGGATGTAGCCGTTGTCCTTGTTTATGTCGGCCTTGTAGGGGAGGGTGGTGTCCGATTTGTAGTAGATGTTCTTCAGTCTGTCGCCCAGTACCTCCTGCATTGCCTTTGCAATCTCCATGCGGCACACGTGCATTCCCACGCTGTGGGCCTGCATGACGGCTGTGTCGCCATATATGTCGACGACGAGGCCGGGGAGGTTGTCGCCCTCGCCGTGTACAAGGCGATAGGTGTTGTTGTCCTCGCGTGACGATATTCCGGTACGTTCGCGCAGGTCGAATGCCGTCGCTATGCGGCGGTGCCAGAACGCCTGGTCCACGGGCTCGTCGTTGAAGGTGAGCACGCGAACGGCTATGCTGCCCACCTGCACGTGTCCGCGGGCTATGAATTTATGGTCGTTGGTGTACACGGTCACAACATCGCCCTCCTCGGGCTTGCCTTCGATGCGCTGTATTGCGCCCGAGAATATCCAGGGATGGAAGCGTTGCAGTGACTCTTCTTTGCCACGTTTCAGTATTACGGCTTTTTCCATATTCGCTCAATTGTTTTTTAGTTCGTTATATATCTTCAGGCACGCCCATGCATCGGTGGCGGCATATAGCTTCTGCTTGTCGGTGAGCACGTCATTCTCCCAGTTGCTCAGCTGCTGGCTCTTTGAAATGCGTTGGCCGAACATTATTGCAAATATCTTCTGCAGGCTCTTCTCCTCAATGCCGAACTTCTCCACCTCGTTCTGCAGGTCGATGAAGCTGCCGGCCTTGAACCTGCGGCGTTTGCAGAGCGCCTGGTAATCGTCATGCAGCGAGAGGCCAATCTTGGCTATCCCCCTGTTCTCCAGGAAAGCGACCAGCGAGTCGGGCATTCCGGTGCGGTTCAGACGTATGAGGAAACAGGTGTCGGCTGTCGACAGCTGTATGAGCGACACATCGTGCTGCACTCCCTTGCGGAACGAGGGACGTGTCTCGGTGTCAATGCCCACGGCACTCTCCTGTGACAGAGCCTTGACGGCCTGGTCAACGGCTGCCGCCGTGTCAATGGTTATTATGCGCCCATCGAATGCAATGGTGGGCATGGTGCTTATTTCGGTCTTCTCAATTCGTGCTTTATAGCTCATTTCCCTCTTCTTCCTCGTCATCAAGTGATGTGTTGTATCTGATGTCGTGCAATGCACGCAATGTGTTTGTGAGTGTCTGCCCCCAGTACTGGCGGAAGTGCCCGTTGCACTCTATTATGGCATCGTGCATCGTCTCGTTGATGCCAAGCTGGAACAGGCACACAAAGTTCTTTATGTCCTGATAGATGTCGGCAATGTCCTCCGATATGCTCTTGGTGATGGGCGTGTCGCTGTACTTCATGTCGCTCACAAAGACATCGAGGTATGCATCCTTGTCGGCGAGCAGGTCGAATATCGTCATGCGCACCACCTCATAGCTGTCCTCCGATACAAAGTCCTCCAAATCGTCCTCGCCCGTCCTCTCCTCGTCGGGCAGCATCTGCGCCTTTATGTAGAGCAACGGCAGCAGCTTGAGCAGCGTGTCGACAAAATCCTTGCGGCTGTGTTCGTTGCTGCGCTCTATGTAGGCGCAGAACTCCGCTGCGACGGTCACAAACTCAACCGTGTTGCGCGAAAAAACTATATCCTCTGTTCCGTTCATATTTCCCTTGTATTGTCATTTTGCCGCGAAGTTACAAAAAAATAGCGGAGGAGTGGATAAATGGTATTTGTTTTTTTTGTATCTTCGCATCTAACTGTGGCCGGGTGTGCCACTTTTTGAATTTTTGGAAGCAGAAACACAGCAGAATATATGGCAAAAAAGAAAGAAAACAAAAGCTTTTTCTTCAAGTTCAAGTTGATGATGGTGCGTGCGAGATACTTTTTCGCCAACCAGACCGTGCGTTTTGTGCTTGGTCTGCTTTGCATTGGAGTGACCATATTCCTTGCAAGCTCATTCATATCGTTCTTCTTGGCCGGCGGGGGTGACCAGACAATAGTGGAGTCTGTTGCAACCGGCGAGGTGGCCGGCAACACATCGGGCAAGGGCGGTGCAGTGGTTGCCGAATATTTTATGAACCGTTGTTTCGGTTGGGCATCGCTGTTTGTGCTGCCTTTCCTTGTGATGCTCTCGCTCTCGCTCATGAACCTGCGCAAGGTGCGTCTGGGACGTTGGGGCGTGATGACTGTTTTTGCACTTGTGTGGAGCTCGATATTTTTCGATTCCCTTTTTGCAGGTGCCTTTGCCGACAGCTATATGCTGCCCGGTGGCCGCAATGGCGAACTTATGCGTGGCTACATTGAGGAGATGCTTGGTGTAGTGGGGCTTGTGCTGGTGCTTCTCCTGTCGGCATTGCTGTTCATGATATACATATCGCGCAGAACGATAGACTACTTGCAGAAGATGCTTAGCTTTACCCAAAAGGGCAAGGCTGTGGATGCTGCCGATGCTACAGAAGAGGATGAGGACGATACCGAGGAGGAAGATGAAAAGGAAGACGACGGAGAAGACAGCGCGGTGCTGCCTGTTGAACTTGTTTCTGCGGCAGAGGGTGCTGCCGATGAGGATGTCATTCTTCTGGACGACATTGTTGCCGGCGCTGATGGTGACGATAGCGATGAGCCCGACGAACCCGCTGAAGTTGACGAAGAGGATACCGACCTTGAACTTGCCCGCCGTTTCGATGCCATTGGCCGTGCTGCTGCGCCTGATGGGCAGGCCGATGGCGAGATGGTCGAGACCGGCGAAGATGGCCTGTCGATGGAGGTCGAGGCGGCCGACGGCGATGACGATATGGGCGGACGTATGTTGCGCCCGATTAATCCCAAAGACGAGTTGAGTTTCTATAAACCGCCTACACTTGACCTGCTCGACGAGTATGAGCAGGGTGTGCACTCGATTGACAAGGACGAGCAGGCCGAGAACGCGAACAACATCGTCAAGGCGTTGAGGAACTTCGGCATTGAAATCAGCTCGATAAAGGCGACCGTGGGTCCCACAATCACCCTTTATGAGATAACCCCCGCGCCAGGTGTGAGAATATCGAAGATACGTAACCTTGAGGATGATATAGCAATGAGCCTCTCGGCACTGTGTATACGTATTGTGGCGCCAATCCCCGGTAAGGGTACCATCGGTATCGAGGTTCCCAATGCCCACAAGCAGATTGTGCCCATGATGTCGCTGCTCAACAGCCGCAAGTACAAGGAGACTGACATGGCGCTTCCGCTTGCGCTCGGCAAGACAATATCGAACGAGGTGTATATGGTCGATATGGCCAAGATGCCCCACTTGCTTGTAGCCGGTGCGACAGGTATGGGTAAATCTGTGGGTCTTAACGTGATAATCACATCGCTGCTCTACAAGATGCACCCGGCCTATCTCAAGTTCGTGATGGTCGACCCCAAGATGGTGGAGCTCAGCCTCTACAGTGTGCTCGAGAAGCATTTTATCGCAAAGCTCGAGGGCGAGGATGAGTCTGTCATCACCGACGTGAACAAGGTGGTGCGCACTCTTAAGTCGCTCTGTGTGGAGATGGACAACCGCTACAAACTGTTGCAGATGGCTTCTGTTCGCTCGGTGAAGGAGTATAACGAGAAGTTCCTTAACAAAGAGCTGCTGCCAACAAAGGGACATCGCTTCATGCCATATATAGTGGTGATTATTGATGAGTATGGCGATTTGATGATGACTGCCGGCCGCGAGGTGGAGCTGCCCATTGCCCGCATAGCGCAGAAGGCACGTGCCGTGGGTATACACATGATTATCGCCACACAGCGCCCCACCACAAACATCATCACCGGTACTATCAAGGCCAACTTCCCCGCGCGTATTGCCTTCCGCGTATCAGCCATGATAGACTCACGCACAATCCTTGACCGTCCTGGTGCTAACCAACTCATCGGTAAGGGCGACATGCTCTTCCTCCAGGGAAGCGACCCCGTGCGTGTACAATGTGCCTTTGTAGACACGCCCGAAGTAGAGCGCATCAGCAAATACATCAGCGAGCAACAAGGATATCCCACTGCATTCTATCTACCTGAATATGTAGATGAGAATGTGGGCGACGGAAGCAACCTTGACGATGTAGACCTGAAACGCCTTGACCCCATGTTTGAAGATGCGGCACGCCTGGTAGTCATACACCAATCGGGATCCACTTCACTCATCCAGCGCAAGTTCTCTATCGGATACAACCGTGCAGGCCGTATCATGGACCAGC
>JAZTXR010000061.1:0-16660 GCA_045636545.1 Bacteroidaceae bacterium
TAAAAGCTAAGCTTGATGAAATTGAGGCTGAGTTTAGTGATGATCCTGCATATCTTGCACTTATTAGAACAGAACTTAAGGCAAAAGTGAAGTAGTTATGAGACCTATTGAAAAGAAGAAACCTGGCGACATTGTTCGTTACACTGATTCAAATAATCAAGAGATCAAGCATATTATACAGGAGAACTATCCCGATTATGGCGATGCTAAATTTCCATTAGCTAGTAATATCGGTCAATATTGTTCTTATTGTGAGGGATATGAGAAGATCCATTCGTTAGAAGTAGAACATATGGCAGCCAAAGCTAAAGGTGGTTCTCGTACTGCGTGGAATAATTTTCTGTTATGCTGTAAAATTTGCAATACGGTTAAAGGTGTAGAAGTGATAAATGATGATTTTCATTGGCCACATTTGAATAATACTTTTTATAGTTTTGTCTATGATGAAACAGGAAGAGTCAAGGTAAATGATAGTATTCCTGCGTTGTCTCAAGTTAGAGCCCAAAATTTGTTGGATTTGACAGGACTTCATAGATACCCTGGGGATGCCAATGGTCCCACTCCGAAAGATTTTAGATGGAAATATCGTTATGAAGCTTGGAAGTTGGCAACAGATTGGAAACTAAAATTTTTAGATCGCTTAATAACAGAAGATGATATTATCTCCAGGGTTAAAGATAAGGGGCAATGGTCTATATGGTTTACAGTATTTAAAGGTATAGATTCTGTTAGAGCTCGATTAATTTCGGATTTTCCTGGTACTTGTGCATCATGTTTCGATGCGAATAATCATTATGAACCCATTGAAAGAAATCCAGGCAGTCCTGACCCAATATAATTAAAGTTTAAACAGCTGCTTCTAAACTGCTTCAGAGTTTCTTGTAAATAATCTCAAGAAGTCTGCCGAGGTAGAAGTTGCGGTATTTGTGCAATACATGGCGAAGGGCCGAATGATTTGTAACGTTAATCAAGAATGTGTGTACGGATGACATTTTCGGGCCAACTGCTATGTTATTCCCCAAAATAATTCCCGGCGCGCAATTGCGCGCCGGGAACCTTCTGCTTTTTTATATATATCAAGTGGTGATATATCGAACTGAAATATGAAGGGTTGAAAGTTGAGACCAGCATAATCCTCGGTCACTCTGTAGCTGCTTCATTATATTATCAGAGCGCTTGTTTGTTCCCCCAACTGGTACTTCCTCTTTGGGGGCTTGGGGTTTTCGCATTTTTAACGCAAAAAGCACATGGGATGTGCCTTTTGTAAGTTTTATATATTTTTTTACTCTGCAGTTGTTGTTATTCTATTATCCAATCCTCTATATTGCGTGTATCCCTTGATACGTTTGCTCCAATTTTTATTATTGTCCTGCCTTGTTGCTCGAATGGGAGTGAGTATTCCTTGTTCTTTATCTGTTCCATGGCCTGTTGTGCAGTGCCTCCAAACTTTAGTTCTATGATATAAAGATACTCCTTGGTGCCTATAAGCAGGTCAATGCGCCCGTTGATGGTGCGGTACTCGGCCTGTACGTACAGTCCCATGAGTTTGGTGATGATGTACATGACGTTCTGGTAGTGATTCTCGAGGTCTTTTACCAGTTCGTAGGGTGTTCCTGCCATGAGGCTCTGCAGCTGGTGCATGAAGTCATCGGCTTTGCCTCTTTCAATGGATGTTACAAACTTGCTTATGATGGTCTGCGCCTGTTTCTCCTTGACTTTTGAATAGAACGGCAAGAGGAAATTGATGAACCCGGCCTTTACCTCTTCATTGGGATAGTTTAGCGTGTATAGCCCGAAACGGCTGTCATAATCCACAATGGTCAGGTAACCGCTCTGGTATAGCACGGGGATAGGGTCTATGTCATCCACGTGTATGCTGTTCAGCTGGTCTTCGCTCGCCACGTAGTCGGTAAGCTCCTCAATGTTGAAGTCGGCCTTCTTTATGAGCTCTACAAGGTATGTGGGTGTGCCTGTGTTGAACCAGTAGCTGCCATACCTCTTCTCGTTCAAGGTCCATAGGATGCTGAACGGGTTGTATATGCCGTCGGTAGAGTAGCAGAAGTGGTAGCCGTCATAGTTGCGTTTCAGCGTGGCGTATGCCTCTTCCTTTGTCTGGGCATTGCTGTCGGCAAGCAACTGTATCTCGCTGTCGAACACCTGGTGAAGCTCATCATCTGTGATGCCGCAGATATTATTGAAACGCGGACTCATGGAGATGTCGTTGAGGTTGTTGAGGTCGCTGAAGACACTTACCTTGCCGAATTTTGTCACGCCGGTGAGGAGCGCGAACTTGAGGTCTGCATCTGCACTCTTGAGCACTCCGTAGAACGCCTTGAGGGTGTTGCGGAACTCGTTCTGCAATGCCGGGTTGCCTATGGCCTGCAGGATGGGCTTGTCGTACTCGTCGATGAGTACGACGGCATTGCGCCCCGTCTTGAGTTTTGCGGCGCGGATGACGGCGCGGAAACGTCCCTCTACACTGGTGTCTACGGGCTTGCTGTCATACAAAGTCTCGTAATTGTAGAGCTGTGCATTGAGTATATCGTAGAGGTCCTGTATCTTGTCGAATTTCTTCGCATTCAAGTCCAGGTGCAGCACAGGGTATTCTAACCAGTCTTTCTCGAGCTGTTCAATGGCCAGGCCTTTGAACAGTTCTTTCTTTCCTGTGAAATACGCCTCGAGTGTGGAGAGCAACAAACTCTTCCCGAACCTTCGCGGGCGGCTTAGGAAATAGACACTTCCCTCTTTTACAAGTTTGTAAATGAGGGCGCTCTTGTCTACATAGACATAGCCTTCATTGCGCAGGTTCTCAAAATTCTGTTTGCCTATGGGGTATATCATATTGATTCTGTATGGGTCTCGTTTTTTGCAAAGGTAATATATGTGCTACTGATAACCAATGAAAATGCAAAAAAAACTGTTCAGTCGCGGCGGAAGATGTCGCGGGTGTATACTTTCTCCTTTACATCGTCGAGCGTGGTGTCGTAGCGGTTGGCGATGATGGTCTGCGAGAGTTGCTTGAAGCGGGCAAGGTCGTTGACCACGCGGCTGCCGAAGAAGGTGGTGCCGTCCTCGAGGCTGGGCTCGTAGATGATGACTTCGGCCCCTTTGGCCTTGATGCGTTTCATTACTCCCTGGATTGACGAGTGACGGAAATTGTCGCTGCCGGCTTTCATGGTGAGGCGGTAGATGCCTATGGTGCATTGCCGTTCCTGTTCGGCGTTGAAGTCGCCACGGCTGTAGTAGTCGTAATAACCGGCTTTGCTCAGTACCTGGTCGGCGATGAAGTCCTTGCGTGTGCGGTTGCTGTCCACAATGGCGCTCATCATGTTTTGTGGCACCTCCTGGTAGTTGGCGAGCAGTTGCTTGGTGTCCTTGGGCAGGCAGTAGCCGCCGTAGCCGAAGGAGGGGTTGTTGTAGTGGTCGCCTATGCGGGGATCGAGACCCACACCGCGTATGATGGCGGCGGAGTCGAGGCCTTTGATCTCGGCGTATGTGTCGAGCTCGTTGAAGTAGCTCACGCGCAGTGCAAGGTAGGTGTTGGCAAAGAGCTTTACAGCTTCGGCTTCCTTGAGTTCCATGAAGAGGGTGGGGATGTCTTGCTTTATTGCGCCTTGCTGCAACAGTGCGGCGAATGTGTGTGCGGCCTCTTCCAGATTGTCGCCGGCAATGGCTCTGATGGCCTGGTTCTCCTCGTCGAACTTTTCGAGAATCTTGGGGTAGCCAACGATGATGCGGCTTGGGTGCAGGTTGTCATATAGTGCCTTGCTCTCGCGCAGGAACTCGGGCGAGAAGAGCAGACGCAACTTGTGGGTGGTGTCGCGGCCTGTCTCCTTGAATTTCTTTGCATACTTTACGTACAGGCTGCGGCAATAGCCGACGGGGATGGTGCTCTTGATGACCATAGTGGCTTTGGGGTTTACTTCGAGCACAAGGTCGATGACATCCTCGATGTGGTGGGTGTCGAAGAAGTTCTTCTGCGGGTCGTAGTTGGTGGGGGCGGCAATGACAACGATGTCGGCATCGCGGTAGGCGGCCGCGCCGTCAAGAGTGGCTGTGAGGTCCAGTGTCTTTTCGGCAAGGTACTTTTCGATATAATCGTCCTGGCTGGGCGATATGCGGTTGTTTATTTTCTCGACTTTCCCGGGGATTACATCGACTGCTGTAACTTGGTTGTGCTGTGCCAACAGTGTGGCGATGCTGAGGCCTACATAGCCTGTTCCTGCAACTGCTATTTTCATAACTTGAGTTGTTTTGGGTTCATACCTTGTCCAACGGACTCGTTTGCAAAGGTAATATATGTTTGTTTATAACCAATGAAAATGTGAAAAATGGTTTGAGGGTTTTAGGAACTGTTTAAGAAACTGTTTAAATTTCTTTCAAAAGAATATTACATTATACGCGAATTGCGCAAGGCAGTCGACATGATTTTGAACAGCTTTTGAACAGCTTCTAAAATTATTTTGTTTTTTTTCTTGTGTGTGTCGCAATAAAATGCGAACTTTGTCGGGATATCAGAAAAAGCGTTTTATGATTAATAGAGTTCTTATTCGTCTTAAGGTGGTGCAGATTGTGTATGCTTACTACAAAAACAGTGGCAAGAGCCTGAAAGCAGCCGAGGACGAGATGTTTTTCAGCCTTTCAAAGGCGTATGACCTTTATCACTATCTGTTGCTGCTCATGCCGGGCATAACAAACTATGCGGCCGACAGAATTTCATTCCTCAGCAGGAAGGTGCGTCCTACAGAAAGTGACAAGAATCCTAACCTCAAGTTCGTGAACAACCGCTTCATTGCCCAGCTGGGGCAGATTGAGCAACTTGTGAAGTTTGCCGAGAAGAGTAAGCTGAACTGGGTTGACCACTCGGACTTCCTGCGCCGTCTGCTCGACAATATTGAGGCTAGCGACATTTATAAGGAGTACATGGAGTCGGGCGTGGACAGTTATGAGGAGGACAAGGAGGTGTGGCGCAAGCTCTACAAGGCTTTTGTCTTTGAAAACGAGGAACTGGATGACATCATTGAGGAGCAGAGCCTCTACTGGAACGATGACAAGGCCATTGTGGATACCTTTGTGGTAAAGACAATCAAGCGTTTTGTCGAGGGCTCGAACAGCAACTCGCTGCTGTTGCCCGAGTTCAAGGACGACAGTGACAAGGAGTTCGCATGCAGGTTGTTCAGGAACGCCATCGCCAATGCCGAGGAGTATCGCAGGCTGATGAGCGAGAATTCAAAGAACTGGGATATGTCGCGTCTGGCATTCATGGACGTTGTTATTATGCAGGTGGCACTTGCCGAGATAATGACACAGCACGATATTCCGCTCTCTGTCACTCTCAACGAGTATGTGGAGATTGCCAAGTACTACAGCACGGCCAAGAGTGGCCCGTTTGTGAATGGTCTGCTCGATGCCATAACAAAGAGTTTGCGTGAGGCTGGGAAGATTGAAAAGTGATATTGTTAAACTGACAAATAAATTTATATAATTATGGTATTTATGCAAGCCGAAGCAGGCGCCCAGGCAATGAGTGAGGCGGCTGCACAGCCAAGCGGTATTGCCGCTGTAGTGGGTAACCCATTGTTCATGTTCGTTATAATCATTGCTATCATGTACTTCCTGATGATTCGCCCACAGCGCAAGCGCCAGAAGGAGATTGAGAATTTCCGTCGTAGCCTTCAGCCTGGTATGGACGTGGTGACCAGTGGTGGTATCTATGGCAAAATCAAGAGCATTGACGGCAATGTTGTTGTTCTTGAGGTTGCACACAACGTGAATGTGCGTGTTGACATCTCGGTGGTTTTCGCAAACCCCGGTGCAATGAAGGAAGAGGGTAAGTAAAAATCTCCCGGATTTGGATATAGATTCCATTAAAAAAGCATTGGAAAAAGCAAGGGAAAGCGGCTTTGTGAGCTTTCTCTTCTTTTTGTTGGTCTCGTGTGTCTTTTGGTTCATATTGACCTTGAACAGAATGTACGAGACTGATATTTCTGTATCGGTAAACGTCAAGAATGTACCCCAAGGTGTGTCGTTGGAGAATGATGGATGCGTGCCGTTGCGCGCTATGGTGAGAGGTGAGGGTACGGATCTCTTCGGCTTCCTGTTCAAGGAGGGGGTTGATGTTGCTGTGGATTACTCGGAGATGAAACGCAACGGCGGTCGCCTGTCGATGTCGTCGGGGGTGATTCATGGCAGGGTGAATGAGAAACTGGGGCCGTCATTGACTCTCAAGAGTATTCTTGCCGATTCTGTTGTTGCTATGGTGCAGCGTGCCACGGCGGTTGTTCCGGTGCGAAGGAGTCACCTTGACTTGAGCACGGCCGAGGGGTGCGAACTGGTGTCGGTGGAGTATTATCCCAAAGAGGTGCGTGTCACTGCGCTCGTGGATGAGATTGCCGCAATAAAGGATGTGCGTGTCCCTACACTTTCTTATGACGGCTTGCATTGCGATACAGTGCTTGAACTGGAATTCCTCCCGGGCGGGTATGTTGACGTTAAGCCCGAAAGGCTCGAGGTGCGTGTGGGCGTATCGCGTTATGTTGGTGGCAGCATAGCTGTTCCAGTGGAGTATGTCGGTTTTCCCAGTGACATAGACCTTGGTTTCATGCCTTTGGACGTGGATGTGGAGTATGAGGTACTGGAGGTGAATGCCGGCAAGGTAAAGCCTGCCGACTTCTCGGTGCAGTTGCGTTTTGACGATTATGCACACAGTGTAGTTGTTGGCAAGGCGGGCGACCTTGAGAAGAAGTTCGCGGTCTCTGCGGCATCGCCATTCGTGAGGAATGCAAGGGTGGTGGGTGTTGAGGCTCAGTTGCCCGATTCGTCATTCATTCCAAATGCTACCGTGCTATGATTAAGCTTGCTGTTGTTGGAGGTATTGGCAGCGGCAAATCTGTCGTTTCCCGAATGCTTGGTATAATGGGTGTTCCGGTCTATGATTGTGACAGCCGTGCAAAGGAACTGATGGTGCATAATCCTCACATTGTGAAGGAACTGAAACGTATGTTCGGCGATGAGTGTTATGATGCTGATGGTGGGTTGAACCGTGGGTATCTTGCCTCGTGTATTTTTGTTGACGAGAGAAATACAAAGCGTGTGAATGCGCTGGTGCATCCTGTGGTGAAAGCCGATTTCTGCTCATGGGCACAGGGACAGTGTGCACCTGTAGTGGCTGTCGAGACGGCGCTGCTCTATGAGTCGGGGATGGCCGATGTGGTCGACAGGACACTGCTTGTGTGGACCGACAAGGAGACGGCTGTGACACGCACGATGTCGCGCAGCGGAATGTCGCGCACGCAGGTGCTGAACCGTATGGCAAAGCAGATGGGCACCGATGACCTGTTGTTGCTGACGGACTATGCGATATACAATGGTGGCTCTAATGCCGTGATGCCTGCAGTGGTGGACCTGCTCGATGAACTGCTGGAGGTTTGAGGCTGCAACCGCGCCTTGAGACTGTGGCGGCAAATATTAAAAAATGTATAAAATTTTGTAAAAACAAAATCGCTCTGTATATTAGCGCTGCTTTTGAAAAAACACAAATTATAAAATAGAATAATATGAATATGTTTGAAACTGTTTTGACAATCTCGGGTAAGCCGGGTCTCTATCGTCTTTTGTCGCACGGACGTAATATGTTTATTGTGGAGTGTGTCGATGCTTCAAAGAAACGTGTTCCTGTATATAACAGCGATCAGGTTGTGATGCTTGATGACATTGCCATCTATACCGATACCGAGGAACTGCCTTTGAGAAATGTCTTTGCAAAGATTTATGAGAAGGAGAATGGCGTGTTGCCTTTCGACCTGAAATTGGCCACTCCCGAGGAACTGGTTGAGTATTTTGAGTCTATCATCCCCGATTATGACCGCGAGCGTGTATATCTCACACATATCAAGAAGATGTACTCATGGTACAATATCCTTGTAGCAAACGGTGTCGTTGACTTCATTGCCGAGGAACAGGAGGCTGCGCAGACTGAGGTTGTTGAATGATGCTTTTGGATATACTATGAAAAAGTTTCTTCTTTCATTGGTACTGGTGCTTGCTGTGGCTGCGGGTGCATCGGCGCAATCATGGAAAGACCTCTTGGGCAAGGCTGCCAGTGAGGTGGCTGGTGAAGTTTCGTCAACAGTTGCGGGCAGTGCCGTAACCAATATATTGGGTACTATTTTGGGTAATTCGTTGACTTTGTCATACGATGCTTTGGAAGGTACTTGGAGCTACGAGGGTGTCGCTTGTGTGCTCGAGAGCGAGAATGCGCTTTCTAACATTGGCGGTTCGGTGGTGACTGGTACTCTTGAGAACAAAATCGATGAAAAGCTTGCGATGATTGGTGTTTCAAAGGGTAACTGCTCCTTTACATTTGCAAAGGACGGTACTTGTGTCATTAATGTGAGTGGCTTTAACATCAATGGCAAGTATGAATTGGATGCAAACGAGAAGGTGATAGTCTTTACTTTTATGTATGATCAGTTGCCTATCAGGACATACGTGTCGTATGAGATACAGTCTTTGAACATCGTGTTCAAGGCCGACAGGTTGCTCTCGTTCATAAAGAATGTGGCCTCAAAACTTTCGCAGGGCTCGAACGGCGGACAGAACGGACAATTGCAGGCTGCCATGCAGGCTGTGGGTGCGATGGGTACGCTGTTGCAGAACTATGATGGCATGATGCTTGGTGCAAAGTTGTCGAAGGTTTCTTCGGCATCTGCTACAGTGTCAAGCACAAGCGGTGTCAACAGTGTGACAGAAACGGCAAATGCAGCCGAGGAGACCGAAAGTACTGCCGGAAAGCTGCTCAAAGGCTTGGGCGGTCTGTTCAAGAAGTAAAGAGGTTTTTTATAGAGACAAAAAAGGATACGCGCCGCGTATCCTTTTTTTGTTGATTATCGGTTGCTGAAGATGAGCGTTTCGTCCGTCGCATCCACCTTGATTGGCTTGCTCTTGTCTATTGCCCCGGCGAGCAGCTGTTTCGAGAGGTCGTTGAGTAGGTGGCGCTGTATGGCGCGTTTTATGGGGCGTGCGCCGAATTCGGGGTCGAAGCCGGCCTGTGCAATGAAACTGATTGCGGCATCGGTGACTTCGAGCGTTATGTCGCTCTCCTGCAGCAGGGTGGCAACGGCCGTGGTCTGCAGTCGCACAATCTGTGCAATCTCCTCTTTGTTCAGCGGAGTGAACATTATGGTCTCGTCTATGCGGTTGAGGAATTCGGGACGGATGCTCTTTTTAAGCATAGCCATGATGTTCTCCTTTGTCTCCTCGATGAGCTGTTCGCGGTTGCCGTCGTTCATCTTCTCGAACTGTTCCTGTATGTAGCTGCTGCCCAGATTGCTGGTCATTATTATTATGGTGTTCTTGAAGTTGACAGTGCGCCCCTTGTTGTCGGTGAGGCGGCCGTCGTCGAGTACTTGTAGCAGAATATTGAACACATCGGGGTGTGCTTTCTCAATCTCGTCGAACAGCACTACAGAGTATGGCTTGCGGCGCACGGCTTCGGTGAGTTGTCCTCCCTCGTCATATCCCACATATCCCGGAGGGGCTCCAATGAGGCGCGATACAGAGAACTTCTCCTGGTATTCGCTCATGTCAATTCTGGTCATCAGCGACTCGTCATTGAACAGGTATGTGGCAAGTGCTTTTGCGAGTTCGGTCTTTCCCACTCCAGTAGTGCCAAGGAAGATGAATGAGCCTATAGGACGTTTGGGGTCCTGCAGGCCGGCACGGCTGCGGCGTACTGCATCGCTCACTGCCTGTATGGCCTCGTCCTGTCCAATGACACTCTTGTGCAGTTCCTCTTCAAGGTTCAGCAGCTTCTGACGCTCGCTTTCGAGCATCTTGCTCATTGGGATTCCGGTCCATCGGGAAACGATGTCGGCAATGTCCTCGGCCGTTACCTCCTCCTTAATCATAGCGTTTGTGCCCTGTGCGTTGCGCAGTGCGGCCTGTGTTGCGGTGATTTCCTCCTCTAATTTTGTTATCCTTCCGTAACGTATTTCGGCCACGCGGCCGTAGTCGCCCTCGCGCTCGGCGCGCTCGGCCTCAAACTTCAGTTCTTCAATCTCGTGCTTGGCGTTCTGTATAGTGTCGGCAAGTTCCTTCTCCTGTTGCCATTTTGCGCGTTTTTCGCTCTCCTGTTCCTTGAGGGTCGATATCTCCTTGCCCAGTTGTGCAAGCTTTGCCTGGTCCTTCTCGCGTTTTATGGCCTCGCGCTCAATCTCGAGCTGCTTTATGTGGCGCTCTATCTCATCGAGTTCCTCGGGCAGTGAATTGCGTTCCATACGCAGCTTCGATGCGGCCTCGTCAATGAGGTCTATGGCCTTGTCGGGCAGGAAACGCTCTGTTATGTACCGGTCGCTGAGTGTGACGGCTGCAATTATGGCATCGTCCTGTATGCGCACCTTGTGGTGGCTCTCGTAACGCTCCTTCAGGCCGCGCAGTATTGATATGCTGCTCATCTTGTCGGGCTCGTTCACCATTACAGTCTGGAAACGGCGCTCAAGTGCCTTGTCTTTCTCAAAGTACTTTTGGTACTCATCGAGCGTGGTTGCACCAATGGAGCGTAGCTCGCCACGCGCCAATGCCGGTTTCAGTATGTTGGCTGCATCCATGGCACCGTCGCTCTTTCCAGCACCCACAAGTGTGTGTATCTCGTCGATGAACAGGATTATCTGCCCGTCCGACTTTGTCACCTCGCCAATCACTGCTTTCAGGCGCTCCTCGAATTCGCCCTTGTACTTCGCACCGGCAATGAGTGCGCCCATGTCGAGTGAGTAGACCTGCTTGTCGCGCAGGTTGTCGGGTACGTCGCCGCGTACTATGCGGTGGGCAAGACCTTCCACAATGGCTGTCTTTCCAGTTCCCGGCTCGCCAATGAGTATCGGGTTGTTCTTTGTGCGGCGGCTCAGTATCTGCAGTATGCGGCGTATCTCCTCGTCGCGCCCAATGACGGGGTCGAGCTTCCCTTTCTTTGCTGCCTCGTTGAGGTTCACGGCATATTTACTGAGTGCCTGATAGCTTTCCTCGGCTGTCTGTGAGTTGACCTTTGAACCACGGCGCAACTCGCTGATGGCTTTCTCAAGTTCGCTTTTTGTCGCTCCGTTGTTCTTGAGTATGGTGGATGCAGGACTGTCGGTCTCGAGCAGTGCAAGCAACAGTGGCTCTACTGAGACAAATTCGTCGCCCATCTGCTTGGCAAGCTCCTGTGCCTTGGTTATTACCCGGTTGCTCTCGCGGCTCAGGTAGGGGTTACCGCCGCTCACTTTGGGCAGTGTGCGTGCGGCATCATCGCTCTCGTGTTTGATATTCTCAATGTTCGCTCCAGCTTTCTGCAACAGGAACAATGCTATCTGTTCGCTGCTTTTTAGTATGCCGCACAGTATGTGCATCGGCTCTATTACTTGCTGTCCGTATTGCTCGGCAACTTTTACTGCCTCCTGAATGGCCTCTTGGGCTTTGATTGTAAATTTGTTGAAATCCATTTTTTGTAATCTCCTTTCGTTATGGGATAAACAAAAAACGAACCAATGATGTTTGTGCTGACATTTTGGCTTGTTATAAGCCAAAATGTCAGCGCTTGTCTCTTCCCTCTTTGGGAGAATATACAATTGCGTTTATTGATTTGCGGTCATTGGATTTTCTCGCAGTCCGCAGTCCAGGTGTTGCTGCAGGTGTCAGCGGTCATCACCCATCCGCCCTGCGGGTTCAGGCTGCAGCTTGTGACCTGTGGGCCATCGGGCATTGCTGCGCGTTTGAACTGTTGTGCAAAGAAACGGCGCATGAATGTCATGAGCCACTTCTTTATGGTGGCGCTGTCATATCTTCCTTCAAAGGCGGTGCTTGCCATCAGGTGTATCTTCTCGGGTGCAAAGCCATAGTGCATGAAGTGGTAGATGAAGAAATCGTGCAGTTCGTACGGGCCTACAAGGTCCTCGGTCTTCTGCTTTATGTTGCCATTGTCGTCGGCCGGTGTAAGCTCGGGTGATATTGGGGTGTCAACGATGTCAAGCAGTGTTGCCTTGACCTTTTCGTCGGTTCCGCTGTTTGCTATATGGCGCACCATGTGCTGCATCAATGTCTTGGGGAGTGATGCATTCACGCCGTACATGCTCATCTGGTCGCCGTTATATGTAGCCCATCCCAAAGCAAGCTCCGAGAGGTCGCCTGTGCCTATTACAATGCCGTTCTCCTGGTTGGCGATATCCATGAGTATCTGTGTGCGCTCCCTGGCCTGTGCATTCTCGTATGTGACGTCATGCTTGTCGATATCGTGTCCAATATCGTTGAAATGCTGTATGCAGGCATCCTTTATTGAAATCTCCCTGATATTTGTACCCAGTGTCTGCATAAGTGCCATCGCGTTGTTGTAGGTGCGGCCGCTTGTGCCGAATCCGGGCATTGTCACAGTTGTGATGCTGCTGTGCGGTATTTCCAGCAGGTCGCACGCCTTGGCTATGACAAGAAGGGCGAGGGTAGAGTCCAAACCTCCTGAAATGCCTATCACGCAGCTTTTTGCATGGGTGTGTACGATTCGTTTTGCAAGTGCCATTGCCTGTATGTTGAATGCTTCGTTGCAGTACTCCTCAATGGTGTAGCCTTGCGGTATGAACGGCTGCGTGCTGAACTTGCGTGAAAGTGAGATGTTTCCATTGCTGTTCTGTGGAATGAAGATTTCAACGGCGGGGCGGTGCGGTGCAAAACAGCTGTCGCCTCGGCGTGTCTTTGTTGTCTTCTCTACGTCAATGTCGGATATTGCGCATTGTGTGGTGGGCGCGAGGCCTCTGCTTTCGGCAATGATTTCCCCGCTCTCTGCAATGGAGCAGTAGCCGCTATGTACTGCTGTGCTTGTTGATTCTCCCCATCCTGTTGCGCAATATACATATCCGCTCTTGTATCTTGCACTCAATCCGGCGATGCGTTGGCGGGTATTCTTGTGTGTACCTGCAATGGCACATTCGCTTGCCGGGTTAAGTATAATCTGTGCTCCTGCTGCTGCAAGTAAGGCTCCGGGTGCAGTGGGTGTTGCTGCCTCGTTGCCGATTTCGATGCCAAAGCAGAACGTATCGGTGTGGAATATCCCGTCCTTTATGAACGGTATCCTTTTACCTCCAATGGTGGCATGGCTTTCGGGTGTTAATGAACAGCTGCTTGTGAACCATCTGTTCTCGCCAGCGCGATTGTTCAGGTGTTGTTTTGCCACAATGCCTTTAAGTTCTCCTCTGTGTATTACCACAGCGCAGTCGTATAGCGAGCTACGGTGCTCTACCGGCGCGCCAACGACTATTATGGCATCGCTTTCGGCTGTTGCTTCGGCAATGCGCCCGATGGCTGTATTGCAGCTCTGTATGAAGTGTGGCTGTGTGAAAAGGTCGCCGCAACTGCATGATGTCAGACACAACTCTGGCAAAAGTATGAGTTCTACGTTCTCATCCTGTAACTCTTTTACCTTTTCTATAATATTCTGTGCGTTACTATTGCAGTCTGCTACGGTTATTGCCGGTGCGACTGCAGCTGTTTTTATAAATCCGTACTTCATACTTCTTCTCCTGTTTGGTGGAGTAGCTCTTGACTTCTCCTTATTATATATATTGTTGCAAAAATATGCATTTATCCTAACAGTTGCAATTATGTGCTGTTTTATTGTTGTAATATTTCTGCTGCCGGGTATGCAAAAACGGTTACCGCAACTGCAGTAACCGTTTTTGCATGTGTTATGTGTGGAATCAATATATGTCCTCCGGCTTTCCGGGGTTGGTGATGATTCCAGTGGGGACAATCTCCAGGTAGTCCTGGTTGAACTCGTTCTGTCCATTGTCATTCTTACCGTCTGTTACATCCTTGAATCTCAACCAGTAGTTCTTGCCGTGCTCAATCTGGTATGTTCCGACGATGCGGCGGTATGCGAGGTTTGAGTGGCGGAAGTTGTTGACACCATCTGAGCCGCTTCCAAAGATGCTGGCAGGCGCTTTCATGAATCCGCGGTTGCGCATGGCCTTGTCGTATTTGCGGTTTTCATCCTCGTTCTCGCTCTCTTCTTCCCATCCAAGGAACTGCATGTTTCTTGTGTTCATATCCAATGGAATACCGCAAATCTGCAGTTTGCCATCTTCACCGAAGTAGAACTGTATGATACCTCGCATGTTACTCATTGAGAAACCAAAACGTATTTCGTATGTTCCTGCAGGTACGTATGGGATACGGTACTGGAAATCAGACTTTCCAATTACCAACATCTCGTCGCCCTGATAGTTTACGTAACCGCCCAGACCTGCATCGTTTGGTTTGAGATAGTAGACGTGTGTGTCGGTGCTGTTGTATCTCATTCTGCTGCAATAGTTGTCGGGGATATATATAAGTGGTTCTCCGTCAATCTGCGGTGTCCAGCGTATATCATTGTTTGTAAGCTCGGGGAAGAGTGAGAATATATCCCAGCGCATACGCTCGTTGAGTACGTTGCCGGCCATTTCGTTTTCATCGTAGATGAGAATCTTGTCAATGGTGTAAATCATGCCATTCACGGCCTGCTCCTGGAATTTGCTCAATCCGGGGCGGGCTTTTGTTACCGATGTTTCCTCAATGACAATGTTTGTGTGGTGTGCCATTGCTTCGTTTACAAATTTTGTACCCATCTCTTGGGTATAGTTTACAACAAGCTGGTTTCTCAACTCGCCGGGGTTGGTGAAAGGCTTGGTTACCTTGATGGATGTGAAAGGCAAAGCTGTCTCAAAGTAGTCATAGCGGTCGAAGTTTCTTGGCATATTCTCTTCTGAGTCGAACTGGTTCTGGCTGATTTCGCCATCTGAACCTATTGTCTGGTAACCCTCCATGATGAAGCCGCCGGGGCCTTTGCTTGATTTGTAGAGCAACTTGCGGTCAATGATGTGGTAAGCAACGAACTTGTAGAGTGCGTTGTCGGGGTTTGTGTAATCTTTCTTTAACTCTTTCAGTTCCTCTTCTCCGATTTCCTCATCGTACTTATACCATTTCTCGGCAAATTCCACAAGGTCGTCCAGTGACTGGATAGACATGCCGAATGAGTTCTTGGTTGGGTCGGCGAACAAGTCGTTGGTCTCTACGAGCAAAGTGAAACCCTGATTGTTTTTCTCGGGATATGGGGGTACAATTGTGTTCTGTCCCATCTTGAACGGGTAGCCCTCCAATCCTAAACCGTCATAATCCGGGTTTACGTCATAGAGTGTCAGGTACTCGTCAAGGCCGGTCTTTGCCAGTGCCTCGCTGAAAAGTGAGAATTCACTCTGAGATGCCAGCAGGGTTGATGTTGCCATGTCCGATGGGGTGAGCGCGCCGGCAATGCAGTGTATGTAGCCGTTCTCGGTCTCGATGTTCTGCTCAATGATGTCTACACCGTCGGCGGTGGCAATGCTGTAGCCGTTTTCGTCGGTTCTCCAGCCGAGCATGACACTTCGACGGTTCATTGTCTTTTTTGGGAAAGCTCCGTTACCCACCTCAATGGTAGTCCAGCCTTCCTCGAGGATGTGGTTCTTGGCAATGACCGTTGCCATACTGTCGCTCAATTCATCGAGATATGGTGATGTGATACCCGTGTTTACAATCTTGTAGCCCGGGTCTATCTTGTTTGAGTCAACACTTGCCTGATATTCCTGGTATTTCTCCTGAAGGTATTTCCTGATTGCATCATTGGTTGGCGCAAAGCAAGTGTAAGAGCCGTATGTGGACAATGTGGTGAGCATGCTGCCGGCTTTCTTGCCAATCTTTGCCTGGTCAAGAATTTCGCAGAAATAACTGTAGGCAGTGTCCTTCTTCAAGTGGTCGGCGATAAGCTCACCGGTGAATGTGAAGCGGCTCTCTTCGGCAATTTCCTGTCGGCAACTTGTAAAGATGTTGCCGGCCAACAAGGCCAAAGTACTGAACGCCAACACTCTCATTTTGATTCTAAATGGCTTTTTCATACTGGGTTATGTTTAATAATTTTGTATTCTTATTGCTAATTTGTATTAATCCCCCAAATTTACGTCATTATTTTATAACCGCAAAATAAAAACATCCCCTTTTTCTTCCTCTTTTTAATTTTAACTATAGCAATTCTCTCTTTACGGTTATTTTGAAGCATAAAATGTGGCCAAAACAGCGATTTTGTATTTTTTAACACATACTTGTGAAAAAAAAGAGTGGAATGCTTGCGAGATAAATAAAATGAATATAACTTTGCAATGGTTTCAGAAATGAAACGCGACTGCAAACAAAATTGAAAATAAAGATAATAATAACAGCTTAAATTTTTACGACTATGAAAAAGTACATTTGTTCAGTATGTGGTTATATACATGAAGGTGAATCGGCTCCCGAGCGTTGTCCAATGTGCAAGGTTCCCTCAAACAAGTTCAACGAGTTGCAGGAGGGTCCCATCCAGTTCGTGCAGGAGCACGTGATTGGCGTTGCAAAGGGTTGCGATGACGAGATGATAAAGGATTTGAACAACCATTTCATCGGTGAGTGTACCGAGGTGGGCATGTACCTTGCAATGAGCCGCCAGGCCGACCGTGAGGGCTACCCCGAGATAGCCGAGGCTTTCAAGCGCTACGCATGGGAAGAGGCCGAGCATGCAGCAAAGTTCGCCGAGCTTTTGGGTGACTGCGTTTGGGATACAAAGACAAACCTCGAGAAGCGCATGAACGCCGAGGCC
>JAZTXR010000062.1:0-70491 GCA_045636545.1 Bacteroidaceae bacterium
AAGGCGATATTAAAAACTATTTCCACGAGTTGGACGCGTCCAACTCGTGGAAATATGACTGATCATTATAATGTTTATCACCCGAAATGTCCATTAAGAATTTTAAGGTATAATTTTATCACCCGTTTTGTCCAGGTAACCTGAACCCTCCATAATTGCCGGAGCCTTCTCCACGCATGGTGGAGAAGGCTCTTGCTTCTGTTCCTATTCCGTATTCCTTGAACAGCATCCTTGCTCTTTACTTTTCAATTATAGAGTTTCCAGTGCCTGCTCAATGTCGGCAATGATGTCATCGGCATCCTCAATACCCACTGAAAGACGTATGAGGTCGGGGTCGATGCCGGCTTCGAGCAACTGCTCGTTGCTCAGCTGGCGGTGTGTGTGGCTTGCAGGATTCAGCACGCACGAACGTGCATCGGCCACATGTGTCACAATAGAAATGAACTTGAGGCTGTCCATGAAACGGATGGCATCCTCCTTGTCGCCCTTAACGGCAAAGGCCATTACACCGCAACCGCCGTTGGGCAGGTATTTCTTGGCGAGCTCATAGTGCTTGCTGCTTTTGAGGCCGCTGTGGTTTACCCATTTTACTTTGGGGTGCTGCTCCAGGTACTCGGCAATCTTCTGTGCATTCTCGCAGTGGCGTGGCATGCGCAGGTGCAGTGTCTCAAGGCCCAGGTTCAGCAGGAAGGCATTCTCGGGTGCCATCATCGCGCCCAGGTCGCGCATTACCTGTGACACCATTTTTGTGATGTAGGCCGCGCGGCCAAAATTCTTGGTGTAAATAAGTCCGTGGTAGCTCTCATCGGGCTCGGTAAGGCAGGTGAACTTGTCGTGCTGTGCCTCCCAGTCAAAGTTTCCGCTGTCGATGACGCAACCGCCAACGGCAACGGCATGGCCGTCCATATATTTTGTGGTGGAGTGGGTAACGATGTCGGCACCCCATTCAATTGGGCGGCAGTTTACCGGTGTTGCAAAGGTATTGTCAACGATAAGGGGCACACCGTTGCGGTGGGCTATGGTTGCAAACTTCTCAATGTCGAGCACCTGAACGCCGGGGTTGGCAATAGTCTCACCAAAGAGAGCCTTGGTGTTGGGGCGGAATGTCTTCTCAATCTCCTCGGCAGGAGCATCTGCGTCAACGAATGTCACCTCAATGCCCATCTTCTTCATGGTTACGGCAAAGAGGTTGTATGTTCCACCATAGATTGCTGTTGCCGATACAAAGTGGTCACCGCTCTGGCAGATGTTGAGTATCGCATAGAAATTGGCAGCCTGGCCCGATGATGTCATCACGGCGCCCACGCCACCCTCAAGGGCGTTGATTTTTGCACCCACCGCATCGACAGTCGGGTTCTGCAGACGGCTGTAGAAGTATCCGCTGTCTTCGAGGTCGAAGAGGCGTGCCATCTGTTCGCTGGTGTCGTATTTGAATGTAGTACTCTGATAAATGGGCAATGCGCGCGGCTCACCCTTCTTGGGTTGCCAGCCTCCCTGCACACATAGTGTGCCTGTATTCAATTTCTTTGTCATAGTCTTAATAGTTTGTTGTTTAGTAATAAACTTTGGCGAAGATACGAATAATCTCTGTAAACAAAGATATGTGTGCCGTTTTTTCTTTTCTCTTGTCATTTGTATCTACTTTGTGCGGTTGGTTAATTATGCAGTGTGGTAATCCCTGTTCGTTGTACAAAAAACGCCTTTCGCATATAAAGCGAGTGCGCGTGTGAATAATTTGCTGTTTTTGATTGTAAAAATGCGTGAAAAAACGTAACTTTGTGCGTTTGCATGCTATTGTGCAGTAATGTTTTACGCATAAAAATACAGCCTTTTTGAAACAATTTTTCCGAGTGCTTTTGAATGGTGTAAATAATTATTTAAAAAGCGCATGCTTGGTAATGGGTTGAATATAAATGAAAAACAAAATATAAAAATGAAAAGAATTTTTACACATCTTTTTGTTGCTGTGCTGCTGATGTTGAGTTCGACATCGTGGGCGCAGTTGTCCTCTCTTGAAGTTGGACAAATTTATAGGTTCGAAAGTGCCAGGGGTGGTCGCTCGTTGAGGGCTGACGGTGTTGACGATGTGCATACCAAAACAACCGACCCCAATGACAAGGCTCAGGAGTGGTATGTGACCAAGGATGGCGATTATTATGTGTTGCGTAATATTGCATGTGGTAAGTATCTGAGAGGAGCTTATTCTTATGGCGCAGCATGGGGAATGACTGATGATTATTCATCTGCGTTAAATAAATTCCAGTTGTTGACTTCAAATTCCACTCTGAATACTTTGAAGACTAATGGTTCCGATAATTACGGTCATATGCACGATGATAATAATGGTGATAATGGTGGCTATAATGTGGTGGGCTGGCTTAATAACAATGACAATACCGGTTCGCATTGGACAATAACCAAGGTCAATTATACAGCAGAGCAGATAACCGAACTCCTTGAAATGGCACCGACAGTTGCAGAGGTTGCATCTTATTCTACTGCACTTAATGCGTTGTTTAATGATGGTGCAGGGGCTTGTGTTGCTCCTAAACTTAGTTCGCTCAATGAGGCAAAAACAACCGGTGAATATCAGGCACTCCCAATCGGCTTGCAGGCTATGGTCGATAAGGTGTATGGTGATGCTTGGGGCGAGGATAATGCCGATGCGACAAAACAAGCGAACAACCTTAATTGGGATGCAGAATATGCCAAGAAATTCCGTGTGCAGATGTATGAACCTTACAGTATCGCAGGCGACATTACATCGTGGCTTGGAATAAATTCCCATGCCAACAACGATAACCCAACAGGTATATATATGCCTGCAGCCGGCACTCTTTATGTAATGGTTGAGGGCGAAATAAAAGAGGGTGCAACATTGCGCCTTGTCGATGGATATACGAACCGCCGAATAAATGGAACTACAACAGAGAGTGCTGTTGTGTTGAAACAGGGCTTGAATGTCATAAACTATACAGGGGCTACCGGAATGTTGTATATCTGCTACAATGTCGATACCTACAACCCCAACGGAGCAACACATACCGAAAAGTTCCCTCGTAAACTCTCTGAGTTCGCGCCGTTGAAAATCCACATCGAGGGTGGTGCAATCAACGGTTTCTACAATGCATGCGGTGACTTCCGCGCGACAACAGATGCAGAGAATCTTTGGAAGACATATACAGGTGCGAATGTCGATGCCGATACCGATTGGGAATATATGGAGACACGTGCCAATTTGAGCATATTGCCCATACTCGGCCATCGTGAAATACTTCTTCTTCAATTGGAGGATGAGCAGGGTGGTCGCGGTTTGCGCTCTTTGTTACCCGAGGCAATAAATTGCCCTTCTACTCCATACAGCTATGCTGAAAGTTGGGCCGATTACGGAATGGGTTGCGACCCTTCAAACGGTAAAATCAACATTGTAATGGAGGCGTGGGACCGTATTTTCTACTCTCAGCTTGCAACAATGGGTCTTGTTAGCAATTTGCAGATGGAAAGGATGAACGACCTCTATCCACGTTGGACAAAAGAGGGTACACGTGCCGAAATGTATGATTACGAAAACAAAAGCAATATTGACAATAAAACATATCTTGAGTTCTGTCAGGGTGTCGATTACAGCGAATATTTCAACCACCACGGTATTATCTTGGGAACAAGCAGCGGTAACCCGTATGGTGCCGGTGATCACGTAGGTTATCCTATCGGTGGCTTCAGTGCTGCAGTCTATGACTTGCCTAATACAGCCGGTTCTACCTGGGGACCTGCCCACGAGATTGGTCACCAGCATCAGGGACTTTTCACTTTGAATGGTCTTACCGAGGTTACAAATAACCTGTTTTCAAATATCTCTTTGTGGTATAAGGGTATGTCAACATCGCGCTACAATGGCAGTGACGGTTCATTGGAGAGTGTGTTGAATGCTTTCAACACTAACGGCAGCGACATATATACCAATAATATCTGGGCACTTACCCATCTATACTACCGTTTGTGGCTCTACTATCACTTGGCCGGTAATAACACACAGTTCTATCCTCGTCTTTTCGAGCTTCTGCGTAATGAACAGATGCAAAAGGGCTACAATGTGTCGGGTGATGTATCAACGTTGCACTTCTACAAACTTGCTTGCCAGGCTGCAGGCGAGGATTTGACCGAGTTCTTCCGTGCACACGGCTATTTCTCGGTGATGGAAGACCGCTTTGTGGGTGACTATAGCAATTCTATCTACAATGTTTCACAGGCAATGATAGACGAGGCCATTGCCGAGGTTAAGGCAATGCGCGATGCCGAAGGCAATCCTTTGAAGGAAAATCTCTCGATAATATTTATCAATGACGATGATGATACAGCTACTTATCTGCAGCACGACGGAGAGACTGCGCGTGAAATCTACTTCGAGACAAAACCGAACTCCGATTTCGGTTCGGTAACCGATTTTATAGCCGGTAATGTGCCTGTTGAAACAACCTACACCGCAACACTGTCGGACAACGGCACGATAACAATGAGTGGTGGCACAGGTGGCGTCGGCTTCCTTATTGTCAACGAAAAGAGCGAGATAATCTCGTTCAGCAATAAGGCTACATTTGCACTGAGCGATGATGCTATGGAGGCTATCGTTTCGGGTAATGCAACAATTAAGGCTGTCGATTCTCAAAGCAATGTTGTTGAAGCTGAGGTAAACCTTACCGCATTGCAAAAGGGTGTGCTTGGTGCGTTGATATCAAAGGCACAGTCTATTGTTGATAAGGTTGATGATACATATACAAAGATTGGCTATTTCAAGCCTGCAACGGTTGCCGGCCTTGAAAGTTCTCTTGCATACGCCAAAGAGGTATATGCCGGTTCGTCGGGCTATGAGGCCGCATACGACCTTCTCTATGCCGAATATACAAAGGTGTTGGAGAACAAGGATGCTAAGATTCCGTTCAATCCATCACTTACTTATATTATAACAAACAAGGCCTATTCAAGCGAAACAATGTGGGTGAATGGTTCCGGTGTTGTGCGCTCCGAGGGTGGTGTTGACCAGAAAAGCAATGATGCAAGATGGAAGTTCGTAGAGACATCTACGGCCGGTGTCTATAATATCCGTACTTTGAGCAACAAATATATCCCGGCAGTGCAACAGTCTGCTTCAATGAACGCTACAAGCGACAAAGCGGACAACGGTGCTCTTTACACCTTGGAAGAGGTGGCTGATGGTGTCTGGGCAATCAAATTGTCACCTGCAGCCGGTTACAGGAATCTGCACTCGTCTTGGAGCAATGTGGTTGGTTGGGAGACCGGTGCCGATGCTTCTCGTTGGTATCTCACGGCTGTTGCTGCCGATCCTGTTATTGCCGACCTTGCCGACCTTGAGGTATATATAAATAAAACCGAGCAACTGCTTGATGAGGTGGTTGGTGCTGTGACATATGCCAAAGGCACACCGCTTTCATTGCAGACAACAACACAAGGCAGTGCAGGCTATCTTTGGTCTAATGCTCCAGAGGATTCCGAGGGTAGTATCAGTTATCTGGTCGATGGAACAACCGGTGTTAATGCAAACTATTTCCACACCGAGTGGAGCAGTGAGCCGCCATCGGGTTCTCACTATCTGGCTGTATATTTGGGCGAATCTAATGACCTCTCAAGCTTCACATTTAGCCACACAACCCGTTCGGGAGCCAGTGCCGATTTCCCAAAGAGTGTAGATGTATATGGTAGCAACGACAATGTTACCTACAAATATATAGGCTCGGCATCGGGTATGCCGCAGAGTGCCGGCACGGCTTGGGAGTTTGATGGAGTGATGCTCTCGTCATATAAATATCTGCGTTTCAATTATCACGCGAACCGTGGCTATTGGCACATGGCAGAGTTTGATATAACACCTGTCACAGGCTTTACTGCAACAGGCAACGATGTATATAGCGGTACAGTCAGCGTAGATGCCGTTACAGCAGCAATGAATGCTCTGCACAATGGAAAGAGAACTGCAAACGGCATATCGCCGACAACCGATGATATTGATGCTAAACTGGAGGCGTTGCAGAGTGCTTATGAAACATTGTATGGACAGTACAAGGCAACAATTGATGCCCGCAAGGCAACGCTTGCCCAATTGGCTGCCGAAACGGAGACGCTTATGAAAGGCGTGGGAACTGTTACTTTAGCGGTAGAAACTCCAATCACCCTCACAACAAGCAATTTCTATTGTAATGCACCGTATATAGCATCGCAAAATGCTGATTATTCAGCAGAATATGTTTCTAAACTGACAGACAAAAATCCGGGAACTTATCTGCATACTCGTTGGAATACCAATTCGGACGATGGTGACTATCACTACTTGCGTGTAGATGCGGGAGAAACAACTCCAATCGATTTGTTCTCTTTTACATATACAACAGCATCCCGAGGCAAGAAGGATATGCCGCTTACTATGGTTGTTGAAGGAGCAAATGAGATAGACGCTAACAATAGCACAAAAGATACATTTACCGAGATTGCAACGCTGACATCGCTACCCGAAGTCCTGAATACCAATACAGTATATAAATCTTCAATTTTGGGTACTTCCGGTACAAAGTATCGCTATCTTCGCTTCAAAGTGACCGATATTACAGTCAATGAAGATGATAAAAACGGACACCCATTCTTTACAATGTCGGAATTTGGCTTGACATCTGTTACCGAAGAGAATGTTACAGTGAATAATGCATATAAGAGTTGCGTTACCGACGAATTGTTGCTCACAACTGTGCATATAACAAATTCATCAAAGTCAATGAGCACTAATGCGCTTGTAACAAGTGTTGCTTTGCTCGATGCACAGATTGCCGACCAGCAGGCTGCAAAGGCTGCACTTGAGGAGTCAATGGGTTCGACATCTGCTCTTAAGGTGCAACTCAATGAACTTCTATATCAGGCACAGACATTGTATGTTAAAATTGCCGATGAAAATGACGGAGTCATTGACGATTATTACAAATCGGCTATTGGTCAGGAAGATTTTGGGACGTTTATAAATGAAATAAGTGAGGCAGGTCCTCTTGTGCAGGAAAATGCAAATCCTACAGCAACTGATTTGCAGACTGCAATAAGCGAGCTTGGAGCAATTTGCGAGAAGATTAACGGAATCATTGCTGCTGACTTTGCTCAGGACTCAAGAACTGCTATTGAAGAACTTGTTGCCGAAATGGAAACTTTGCTTGGTGAGGTTGCCGACAAAACAACTGCAAAAACAGCACTTGTTTTGCAGACAACCGATGAAGACGATAGTTTCTATATCTGGTCTAACGCGACAGCTTGGGACTGCGACGGCATTGGAGCTTTGATTGACAAGAACGATGACGGCACAGCAAAAACCGGAACATTCTTCGGAACAACTTGGGATGGCGGTGCTGTAAACAGTTATGACCACTATATTGCTGTTGACCTGGGTGTGGATGTTGCAATCAGTGAACTCTCTATCGATTATACAACCCGAAACAGTACCCATGCAAACTAGCGTCCTACAGCAATAAAGGTTCTTGGTAGCAATGACAAGGAAGGCGAGTATGCTGAAATTACAACCCTTAGCGAGGGTATGCCTGTCGGTCAAAACCAAAAGTGGGAGATGACTTCTACTGTTGCACTGGACAATTATTACCGTTACATACGCTTTGCCGTGGCTACAGATGCAGGTTTCTTCAATATGTCCGATTTTAATCTCTATGCACATAGTGCAGTTGAAACGAAGGATGATTATCTGCCATCGGGTATAACAGGTGCGCAATTGTTTGCTATGAATGCTGCGTTGCTGGCAGGTATCGATGCAAGGGATAAGTTTGTGACTGAGGATAATTACAATGCAGCTCTCACAGCTTTGCAAACACAATATGATGCTTTGTTGGCAATAAAGAACGCAAATGTTACCTATAGAACTTCGTTGACAGACCTTATAGCCGAAACAAATACTCTTGTTGCCGAGGTTGCAAAAATTGATGGAACGGAAACAAAGATTGCATTGCAGTGCGAGAACGAGAATGCACCTTATTATATATATTGTAATGCACCGGGTGCTACAAATAACTACCCTGGTGACAACTTGGGTGTTGCTGCATTGCTCGATGTTGACGATGGTGGCGAACCTATTACCGCAACATTCCTGCACACTTCGTATGTCGCTGGTAGCCACGATGATGCCCTCGACCACTACTTGCGCGTTGACATGGGCGAAGCAAATCTCCTGTCGTTCAAGTTCCGTTATACTCCGCGTATCGGTAACACAGGCAATGCTCCATTGGTGATGCTCATAGAGGGAAGTAACGACTGTGTGAATTTTGAGGAGATTACAACACTCACTGATATGACTACAACATACCAGTCGCAAGAGATAACCAATGGTAAAGCCTACCGCTATATACGCTTTATGGTTAAGGATACACATAACCACGGTGCTTACAACGGGCATCCGTTCTTTGCGATGAGTCACTTTGAAATGACTGCTTGCAAAACAATTTCTGTCGCCCAGGAGTATGCTTCGCCAAACTTGCCTTTGTCAACAGTGGTTGCTGCAAACAACGAGGCTGTGGATGGTACAACAGTGAAGGACCAGTTCTATGTTACGGAAACTGTTTATAATACAGCTGTTGATGAGTTGCAGGCTGCAAAGGATGCGTTGGAGGCTGCAATTGCATTGAAGAGTATTCCTGTTAAACTCACAACCGATGTAAACAACCCTGTGCTTTACAAGATACGCATCAACAGAAGTTATGCAGAATATGCATCACTGCAATACGATGCTTCTGATTCAAAAGTCGCTGTTGCAGCAATGGAGTTTGCAACTGCAAATTCGCAGAGCTGGTATTTTATGCAGGGAACAGATACCGACAGCTACGAGGATATTTTGATTTTGCCGTATGTCGGCAGTGAAAATCCAAATACCACACAGCGTTTGGCTGCCGCGGATACTAGTGATGGCGCCGGCAAGGTTGTGGCTGTAGAAGCAAATGATGCTACGTATACCAAACAGAACTGGTACATAACCGTAGATGTCGGAAATACAGCCGAAGGTTGGTGGAATATACGCCCCGAAGGCAAGAATAACTATTTCAGTAACCATAGCGGAAACGGTAATAAGATGGGCTTCTGGAACAGTTCAAGCGATGATGGCTCGGAGTTCAAGTTTATCCTTGATGAGGCTTATGCAATAGTAGAGGAGGCTTTTGCTTCTTATGGCAGAGAACCTGAATATACCGATGTCCCGGGTTATCTCGCCACCGCTGATTATAACAATGCTTATGATGCTGTTGCCGGTTACATTGAGAACAAGAATGGTGAAGATACCGATGTGTTTGCAGCGTTTGCCACACTTGAAGACGCTAAGGCAAAAGCAACCTATGTTCCTTCTCACAGCCTTGAGCACGGCGCTGTTTACCGCATTATGAACCTTATCACAAATACAGAAACACAGTATAAGTATCACTACATTGCCAACAGCGGCGCGACAATCACATTCCCAACAACTCAGGCTAATGACGGTTCCGACCTCTGGGTATGTATTAAGGATGGTGATAAGTATAAGTTCGTGAGTGCGCTTGGTACATTGTCGCTCGGCTGGAAACAGGGCGGTGAGGATGCACAGGCATATTCAGTTGCTGATGGCTCTTTCGATGGTGCCAAGAGATTGAAGAACGGTAATACAGCTATGGCTCTTACCAATGAGAATTGGGGTACATTGGGCTTTAATCAAGCGGGTAGTGACGGAAATACTCAAAGCCCCAACTGGTCAACCGACTGGTTCTTCCAAAAGGTTGAAAATGCCGATGTCGTGTTCAACGTGAATATCTCTTCACGCAGGTTCTCATCGCTCTATCTGCCATACAATGTTACAGTACCAGAGGGTGTTTCTGTCTTTACTGCAGTAGCTGTTGACGGTGGCTATGTCGACCTCTACCGTGTTGCCGATAATGATGATGAAACAGCAGCAGGCAACATAATCCCGGCCCGCACTCCTGTGATACTCTACATAGAGGATGACAATGAAGTTCCTGCATCGTCAAAGGCATTCGCTTTTAAATTTACTGCAGGTGATGCTTCACTTGGTCAGGCAATACAGCAGCATATAGGCGATGCTATAATCTATGGTAAGATATTGCAGACCCCGGTTCAGTGCACCGACGGTTACCGCTATTACAAGCTCGGAAGCAAAAATGGCGACAAAGTTTCCAAGATGTACTGGATGTATAAGGAGTATAGCGACAACGGTACAATCGCAGATGGCAATGCCGGTACCGACAAAGGCGGTTACATACGTTGTAGCGCAAACAAGATATATATGCGTGTACAGGAGAACAATGCGCAGAACGCCTTCAGCATGCGCTTTGCCGGTGCAACAACAGGTGTTGATGAGGTGACAGGTGAAAACGGAGAGGTGAAAGCTATCTATGATATGCAGGGACGTAAACTCACTGAGATTACAATGCCCGGTATGTATATCGTGAATGGCAAAAAGGTTATGGTAAAATGATTCTTGCTTAAATAATATATAGGTTATGAAAATGGAAAGAAAAACATATATTGTTCCTCAATGTGATTTTGTTGATGTTGAGCCTTTGAGCATTATTGCTACCTCACCAGATTTGGGTGTTGGAGGTGATGAAGACAAGGGTAGCGAAGGTGGCGGCAGCGACTTTACCGAGGATGCCGGCGCTGCCCGTGGCGACTGGAACAACATCTGGGACGGCATGAAGTGATTGCAGTATTGGCATAGATGATATTAAAAGGAAATCCCTTGCTCTGTCGGGCAAGGGATTTCCTTATTGTTGTGGGCAATGCTCTTGATTGGCTGTTTATAGTCCGAATGAGATGCTCTCTATGCCGGAGTATATGAAACTGCATATTCCCAATAACAGAATTCCTGCAAGGCATAATATGAGTGCGATTCTTGTATATGGGTCGCACTTTGTCTTGGGGACAGGTACGGTATTCTCCTTCATGTACATGGCCTTTACAATAAGCAGGTAGTAATAGAGCGAGATTACGGTGTTTACGAGTGCAACGAACACAAGCACCATGAACCCTGCTCCGAATGCGTTCATGAAGACGAAGAACTTGCTGAAAAAACCTGCAAAAGGCGGTATTCCGGCAAGGGAGAAGAGGGCAAGCGTCATTATGAGCGTTAGCTTGGGGTTCGTCCTGTACAGCCCGTTGAAAGTGCTGCGTTTGGCTTCTGTTCCGGTTCTCCATTCCACGGTCTCTATAATGGAGAATATTGCCATGTTGGCAACCATATACACCATGAGGTAGAATACCAGTGCCGTCATACCCTCTGCCGTTCCGCTTATCACGGCAAGCATTATGTATCCGGCCTGCGAGATGCTGCTGAATGCCATGAAACGTTTGAGATGTTGCTGTTTAATGGCCATCAGGTTGGCCATGGTTATGCTCGCGACGGTCGTTATGTATATGATGGTCTGCCATTGGGCTGTCATGGGTGCAAAAACCTTCGTCAGTACAATGAAAAGGGTAAATGCGGCCGCGCCTTTGGAGATGACCGACATATATGCCGTCACTGCTGTAGGGGCTCCCTGGTAGCTGTCGGCTGTCCACAGATGGAACGGCACGAGCGAAATCTTGAATCCGAGGCCTGCGAAGAACATCACCAGAGCAAATATCTGCATGGGCTCGCCGGTGATGCCGGCAGCCATGTCGCTGAAATAAAGTGTTCCTGTCGTTCCGTAGAGGAATGTTATGCCGTAGAGCATTACGGCCGACGCGAACATTGACGTGAGTATATATTTGATGCCGGCCTCGGCCGAATTATGCCTGTACTTGTCGAACGCGACAAGGCATGCAAGGGGCAATGATGCCAGTTCTATTCCAATGAACAGCAGCAGGAAGTGTCGCGCGCTTATCATGAAGAACATGCCTATGAGTGTGCTGAGCAGCAACACGTAGAACTCTCCCTGTTTGTAGTATGTGTTTTCGTTGCTAAGCCATTTGTACGACTGCAGTATGACCAGCAGTGTTCCGAATGAGAGCATGCCCTTTAGGAATACTGTCATCGCATTGCTTTCGTACATGCCGCCGAACAGGGTGAACGAGGAGCGGTCGCTTATGGCAAGCACGGTGAGTACGGCAACGAGCATGCATGTTATTGGGTGGTAGGAATGGCGGTGCTTGTTGCTCGTGAAAAGGTCATACATGAATATGATGAGATATATTCCTATGAGGCAGACCTCGGGGCGCATCGCAAAGAACTGTGAGTAATCCATATGTCGTTAATGCTTTTTCTTGTTTAATTTATGTTGGCAAGCACTGTGCCTACTCCTCCGTCTATGAGCTTGCTTATCCACATGGGCGCGATGCCTATCGCTACGATACATACGATGAGGCATATCACCGTGAATCTCTCGTCCCATGTGGCATCGGTGAGTTTCATGTGCTTTTCATTCTCGGGCTCTCCGTACAGGATGCGACCGACAACGCGCAGGATATATACGGCCGTAATTACTATGCTGGTGCAGGCTATTACCGTAACGACCCTGTGAAACGTGTCGTCAATGCCGAATGCGCCGACAAATACGGTCATCTCGGCTACGAAGCCGCTGAACCCGGGAAGTCCAAGGTTTGCAAGTCCGGCAATGACATAGCCGACTGCAAGGAACGGCATTATCTTCATCAGGCCGCGCATCTTGCTTATGTCGCGGGTGTGGGTACGTCCGTAAATCATGCCTATGAGGGCGAAGAAGAGTGCCGTCATCAATCCGTGCGACAGCATCTGTAGTATCGCTCCCGTACATGCGGTTCTCGTCATCATCAGTATCGCGAAGAGTACCAGTCCGCAGTGCGACACGGACGAGTATGCGTTTATGTACTTCAGATCGGTCTGTCTTACGGCAGCCAGTGCCCCGTAAACCACGCTCGTGGTAGTCAGTATGATGAATATCCATGAGAGATCCTCTGCCGCCTGAGGCATAAGGTACATGGCGACTCTGAAGCAACCGTAGCCCCCCAATTTCATAAGCACTCCGGCATGAAGCATGGATACCGATGTGGGGGCACAGGCATGGCCGTCGGGGCTCCATGTGTGGAAGGGGAACAGTGCTCCCAGGACGCCGAATCCTATGAATGTCAACGGGAAAAATATATGTTGCATCTCTACGGGGATATTGCCCATGGCTACAATCTCGTGAATGTTCATGGTGGTCGCTCCGCTGCCGAAGTATATTCCGAGAATACCCATGAGCAGTAATGCGGAACCTCCCATGAGCATAAGGGTGAGCTTCATGGCCGAATACTCTTTGCGTCCGCTTCCCCACACGCCGATGAGCAGGTACATGGGGATGAGTGCAGTCTCGTAGAACATAAACATGGTGAACAGGTCCGTTGATATGAAGAAACCGTAAACACCCAGTGCCAATAATGTGTACCACAGGAAGAAATCCTTTGTCATGGGCTTTATCCTCCACGATGCGAACGTACCGGTGAATACGATTATCGACGAGAGCAGTATCATTGCCACGGATATGCCGTCAACTCCTACCGAGAAGCATATGTTCAGCGGCTTGAACCAGCTCCATGATGCCGTGTATAGCATCGGTGCGGTTTCTCCTGCGTTGCGCAGCGATATGAAATCAATGACCAGGTATGCCGACAGTGCAAGCAGCAGTGTGGAGCCGGCAACCATTACCGTACGTGTCTGGCGCAGGTTGTGGCTGCCCCATAGTGAAAGCAGCATCAGCAGCGGTATTATGACGAAAAGGAGAAGTATATTCATAGTCAGTTGTGTTTAAACCATATATAACAATGCGAGGAGAATAATCAGTGCTCCGCAGAGGAACCAGATTGAATAGGTCTGCAGGTTTCCGCTCTGTATCGGGCGTATGAATGCGCCGGCTCTCTGTGTCCCTTTTGCTAGCATGTCGAGCGAACCGTCGATGATTTTGCGGTCGAACCATGCGATGGGGCGGCTTATGCAGTTGAAGATAATCTTCTTTGTTAAGAACATCCACACCTCATCCATGTAGAATCTGTGGTATGCCGCGTTTATCGGGCCGCGCAGGGTTCTGTTAATCCATCTTGTGACCGGGCTGTCACCCTTCATGTACATTGCAGTCGCAACGGCTATTCCGGCTATGGCCAGCAGCACGCTGGTTGTAGCTACAGCCGTGTCCATGTGGATGGTGTATGCCTCTCCGTTGCTGCTCACGAACTCGCCGAACGGGATGAACCCCGCCACGCAGGTGACCGCCGCCAGTATTATCAGCGGCAGTGTCATCGTCCAGTGAGCTTCGTGTGGCCTGTGTGGCTTCTCGCGGAGTTTGCCGCTGTCGTAAAGTGCCTGCTGCTCTTCATAATAGCTCTTGCCCCAGAAAATCAGGTAGTAGAGCCTGAACATGTAGAATGCCGTCAGTGCAGCCACAAGGCTCATGAATATTCCCATCCCGGCCGAATGGCTGTAGCATGCGGCCAGAATCTCGTCCTTGCTGAAGAAACCGCTGAACGGCGGTATTCCGGCTATTGCCAGGCAGGCGATGAGAAACGTCACGTTCGTAATCGGCATGTACTTTCTCAGGCCTCCCATGTTTATCTTTTCGTTGCTGTGTACTGCATGTATGATGGCTCCTGCACCAAGGAAGAGCAGAGCCTTGAACATGGCATGGGTGAAGAGGTGGAACATTGATGCCATATATCCCAGGCCTCCTGCTGCCGGGTTGCTTCCTGTGCATACTCCGAGTGCCACCATCATGAACGCTATTTGGGATATTGTGGAGAATGCAAGCACACGCTTTATGTCGGTCTGGACACATGCCACTATGGCCGCGTAAAGTGCCGTGAATGCGCCGATGTATGCTATGATTTCCAATACGTCGGGCGCATAAGCTATGAACAGCGGAAAGAGACGGGCAACCAGAAAGACACCGGCCACGACCATGGTAGCGGCATGTATGAGTGCCGAAACCGGCGTCGGGCCCTCCATTGCGTCCGGCAACCATATGTGCAGGGGGAACATCGCGCTCTTGCCTGCGCCTCCGATGAAAATAAGCATCAGTGCGGTCGGAATCATCGCACCGGCAGCCACAAGTGCCGTAGCAGGCGGCGTGAACGAGAATGTGCCGGTGTAGTATCCGTAAATGAGTATTCCTATGAGGAAGAACAGGTCGGCGAAACGTGTCACTATAAAGGCTTTCTTTGATGCGGCGATTGCTGCCGGCTTTGTGTAGTAGAAGCCTATGAGCAGATACGACGATACGCCTACAAGTTCCCAGAATACATACATCTGGAATATGTTGGTAGCCACCACAAGACCGAGCATCGAGAACGTGAAGAGCGAGAGGAATGCGTAGTATCTCTGGAATCCCTTCTCGCCTTTCATGTAGCCGAGCGAGTAAATATGTACCATCAGACTGATTGTGGTAATGACCACAAGCATCATCACGGAAATTGGGCACAGGAGTATGCCCATGTCTATGCTCAAGGATGCGTCGAACGGCAACCAGTTGAAGTTGTATGGTATCAGCTCGGGAAAGACTCCGCTCGCGTCACGTCCTGCCGCGAAGTACTCTATGGCGGTACAGTACGACAATGCCGCCGTTGCCGCCAATGTCACGGTTCCTATAATGCCGGCCGCTTTGTGCGTCATCTTCTTTCCCAGCAATCCCAATATGAGGAAACTGAGCAGCGGCAGGGCCAGTATAAATACAGTATATCCCATACTTTAGTTCTTTAGGTTCTTCAGTCTCTTTATATGTATCGAATGCACGTTCCTGTAAACGTTTATTATTATGGCTATTGCCACAGCGGTCTCGGCGGCGGCAACACCTATGCCGAACAACGAGAACATGTATCCCTCGAGGTGCGAGGGGTGGCAATAAGCATTGAAAACAGCAAAGTTTATGTCAACGGCATTGAGCATCAGCTCTGTGCTGATAAGCAGTGAGACAAGGTTGCGTCGGGTAAAGAAACCGAAGACTCCTATGAAGAAGAGCACTGCAGACAGTATCAAAAGGTATTCTAAAGGTATTGTCATATCTTCTATTTTTTACGTGCAATCATTATGGCTCCCACGGTGCAGGCAAGAAGCAGTACGCTCATTACCTCAAAGGGGAGTATGTAGTTGTATTTCTCGGTTCCCATAAGTGCCGTTCCCAGTTCCTTCATGCCGACACCGGCTGTGGAGAAATTTTCACCGGCAAAGTTCGTGCCGGTTATAAGGTAGATGGTAATGGCCATTCCTGTAAGTGCCGTAGCCATTCCTGCAATGTACCGGCGGATGGATGTCTGCGTCACGTCAACGCTTCCTTTGCCAATTAGCAGGATGGCGAAGATGAACAGTACGACGATTCCGCCGGCATATACGGCTATCTGCACGGCTCCCAGGAACGTATAATGTATCATGAAGTATAGTCCCGCAGTGCCGAACAGCACGAAGAGCAGCAGGGTGGTGGCGCGCATTATCTTGCTCGATGTCACGGCAAATATCGCCGAAACAATCATCAGAACAGCAAGCCCCGAAAATATTATGATGTTTATGTCCATATGCTATCTGTTTAGTTTGATTATCAATTTGCTGCGGTCGAATACGGCATTCTCGAAGTCATTGCTGAATTCTATGGCTTCTTTGGGGCAGGCATTCACGCACAACTGGCAGAACATGCATGAACCGAGGTCGTAACTGTATTCAACCAGCACCTTGCGGCTCTTTCCGCTCTCCTCGTCAACCACATTCTTTGTGGTTATTGAAATTGTTCCGTTAGGGCAGCTGCTCTGGCACAGTCCGCATGCGATGCACTTGTTGTTCCCGTTCTCGTCGTGCGGCATGCGCAGCACGGCGCGGTGTCTCTCGGGAATCTTCAGTTCCTTCCTGTTCTCGGGGTAGCACTCTGTGACCTTTTTGGTGAAGAACTCCCGTAGTGTCACTCCCATTCCGGTTGCCAGTGAACCGATGGCAGAGAAGATATTACCTATGTATGTGTTCTTGAATTTGCCCATAATACAGTGTTTTTAGAGTGTCCAGCCCATGACTACGCATATTGTCATTATGAGAAGGTTCAGCAGGCCTATCGGCACAAGATATTTCCATTCGAGTATAAGTACCTGGTCTATGCGGAGGCGCGGGAAGGTCCATCTTATCCACATGAGAATCCAGATTACGAAGAATGTCTTTCCCATGAACCATACAAGCCCGGGAATGTATGTCATGATTTCGTTGAATCCGTCAAGCCCGGGAATGTACAATGGTGCCCAGCCGCCCAGGAATATGGTTGAGGCTATGCCGGCTATGATGAACATGTTCATGAACTCGGCTACGTAAAAGAGTCCGAATCCCATGCCTGAATATTCGGTGTGGAAACCGGCCGTAAGTTCCGATTCGGCCTCGGGCAGGTCGAATGGCGCACGGTTAGTCTCGGCATTTCCGGCAATTATGTATATGATGAACGCAACAAGTGCCGGCAAGTGTCCGCGCATTATGAACCATCCTTTTGTCTGTATCTCCACGACCTCGCTTATCTGCATGGTGCCGCTGAGCACGACAAGAGTGAGCAGGCTCAGTCCCATGGAGAGTTCATAGCTTATCATCTGTCCGCCGCTACGCATCGCGCCTATCATGGAGAACTTGTTGTTGCTGCTCCATCCGGCAAGCAGTATGCCGAGTATTCCGAACGATGAGGCCGCCATTATGAAAAACACGCCGATGTTGAAGTCGAGGACCTGTAGGCCGTCGGCAAACGGAAGGCAACTGAACGTAATCACCGAACTCATTATTACCAAGAACGGTGCAAGGTTGTACAGTGCGCGGTCGGAGTTTCTTATCTCTATTATCTCTTTGAACAGCATTTTCAGCACGTCCGCGAACACCTGCAGTATGCCCCAGGGGCCTACGCGGTTGGGACCAAGACGGCACTGGAATGCCGCGCATACCTTGCGTTCCATGAATATCATTATTATGGCGAATATAAGGTATGCCACCAAAACGCATACGGCTATCAGGGCGCACTCGACGAGTGTCGCCGCCGATGGCGGCAGTACAGAGTGCAAGTAGCTGTCAATTGCTGTCGTTATTGATGAAATGTCAAGCATGTTTCTTCTTTTTATCGGTCAATATCGGGGATTACGTAATCGAGGGATGCACCTATCGTTATAAGGTCCGCGACTTTGCCGCCTTTCATTATGCTCTGTGCCGCGGCTATGAGCGGAAGCCCCATGGGGCGGAACTTTACCCTGTAGGGCATCTTGTCGCCACGGCTGTCGATGAATACGCCGAATTCGCCGCGCGCCCCCTCGACCGACGCGAAATACTCGCCTTCGGGCAGCTTTATTATCGGCTTTGTCTTTGCCTTGTATTCGCCGGCAGGAATGTTGTCAATAAGCAGTTCTATTATGTTTATTGACTCAACAATCTCTTCAAGCCTGACAAGGAGCCGCGCGTAGCAGTCGCCTTCGGTGTGCAATATCTCCTTGAAGTCAATCTTTCCGTATAGCGAGTAAGGGTGACGTTTGCGCACGTCGCACGCCCATCCCGAAGCACGTCCTGTACCTCCTGTCGCACCGAACGATATCGCGTCCTCGCGCGAAAGTTTTCCTACGCCGATAGTGCGGTTGCGGAATATGACGTTGTTCACAAGTATGTCGTAGTACTCCTTCAGCCGTCTCTTCTGGTCTTTGCAGTACTCCTTTACCTTCTCGGCAAAGCCGGGGGTTATGTCGTCCTGCACACCGCCTATGACGTTGTAGTTCTGGATAAGCCTTCCTCCCGTCACCTCTTCCATTATCTTCAGCACCTTCTCGCGGTCGCGGAAGCCGTATATGAATGTGGTTATCGAACCCATGTCCATTGCCATGCACGAGAACATGAGCAAGTGCGAGTCAATTCTCTGCAGTTCGTCCATGATGGTGCGTATGTACTCCGCGCGCTCGGGTACCTCAAGCCCCATGGCTTTCTCTATGCACATGCACAGTGCATGGCGGTTGTGGTGCGCGCTCAGGTAGTCGAGTCTGTCGGTGAATGCCAGCAGCTGGGGGTATGTCCTGCTTTCGCAAAGTTTTTCTATGCCGCGGTGTATGTAGCCGCAGTGTATGTCTATCTTTCGGACGACCTCTCCCTCGAGCGAAAGACGGAAACGCAGGACTCCGTGAGTCGCGGGGTGTTGAGGGCCTATGTTTATGACAAATTGGTCGTAGTGCAGTATCTTCAGTTTCTCCACAAGTTCGGCAAGCTGCTTCTCTTCCGCAATGTCATATTCGCGGTGTATCTCTTCGTTCTTCTCGCCTTCGAGCCTTATCGGGTTCAGTTCCTCGCTCTGGTCGTAATCCTTGCGGAGCGGAAAACCTACCCAGTCGTTGCGCAGGAAGAGCCTTCTCATATCGGGGTGCCCGGTGAACTCTATTCCATAGAAGTCGTATGTCTCGCGTTCGTAAATTTCGGCAATCTTCCATATGTCGCTGACGGTAGGTATCTGCGGGGTGGTGCGGTCTGCCGTGCGTACGGCAAGTTCCGCTGTCTCCTGTGTGCTGCTGTTCTCGAGCATGTATATGGCACCCAGCCCCTCCTCTTTCCAGTCCATTCCAACCATTTCGCGCAAGAAGTCCATGCCTTCGCTGCGCAGGGCGAGCATCGTCTCCCTGAACTCCTTTATTCCAACAAATCGGGTATCCATCACTTCTCCTCCTTTTTGATAGGTGCGTTAGTTACTGTAATGGGTTCATTCGGCGTCTCGCTCCTCTTCTGGTGCCTGTTCTTTCCGCCAAGGAACTTTTCCACTTTTACCTTGCGCTGCAGCTGCATCATGCCGTACATCAAAGCCTCGGGTCGCGGTGGGCATCCCGGGATATATACGTCAACCGGTATTATTTTGTCTATTCCGTTAAGCACGTGATACGACCCTTTGAAGGGTCCGCCGCCAATGGCGCATCCTCCTACCGCAATGACATATTTGGGCTCTGACATCTGGTCGTAGAGCCTTTTCAGTACAGGTGCCATCTTGTGGGTAATGGTGCCGGCGCACATTATAAGGTCGGCCTGTCGCGGTGAATTTCTCGTGACCTCGAAGCCGAAACGTGCGAAGTCGTATCGCGCGGCACCGATGGACATGAACTCAATTCCGCAACAGCTGGTGGCGAACGTGAGTGACCACAGGGAGTTGCTGCGTCCCCAGTTTATCAGGTCGTCGAGCTTGCCGACAATGACATTCGTGCGTTCTTTGTTTACCTCGGCAATGAGGGCTTCAAGCGTCTCGTTGTCCTTGAACTCCTCATATGGTATGGATTTTATCTTAGGCTTTCTCATTTCCATTCAAGTGCTTTCTTTCGCCATGCGTATGCAAGGCCGAGTATGAGGAACGATAGAAAAAATGTTATTCCGACAATCGCTTTTGTCCCGAGTTCATGGACTATCGTGGCCCAGGGGAACAGGAATACGGCTTCGATATCGAACATCAGGAACAGAATGGCGAACAGGTAGTATCCCGTCCTGAAATGTATCCAGGTACTTCCTTGTGTGGGGATACCGCACTCATAAGTCTCGCCCTTCTGCCTGTTGAAGCTGCGCGGCGAAATCCACCTTGTCAGAACCATGATTATGCCAACGAATACTATCGAGGCTACAATCATTGTGAAAAGCAGTATAAGGTTCATGGTTGCTTGTTTTGTATGTTTCCTTTATAAACAACGCTATGCCACGTTTGTGTGGCATAGCTGTCGCAAAGTTATAAAAAATAAGTGTCGGGGTGGTTTTACAAAAACGCTGATTTTTTTGCCGTTTTCACTATTTTAACCAATTTTAAACATAGGGGCTAACCTATGGCGGAGTCGAGTATCATCATTGTCACGAATCCGGTGGCAAAGCCTATTGTTCCTACATTGCTGTGCTCTCCCGATTGTGATGACGGTATTAGTTCTTCTACAACCACATACAGCATGGCACCGGCCGCGAACGATAGCAGTACCGGCATCGCGCCCATGCTGTCTTCGAGGAAGAACATGGTGGTCAGTGCGGCAACCGGTTCCACGAGCCCCGAAAGCGCGCCCCATGTGAATGCGGTACGCTTGCTCTTGTTTTCGTTGCGTAGCGGAATTGATATTATGGCTCCTTCGGGTATGTTCTGTATTGCCATACCTATCGAAAGAGCCAGTGCGCCGGCAACGGTCAGGTTTGTGTCACCGTTCATTACTCCGGCGAATACTACACCCACGGCCATGCCTTCCGGTATGTTGTGCAGTGCCACGGCGAGAATCATCTTTATGGAGCGCGGCAAACGGGATTCCGGTCCTTCGGAGCCTTTTTCGTCGATATGCTGGTGAGGTATCAGCGTGTCAAGCATCAACAGGAAACAGATACCTCCGATGAAACCGAGAATGACCGGCACCGCGTTGGAAAAACCTTTTCCGGCCTGCTCGAATGCAGGTTGCAGCAGCGACCAGAAACTCGCTGCGACCATTACGCCAGAAGCGAATCCCAGCATGGCCTTGTTGACGAAAGGCGAAATCCTGTCGCGGAGCAGGAATACGAATGCGGCTCCTGTAACTGTTCCAAGAAAAGGTGTTGTCAAACCAAGCAGAATTTCCATCTTGTATTAATTTTATGAAATGTTACATGCAAAGTTATCAAATTTTCCGTAGCGGCTCCCCTGTGTGCATAAAATAATGCCGCGCGATAACAAATGTTTGCATTTTTGCCCTTATGTTATTTTTTATGACTATCTTTGCCTATCAAGCGAATTAAGGCGAAAACAACACAATACATAATAGAATCTTATATGATTTACTTTTTCAGTACCCCGGGCCAAACGGTTGTTGCAACTCAGGCAAAAAATGCTTTGACGGCTGCAGATATAAATAAACTGTGCTGGCTTTATGGTGAGGCGACACCTGTAGAAGGTGAGTCTATGGAGGGCTTTTTTATAGGTCCCCGTCGTGAGATGATAACTCCTTGGAGTACCAATGCTGTGGAGATTACCCAGAACATGGGCATAGAGGGTATTTTGCGTATCGAGGAGTATTTTGCAGTGAAGGACGAGAATGCTGAGTACGATCCCATGTTGCAGCGTCTCTACCGCGGTCTCGACCAGGAAATCTTTACTGTTGACATCGAACCCAAACCGATAGAGTTCATCGAGGATCTCGACAGTTACAATGAACAGGAGGGTCTTGCTCTCTCAAAGGAGGAAATCGACTACCTGCACCGTGTCGAGGGTGAGCTTGGCAGAAAGCTGACCGACAGCGAGGTGTTCGGTTTTGCACAGATAAATTCAGAACACTGCCGTCACAAGATTTTCGGCGGAACATTCATTATAGACGGTGAGGAGATGCCCTCTTCCCTGTTCGCGATGATCAAGCGTACTACGAACGAGAACCGAAACAGCATCATATCTGCTTATAAGGATAATGTGGCTTTTGCACAGGGTCCTGTTGCCGAGCAGTTCGCTCCGGCCGACCACTCAATTCCCGACTATTTTGTAATTAAGGATATTGAAACGGTAATCTCGCTCAAGGCCGAGACACATAACTTCCCCACGACCGTAGAGCCTTTCAACGGTGCTTCTACCGGTACAGGTGGCGAAATCCGCGACCGTATGGGTGGTGGCAAGGGTTCATGGCCCATTGCCGGAACTGCCGTTTATATGACATCCTATCCGCGTACGTACGATGACCGCAAATGGGAAGAGGTGCTTCCTGTTCGCAAATGGCTGTACCAGACTCCCGAACAGATTCTGACCAAGGCTTCAAACGGTGCTTCGGACTTCGGTAACAAGTTCGGTCAGCCGCTTATCTGTGGCTCAGTGCTTACATTCGAGCACAAGGAGAACGACGAGGTCTATGGTTACGACAAGGTAATCATGCTTGCCGGAGGTGTCGGTTATGGTACACGCCGCGACTGCCTCAAAGGTGCTCCCGAAAAGGGTAACAAGGTTGTGGTTATGGGCGGTGACAACTATCGCATCGGTCTTGGTGGCGGTTCGGTTTCATCGGTTGATACAGGCCGTTACTCATCGGGTATTGAACTTAACGCCGTTCAGCGTGCCAATGCCGAGATGCAGAAACGTGCATACAACGTGGTACGCGCACTTTGCGAGGACGATACAAACCCGGTTGTTTCTATCCACGACCACGGTTCAGCAGGTCACGTGAACTGCTTGTCGGAGCTTGTTGAGGAGTGCGGTGGCGTAATCAACATGGCGAACCTGCCTGTAGGTGACAGCACTCTGTCGGCAAAGGAGATTATTGCCAACGAGTCGCAGGAGCGTATGGGCTTGCTCATCAAGGAGGATGCCATTGAATATGTACGCAAGGTTGCCGAGCGCGAGCGTGCTCCAATGTACGTGGTAGGTGAAACAACAGGTGATGCCCGCTTTGCATTTGAGCAGGCCGACGGTGTACGTCCGTTCGACCTCTCTGTAAGCCAGATGTTCGGTTCTTCACCCAAGACTTATATGGTTGACAAGACTGTTGAACGTCACTATAAGGATGCTGAGTATGACGCAGAGAACATTGAGGAGTACTTGACAGATGTTCTGCGTCTTGAGGCTGTTGCCTGCAAGGATTGGCTCACAAACAAGGTTGACCGCTCCGTGACTGGTAAAATTGCACGTCAGCAGTGCCAGGGTGAGATTCAGCTCCCCTTGAGCGACTGCGGTGTGGTAACACTCGACTATCGTGGTACAAAGGGTATCGCAACATCTATCGGTCACGCGCCTCAGGCCGGTCTTGCCGACCCTGCAAAGGGCTCTGTGCTCGCCGTTTCCGAGGCTTTGACAAATATTGCCCTTGCTCCGCTTGCCAATGGCATCAAGAGCATCTCGCTCAGTGCCAACTGGATGTGGCCTTGCCGTTCACAGGAGGGTGAGGATGCACGTCTCTACCGTGGCGTGGAGGCGCTCAGCGACTTCTGCTGCGACCTCAAGATCAACGTGCCTACAGGTAAGGATTCTCTCTCAATGACACAGAAGTACCCCGACGGTACAAAGGTAATCAGCCCGGGAACAGTGATTGTATCGGCCGGCGGTGAGGTGAGCGATGTACGCAAGGTGGTTTCTCCTGTTATGGTCAACGAGCCAAAGAGTGCTTTCTATCATATCGACTTCAGCTTCGACCACCTGCGCCTGGGTGGCTCTGCATTCGCGCAGACCCTCAACTGCATTGGTGACGATGTTCCGACAGTCGCTAACCCCGAGTATTTTGCCGAGGCGTTCGAGGCTGTGCAGCAGCTTGTAAAGGCCGGCATTGTTATGGCAGGTCACGACGTTTCGGCCGGTGGTCTCATTACCACACTGCTTGAGATGTGTTTTGCAAACACTACAGGCGGTATGGAAATTGACCTCAACGCTGTTGCTGAGAAGGATATCGTGAAGCTGCTGTTTGCCGAGAACCCTGCGTTGGTTATCCAGGTTGCCGACAAGGACAAGTGCCGCATGCAGACAATCCTTGACGAGGCGGGTATCTGCTTCGTGAAGATTGGTGTTCCTTGCGAGAAACGTCACATTGCCGTTGCAAAGGACAAGCGTACACGCCTGTTCGACATCGACCATTACCGCGATGTATGGTACGACAGCTCATATCTCATGGACCTCAAGCAGAGCTTCAACGGCTGTGCAAGCGAGCGCCTGAAGAACTACAAGAACCAGCCTCTGCGTTTCCGTCTGCCTTCACGCTTCAGCGGCATGTTGAAGGATTACGGCATGTCGGCCGACCGTCGCGAGAAATCGGGCGTTCGCGCGGCCATCATCCGCGAGAAGGGCACAAACGGCGAACGTGAGATGGCATACGCTATGCACCTTGCCGGCTTCGACGTTAAGGACGTTACAATGACCGACCTCATCAGCGGTCGCGAGACACTCGACGAGGTGAACTTCATAGTATTCTGCGGTGGCTTCTCCAACTCCGACGTTCTTGGCTCGGCCAAGGGATGGGCCGGCGGCTTCCTCTTCAATCCAAAGGCAAAGGCTGCTCTCGACCGCTTCTATCAGCGCGAGGATACATTGTCACTGGGTATATGTAACGGTTGCCAGCTGATGATGGAGCTTAACCTCATCAACCCCGAGTTCGAGGAGCGCGGCCGTATGTTGCACAACAATTCGCACAAGTTCGAGTCGTCGTTCGTGGGCGTGAATATCCCAGAGAACAACAGTGTCCTCTTCGGTTCACTCTCAAACAGCCGTCTTGGTGTTTGGGTTGCTCACGGTGAGGGCAAGTTCTCACTCCCATACGATGCCGAGAAGTACAACATTGTGGCACAGTATGCATACGAGGGTTATCCTGCGAACCCCAACGGTTCGGACTACAACGTTGCGGCGCTTGCAAGCGCAAACGGCCGTCACGTTGCAATGATGCCTCACCCCGAGCGTGCCATCTTTCCATGGCAGTGTGCCACATATCCAGCCAACCATTTGGCCGATGATGTGACACCATGGATTGAGATTTTCCGCAACGCATATAACTGGGTGGCGGAGAAGGTTAAGTAATAAAGTAAACTAATGGTAATTAAGGGGAATTAAGGAACACTAATGTACTTTAGTTCTCCTTAATTCTCTTTAGTGATTTAAACCACTTCTTAATGCCTACATCCCTTTTTAAACTGTTTACTACATTCTTCCGCATCGGGCTCTTTACCTTTGGCGGCGGGTATGCTATGATACCGCTCATTGAAAGCGATGTCGTTGAGCGTAACCGCTGGATTGGGAAAAGTGATTTTGTGGATTTGCTGGCTGTGGCACAGTCGGCACCAGGCGTGTTTGCCGTCAATATGGCGGTATTCATCGGCTATAGGCTGCGCGGTGTGCGTGGTGCATTGGCTGCGGCATTCGGTTGTGTGCTGCCGTCTGTGGTCATAATATTGCTCATTGCGGTGTTCTTCCGTCAGTTCCGTCACATAGAGGTGGTCAACAACGTGTTCAAGGGGTTGCGCCCGGCTGTGGTGGCGCTCATTGCCGTGCCGGTGTTCAATGTGGCAAAGAGTGCAAAGGTGGGGTGGAGAATGGCGTGGATTCCGGTGCTGTCGGCACTGTTGATTGTGGCATTCGGCGTTTCGCCAATCTTTGTTATAATTGCAGCAGGTGTAGCAGGGTTTGTATATGGTAAAGTGAAAGGAGGTGAGGCATGATTTTCCTTGAACTTTTCTATACTTTTTTGAAGATTGGCCTCTTCTCCTTTGGTGGCGGCTATGGCATGCTCTCTGTTATTCAGGGCGAGGTGGTTACGCGCCATGCGTGGCTCACGGCGACCGAGTTTACCGATATTGTGGCAGTGAGCCAGATGACACCAGGGCCCATCGGTATCAATTCGGCAACATACGTGGGTTATACGGCTGTGCTTAATGCCACAGGCAATGGCGGCTTGGCTGTACTTGGCTCTTTGGCTGCGTCGTTTGCGGTGATGCTTCCCTCGATTGTGCTCATGCTCATTGTGAGCCGTTTCTTCATGAAATACAGCAGGCACAGGAGTGTGGAAGCTGTTTTCCGCCTGTTGCGCCCTGCGGTGGTGGGTTTGATTGCATCGGCGGCACTGCTGCTGATGACCGAGGAGAACTTCGGCTCGCCAACAGAGACTCCCCTGCAGTTCGGGGTTAGCGTGGCACTGTTTGTGGCAGCATTCGTAGCAATGAAATTCTTCAAGGTTAGCCCTATTCTTATTCTTCTCCTTGCAGGTGCATTCGGCGGTGTGTTCTATGGGCTGGTGCAGGCGTAGTGTATATTATATTTGAAAACAGTCTTCGGATTGGAAAAAATGACTAAATTTGCAACAAAAGTTGTTATGAAAATGCAAAAGCAGACGGATTTTTTGGTTAACCGTATAGTAGACAGGATTACGGAATATTTGGCTTTGGATTATAATCTTGAGATTCCTGAAGCTTTGAAAGTTGTTTATAAATCAAAGGTATATGAACTTTTGCAGGATGCCGAGGGGGATTTGTTCTTGCAAAGTCCATCATATATATATGAACTTTTAAAAGAAGAAATTAATGAGTGATATAACACTAACGGCAAGCCTTACCGCTTGCCGTTAGTGTTATGATAATAACTTCTCCCTCAGGAACCGCCCTGTATATGACTCCTCGCATTTGGCGACCTCTTCTGGCGTGCCGCAGGCTACAAGGCTGCCGCCCTCTTCGCCGCCCTCGGGGCCAAGGTCAATAAGGTAGTCGGCGCATTTTATAATGTCCATATTATGCTCGATGATTACCAATGAGTGACCGCGTTCGAGCAGCTTGTAGAACGATTTCAGCAGTTTCTTTATGTCATGGAAATGCAATCCTGTGGTGGGCTCGTCAAAGATGAACATTGTGGGGCGGTCGCTCTGCCGGCTCAGGTAGTAGGCGAGCTTCACGCGCTGGTTCTCGCCGCCCGAAAGGGTGGATGACGACTGTCCCAGCTTTATGTATGCAAGGCCAACATCCTGCAGTGGCTGCAGGTTCTCGGCAATGCGTTTCTGCCCGTGCTCCTGGAAAAAGTTGATGGCATCGCCAATGGTCATCTCAAGTATGTCATGTATGCTCTTGCCGTGGAACTTTACCTCAAGCACTTCGTTCTTGAAGCGTTTGCCGTGGCATGCCTCGCACTCCAGCCGCAGGTCGGCCATGAACTGCATGGAGACGGTGATTGTTCCCTCGCCCTTGCACTCCTCGCAGCGGCCGCCGTCGGCATTGAACGAGAAATGTCCTGCGCCAAAGCCCAACTGCTTGGCAAGGGGCTGCTGTGCGAAGAGGTGACGTATGTCGTCATACACCTTCAGGTATGTAACCGGGTTGGAACGCGATGACTTGCCAATGGGGTTCTGGTCAATGAACTCCACACCGCCAAGCTGTGAGAGTGCTCCCTCGACCGCCTCGCACTGTCCCGGGGCATCGCAGGCGTTACCGAAGTGGCGCATGAGCGAGCGGTAGAGTATGTTGCGCACAAGGGTTGACTTGCCCGAGCCGCTGACACCGCTGACCACGGTAAAGGTGTTCAACGGGATGTTTACATCAATGCCCTTGAGGTTGTTCTCGCGTGCGCCTTTGATGGTTATCCTGTTGTTCGATGTGCGGCGGTGAGTGGGGACGTCGATGGTCTCCTCGCCAAGCAGGTATTTCAGTGTGTAGCTGTTGCTGCCGGGGGCTATGTCGGCAAGGTCGCCGCGGTAGACAATGTTGCCGCCGTATGAGCCGGCTTTTGGGCCTACATCTATGATGTAGTCGGCTGCGCGTATGATTTCCTCGTCGTGTTCAACCACCACCACAGTATTGCCAAGGTCGCGCAGGCGGTAGAGTACGTTGATGAGACGGTCGGTGTCGCGGCTGTGGAGACCAATGCTTGGCTCGTCGAGTATATAAAGTGAACCCACTAGGGCACTGCCAAGCGAGGTCACGAGGTTTATGCGTTGGCTCTCGCCGCCCGAAAGGGTGTTGCTCAGACGGTTGAGTGTGAGGTAGCCAAGCCCGACATCCAGCAGGCAGTCTACACGGCTGCGTATCTCGGTGAGTATGCGCTTGGCAATGGCTGCATCGTGTTCGTCGAGTACAAGGTTGTCAAAGAACTGCTTCAGGCGTGTAACCGGCATCTCTATGAGTTCGGTTATGCTTGTGCCGCCAACCTTTACGTATGTGGCTTCCTTCTTCAATCGCGTGCCATGGCAGGTGGGGCAGATGGGCTTTCCGCGGTAGCGTGCGAGCATTACGCGGTACTGTATCTTGTATTGGTTGGCCTTGACCATGTTGAAGAAGTTGTCGATGCAGATGCCTTCGCCATACTCCTCAATCCATGGGCCTTTGTGCCACAGATAGTCCTTCTGCTCCTGTGTGAGGTTGTAGTATGGTTCGAAGATGGGGAAATCGTCCTGTGGTGCGCGGCGGCAGAACTCGGTCTTCCATTCGCCCATCTTGTCGCCTCGCCAACAGAAGACGGCACCGTCATATATGCTCAGGGTCTTGTTGGGGATGACAAGGTCCTCGTCAATGCCAACTATGCGGCCGAAACCCTCGCAGTCGGGGCAGGCGCCAATGGGTGAGTTGAACGAGAACATCTGCTCGCTGGGCTCCTCGAACTCAATGCCGTCGGCCTCAAAGCGTATGCTGAAGCTGTGCGGTGCCTCTTCGTCCATGAACTGCACCATGCAGGCTCCGTTGCCCTCGTAGAAGGCTGTCTCGGCCGAGTCGAGCAGGCGGCTCACAGCCTCCTTGCTGTCGCCCACGGTGAGGCGGTCAATGAGCAGCGCGGGCTTGTCGCCTTTCTGCGGGGTGTACTCCTCTATGTGTGCAATCTCCTTGCCCAACACCACGCGGGTGAAGCCCTGCTGCAGGTATATCTGCAGCTGCTGCTCGAGTGTGCGCCCCTTGCGTTTGGGGATGGGGGCAAGAAGCAGAAAACGTGTGCCGACAGGGTGGCTCTGCACGCAGGCTACAAGGTCCTCGGGGGTGTCCTTCTTTACAAGCCGGCCACTGACGGGGGAGTAGGTCTTGCCTATGCGCGCGTAGAGTAGTTTCAGGTATTCATATATCTCGGTCGATGTGCCCACGGTAGAGCGTGGGTTGCGGTTGTTGACCTTCTGCTCAATGGCTATGGCAGGGGGGATGCCCTTTATGAAGTCACACTCGGGCTTGTTCATCTGCCCAAGGAACTGGCGGGCGTATGACGAGAGCGATTCCACGTAGCGGCGCTGTCCCTCGGCATAGAGGGTGTCAAAGGCCAGTGATGACTTGCCCGAACCCGAAAGTCCGGTGATGACAACGAACTTTCCGCGTGGTATCTCAATGTCAACATTCTTCAGGTTGTTGACACGCGCGCCTTTTATTATGATGTTCCTGCTCTTTTCTTTCATATTGCTCTCGCCATAAATCAAATCCCGCGAATTTACAAAAAAAACGCTCACATTGGTGCTGTTTGCAAAAAATAGATGCCAATGTTGTGTTATTTAACATGAGTTCGATATTTAAGCGACAGATTCTAAGCCAGTTCCTTGTAAGTATAGTTGGCATTCATATTTCCTCTATCATCTATTTTATACTTGTGTATTCTCTTCTTTTGCACATTTTCTTATCACTATTGATGCCTCTCTCTGCTTGGGCTTGCAATAGGCATTGTATAGTCCTTCGTTTTCTTCTTTGAAGGCCTTGCTGTCGAACTGCATTGTTGTTTTGGCAGGAGAGTAGGTGATGTCATATTTTTCAGACTTCATGTTGCTCACCCCATGCTGTTCCATCTGTTGTTGTATTTGCAGGCGCAGTGCCTGTATTTGTTCTTCAATGTTGGCTTTTGCTTGTAGCAGATTTTCTAGCTCCGCTTCGTGCTTCTCGAACCATATTTTAGCATCTTCTTTACTTTCCTCTTTGTCTGCTTTATGTTCGCTGTGTTTTTCTGTTGTGCATGAATGTGTCTGTTTATGTTCTGTGTTTTCTTCTTTGAAAGTTTTTATGGCATCAATGAACTGTTGTCCGTATGTGTCGCGCTTGTGTTCGCCAATGCCGAAGATGTTGCCGAACTCATTGAGAGTAACCGGTTGCTGCGTTGCAAGGGCGTGGAGCGAGCGGTCGGACATAACGATGTATGCCGGCCAATTGCTCTCTTCGGCAATCTGTTTACGTATTTCGCGCAGCCTGTTGAATAGTGCGTGGTTTTCGTTGTTCTTTTCTTTGGTCTGTAGTTTAGACTGCTCTTCATCCATTTTTTTGCGCCGGGCTTTCACCGAGAAATCCTCTCTGTTGATTACTGCAAGTTGAACAGCGCGTTTGCCATAGAGTACCTCCTTGCCAAGCGGGGTTATGTGTATGTGCCGTTCTTCGTTGTAGGCAATTTCTATGAATCCCATTTGCAGCATTTGCAGCAGGTAGTCGTTCCAGTCGCGATAGGGGATGTCGCGGCCGCTTCCGTATGTCTTCAGTTGCTGGTAACTATGTGCAACCACTTCGGCCGACATGTTGCCACGCAATATATCTATTGTCACTCCAAAGCCTATCGTCTCTTCTGTGCGCATTATTGCCGACAGGGCTTTTTGCACCACGGTTGTGCCATCGAACGTCTGTGGGGGAGTGTGGCATACATCGCAATTGCAGCAACCGCTGTCGCTTGTCTCGCCGAAATAGTTGAGTAGTATGCGTCGACGACACACTTGTGCCTCGGCATATTCCTGCATTCGTTTCAGCTTTTCCATATTTATTTCCTGCTGTCCGCTGCTATTGGCAAATTGCTGCAGGGTGATAATATCCTGCAGATTGTAGAATAGAATTGTTTCGCATGGCAAGCCGTCGCGTCCTCCGCGTCCTATCTCCTGATAAAAACTTTCTATGCTTTTGGGTAGATTGTAGTGGGCAACGAACCTTACATTGCTTTTGTCTATTCCCATTCCGAAAGCGATTGTAGCGCAGATAACCTGTATGTTATCTGCTATAAAGTCATCTTGTATGCGGTTGCGCTCAGCTGTTGGTAGTCCTGCATGATACACCCCCGCGGCAATGCCTCCTTTTCTCAATTTTTCGGCAACGCTCTCAGCGTTTTTTCTTGATAGGCAGTATATTATTCCGCTCTCTTCGGGGTGTCGTCCTATGAGTTCGAGCAGGGCACGTAATTTTTCGCGTGCTGAATAGCCTCGCTTTACGTCGAGGCTTAGATTAGGGCGATTGAATGAACTTATAAATGTTTTTCCGTGCTCAATGCCGAGTTGCGAGAGGATGTCCTGTTTCGTTATTTTGTCGGCTGTTGCCGTGAGTGCCATAATTGGTACTCGGGGAAACAGTTTGCGCAGTTCGCCCAATCGGGTATATTCGGGGCGGAAGTCATGTCCCCAGTTTGATATGCAGTGAGCCTCATCTATGGCAAATAGTGAAATGTTGCACTGTTGCAGCAATGGTATAATTCCGCCTACAAGGCGTTCGGGTGATATATACAACAGTTTTATTTTTCCTTCCCGGCATCGGTCTATTATGTCTCTATTCTCAATTTCATTATTACTGCTGTTTAGAGCCGCGGCCTCAATGCCGTTTGCCTTTAGACTGCCCACTTGGTCTTTCATCAATGAGATTAACGGCGAAACAATCACTGCCACTCCCTCTTTCAGCAGTGCTGGTATCTGAAAACAGACAGACTTTCCTCCACCGGTGGGCATTAGTACTAATGAGTCGCCGCCATTGATGGTGTGAAATATGATTTCCTCCTGCATTGGACGGAATGTCTCATATCCAAAATAGGTTTTCAATGCCTCTTTTGCTTTTTTGGCAATCTCTTCTGTTGGGTTAGCCTCTTGCATACTGTCGATGTTTCTTTTTTATTATGCAAAAATAATAAAATAAAGCAATAATATAGTAGTTGACCCAACGTTCAAATGTCCAAGGGAGTACCTGGATGATGTGATTGCAAAAATGCCGTATATGCAGAAAACTTCATATAACGAATTGCTGCAACTGCTATTGAATGGATTGCAGCCCTTGATGTTTTTTACAACTGCTACTTTAGCGGATGCTTACGATTTTAGCGAGATATATACAAATAAAAAACGATGCAAGGGCTTAGTCCTGCATCGCTTTAGAAGTAATAATTAGGCACCTTATTTTATGAAAACTTTTTTACCATTTATAATATAAATTCCACGAGTAAGGTTTTCTGTTTCTGTAATTCGCATACCGTTTAGATTGTATACTACATTTTCTTCAAGATTTAACTCGATAGCACTGATGCTGTTTGTATTATTTATTGTAATAATACCATTAACTAATATATACTCATAGTTGTTGTCATAGCCTCCTTTTAAAATTATTTCATATACTCCTGGCAATGCTTCATTTGTAACATCACAAATTATTTGTGGCAACTCGTCAAGAATATTTTCATTGTCATCATTTACAAATCCATCATATGATACTGTAAATTGAGGAATATCCTCTAAGTAATTTACGCACTTATCTTCAGCTGTTATAACAAGCGGTGCCTTTGCTATATTCACGATAGCATAATCACGCCCACCTTTGTAAGAATAAATAATATCATAGTTGTTATCATTACCACCCGTTACTAGCATTTGGTAAGTTCCAGCCGGAGTTTCTTTAGTAACATCACATACTATATTAGGAACTACATCTATTGTGCTTATATCATCGTCACCTTTGAAGCCCTCATATTTTATTTGATGTTCGTGAACGGCACCATATACACTTTCTATATCTTCAACCAACACTGTCAACGGTGCTTTCTGAATCGCCAAAACACCTTCCTTATATTCAAAGTCATAGTTAACAGCACTTGCACCTTCTGTTGTTATAATATATTCACCAACATCACTCATTGTTTTAGCTTTAGTAAATGCTACAGCATTACTCAAAAGCACTGTTTCGTTTTCATTATTCTTAAATCCACTATAAGTCACAGACAATGCTGGATTTTTATCTCCGTATATTTTTGAAAGATTATCGGGGGTAACTGAGAGAATTGCCTTTTTGATTATCAATTTAGCATTCTTAATATCAAGAATATAATTCTTGTCCGTAATACGACTTATTGTTATATCGTATTCTCCGACTCTACTCAACTCTGTTGCAGAACAGGTTGCAACGGGAATAGCATCTAAGTCTTCCTTCGTTTCATCATTTACAAATCCAGAATATGTAATTTCAATTTTGGGGTTTGCTTCGCCATATGTACGCTCAATATTAGACACGCTTGCCGTCAAAGCTGCTTTATTGATTACAACATTTATCTTTGTTTCTGCTTTTTCGTAATCTGCTGTTGCTTCTTGCATAGCGGTAATAGTAACACTTCCTGCACCTCTTATCGTTGCAGTTCTTCCCTTAACCGTTAGTACAGATGCATCAGAAGATGTCAAGTTCACTGGCAGATTGTTATTTGTTGTAATTTCAAATTCAAAAGGTTCGTCACCGTATGTTTTTCCATTAACAGGCGCTATTGTAATTGTTTGCTCTGCCTTGTTTACAATAAGTGTCCTTTCTACCGGTGTTGCAGTGTAATAATTATTATCTCCAGCACAAGAAGCCGTAATGATACAGATGCCACTACCAACTATTGTAAGAATTTTGCCAGATATTGTTGCAACAGCCTCGTCCGAACTCTCAAAAGCCACTTCATTAGACGAACTTGCCGTTGCGTTCAAATCTAATGGTGCATCTCCAAAGGTCACTACTGGCAATTCTTCAAACGTGATTACTTGTGTTATCTTTGATACAGTTAATGTTTGTGTAACAGATGTTGCCGCATTATAATAATCATCGCCAATTTGAGTTGCTGTGATATTTGCAACACCGGCATTCTTTATACTTAAAATGTTTCCGTTTATTGTAGCAACACTTTCATTGTCGCTCGTATAACATATAGTAAGACCTTTATCTGTAACTTCTGGCAAAGCAAAATCTTCATCACCATAGTTCTTTGCAGAAAGTTCATACCATTCAATCTTTTGTTCTGCCTTATTTACTATAAGAGTGCGTTCAACACTCTGGGCCGGCAAATAATTCTTGTTACCATTTTGAGTTGCCTTTATTGCTGTTACTCCAGGTTTTACTATTGTTATTATATTGCCATTAACAGTTGCAACATCTGTATTACTTGATGTATATGTAATTTTAAAGTTTTTATTTGTAAATTGATTGAGTTCTATTTGAGCATCTCCATACACAACATTATCAAACGGATTAAATGTAATTGATTGTGCTTTACGATTAACAGTGAAGGTATAAGATACTGGTGTTGCTGCATAATGATGCCTATCTCCTTGTTGGTTTGCTATGATATCCGTTGTACCGGCTCCCACAATTGTAACCCTATTGCCATCAATTGTTGCAACATTGGTGTTCGTACTCTGATAGCTTATGGTTAGTCCTTTATCTGTTGTTGCTGGCAGTGTAAAAGGCAGGTCTTCGTATGTTTTATCTTGCAATTCATCAAAAACTATTATTTGAGATCTCTTTTTTACTATGAGTTTGCGAGATACATAGGAAGCCTCCAAATAGTCTTCGTTTCCAGATTGTGTCGCAATGATATTTGTTTCTCCAGGCTCTTTAATGGTCACAATATTACCTTCTATTGTTGCAACTGTTGTGTTTGTACTTTGATAGTTTATTACAAGTCCTTTGTCTGTTGTTGCCGGTAATGTAAAGGATGTATCGCCGTATGTTTTTGTCTCAATTTCCAGAAAAGTAATAATTTGAGGACACTTATTGACTATAATTGTAGAGATACTGGATTTTACACTACTTATAGGGTTGCTCACTACACAAGAATATTCACCTGCATCATTCATCTTAATTGCAGAAATTGAATATGTGCTATTTGTGGCACCCTCTATTGCTACATTGTTAAACATCCATTGATATGTGTATCCGTCATCTTGCACATCGAGAGTGAATGTTACACTTTCATCAACAGTTTTTGTTTCATTTACAGGTGTCGTAGCAATAACTTCTGGAACTGGGTCGTAATAATTTATAGTCAGTATATTGCTATACGTTCCATCTGCTTTTAGTACTCGATAGAGTACTTCGCCACGTATTGGGTCTGTTTCTGTATAATTGTATTCTACGCATTCAATATTAGTCCAAGTTGCTCCACCGTCTCTGCTACTCTCCCAACGAGATATAGAACCTGTCATGTCCGGCATATACAATGTCAATGGTTGATGTGTGGGATTATTAGGCTGATTAAATTCTACATAATTTACAAATTTACTCCAACCTGTAGCCGATTTATAAGCATTAGCCGAACCATAAGGAATGTATAAAGTGATATTGGACGTATTGCTATTATAGAAAGCATTTTCACTGATACTTGGTGGCGTTGATGATAAAACGACCAATTCAGATAATGATGTTTTCCCAAAAGCATAATCTCCAATACTTTTAGTACTAAACGGGATTACAAAGCTTGTAAGAGAATGGCAATTTTGGAACGCATACTTTCCTATACTTATGACACTGTTAGGGATTACTATGTCAGTAAGCCCGGTGCAACCAGAAAACGCATACTTTTCTATACTTGTGACACTGTTAGGGATTATGGTATTTTTACAACCTGCAACAAGAGTATTTGTTGCTGTTTTAATAATTGCATTGCAATTGTCACGGCTATCATAAACTGTATTGCCATTTTCTACAATAATACTCGTAAGGTCGGGGCAACCTAAAAACGCACCAGCACCAATACTTGTAATTTGCTTTGGAATCGTAATACTTGTAAGCCCTGAGAATGCGCTACTTCCTATACTTGTTACACTATTGGGTATTATTGTATTTTTACATCCTACAATAAGAGTATTTGTTGCTGTTTTAATAATTGCATTGCAATTTTCTCGACTATCATATACATCATTGTAGTTACTTACGACAATGCTTGTAAGCCCAGTGCAACCTTCGAAGGCAGAACTGCCGATAGATGTTACACCTTCCGGAATTTCAACACTTTTAAGTCCGGTGCAGCCTGAGAATGCATTATCACCTATTGCTGTAACGCTATAGGGAATTTGCACGCTTGTAAGCCCAGTGCAACCAGAAAGTGCACTAGAACCAATTCTTATTACTTCGAAAGTTGTATACATATAAGTAACACTTGATGGAATTGCTAAATGTCCAGTGCGTTCCTTATCTACAGAATTAACATAAACTTTTAAATAATTATATCCATCACCGTCATAACGATAGTAGTAGCTTATTCCATCTACAGTGAAAATTTGTATTGATGCATAAATATTTCCTACCGTTAGCAGTAAGATTATAGTAAATATAGCCCTAAAATATTTCATCTTATTAATTTTTAAAATAATGCTCACAAAATTCTTTATATACAGTTTCGGCCGTTTTTTTTGTATTTTTTACAACAACGTCAACCGAATCATTTGTTAAGACATCGAAATAATGGTTTATACCATCATTCAATTTTGCAGTTTCTGCCTTTCTCTTAATTTCCGAAAAAGAATCAACACAACCATTTCTTTCTAAAAAGCTCTTGGCTTTTTGCTCTACAAATAATTGTAAATCTTTTAAAAAATCAAATCTGCCCATAAATCGTATATTTATTAATCATACAAATTGTTTTTTATCAAGTAATTCTATTTCTTTCTTTATTTCAGAAATATGAGAAAAAATTAAATCACCCAATGGTAAATCTCCTTCTTTAAAACATTTGGCGCAATCCTCTAATTTTTTTAAAATATCTTCTAGTATTTCTTTTTTCTCCACATTATTTAATTCCTCATTTAGATATCTTTTGTAGGCTTTTATAGCTCTACAATAACAAAAAGCGATCTCAGAAGACGCTGCAAATTTTGTGTCACATTTTTCAACGGCTTCTCTTAATGAATCATAAATAGAAATTTCCATAATAACAATATTTCTCTCGCCACTGCAAGCCTCCGAACTATGGCGATTAATAAAAGGTATAAAAACAAGAAAGACGTGAGACTTGTCGCCTTACGTCCATCAACCTATGGGCATCGCCAAACGCCTTATCAGAATGAACTATGAAGAAACAATATTCCCACGCCGTGATATATACGTGGGCGACGCACAGAACGCACGTAACCAGCATATACACAGAATGAGCATTGATTGCTTCGGTCCTCTGATAAAATTTTGGCGAATTTATAGGTTGGGACTTAAAACAAAATGCTTTCTTGCGTCAGTGGATTTCTCCCCACCAACATCGCAAAAATAGTACAAACGAGCGAAACTCAAATTTATTTGAAGGTTTCACAGCGAGTGCAGCCTGTTTTCGCGTAAGCAAATATATACATTTTTTTACAATCAATGCTCATTTGGAATATTATTTCTTCAATTATAAGAAGTTGTTTGAATTTCTTTCTAAAATAATATTACATTATGCGCGAGTTGTACTTGCCTTTTTATGCTCTTTTTTTGCCTGTTTTTCCTTTTTTTGCAGTTACATGGCCCGCTATGCGCCCTTAAAAAAAGAAAAAACATTCTAAAAAAGACCTATAAAAAATTCAAGGACATAAATTTAAACAACTTCTAAAATTATATAGAACTCACGTTATTTATTGTAAGAAACTGTTTAAATGTCCTATATGCCATATTTTTTGGTTATCTTCGCACTCTGAAACAAATACATTATAAAATATATGCGATTGAAATATATCTCTTTTTTGATGTCGGTGCTCCTGCTTGTATCCTGTGCAAGCAAGAGGACACTGCCGGTGGCTGTTGAAATGTATCCCAAACGTGAATTCCGCGGTGCGTGGATACAGGCTGTGAACGGACAGTTCACGGGTATGGATGAACAGGAAATGAAAGTATATCTCACAACTATGCTCGACAATTTGCAGAAGGTGAATGTGAATGCTGTAATCTTCCAGGTGCGCGTGGAGGGTGATGCTCTCTATGAGTCGCGCTACGAGCCTTGGAGCCGTTTCCTCACCGGCGTGCAGGGAAAGTCACCAGGGTGGGACCCGCTGGCGTTCATGGTCGATGAGTGCCACAAGCGGAATATGGAACTGCATGCGTGGATAAATCCATACCGTGCACGCACAAAAGGCACGACAAAGGTGGCTGCAAACCACTATAGCGTAAAGAAACCAAAGGATTTCATTGCCTACGAGGGGCAGCTCTATTTCAATCCGTCGCTGCAGAGCAACCGCGACCATATATGCGGCATTGTGCGTGACATCCTGAACCGCTATGATGTCGACGGCCTTCACATAGACGACTATTTCTATCCTTACCCCACTGCCGGCAAGGAGTTTGCCGACGAGGCTTGGTTCAAGAAGAGTGGGGCTGATGACAAGGGCGCCTGGAGAAGGGAGAACGTGAACCATCTCATATACCAGTTGCACCGCACCGTGCGCGAGACAAAGCCTTGGGTGAAATTCGGTGTATCTCCTTTTGGCATTTACCGCAACGAGGGCAGTTGGGAGCACGGCAGCAAGACAAAGGGTCTGCAGTGCTACGATGACCTCTATGCCGATGTGCTCCATTGGATTGAGCAGGGATGGGTGGACTATTGCATACCGCAGGTATATTGGGAGATTGGGCACAAGGCTGCCGATTATGATGAGCTGGTGAAGTGGTGGGCAAAATATGCTTCGGGCCGTCCGTTGTACATAGGCCAGGATGTGCAGCGTACAGTGAAGGCGAAGGATGCCGGCAGCCCCACAGGTAACCAGCAGGCCGACAAGTACGTGATGCAGCGCGCCCAAGCGAACGTGCAGGGCTGCTGTTTCTGGGATGCAGCTTCGGCTGCAAATAATGTGGACGGTTACCGCAATTACCTCTCTGCTGGTATGTTCCGCTATCCGGCATTGATGCCCCTGTATGGTTTCATTGATGACAAGGCGCCGTCAAAGGTGGATGGCGTGAGAGTGATTGAGGAGAACGGTGAGAAGGTGCTTGTGTGGCTGCTGGACAAGAATGCCGGCAAGGATGTGATGAATGCTCCGCACAGCTATGTCGTCTATTGCTTTGCGAAGGGCGAGAAGGTGAAACTTGACAAGGCGGAGAATATCCTTGCCATAACATCAAAGCCTTTCTTCAAACTGCCTGGGGAGATGACCGGCAAATATACCTTTGTGGTGACTGTGCTCGACCGTATGCAGAACGAGTCAAAGGGCTATAAATGCAAGGTGGAACTTTAAGCGGTTGCGGTGCTATGGATGGGCTTGAAATTTTTGAGCTGAAAGAGGCTTGTGACTGTTATGTAGAGCCGGTGAACCGCTTGCTGGCGCAGTTGTCGTCATCGGGTGTGTGCATTGATGCGGCGCAGCTGCAGGCGTTGGTGGAGTGTGGTGCCACACACCTTTTCCTGGCGAGGTATAAGGGTGAGGTGGTGGCCATGCTCACGTTGGGCGAGTATCTTGCTCCAACAGGCCGCAAGATGTGGATTGAGGATGTGGTGGTAGATGCTGCCGCACGTGGCCTCTCCATTGGCCGTGCAATGGTAGAACACGCCATAGGGTATGCGCGTGGGCTTGGCAATGGCGCGCTGATGTTGACGTCGCGCCCGTCGCGCGTTGCGGCGAACGCGTTGTACCGCTCATGTGATTTTGAACAGCGTGAGACCAATGTGTACAAGATGGAGATAAAGTGAAAAGAAGCGCAAGTGCGCTTCTTTTCACTTTATCTCTTTGATATCTGTCTGAGATTGTTGAGCAGGGCAAGCTGTGCACGGTGCTTGGCCATTGCTATGGTGCATTGTACACGCTTGGGGTCCATCTTGTCGAGCGGCTTGCTGTTCCTGATGTATTTCCAGATGACGGGTGCCGCTTCAAGTGCGCTGTTACCGTCTATGACAAGCATACGCAGTATCACCTGGTCGCGCAGATTGAGCATGTTGAATGCCTCTTTTACGGGATAGACCTGCTGCTCTTCCTCCTCTTCTACAACCCAGGCCATCTGTTCGTACATCGCCTGCGAGGGGGTGACAAAGAACTGCTCCTCCTTCTTCTCGGCGAGTCTCTTGTGGATGAAGTGGTTTGTGGTGCAATAGGCAAGGTAGCTGTAGAGGGTTGCCCCGTTCTTGTTCTTCCAGTTGCGTACTACCGACCAGTTGTCCTTTGAGAGGAACTCATAGAACTCCCCCCATAGTTCATTCTCGCTCTCGCAGTGGCAAATGTTCAACGATATGTATCTGAGGAACTGTCGGCACTTCTTTGTGAAGAAATAGTTGTGCAACTGCTCGTCGGCAGGTGTGGCGGTGAGCCGGTCAATGAGCTCCTGGTCGCTCAATGACGAAAATTTGTCGTAGTTGTTTGACATCATTATTTCTTGAAATCAATGTAGTATGTGCTGTATGTATTTGATTTGGCATTGTATGTCATGCCGCTTGCAATGTCACCTACCAAACTGAAACGGTTGATGATTTCGGTGAAGGTAGAGGTGCTGTTGCTGGCGTTGTACCTTATGTGCCCGTTGTGTACCTCCTCGGTGAGTATGTAAGGGGTGTGTCTGCCGAAATATCCCATAGATGCAAACATCTCGGGCAAGCCTTCCTGCACGAATGGCAACAGCTGGGTACCCGAGAAGAGGTAAACCCTGTCGTTGTTGTATGTGTAGTTGAATTTGTCATATTCGATGATACCATCGGTGTGGTTGTCTTTCAGCACGGTGACACTTGTGAGCTGGTATGCGTTCCAATCATATGTGTATGTGATTTTGCTGTCATCGTCATTGTATACGCTTCCGGTGCAGACATCGCCGCTGTAGGTGAATTTCCTTTCGTGGGTCTTTATTACAGGCTCCGACGAGTCACTGTCATAGTGTGCGATGGTGGTTGAAATCCTGCTTATATAACCGTTGGAGTTGAGCTCTATGTCCTCGGAAATCTTCTGTGAGTATTCGTTGCTTATCCCTTTCTTCAACTGGCTGTATCTGAGGTGTGACTGTACTGTTATTGCATCCTGCTTGTTGTGGTTCTTGAAATAGTATATACGGCTCTCTTTCTCTTCATTCTTGATGTCGCCGTCCATTGTCTCATATTTATAGTCGTAGTCATATTGTACCACCCTGTCCGATGCATCCTTTATAATGTTTGTCCAGCTCTTGGTCTCGGAGATGTTCCCGGTGCTCTTGGATGCGGTGATTGATGATGCGTGGAAACTGCCTTGCAACTCATTGTCGAACGGGTTGCGGATATCTTCTGCATCGCTGTTGCAAGAGGAGATGCACATTCCGGCGAGCATAAGTGCTGCTATTCTAAAAAACTTTCTTTTCATAAATGGTATGTTTTTGGTTACTGTTAATGCTGGTTTTCATCGGTTCGTGTAAAAGTCGAACGCCTCAAAAATATCCTCTTTGCTGCATGCGCGTACGGTGGGGATGTTGTCTCCCCCCAGCAGGCACACTGCGTGCAGGGCCTCCTTGTCCATCTCTTTGAAAATGTTCCCGTACATGTCGCAGTTGAACGAGAAACGGCCATAGTTCTCTTGTGCATGGTGCACGAAAGTGTGGAGCCCGGCGGTGGGGTACTCTTCAAACAGCGCCGAGAGAAATAGAGAACATGTATATGCGGCAACCTTTATCTCTTCCTTGTTGCCATTGTATAGCCTTGAAAAGGCCGTGGTGAACGGTTCACCGAAACCTTCGGGCGGTGTAATGCCCAATATCTGTCCAAAGGCTATGTCTATGGTTTGTGTGTGGCCGCTTTCTCCCATACTTCTCTTTTCATTTCACAAATATAGTGTATGATGGTAAAAAATGTTCAGTTTATGCTGTATATTTGTAAAAGATTTTAAACTTTTAAATAAAAACGCAGTCTTATATACTGTAAAATGAAATAGAAAAGTGATATATATGAGAAAGATTTTCTTGTTTTTGTTGTTGCTCCTCTCTTCTGCTGCTTATGCGCAAAAGAAGGACGGAACCCTGTCGGCCGAGATTTACAACAAGGAGACAGGCGAAGCCATGACTTCGGCCATCATACAGTTGTATTCTTTGCCAGACTCTGTGTTCAAGGTTGGTGCAACGAGCGACCTTGACGGTAAGATAAGTGTAAAGGTGACCCCAGGAAAGTATTATGCAAAGATTTCATACGTGGGATGCCGCAACGTAGAAAAGGATGTGGTTGTTGAGAGCGGCAAGGTTTGTGAACTGGGCAGAGTGGAGCTGCAACCGAGTGGCAAATTGCTTGATGACGTGGTGGTGAGCGAGGAGGTTCCACCTGTTGTGGCTGCTGAGGATACACTGGTGTTCAACACTGCGGCATTCCGTGTACCCGAGGGTTCTATGCTCGAGGAACTCATAAAGAAGTATCCGGGTGTGGACATTGCCGAGGACGGTACCATAAAGATTAACGGAAAGACCGTGAACCGCATTCTTATGAAGGGCAAGGACTTCTTTGGAACGGACAAGGATATGGCATTGAAGAATATCTCTGTCGATGCTGTCGACAAGGTGAAGTTCTATGACAAGAAGAGCGACTTCACGCGCATCACCGGTATTGACGATGGCGAGGAGGAGACTGTGCTCGACCTGCAGATGAAGAAGGGCGTTGCCGATGGCTTCTTCTCGAATACCGATGCCGGTGGCGGTGCCGATTTCGATGCCGAGCACCTGCTCTATCGCTTGCGCAACACAACAAGCTACTACAACGATGATGCGCAGTACACTCTTGTGCTGTCGGCAAACAATGTTGGCGACCAGGGCTTCTCCGATGGTCGTGGCCGTGGTTTCGGTGGCTTTGGCGGTAGTGGTATCTCTTCGCCCAAGCGTGCGGGTTTCAACTTTGCATACGAGAACGAGAAGATTGAGTTTGGCGGTAACGTGCGTGGTGACCATGTGGGTAACGACGTGAAGAGCTGGACCTCGACCGAGACTTTCATGCCACAGATTGACCGAAACCAGTTCTCAAACGGCCGCAGCACAAGCTTGAACGGCAGAATGAACCTGAATGCAAGTTTCCGTTTCGAGTGGAAACCCGATACCATGACAAATATCATCCTTACTCCAAATGTCAGCTATTCGAACAACGACTTTTGGAACGAGAGCCACACGGCAACGTTCAACGAGAATCCGTTCGACTCTGAGACGGATTATGCCAAGGAATCGTATGGCGACGTGTCGGATGAATTGAAGAGCATCGCGGTGAACGACAATGCCAATGAGTCGCTCTCTTTGGGTGAGAATTTCTCGACGAGTGCAAGGTTGCAGGTGAACCGCCGATTGAACAAACCCGGACGTAACATAACTCTCAGGGGCAACTACTCTTATTCATACAGCGAGAGCGAGAGCTTCTCATTGAATAAGGTGAACTATTTTCAGGTTACCGGTATGGCGACAAGGCAGCAGCGTTATTCGACCACTCCCGGCAAGAACTGGAGCTACAACGTGAACCTCAGCTATACCGAGCCTTTGCTCAAGAACCTGTTCCTGCAGCTCAGCTACAGCTATAACCAGAGCTACAAGAACAGCGACCGTGCGACATATAACTTTGACGAACTGGCCGATTATATCCTTGAGGTAAGCCCGGATTTCACACGCCCTGAACTGCCGGCCGATTTGGCGATGTATCTTGACAATGACCTGAGCCGTTTCTCCACTTACCGCACGCAACGCCACGAGGCAGGTGCTACATTCAGGTATGTGACTGAAAAGATTAACCTTAACGCGGGTGTTACCTGGCTGCCGCAGCAGACCGAGCTCGACTACAAATATCAGGGAATAGATACGCTGTTTACACGCAAGGTGTTAAATTATGTGTCGCCTAACATCCGTTTCCGCTACAAGTGGTCGAAGCAGACAACATTGAATGTGCGCTACCGTGGTTCTACATCGCAGCCGTCGATGACAGACCTCATTGACATCACTGACGATTCAAACCCATTGAACGTAACAAAGGGTAATCCGGGTTTGAAGCCTTCGTTCTCGAACAACGTGAATGCGAACTTCAATACGTACAATACAGATGCACAGCGCGGAATCAATGTGTTTGCAGGTTATTCAAATACAATAAATGCCATTACACGCAAGGCTACATATAATGAGGAAACCGGTGCCACAACAACACAGCCCGAGAATATCAACGGTAATTGGAACGTGAACGGTGGTTTTGTGTTCAACTCGGCAGTGCCGGCGAACACCAAGTTTACCTATAGCACATTCACCGATGGTGGTTACTCGGAGAGGGTTTCATACATCAGCATGCAGGGTGTGCAGGGTAGTGTAAAGAGCATTGCTAAGACCGTGAACGTTAGCGAGCGCCTGACAGCGAACTACCGTGCCGACAACTTCGACATCTCGCTCAATGGTTTCGTGCGCTATTCGCACTCGAAGTCTACTGCGCAGCCCGAGGACAAGATGAACGTCTTCAACTTCTCATACGGCCCCAGCGTGAACTATACATTGCCTTGGTATAACATGAAGATTTCTACAAACCTCTCGATGAGCAGCCGTCGTGGTTACAGCGACCCCAATGCGAATACCGATGAGCTGTTGTGGAACGCGCAGCTGTCGGCAAGCTTCTTGCCAAAGAATGCATTGACAGTCTCTGTACAGCTGTTCGATATCCTGCAGCAGCAGAGCAATATCAGCCGCATTGTCGAGGCTCTCTACCGCAGGGATTCGGAGAGCAATGCCATCTACAGCTACGGCATGCTGAACCTCTCTTATAAGTTCAACAACACTGGTGGCAAAGATAACAATAAGGGCAGGGGCGCAAGGGAGTATGGTATGCCTCCCGGCGGTATGATGCCACCGGCCGGTATGACTCCTCCCGCGGGTATGAGACCGCCAATGATGTAATTGATTTGTGATAAATTGACAGCTGCAAGGCCATGGCCTTGCAGCTGTCGTTCTATTGGGCGTTCTTTACTTGAACAGGATGTTCCAACCGTTGGAAAAGGTAATGACAAGGACATAAATGCCGTATGCCGCTTTTATACCTGTAGTGAGCATGAAGGCAACGAATGACATTGTTGCAACCTTGAAGGCTTTGTCCGACGGGGTCTTGGCAATGAGCTCGCCAATGTATGCACCAAGGAAAGGTCCCAACAGAATGCCCGGCAAGCCAAAGAACATTCCAATGACAAGACCTATGGTGGTTCCCCAAGTGCCATACTTTGAACCGCCCGATTTCTTTGTGAGCCACACAGGAGCGACATAGTCGAGTGCGGTGATGACCACGGTTAGTATGCCGTTGATGATGAGGGCTGTCGTGGTGATGTCGTTGCCGTCGCAGAAAATGAGCAGCAGCAATGCAATGAAGCTTACAGGCGTGCCTGGTAAGCCGGGAAGCACTGCACCGATAGCGCCGATGAGGGCGAGCAGCAGTGCGAGGATTAGAAGCAGAGTGTCCATAGCGTGTGTTTTGTCTGTTTTGGTTTACGGTGCAAAGGTAGCGCTTATTTGTTTTAAAATGTAAAATTTGTATTTTTTAACGGCAAATTGAGTATCTTAGCGCGTGAAACAACGTTGCGCATTGTGATTGGCGATGTCGTTTCTTTTGTTTTGCAGTGTGGTCGCGGGTGTCTGTGACACCTTTTTGTCTCCAATGATGTTTGTAAAAGAAAAATGTTGTAAGAAATGAGTGCTGGTGCAGTCTCTTTAATGGGAGTCCTCTATTGGCTCTATCTGGTTGTGGCAATAGTGGTGATGGTCAGGGTGATATTGAGGAACCGTGATACCGTAAAGACGCTTGCGTGGATTATGGTATTCATTTTCATACCCTTCCTGGGGTTGTTGCTCTACTTTTTCTTCGGGCGCGACACACGGCGCAGAAGAATGGCGGGCAGGCGTTTCATGGCGCAGCTGAAGCATTACAGTGCATTGGCGGCGGGTGGTAATGCCGGCACTGGGGTTATGCCTGAATATCAGTCGCTTGCCACTCTTTTTGAGAATGTCTCTTCGGCGCCTCTTCTGCCGTTCGATGAGGCCGAGGTCATATCCGATACCCGCCTGTTCGGGGAGCGCCTTTTTGATATTATCGCGGCTGCAGAGAACCACATCCATCTGCAGTTCTATATAATCGAGGATGATATGTTCGGCCGTCGTCTGCGTGATGTGCTTGTCGAAAAGGCAAGGCAGGGAGTAGAGGTGAGGCTCATATATGACAGTGTCGGCTGCTGGCGGGTAAAGAAGGCTTTCTTCGAGAGTATGCGCGATGCAGGTGTGTGCGTGGTGTCGTTTCTTGAGGTCTTCTTCCCGTTGCTCTCGAATAGGGTCAATTATCGCAATCACAGGAAAATAGTCGTTGTTGACGGCAAGGTGGGGCTTGTTGGCGGTTGTAATGTCGCCGACCGCTATCTGGATGGAGTTGGCGGTGGCGTGTGGCGCGATACGATGCTGTTGCTGCGCGGTGCTGCCGTCAATGGGTTGCAGGCCTCGTTCATTGTGGACTGGTATTTTGCGAACCGCACGCTGGTGGGCGGTAAACGCTATTTTCCACTGTCGGGGGGCAGTGGCGGGCCATACGTGCAGATTGTGCAGTCAAACCCGGTGGGCGACGTGAGGAGCATATATTGCGGCTATATGAAGATTCTTTCCCAGGCAAGGAGCTATGTCTATATGCAGACCCCCTATTTTATGCCTGATGAGCCGTTCCTGCAGGCTATGAAGAGTGCGGTCTTGTCGGGGGTGGATGTCAGGCTCATGCTGCCTTTGCATTCGGACAGTGTGTTTGCCGACTATGCATCGATGTCGCATCTTGGTGCTCTGCTCGATGCCGGGGTGAAGGTATTTCTTTACCAGGGTGGAATGCTGCACAGCAAGTGTTGTGTGTGTGATGACAGCCTGACATCAATCGGCTCGGTCAACCTTGATTCCCGTAGCTTTTTCTATAACTTCGAGGTCAGCGCATTTGTGTATGACAAGGGGGTGGCTTCTGTTGTAAAGGAGAACTTCCTGAATGATATGGAGCAGTGTCGTCAACTCACGGCAAGCGACTACCGCAAACGTCCTTTTCTCAAACGCAGTGTAGAATCTTTGGTCAAGCTCTTCTCGCCGTTGCTGTAATGTTCGGATTCCGCCGTGCCGGACGGTGGTGGCAATTATAACAGGTCAAGCTCCTGTTTTATTCCCAACAGCTCTTCCTTGATAGCCTTCAGGCGGTCGATTACCTCGCTGTTTGTCTCGGCTGTCTCTTTTGTGCCGCTGCCCTTCAGTTGTTTCTTTGCGCCAGCAAGCGTCAGTTTGCGCTCCTTGACAAGGTGGTAGATGGTGCGCAGGGTCTTTATATCCTCCTTTGTGTAGCGGCGAACGCCGTTTGCGCCTTTGTATGGCGACACCTGTGGAAACACGCTCTCCCAATAGCGGAGCGTGGTCTCTGTTACCGACAGTTCTTGTGCAACCTCCTTGATGGAGTAGTACATCTTAAGGTCTTTATTGGTGTTCAGTGCCATATCAGTCATATATTTTACCGTGGTTCTCGGCCATCTGCAGCATCTGGTCATATCCATCGGCATCCAAGTCCATAAAATAGTAGTTGATGGGGTTCACGTGGTTGCCTTTGACAATCACTTCGTAGTGCAGGTGTGGGCCGGTACTCTTGCCCGAGTTGCCGCTGAGTGCTATCTGCTCGCCGCGTACAACCTTCTGTCCTCTCTTTACAAGGAACTTCTTGTCGAGCAGGTGGGCGTAGAGTGTCTTGTAACCATATCCATGGTCAATGACTACGGTGTAGCCATACCCCGACATCCATTTCGCACTCTCCACCACACCGTCGGCGGTGGCATATACAGGGGTCTTCTTGTCGCATGAGAAATCCATTCCGCGGTGGAATGTGCGTACGTTGTATACGGGGTCTATCCTGTATCCGTAACCCGATGCCGTTCGCTTGAGGTCGCGGTTTGCAATTGGCTGTATTGCCGGTGTGTGGCGCAGGCGTGTCTTTGAATCCTTGTCAAGCGCCACAATCTCGTCGAACGACTTTATCTGCATGTATAGCTGTTTCTCAAGCAGGTCTATCTTCTGTGTCGTCTCGATGAGCAGCTCCGAGTTGTCCATCTTCAGTAGCTCGTCATAGCGGTTGGTGCCGCCGTAGCCGGCGTTCCTTACATCGGCCGAGATTGGCTCGGCATCGAGCATCACCCTGTAGAGGTTGTCGTCGCGCTGCTGTATGTCCTGCAGCACCAGCATGGCCTCGTCAAGCCGTTTTGAGAGGATTCTGTATTGTGCAAGAATCTCGGAGTTCTCGCTCTCCAGTTCCTCGACCGACGGCTTGTCGATGAATATGTGGAAGAGGATGAACGAACCGCAGCCGAAGATTATGAAGTACAACACATGGTGAAGGCTCTTTAGCAGCCTCTGTGTAAAATTCGGCCGGACACGTTCGTATGTATTTGTGTCGGGATTGTATGTATAGTAGTTCTTTCTCATTGCTCTCTTTTACTATGGCAAAAATAGTAAAAGCGCTCTTTTTATGCAAATATTATTCGTCCAAAGCGGGAGTTTGTGGGTAAAGATGCTTTTTGGTGTCAATATTATGCGCCTTGCCATCGTTTTTTTGCCAAAATGTTGTAAATTTGCACTGTTTGTGCGCTTGCGGGTAATGTGCCTGCGCGTGTATGTGGTTTGAAAACAGAAAAATAACAGTAATATGCTCACATCAAAAGAAATCAGAGAGTCATTCAAAAAGTTTTTTGAAGAGAAAGGTCACCTTATTGTGCCTTCGGCACCAATGGTTGTTAAGGATGACCCTACACTTATGTTTACCAATGCCGGTATGAACCAGTTCAAGGATATAATACTTGGCAACGCTCCTGCGAAGAGCAAGCGTGTGGCCGATTCGCAGAAGTGTCTGCGTGTAAGCGGCAAGCACAACGACCTGGAGGAGGTCGGTCACGATACATACCACCACACCATGTTCGAGATGCTCGGTAACTGGTCATTCGGCGACTACTTCAAGGAGGATGCCATCAACTGGGCGTGGGAGTACCTTACACAGGTTGTGAAGCTCGACCCCGAGCGTATGTATGCGACTGTGTTCGAGGGCTGTGAGGCCGAGGGTCTCGAGCGTGACAACGAGGCGGCTGCAATCTGGGAAAAACATCTGCCGGCCGAGCGCATCATCAACGGTAACCACAAGGACAACTTCTGGGAGATGGGCGATACAGGTCCATGCGGTCCCTGCTCGGAGATTCACATCGACCTCCGCAGCGACGAGGAAAGAGCGAAAATCAACGGTCGCGACCTGGTGAACGGTTCACATCCGCAGGTGATTGAGATATGGAACCTTGTGTTCATGCAGTTCAACCGCATGGCCGACGGTCACCTTGAGGAACTCCCAGCAAAGGTAATCGATACCGGTATGGGCTTTGAACGTCTCTGTATGGCGTTGCAGGGCAAGCAGTCTAACTATGACACCGATGTTTTCCAGCCAATCATCAAGGCTATCGGCGAAATCTCGGGCAAGAGCTACGGTTGCGATGCTCAGGTCGACGTTGCAATGCGTGTTATTGCCGACCACATACGTACAATCTCGTTCTCCATTACCGACGGTCAGCTTCCATCGAATGCAAAGGCCGGTTATGTAATCCGCCGTATCCTGCGCCGTGCTGTGCGTTACGGCTACACATTCTTGGGGCAGAAGCAGGCATTCATGTACAAGCTTGTCCCTGCACTCATAGACAATATGGGCGATGCCTATCCCGAGCTGAAACAGCAGCAGGAGCTGATTACAAAGGTTATCAAGGAAGAGGAGGACTCTTTCCTTCGTACTTTGGAGACAGGTATGGGTATGCTCGACAAGATTATCGCTACTGCAAAGGCTGCGGGCAACAGCGAAATCAGCGGTGTAGAGGCGTTTACACTCTACGACACATTCGGTTTCCCCATTGACCTTACACAGCTTATTCTGCGCGAGAGCGACCTTACTGTGAATATGGAACAGTTCGACGAGGAGATGCAGAAGCAGAAGGCGCGCGCCCGCAACGCGGCTGCCGTTGAGAACGGTGACTGGGTTACAGTCAATGAGGGTGAGAGCGTGTTCGTGGGCTATGACAACACTGAGTGCTCTACAACCATCCTGCGTTATCGCCAGACAAAACAGAAGAACCAGACATACTATCAGATAGTGCTCAAGGAGACTCCTTTCTATGCCGAGAGCGGTGGCCAGGTTGGCGATACCGGTTACCTTGTATGTGGCGACGAGCGCATCGAGGTTGTCGATACAAAGAAGGAGAACAACCTGCCGATACATATAACAAAGCAGTTGCCGGCAGACCCTGCTGCGGTGTTCGTTGCCCAGGTGGACAAGGCCAAACGTGCGGCCTGTGCAGCAAACCACTCTTGTACACACTTGCTTGACCAGGCTTTGCGCCAGGTGCTCGGCACTCACGTTGAGCAGAAGGGCTCACTCGTTACCCCCGAGGGTATCCGCTTTGATTTCTCACACTTCCAGAAGGTGACCGACGAGGAGATTGAGCAGGTTGAACGCATTGTGAATGCACGCATCCGCGAGAATATTCCTCTTACCGATTACCGCAACATCCCCATTGAGGAGGCAAAGAAACTTGGTGCAATTGCACTGTTTGGTGAGAAGTATGGCGACCACGTGCGCGTTGTGCAGTTCGGCTCGTCAATCGAGTTCTGTGGCGGTACACACGTTGCAGCTACCGGTAACATCGGTATGGTGAAGATTGTGAGCGAGAGTTCTGTCGCTGCCGGTGTGCGCCGCATCGAGGCAATCACAGGCGAGGCTCTTGAGAACCACAACTACAAGGTACAGGCTCTTTTGAAGGAGATTCAGGCTCTCTTCAACAATGTGCCTAACCTCAAGGCTACAATCGTCAAGTCAATTGCCGAGAATGCCGAGCTGAAGAAGGAAATTGAGGCATATACCAAGGAGAAGGCTGCTATGGTAAAGGCCGAGCTGCTCAAGGATATCAAGGAGTTCAACGGTATGCGTTACATCAGCGCTGTGCTTCCTTTGGCGCCTGCAACAGTAAAGGATATCGTCTTCATGCTTCGTCAGGAGCAGGCTGAGAACCTGCTTGTTGTGGTTGGTAGTGTCTACAACGACAAGCCGCAGCTGACAATCTCAGTAAGTGCCGACCTTGTAGAGAAGGGCTTGAATGCAGGCAAGATTGTAGGTCAGGCTGCGCGCGAGATGCAGGGCGGCGGTGGCGGTCAGGCGCACTTCGCTCAGGCGGGTGGAAAGAACCCCGACGGAGTGAAGGCTGCAATTGACAAGGTTTTTGACATCATCAAGGGGTAATCCAAAGATAAGTATAAGCAAAGAGGCTTGCGGATACGCAAGCCTCTTTGCTTATACTTTCCAGTTCACGAGGTGCAGCTTTTCGCTTGCACGGGTGAAGGCTGTGTAGAGCCAGCGGTAGTAGTCCGGGTTTATCATATCCTCGCTGATGTAGCCCTGGTCAATGAATACCCGTTTCCACTCGCCGCCCTGTGCCTTGTGGCAGGTGATGGCGTAGCCGTATTTTACCTGCAGGGCGTTGTAGTACGGGTTCTTGCGTATCTCTTCCATGCGCTTGCGCTTTGAGCGTATCTCGGGGTAATCCTCCCACACGGCGGTGAAGAGCCTCTCGTTCTCCTCCCTTGTGAGCGAGGGCGATTCGCTTGTGAGGGTGTCGAGCATAATCTTCACGTCTATCTCGCAATCCTCGTAGTCTATAAGCGAGAGTGTGACATCGGCAAAGCGGAAACCGTACATCTCCTCGGTACCGTTCACACGTACAATCTCGGCAATGTCGCCATTTGCTATGAAGTCGAGTTTTTCGAGCAGTGTCTTGTCCTCTTTGCCCAGTTGTTCGCGCCAGTAGTAGTTGTTCTTTACAATCATCAACAGCTCGCCACGGCACAGCTCCTCCTCGCGGTAGAGGATGCGGCGGCGTATTCCCTCGTTGTACACATTGGCGCGTTTGTTGGAACGGCACAGTATTATGGTGTTGTCAATACCGGCCTTGTCATAGCTGCTCTCTATTGCCTCTATCAGCTCCTCGCCCTGCACGCTGCAGATGTCGCTGAATCCCTTCATCTTTACCTCGGGCACTGCGTATGTGTCCTCTTCGTCAATCCTTTGGCGCAGTATGGTGGCATTGTAGAGTATGCCCGAGTCACCCAACTGGCGCATTACCTGTGTCAGCTGCGCAACTGTCACGTCAAGGTACATGGAGCGCAGATAGCTCTCGGTGAGTGCGGGCGACTGCATCTCGCCCACGGGGGGCAGCTGCGCCGTGTCGCCAAGCAACAGCATGGAGCATCCTTGTCCCGAGTATACGAATTCTATGAGGTCATCGAGCAGGCCGCCCGAGCCACCCATTGTGCCGCTGTCATTTGATATCATTGATGCCTCGTCTACGATGAAAAGGGTGTTATGCATCCTGTTCTCGGCAAGTGAGAAAACCGAACTGTCCATTATGGATTTCTGCCGGTAGATGCATTTGTGGATGGTGTGTGCGCTTTTCCCCGAGTAGTGGGAGAATACCTTGGCGGCACGCCCTGTGGGGGCGAGCAGTACGGTCTTGCGTTCAAGCTGCTCCATTGTGCGCACCAGTGCCGAGATGAGCGAGGTTTTTCCTGTTCCGGCATATCCGCACAGCAGAAAGACCTTGCGGTCATTGGCCGAAAGGATGAATCCGGCCAATTTTTCTATTGAATTTTCCTGCTCAACTGTTGGTTCGAACGGAAAATTGACTTTAATTTGCGAGGCTAAATATCTATTTATCACTTTTAACGGTAAAAAAATTACTATAAAAAAGGTATATTCGTTTTTTTATCTTATTTTTGTGACACGAAAATAATTAAATAAAAAGATATAACAATGAAAAAAGTATTAAATGTAGTTTTGCTTGGTCTTGTCATAGCGCTTGTGTATGCAAACTTCAGCAGTGTCAATGCGCCATTGGACTTTGACAAAAAGCGTCTGGAACGTGACCAGGTTGTCATTGAGCGCCTTGTAGACATCAGAACCGCTCAGGTGGAGTATCGTGCACAGAACGGCAGATATGCTGCTACTTTTGACGAACTGATTGCTTTCCTTGGTGACAGCATGAAGGTTGTGAACAAAACCTATATCCTCAATGACAAGCAGTTGGCATTGGTGCGTGACTTCAAGGTCGAGGATACAAAGCCAAAGGATGCCGATGCAATGGAGTTCTCGGAGGATGAGGCTGACCAGATTATCCTCAACATCCTCAATGATGACAACAAGAAGAATGCGCAGAAGAATGCCAAGAGAATCGAGAAGCTTGATGCTCTCTATCGCCGCGATACGACTTGGATTGTAAAGAGTGAGGTTCTTGAGGATGGCAGCGTTGTTGAAACCAAGGAAGCTGTTGTTGATGCAACAATGATTGCCGAGGCTTTCCACCGCGATACAACACGTCTTGCATACGTTGATACCTTGTATCACAACCCTGCATACGATATCCAGCAGTTGAGATATATCCCATTCAGCAAGGATAGCGTAGGTAACCCAATCGAGTTCTGGTTGAAGGCCGACAGTATTCTGCCTAACGCCCAGGCTAACCGCAAGGCCGGTGGTTATATCCAGGTATTCGAGGCACGTGCCGACTTCAAGGATTACCTCCAGGGCTTGAACGAGCAGGAGTTGAACAACTACCTTCTTCAGGTTATCACAAACGGTACCGAGTATCGTGAGGAGGTTCGCATGGACAAGAACGGTGAGCCTTTGATGGGTGCTAACGGTGTTCTTAAAAGACGTATTCCAACCCGTAAGGTGGGTGATGCTACCAAGAATAACAACAATGCCGGTAACTGGTAATAATGACAAAGGATAACAGTCAGAATAAAACATTATCCATTCGTATCAGTACGGATGGATTTTGTTTTTGCAGCTATACACCGTCGCAGCCGGGCTCGTTGAAGTATCACTACTACAGGACCGAGAAAGGGCTGACATTGACATCCAACCTCCAGAAGAGTATGGAGCAGTGCCCGTTCGTGTCACAGGGCGAGAGCTATGATGTAAAGGTCATAATCGAGACCGAGGAGTTTACCACTCTTCCTGTAGAGTATGACAGCAGACAGGACTACAAGGCCTTTCACCGTCTTTGCTTCCCGAAGAACGATGTGCGTGTAGAGGTTGTGGCAAACCGTCTAAACGCTTTGGGGCTTACCGTGCTGTTTCCGGTAGAGAAGTCTCTGTATGAGCGCCTTCAACAGCTTGGCAATGTCTCGTTCTACTCTACATTGAGCATTCTGCTTGGCCTGATGACAAGCAAGCTTGCAGACGAGGAGAAGTGTATGCTCGCATATTTCCAGAACAATATATGTTTCTTTGTTTCAATGCAGGAGGGCAAGCTGCGGCTGGCAAATGCTTTCAGGTGCGATGAGGGACAGGACTGCATATACTACCTGTTGAGTATCTGGAAGGAGCAGGGGCTGTCGCAGGAGGATGACACACTCTATCTGTGTGGAGACAAGGGTGTGGAGCAGAATATGATGACCATAGGGCGTTTTATAAACAGGTGCAGGCGCTTGAATGCAAGTGAGCAGTTCCCTTTGACATTGTTGAACAAGATGGAGGGTATTCCTTTCGATTTACAGACATTGATACTATGCGAATAATCAGCGGAAAATATAAAGGTCGTCATTTTGATGTGCCACGTAACTTCAAGGCACGTCCTACGACCGATTTTGCCAAGGAGAACCTCTTCAATATCCTTAATAATATGGTGGATTTTGAAGAGACGTCAGTGCTCGACTTCTTTGCCGGCACCGGCAGTATAAGCCTTGAGTTTCTCTCGCGCGGCTGCAAGGCGGTAACGTCGGTGGAGATGGATGCCCAGCACGCGGCACATCTTAAAAAGAGTTCGGTGGTGCTTGGCGATGAGGCCTGGAGCGTGGTGCGCGATGATGTTTTCCGTTACATACGTCGTTGTCCGGCTGCGTATGACATTGTATTTGCCGACCCTCCATATGCCCTGAAAGAACTGAAGAGTATCCCTGATTTGGTGCTTGATGGTGGCCTGCTCAAAAGCGGAGGAATGCTTGTTTTCGAGCATGGCAAGGATTATGATTTCAGCACTCATCCCTGCTTCTTCCGTCACGTCGCATACGGCAGCGTGAACTTCAGTTTCTTCGAGAAGAAATGATTCCCTTGTAGATTTTGCGATATAAAAACGTCTGATGCCACCCGACGGGTGGCATCAAACGTTTTTATCCTATTCGTGCAATTGTCTTTATATTGCTCACTTTCTTCAGGTTCTCGCAGATGTTCTTTACATCCTGTACGTCATGTACGTTTATCCAGAATGTCCCCTCGAAGATTCCGTTGTTGCTCTCAAGGTGTATCTTCTGGATATTGGCGTTGAGTTGCTGTGATATGATGGCCGTTATCTTGTGCAGCACTCCCATGTCGTCAATGCCTGTAATCTGAATGGGGACTGCAAAATAGAGCTGTTTATGTGTCTCCCAGACTGCGGCAAGTATCCTGTCACCATGGCTGCTCTTTATTGTGTTTGCTACAGGGCAGTTGCGCTTGTGGATAATAATCTGCTTATTTTCGTTGTAATATCCAAGAACGTCATCGCCGGGGATGGGATGGCAGCAGTCTGCTATTATGTACCTGTTCTTCAGGTTTTCGTCCGTGAGGTTGATGGGAGTTCTGCGGTCAACCTCCTCGTACTGTTTTGCCGGCTCATTTACCTCCTCTTTCTTCTTCTCCTTGCTGCTGAACGAGAAGAGTGACTGCAGGCTGAATTTCTTGTTGCCCAGCAGTGTGTCCTTATCCTCATTGCCCAGTGTCACCGTTCCTTTGCCAATGGCTGCAAGCAGTTCATCACGGTCATTGAGCTTGTGCAGTTTCCATAGCTTTTCAATGTTGCCCTGGTAGTTGTTCAATCCCTCTTTTTCAAGGAACTGGTTCAGTTTCTCCTCGCCCTCTCTCTGCAATATGCGTTGCTGGCGGCGCAGTGCGGCCTGTATCTTGGCGCGTGCCTTGGCTGTGGTAGCGAATGATAGCCAGCTCTCATCAACGCGCGATGAGTTGGAGGTGAGAATCTCCACCTGGTCGCCGCTCTGCAGCTGATGGCTCATTGGCACAAGCCTGTGGTTTACCTTGGCGCCGATGCAGTGGTTGCCGAGGAATGTGTGTATGCTGTATGCAAGGTCAAGCGCAGTACAGTTCTGCGGCATTGTCTTGATTTCTCCTTTGGGAGTAAAGACAAAGATTTCGGTTGCATAGAGGTTGAGCTTTATGGTGTCAAGAAAGTCAAGGGCATTGGGCTGCGGGTCATCAAGTATCTCCTTGATTGTGTGCAGCCAGTTCTCGAGCTGGTCATCGCCGGGGTCTTCGCCCTCGCTCTTGTATTTCCAGTGCGCGGCAATTCCCCTTTCGGCCACCTCGTTCATCCTCTCGCTGCGAATCTGCACCTCTATCCACTCGCCGCGTTGGCTCATGAAGGTTGCGTGCAAGGCCTTGTAGCCGTTGGCGCGGGGCTTGCTCACCCAGTCGCGCAGACGGTCGGGGTGCGAGTTGTATAGCTTTGTAAGCGCTATGTATATCTTGAAGCATTCGTTGTTCTCGTCCTCTCCTTCGCGTGGAGTAAATATGATACGCACGGCAAGGATGTCATAGATATCTTCAAATGCAACGTGCTTCTTCTGCATCTTGTTCCAGATGGAGTAGGGTGACTTCACACGTCCTATGATATGGTATTTGAGTCCCATTGCATTGAGCTGCTCGCAGATGGGGTGTGTGAATTCGTTGTAGAGGATATCGCGGTCGTTCTGTGTCCTTTCAATCTTTTTCTCTATGCGTGCATATTCTTCGGGGTGCTCGTATTTGAAGCTCAGGTTTTCAAGTTCGGTCTTTATGCGGCTAAGTCCCAGACGGTATGCAATGGGGGCGTATATATATAAGGTCTCACCTGCAATCTTGTACTGTTTGTTTATCTGCATATACTTGAGTGTGCGCATATTGTGCAGGCGGTCGGCAATCTTTATGAGTATCACGCGTATGTCCTCGCTCATGGTGAGCAGCAGCTTCTTGAAATTCTCGGCCTGCTGCGATGCGTGTGCTCCGAAAACGCCTCCCGAAATCTTCGTCAGGCCGTCTACTATGCCTGCAATCTTGTCGCCGAAAAGGTTGCGTATGTCCTCAATGGTGTAGTCCGTGTCCTCAACGACGTCGTGCAGCAATGCAGCGCAGATGGATGTGGAACCCAGGCCTATCTCCTTGCACACGATGCGTGCTACAGCGAGCGGATGCATGATGTATGGCTCACCGCTGTGGCGCCTTACACCTTTGTGTGCCTGACGGGCAAAGTTGAAAGCCTTTGTTATGAGTTCTACCTTTCTGCGGTGTCGGGATGCAAGATATATGTCAAGCAACTCCTGAAAAGCTGTGTTTATGGCAGCTTCTTCATCAATGTTCCTTATCTCGTCGTAATTGTCCATAGCGTTACTTGTATATTTTCAGATACTTGCCTGCACGTATGTTTGAGTTACGCAGATTGTTCCACTTCATTATCTGCTTTACCGATACTCTGTACTTCAGGGCTATTGAACCGAGTGTCTCGCCGTTCTTGATTTTGTGGCGTATCAGGTTGCCGGCACCGTTGTTCTCCTTTGCATCCTTCAGCATTTTCTCAATGTCGGCCTTGGGGAAATACTTGTCGGCATTGTGCTTGTATATGGTATCCTCGTTCTCGACAAACTTGGTTGTGGTGTTGTTTGTAAGACGTAGCACGTATGTCTCGTTCTCGCCGGGGATTATATCTTTCAGGAATTGGGGGTTCAGTGTGCGCAGTTCCTGAATATCTGCACCACATACTTCTACAATCTGGTTGAAGTGGAGGTTCTTGCTGACGTGTATCGTATCTGTGGCTATCGGCAGTTCCGGCTCCATGGGGATTATGCCGTGGTCCTTGTAGTATGTCATTATGTAGCTTGCGGCGATGAAACCCGGCAGATAACCACGTGTCTCGCGTGGCAACCAGGGATAAATTTTCCAGAAGTCTGTGCTGCCGCCTGAACGTAGAATGGCTTTCTTTACATTGCCGGGGCCGCAGTTATAGGCTGCTATGGCAAGTTCCCAGTTCTGGAACATCTCGTACAGGTCCTTTAGATATGTCAGGGCCGCAATGGTGGCTTTGGCTGGGTCGAAACGTTCGTCGATGTAGTTGTTGGCCTTCAAACCATAGAGCTTGCCGGTGGGGAACATGAATTGCCACAAACCCTTTGCTCCCATTCTTGATGTTGCCTTGGGGTTGAGTGCCGATTCAATGATGGGCAGGTATTTCAGTTCGCGTGGAACACCAATGCGGTCAATCTCCTCTTCTATGATGGGGAAGTAGTATTCCGAAATTCCAAGCAGGTATGATACCTGTGAACGTCCTTTCTTTGTATAGCGGTCGATACATGTGCGCACCATGTTGTTGTATGGCATCCTCACAATGGTGGGCAGTGCTGCAAGGCGTTTGGCATACATTGTATCAGTAATCTGTACAGAGTCTTTCCCCGTCGATTCTCCTTCGGACTTGTGGAGCATATTACGTGCTTGCCAGCTGTTGAGCAGGCTGTCAATGTCAGCGTTCATGCTCTCGGGTAGCTCAAATGTGTATCCGTTACCGACAAGAGTGTCAAGGTCTACTTCATACCGCACGTTTGTGGCTATGGTCTGCGGGGTGGTGTAGTGTGTGGATATGGTACTTGCGCTCTTTCCCTCACCCTTTTCCTCGGCTTTCTGTGTGCTCTTGAAAAGGCTGCAGGAGCAGAGTGTGGCAATGATAGACAATACAGTTATTATTCTTATGCTGTTTTTCATGGTATATCAGAATCTTATGTTGCAGTTGAATCCGTAGTAATCCTTGCCCAGCATCTGTCTGCCGTCGATTATCTGTGGCTCGATGCTCACGTTGATGTCCTCGCTGATGTCAAAGTTGGAGAGCTGTGCATCCACGTAGGCATCAATGACCGAAAGGGCATATACTCCGATGAATGAGAATATGCTCAGATCGCGCCAACGACGGTACCGGTCCTTCCTTTTCTTGAACACATCCTTCAGGTACTCCTTGTTTGCCTCATAGTCATATCCCGGGCGAAAGAAATCCTTGAACGAGTCTGTGTTGGGGTCGCTGTCCATAATGTCAAGATAGGCCTGGCGGTAGTCCTTGTACATCTGTCCGTTCCAGTTGTATGCGTAGAGGCAGCCTACAAATCCGCCATACACGATGGGCAGTTTCCAGAATTTACGGTTGTATATCTGTCCTCCGCCGGGAATTGCCAAAGCTATCCATGTTGCGGTCGAGGGGTCGGGTTTTCTTATGCCAATCTTCTTTCTTGCGGATTGCTTTGCTGCTGCACCCGGTATTGTGCTGTCCGGCTTCTCTATAGTTGTGGCTGCAGTAATCTCCATATAGGTGCTGTCCATTGACATCCTGTCGGGCATGGTTCTCTTTATGCTCTTTATTCCAAGCGTGTCGTCTGACAAAGGCAACAGTGCTGCATTCTCCGTCATCGTCTGCACAGTCTGTGCCGGAGCACCGGTCGCCATCATTGCCAACAAGGCAAGCATGAATACGAAACTATATGTGAGTCTGTCAACAGCCACAATCTGTTCAATTGTTAAGTCGGTCAAATATTGATATGATGCGCTCAAGTTCCTTTTCGTTCTTGAACTTTATGCTTATCTTCCCGCTTCCTTTGGCCGAGCAGGTCATCTGCACGGGAGCCTGGAAAAAGTTTGTGAGTTGTTTCTTGAGTTGGTGGAACACCGCATCCTGTTTCTTTTCAGCTCCTTTCTTTGTTGCAGGCTCGTCGGTGACGTCGCCCTCCTTTATGCGGCGCACAATCTCTTCCACTTCGCGTACCGAGTAGCCGTTCTTCTCAATCTCATGGAAGAGTTCTATCTGTTTGCTGTGTGAGTCCAGTGAGAGCAGCGCCTTGGCGTGTCCCATATCAATCCTCTTCTCCTTTATGGCAACCTGTATTGCTGCCGGCAGTTTCAGCAGGCGCAGGAAATTGGCGATGGTGGCACGGCCTTTGCCAATGCGCTTGCTCAGCTGCTCCTGTGACAGGTTGTGCTGTTCGATGAGCTGCTGGTAGGCAAGTGCAATCTCCAGTGCGTTCAGGTCCTCGCGCTGTATGTTTTCAATGAGAGCCATCTCCATTGTGTCCTCGTCATCGGCTTTTACAATGTATGCGGGGATGGTTGTCTTGCCTGCAATCTGTGATGCACGGAAACGTCTTTCTCCGGCAATGATCTGGTAGGTCTCGTCCTCCATCTTGCGCAGTGTGATGGGCTGTATCACGCCAAGCTCATTGATTGAGTCGGCCAACTCCTGTAACGCCTCCTCGTTGAAATCGCGGCGTGGCTGGTTGGGGTTAGCGAAAATCTTGTCAATCTCAATCTCTCCTATTGACGATGAACCCGATGTGCGGACAGCCTCGGTTGAAATGAGCGCATCGAGTCCGCGTCCCAGTGTGAATTTCTGTTTTGCCATTATAGAAACTGTTTCTTACTTGTTTCGGTTTAAAATCTCCTCGGCCAGTGCCAGATAGTTCTTTGCACCGGTTGACTCTGCATCGTACATAAGCGCCGGAATACCCATACTGGGTGCCTCGCCCAGCCTGATGTTGCGCTGTATGACGGTGTTGAATACAAGCTCCCTGAAGTGCTTCTTCACCTCGCTGTACACCTGGTTGCTCAACCTGAGACGTGAGTTGAACATTGTGAGCAGAAAGCCCTCGATGTCAAGTGTGGGGTTCAGGTTCGATTTTATGATTTTTATGGTGTTGAGCAGTTTGCTGATACCCTCGAGCGCGAAGTATTCGCACTGCACCGGTATTATCACGGAGTCTGCAGCAGTGAGGGAATTCACTGTTATCAGTCCCAATGATGGTGAACAGTCTATGAGGATGTAGTCATATCTCTCCTTTATTGGCGCCAGCGCCTCGCGCATGATTTTCTCACGGTTGGGCAGGTCGAGCATCTCAATCTCGGCACCCACAAGGTCTATGTGAGATGGTATGATGTCAAGCCCCTTTACGCAGGTTGGGGTGATACTCTCTTCGGCCACCGATTTGTTTATAAGGCATTCATATATGGAGCTCTTTATCTCTCTTATGTCAATGCCCAAGCCCGATGAGGCATTTGCCTGCGGGTCGGCATCGATTACAAGTACTTTCTTTTCAAATGCGGCAAGTGAAGCAGCAAGGTTTATGGCTGTCGTGGTTTTTCCGACACCGCCCTTCTGGTTTGCCAATGCAATAATCTTTCCCATTTAGTCTCAATTATTTAGTATAGCCGTCCCAATATTACGGCAAAGTAACATTATTCCAAATATATAACTTGTGCAAAGGTAGTAAAAAAAGTCTCTCGGCTATAAAAAATAGAGTGTTACTTATTAACAGGCAGTGGATAATAAATCATAAAAAATGTTACTGCACTTAAACGGGTGCAGTAACATTTACAGCGCTTGGCTTCGGCTTACTTATTTGACCGAAACTTTGTATGTCTTTGTGTCGTTGTCGCCTTTTACCACAGCAATGTATACACCGTTTGCCACATCCTTTACAGAGAGGGTGTTACCCTTGCTGCTTTTCACCTCTCTGCCATCGGCTGTGAAGATGGTGATTGATTTCACATTGGCATCGCAAATGATTCTGCCATCTGTAATCTCAAAATCAACGCCGTTATAGGTGTAGCCGATGGAGGTGTCATCGCCTTTTCTTCTAATGTTCACTGTGTGGCTTTCGCTGTGTGCAACGCCTTTGGCTTCGAGCCTGTCACCCGATACCACAATGTAGCTTGCGCCGTTCTTTGCTGCCGACTGTGTCCATTGGATAGACCACTTGTCGCCCATCAAGGTGAGCAGGTAGGTGTTCCAGTCTGCATAGTACTGGTTGGTCCCGAACACGCCGTACTCGTTGACATATCGGCCATCGGCATTGCTTGTAATCTTGTAACAATTGCCGCCGTTGGCATCGGGGGTGATCTTCCACTCCTGTGCGGCTGCAGGCTCGTCAACCTCCTTGAATGTGGGTGTGCCGCCGTTGCCTCCAACGTTGTTGTTGGTGAGATAGCGCTTGCCGTCGGTAATGTAGTATACCTCGTCGGCATCGATGAGTTCCTGCTTTGGCGCGCCGTCCAATGGAACAATGTCGAAGATGTACTTGTCCGGCATTGCGGTCGAGTTGCCTTTCTGTATCTGGGTGCCGTTTACTGTCCAGAATGCTGTGCCGGCGCTGCCACCGTTCCGGATGGCATATTTGCCGTTTGCAAGCAGGGTAATCTCGTATGTGTGCCAAACAGCCTCGTACGGGTTGGTGGCATCACTGACCGTGAAGCTGCCGTTCTCGTTGAGGTAGCGGTTGTCCTCGAGGTTGATTATCTTGAATCGGTTGGTTGCTCCATCCAATGATATTTTCCACTCCTGTCGCTGTGGACGTATGTTGTCCTGCTCGGTCTGGAATGAAGGCTTTGTTCCCGCGGCTTTGTTGTTGTTTGTGAGGTATTTGCCATTGTACATGATGTGGTATGTGCCGTTCTCAAGTGCCTGTGCAGGGAATACATCGGTGCGGTAGTCAAAATTCTCCTTGTATTCGGCAACCAATGTGCCGATGGCCTCCTTAATGAACGGTTCAATGTGTACTGTTCCTACTACCGGGGTGGCAACCTTCAGGGAACCTGCAAAATTACGTGAGCGCAGAGCTCCCTGTGCCTCGTCATATTCCTTGTATTTCAGGTAGTTCTCTATGAAACTTTCGGGATTTTTGTCGGTGAGGGCGTTGTTCATCCCAATGATGCATACACCTTTCTGTCCAAGGTATTTCATTGACTGAATCCATGGTTCTATCTCGCTGGTCAATGCGGGAGCCTCATCGGTTGTCAAAAGTGTCTCGGCAGCACTTACCAACTTGTGGAACTGCTCGCCGACTGCTGCGTATGCAACCTCTCTGTCTATGGCAATATTGCTGTTATAGGTCTCTTTGGCCTTGACAAATTCGGGTGATTCGTCCATGCGGCGCAGTCCGTGTGTATTGGCTCCAAGGTCGACATTATTCTCGCAGAAGAAACGGAATGCCTCGTAGTTCTCGGGCATAAGGTACTTCATCGCAGCCTCCCACGATGCGTTGGAGTCGTATGCCGGCATGTTCCATGTGTAGTCGGCGATGCTGAAGAGTGAAACCTTTGATGCCTCGGCATACTCCATGGGATTTGAAACGAAGCCCGAGAGCATGTCGGCGATGTTGAGGTCATTGCCGTATGTGGGGCCCATGAGCAGGTGGTTGATGCAGTAGTCGCTTACCGGGTAGTTGAGCCAGATGTAGGCCTTGCGCTTTATCTGGTTGTTTATCCAGGTTATGTCGCTGTAGTTTATCATATCCACAACGCTGTTTCCTGTCCACATTACATTGATGTCGCTGTCCATTATGTCGCCGAGTGCCGGCAAGTAGATGCTGTTTGCCCAACCGCGGTTATATTGTGTGGGGCATATTGTGAGTGGCTTCACGTCGGGGTACTCTTTTCTCAATTCGGCGGCAATGTAGTTCATCAGTTCGGCCTGCTCGTCGCCGTGTGTGCCGTCATCGCCCCAAAGGTCGTCCCAAAACACTGCGAAACTTCTCACGCCAAGTTTGCACATCGCTTTCAGCTTGTTCACGATGTTTGTCCTGTCGGTGCTGTCCCACTGTATGTCTTCGCCCGGGTGGATTGCCCACATGAACTCAATCTTGTTGGCTTTTGCCACATTAACATACTCTGTGATTTTCTTGCCCAGCTCGGTGGGGTACTCCTCGCGCCATTTGCTCTTGTGGTAGGCATCGTCCTTGGGACCGTAGATGTATACGTTCATCTTCATCTCACCGAACATCTCAAGCAGTCCCATACGGTCGGCCTCGCTGTAGGGGTTGCCGTAGTAACCCTCAACCAATCCTCGCTGTGGCACGCTGGGGTAGTCTGTGATGGTTGCGCACATGACGTTTGGCTGTGATGCCATCTGTGTGAATGTCTGCACACCATAGTATGTACCGGCTCCGTCGTTACCGGCAATGACAACTTTGCCGGCTGTTACCTCAAGGTAGTAGCCCTCGGCCTTTTGCGGGATGAGGCTCTCGTATGCGGCGACAGCTGCATCGCCGCGCTCACCGATGACAAGTTCTACCGTGCCGTCGGTTGTGCCGAATTTCTTTTTGAAGAGATTCACGGCATCGGCATCAGCATCGGCTTCGCCTGTAATTGTGTAGCTTGCGCTGTTCTCGAATGCGGTTTCACTGCCCCATGTGATATTTTGGGGAATAGGGTAGATTTTGACAACCTGTGCGTTCAGGGTCAGTGTGGCTGCTGTGAAAAACAGTGCAGCAAGCCAAAGGAATCGTTTTTTCATATAATCAACAAGTTATAGTGTCGGCAATGTCTTTATATCAAAGCAAAAATAGGTAATTTGAACGAAATAACCAAATTTTTTGTATCTTCGCGCTATTAACGGAAATGGAAAGATACAATGGATGAAAGACCTCTTATATTGGTGTCGAATGACGACGGTTATCGTGCAAAGGGTATAAATTGCCTGGTGAGGGTGCTTATGGAGTTTGGTGATGTGGTTGTTGTTGCACCGCACACCGGCCGTTCGGGCAAGGGATGCGCTATTACAAGCGAAATTCCTCTGAAGGTTGAACTTGTGGCTTCGGAACCCGGTCTGCAGGTCTATTCATGCACGGGAACACCCTGTGATTGTGTGAAAGTGGCCTGTCACGCTGTGGTGAATCGTGTGCCGGCTCTTGTTGTCGGCGGTATAAACCACGGTGACAATTCTGCTGTCAATGCTCACTATTCGGGAACGATGGGCGTTGTGCTCGAGGGATGCATGAAGGGTATTCCTTCGGTGGCATTTTCGCTCTGCTCGCACGATGCCGATGCCGATTTTACCCCGACATACGGCGTGATACGCAAGGTGGTTGCCGCTGTTCTCGAGCGCGGCTTGCCACATGGAAGCTGTCTCAATGTCAATTTCCCCGATACTCCCTCTTATGCAGGTGTCAAGGTTTGCCGTCAGGCTATGGGGCGTTGGGTGAATGAGTGGGAGGCGCATGAGCATCCGCGTGGTGGCAAGTGGTGGTGGCTCACGGGTGAATTTGAGGTCGATGATGACAGCCTGTCGGCCGACCGTGTGGCGCTCGACAACAACTATGTGACCATCACTCCTACAAAGATTGATATGACCGATTACAGCCTGCTTGATGAAATGAAGCAGTGGAATCTTTGACGAATAAAAAACATGAAATACTATCTCATAGCCGGTGAGGCTTCGGGTGACCTGCACGCCTCGAACTTGATGAAGTCCATAAAGGCAATTGATAGCAGTGCCGAGTTCCGTTTCTTTGGTGGTGACCTTATGTCGGCGGTAGGCGGCACTCGGGTAAAGCATTATCGTGAACTTGCATATATGGGTTTCATCCCTGTGCTCATGCATTTGAGAACCATATTTGCCAATATGAGATTGTGTAAGCGGGATGTTGAGGAGTGGATGCCCGATGCTCTGATACTTGTCGACTATCCGGGTTTTAATCTGTCGGTTGCCAAGTATATCCACAAGAATACAAAAATCCCTGTATACTATTATATCTCGCCTAAAATATGGGCATGGAAAGAGCATCGCATAAAGAATATAAAGCGCGATGTCGATGAACTTTTCTCCATCTTGCCTTTCGAGATTGATTTCTTTGAGAAAAAGCATAATTACAGGATAAACTATGTCGGAAATCCCTGTGTGGATGCTGTAGATGATTTCAAACGCAACAAGGCGCTGTCGCGTGCCGATTTTATGCAGAAGAATGCTCTTGCCGACAGACCGGTCATTGCACTGCTTGCTGGTAGCCGCAAACAGGAGATTGAGGCGAACTTGCCGCTGATGCTTGAGGCTGTGAAACAAAATCCCGGGTATCAGGCAGTAATTGCCGGTGCTCCCGGCATTGACAAGGATTTCTATGCGCCATACCTAGGTGGTGGGGCGAAGATAATATTCGGGCAGACATACGACTTGCTGAACAATGCGCACGCAGCGCTGGTGACATCGGGTACGGCAACTCTTGAGACGGCGCTGTTCAATGTGCCGCAGGTTGTGTGCTATGCAATGCCTATGGGGCGTTTGTACTCTTGGCTGAAAAAGCATTTTCTCAAGGTGAAATATATCTCGCTGGTGAATCTTGTGGCCGACCGTGAGGTTGTGCGTGAGCTTGTTGCTGCCGACATGACACTGCAGAACGTTGTTGCAGAACTTGCTTCGCTGTTGCCTGCCGAGAGTAAAAAAAGAACGGCTATGCTCGGGGAGTATAGCCGTATGATGGAGATTCTTGGCAAACCCGGTGCATCGCATCGCGCTGCCGAGAAGATTGTGTCTTTGCTTAAAGGATTCCGATGAAAGTCAGGTAGACAATTACGCTTGGTACAGCAAACAGTGTGCTGTCAAAGCGGTCAAGCAATCCGCCGTGTCCTGGGAGAACGTTGCCCGAGTCCTTGATTCCCATTTCGCGCTTTATATTAGACTCTACAAGGTCGCCCAAAGTGCCGAACACGACAACAACAACGGCCATGCCAATCCACTGCCATATATTCATCACCTCAAAGTAGTGTGCCATTACAATACTTGCTCCAACGGCAACTGCCACTCCGCCAAAGAAACCTTCCCAGGTCTTTTTTGGCGATATGCGCTCGAACATCTTGTGACGGCCTATGAGACAACCTATGCAGTAGGCTCCACTATCGTTGCACCAGATGAAAATGAATATTGAGAGCGGGAACAGCCAATAGTATGTCTCGCCTTCAGGGGCTCCGGCTGTCGACAGAATTTGCAGCAGCGAGAAGGGTAGTGCCACGTATAGCTGTGTCAGCGCAAAATAGGCGAGGTTCTCGATATTATTCCCTTTTGTAGAGAACAAACGGCCGATAAATACACACAGTATTGTCAGTATATATGGTGTGAACACCAATAGTGCCGGCACAGTCTCATTGTGGACTGTAAGAGCAAATCCCACATACAGCAAGACACTGCACAGGAATGCCATTACCGGACTGAATGTTGCATTCTTGTGCTGGCGCAACAGTGTGCTGAATTCGTTTACGGCCAGGGCCATAAAGACAAGGAATAGTGGTCTGAATGTGTTGAACCCGTAAAGTATAGAACCGACCAGTACGGCTGCAAATAATATACCGCTGATTGCACGTGCAAAAAATTTTTTCATGGTGCCTTGTTTTATGTTGTGTTGTGTTTTCCCTTCTTGAATTTCCTTTTTTTTGAAATCTCTTTATTCTACAGTTTTTGTTTCTGCAGGTTCTGCAGGCTCTTCCTTTTCGCCGTTGTTTGAGTCAAAAATTTCCTCACTGCGCGAAGTCCATGGGCGCTTGCCGAAAATCTTCTCAACATCCTCGGCAAATATGACCTCTTTCTCAATGAGAATTCTTGCAAGTTCGGCATGTCCCTCCTTGTGCTCGTTGAGCAGTTCCTTGGCTCTCTCATATTGCTCATTGATCATCTTGTGTACCTCGGTATCAATGGCTTCGGCAGTCTTTTCGCTGTAGGGACGTGTGAAAGAGTACTCCTGGTTGTTGTAGTAGCACAGGTTCGATAGCCTGTCGCTCATGCCGGCGTATGCCACCATTGCGTATGCCTGCTTTGTCACACGCTCAAGGTCATTCATGGCGCCGGTGGATATGTGTCCAATGAAGCATTCCTCGGCAGCGCGGCCACCGAGTGTGGCACACATCTCGTCGAGCATCTGCTCCTTTGTGGTAATCTGGCGCTCCTCGGGCATGTACCATGCTGCTCCAAGAGCCCTGCCACGTGGGACAATTGTCACTTTTATGAGCGGGTTTGCGTGCTCAAGGAACCACGATATTGTCGCGTGTCCGGCCTCATGTATGGCAATGGCCTCCTTCTCTTTCTGTGTCATCACCTTGGTTTTCTTCTCAAGACCGCCGATGATTCGGTCTATGGCATCAAGGAAATCCTGCTTGTCGACAGCCTTTTTCTTTCCTCGTGCAGCAATGAGTGCAGCCTCGTTGCACACGTTGGCAATGTCGGCTCCCGAGAATCCAGGTGTCTGGCGTGCCAGTGTGTCTACATCGACCGACTGGTCTAGTTTCAGCGGGCGCAGATGTACGCCGAAAATCTCCTTGCGCTCATTGAGGTCGGGGAGGTCAACATGTATCTGACGGTCGAAACGGCCTGCACGCAGCAGAGCCTTGTCAAGGATATCGGCGCGGTTTGTAGCGGCAATCACAATGATTCCGCTGTTTGTACCGAATCCGTCCATCTCTGTCAGCAGCTGGTTCAGTGTGTTCTCGCGCTCGTCATTGCCGCCCATGTTGGGGTTCTTTCCGCGCGCACGCCCCACGGCATCAATCTCATCTATGAATATGATGCATGGTGCCTTCTCCTTTGCCTGACGGAAAAGGTCTCGTACGCGCGATGCGCCCACACCTACGAACATCTCTACAAAGTCGGAACCAGACATTGAGAAGAACGGCACGTTAGCCTCGCCGGCAACAGCTTTTGCAAGCAGTGTCTTGCCTGTTCCCGGAGGGCCTACCAACAACGCGCCCTTGGGAATCTTGCCTCCAAGTTCGGTATATCTCTGCGGGTTCTTGAGAAAATCTACAATCTCCTGCATCTCCTGCTTTGCACCTTCTTGTCCGGCTACATCCTTAAAGGTCGTATTTGCAGTGTTCTCCCTGTCGAACAGCTTGGCCTGCGACTTGCCTACGCTGAACACACCCCCTTGTCCGGCACCGCCACCGCCCATGCGGCGCATGATGAATATCCATACGAATATTAGTGCTATGAATGGGACTATGTTCCAGAACAGGTCGCCCAGGAAATTCTGCTGGTCTTCATATTTTACTATACCTTTGAACTTGCCATCCTCGCTCTCTCTCTGCAGGCGTATGAAGTTGTCGAAATTGTCAACTGAACCGATGGTGGTCTCCACCTTCAGGCGGGTTCCGTCTATGGCCTCCTTGCCGGTAACTCTGGCAACCGAGTCTTTTATTATATATGCCTCAAGCTTTCTGTTGTTAATTACGGAAATCTCCTCGACATATCCTTTCCTGATGTAATCCTCGACTTCACTGTACGGCTTCTTTATATCCTGGTTGGTACTTCCGTCGTCAAAGATGTAGATGTAAAGTAGTACACCTCCTATTATGGCATATAGCCAGCTCAATGAGAATTTTGGTATCTTGCTGTTTTTCTTCATTTTCTATCAGTCAATATCGGGTATTGTTGTTAATGTGGCATCGGCCCAAAGGTGCTCGATGTCATAGAACTTACGCACATCGGGCAAGAAAATGTGTACAAGAATGTCGCCATAGTCCATTGCCACCCATTGTGAGTTGCGTAGGCCGTCGACGAAATAGGGCTTCTTCCTGCAGTTTATCCTTACCATATCCTCAATGGAGTCGGCTATTGCACTTACCTGGTTTGGTGAGTTGCCCTGGCAGATGACAAAGTAGTCGCACACGCTGTTGCCGAGCTTGAGCATATCTACTACAACAATCTCTTTACCCTTTTTCTCCTGTATACCTTCAATTATTTGCTTGATGACGTCCTGTGCGTCCATGTTCTCTTTCTGCATTTTTATATTCTGTTTAATTGTTACTGCAAAGATATTCCTTATTTTGTCTATTTTAAAATAAAAACAGGGGCATTTTGGCCGAAAACGCCGAAAAAAGAAAGTTTTTTCACTTTTTTAGCAAAAAAAATGGCAAAACTATTTTTTTTACGGAAAAAAGTCGTACCTTTGCATCGCAATTGAGCCTTGGGCTATGGTGTAATGGTAACACTGCAGATTCTGGTCCTGCCTTTCCTGGTTCGAGTCCGGGTAGCCCAACAGAGAGATTTCCATTTGGAAATCTCTTTTTTTTGTATGTATTTTGCGTTTCGTCGTCTCTATTGAGTCCCGGAAAGAGGGTGAGCCAATAAATAGGCTCACCTGCAAAAGTTGGGGAGTTTAAGAATTTTTGTATGAAGTCCTCAACCTTTAATATCCTTCTACATTTTCTTCAAGTCTTTCTTTCTGTACTTTTTTGAAAAAGTACCAAAAACGGGCTCACCTGCAAAGTCTAGGGGGCTATGCAAAAAGTTTGGTTAGTCTGTATAAGAAAAATTTCAAATCAGTAACACCTCTGAGTTGCGCTCTGAACGCTTTGATTTTAGCATTGAAGCTTTCAGCAAAAGCATTTGTGG
>JAZTXR010000063.1:0-5502 GCA_045636545.1 Bacteroidaceae bacterium
GGCGAATCATATATTCCGTTCTCTCTGTCATAGCTGTAATATTCCATAATACTCTTCTGCAAGACAGTATCACTCACCATTATTTCAGGCACGCTATTGTTGCCGTCATAAATGACCTTTACAGTATCACCGGGCCAAGCCGACACAGGATATGCTTTTCTACCGACCTTAAGGTAGAAACATGTAGCATTGAATACAGGGAATGTGTATGTGAAATCATCTGTGAATTCGCAATCCCTATCCTCGAAACCAAATGGATTGAAGAGAACAACAGGATCGTTGCTGTTTCTAATTTCACACTCCACCCTTATGCTGTCATGTACGTAATTACCAATAAAGGGCGATTGTGTCACCTTGCCCCGTTTCTTGTCTTTACCGATTACCTCTTTCAGACTGTATTCTCTCAGTGAAACGCCCTTCAGGTTCCAACCGCTCTTGCCACCGTCGAAATCAAAAGAGAGGTCTTCCTTGTCCAACGGCTCAAAAATGAGGACACCTTTCATAAAGCCACTTTCAGGCAGATTTGTCGCCTGCCCAATCTCAACGCCCTCGCTACGCAATAGCTTATAACGCTTGCCTGTCGTGTTACCGACAAGCACGGCATCCGCATCGACGGTTATATTCTCTACTACATAAAAATAGACCTCAAGAACGGTAGTTTCTTTATCGGCAATTACCTTTGAAATATCAAAGACTCGGGTATTGATAGTCTCGTAGTAGGGATATTCCACCGATATGCTCTCCTGTGCAAAGCCACATACGGTGGCAAATGCAACGAATAGGGTTAAAAATAGTTTTTTCATTATGTATTCACTTATTTGTTTTGCAATAGTTCTCCACTTATAAAATTATCATTCAAAAAGATTCTGCCGTTTTTCTCATACATTGTACCATCATTCATTAATATTTCCATGTGAGGAATACCTGTAAATTGGAATTGATAACTCAGAATCTTCCACATATCGGCACTTACACGCAGGCTCTCGCCTTTGATGTTATTGGAGGTAAAAAATTCTGTTACAGCATCTTCGGGGTTGTCATCTTCGTTACATACATAGACAAAGCGTACCTTGCCTGCATATTTCTCAACCAAATCGCGATGCGTGAGCATTGAAGAACGGCAAGGAGCGCATCCAAGCCCCCAAAAATCTATTATTATCTGCTCGCCCTGGTATTTATCATTCAGAGCCTGTAACCATTTCGCAGCCTCGGGATTCATCTGATTTGCAATGGCACCACCCTCTTTTTCTGCTACCAACTTACGGAATTTCATCAAAGCATTTGTTGCAATAAGAGGATTTGTCAGTAGAGGCATCTTGCCTATAAGGTCTTCCATCATCTCTTCAACATCCTCATCGTTGCCAATTTCAGCCATAGCTCTTTGCAACAACATGCAGTTACCAATGCCAAGCCTTTCTTCTATTTTGTTTATAGCAGAACGATGGATATAACCTTTTGATGGTATTGAACCGTAACCGACAGCAGAGGCTGCATCTATAATTTTCTCATTATACTTGGCGGTATAGTGCGGACCATAGCTCAGTTGCATAAGAACACCACTCAGTTCTCTGTCCGTTTCGTAGCCTTCAAACTCAGGACGTGCCCGGAATGTACTATTCGTATAATCGTTAACGAAATGAACATAATAAACATAATATACATCAAAAGCAAAGCGGTTAAACACAACCCAATTCTGTCTGTGGCAGAAAAGATAATTATTATTGAGAATATATTTTCGGAAAAGTTCGTCTTTGAGGAAAGAGTAATATCGTGGCAATGATATTGATGCTTCGCAACACGATGAGATGTCCATAATATCTATAAACAGATTGTTTACAACATTTGTGACTATGATATCCTTTGCTATAGGTGATAGTGGATATTTTGCAAGAATGTCGGGAGCCTGCTCACAGATGCTTGCGAAATATGGTGTTGCTTTCTCGGCAAAAGCATAGGCAGTACTATCCGTTGCACTATGTTTTCTATAATTATCGGCATCGAGTTCTGCCAGCCCAACCTCTCGTTCAAATTCCTGTTCCAACAACCCAGACCAACGTGTCAATTGTGCCGACAAGCTATTGCTCAACACTGTTGGAGCATATCCCGTGTATATGCTACGCTCACCCTCTACAACATCACAGCACATTACAACGGTGTCACCCGGCACAACAAAAACGGTCGAGTTTATCGGCTCCTGGAACCAAATATATTGCGGATGAGGAATGTCAAATTCTGCTTGAAAAGTTCCGTCACGATTAATTGTAACCAATTCGGGAGTTCCTGTATCTTTTCCAAAATTATTATATACCAACACATTCATCAACTTATCCTCTTTATCACCTGCCATTCTGTTCACCACCGCACCCTTCACAACCACTTTGTCTGGAGTAAAGAAGAACGGTGTTGCACGATCAGGGTTAAATGCATACTCTACCGGTTCCACAGCCTGCTGTTTGCATGTAAGCATTACGCCCTTGCCTTTTCTTTCGCTCTTCAAAAGCAGAGTACCATCTTTCTTATACACGGCAAACAGTTGTCGTGTTTTACCGGTAGCCTTGATGTTTATTGTAATGTCATTGCCTCTTTTATCGATACTGTATTTCCAAACTTCACCATCGTAAAGCATTTTATCACGAATAAAGGCAACAACTACATTACCGGGATTGCCGACCTCCTCCCAACTGCCATTAAGTAAATTTGCATCAGGCTGCAGGGAGATGCCACATATCTCGAAAGGTTTACTTTCAACACCTTCGTAAAAATCAATGCTTGTATCCTCATTACTTACCGGCTCAAAATAGAGTTTGAAATCCAAACGGTTGCTTATGGGCATGAATGTCTCCTTGTCCATTTCAATACCATCTGCACGCAGAAATTTATAAACCTTGCCTGTATTGTTGCCCTTGAGATAACAGCTGCTGCATATCTTTACCCAATAGTTATACATATACCAAAAAGAGGCAGAAACAACAGTTTCGCTCTTGTTTACCTCAATTCGGGTAAATTCAATAGACGAAGTGTTTGTACTTTCATAGTTCGGATTTTCTACAATGCGTGGTTTCTGTGCAAAGCCACATACGGTGGCAAATGCAACGATTAAGGTTAAAATTAGTTTTTTCATAGGTGTCACACAATATACATCATTCTTATTCCTTCTCCAGTTCCTCTTTAAGTACAGTTACCATCTTGTTGATGTCGCAAAGGTCGTTGCGCAGCGAGAAAGTACCATCCTTCTTTACAAGTACATACGAAGGAATGCCATCAATGTCAAACAATTTGCTTGTCAGATAGTCCCATTGTGTTTCATTGACACGGTAATGTATACCTTTGATGTTGGGAATCATCTCGGAATATGTTCCTATGGGCGAGGTTCCGTTTGCAATATACACCCATACAAGGTCATCACTTGAGAGTTGCCCGGTCTTATGTGGTTCAATCTCTTTAATTGCTTTACGGCAAGGTCCGCACCAAGTATTCCAGAAATCCACCAGTACGACCTTACCCTTGTGAGGGGCAATGATAGCCTGGAAGAGTGCTTCGGGAGCGATATCCTCTACATGCTCCAAGTCCTTGCTGCTATTTGCAATGGATTCCCTTGTACAGCGAAGAATATCCTCGCACATATCGGCATAGAACGGATTGCTCCAAGAGCGCATTGTTTGCAGTTCGGCATCGGTGAGTTCGTTCTTATAGGCTTTCTCCACTGCACCACGGGCTTTACCCCAGCAAGCGAGCGTGTCATCGTAGCCACCAGAGACCATTTTCTGTGCCGCTTTTGCAACCTCCTCACTTCTGTAATTCATCAGCAGCCAAGGATTCTCGATGTCAACACATGCGAACATGCGTGCATAATGCTCAGGCAATATCGGGTCGTGCTTATAGTCGGCAGTAACACTGCTTTCACGTTCCGCCCAGCGCCTAAAGTCTTGGTTGAGAAAAATGAGACAGGTATTGAATGCATCAGCCTTGCATATCTCCTTTGCCCAGGAACCGGACTTTTGTGCATGGGCATGCTCGCACACGGCGCGGTAGAAATCTATTAGTGCGCCGGTATATTCATCGGCAGTCATATCATAACGGATAAGTTCACCTATTAACAAGGAGTCGGGCAATACTATCACATCTTCGGAGTCCTGATTGTTCAGAGCATCGTAGACACTTCCTTTGGTCCAACATCCCTTTATTGCAAGATTCTTGTAGTTCTCATAATTGTACTGCAATGTCTGGTTGATGTAGGCAAGGTTCACATAAAGATCAACTGTTTCATTAGGCGCAATAAAGAACTGCCCATACCCGCAGCCATTGACAACGGGAAAAGCACATCCTGTGCCATATTGCATGAATGTTACACTGCCTGTACCTGTTGCCGGGTCTATCTCAACATCAATGCTACGCTGCCCCTCAAACATAGAGTTTATAGGAAATACCATGTCGGTGACGCATCCCTCTCGATAGCCCATCAGGTGTATATTTACCGTTGTCTCTCCAAATGTGTAGGCATACTCCGGTGTGTCACTTGCCTCTTTGGAGGTATACTTCAGTTCACGCGGCAACCCCGTGGGGTTAGCCACATCCCTTTTTCCGGTAAGGTCAATGCCGTACATACGCCAACCATTTTTTGCATCGGCGTCAATAAAATCAAACTCACTGCATGCATTGGGCAGTGGCTCAAAGATTAGCGTAAAGCATGAATCACCATCTTCTGGCATAAATAGCTCCTTGCCAGGCTCAACACCCTTACTGTCAATCAACTCATATTCCTTATTTTGAGCTACAAGATGGATGCTTGGAGATACTTTAATCCAGTGTTCAGGATCATGGAAACCACGTACTGTCAGCACTGTAGCAGTATCGGTCAGTTCCACCTTCTCAAAGACCAGCATTCTTGTGTTTGATGCACCCACAAGTGGAAACCTTACCACCCTGTTTGAACTACTACACGCCCACAGCAATACTGCAGTGGCAAATGCAACGATTAAGGTTAAGAATAGTTTTTTCATATCGATTATTAAAATACGCTTTTATACAGATTACAATTATTCCAGGAAGTCAAGCAGCATAGTGTGATTCATGTCGCGGTGCAACGTGCCATTCATATCTATGATGCAACTGAATGGGATTCCAATGAAGCGGAGTTTGGCTTGTAGGTACTCCCAATCGGCACTGCTTATATATATGTGTTCGCCCTCTATATATGTTTTGCCGAGCCACTCTTCCGATGATTCGCGATACTTATCCTCGGTGATATACAGGAACTTTACGGGCTTCCCTTGCATATCCTTTATGAAATTGCGTTGCTCCATCATTCCTGCACGGCATGGGCCACATCCCATATTCCAGAAATCGAGGAAAAGCACATTGCCTTTGTATGGAGCTATAATGCGTTGTATCACAGGGTCGGTGGCAAGGTTTTCCTCGGGAGTCGTCTTTACCTCAAACTTTTTCACATACTCACGATAGGCCTTTGTAAAATGGTGACTTAATATGGGACTTGTGATATAT
>JAZTXR010000064.1:0-41483 GCA_045636545.1 Bacteroidaceae bacterium
TCGGGCAGCAACAGAAAGGCCGGGAACAGGAACACCACACCGCGCAACAGGGCGAAGATTGTTGAAGCGGCAACCTTTTCAATGCTCTGCAGATAGCCTATTGCAACAAGGTTAAGAATAAAGAAGAGGAAGCCGGTTGCAAAATAAGGAAAGCCCTCAATGGCAATCTGTGCAGCGGGGTCACTGCCGGCAATGAACAGATGCACAAGCTGTTCCGGGAAAAGCGTGAATGCAATGATTGAGAGAAGCGAGCTGATAACAGCCGCGCGCACTGAGATTGCGAGTGTGCGGTGTACCCTATCCCAGCGCCCTGCTCCATAGTTATAACTGATGATAGGTTGTGCCGACTGCGCTATCGAGTTGCCGAACATAAACACAAACGGTGTATAGTAGCACGCAATGCCATATGCTCCCACACCGGCATCGCCAAGATATTTAATGAACACATAATTCCCGGCAAACAGCACAAAAGCCATCGTAAGCTCACCAAGCAGAGCCGAAAAGCCTATGCGGCACTGGTAGGCAATATTCCTTATCGAAAGTGTCAGGCTCGTCGGTGACATCTTCACTCCGCTCATCCTCAACGTACGGGCATACTTAACCAGGTAGATGAACGCCATCAAACCACCGACAGCCGTGCTTATTGCCGATGCTATTGCCGCACCCTTCACCCCCATGCCAAGCGGGAAGATGAAAAGCCAGTCAAAGAAGAAATTGAGCACTGCCGGCACCACGTTGCACCACATTGCATATTTGGGCGAACCGTCGAGGCGAATTACGAACAACCCTACCACCGACCACATCTGCATGATGCCTGCCGGGATGAGATAAACCATGTAATCCCTCACCAAAGGCATCAACGTTGCCGATGCGCCAAGCATATAAGCAATATGCTCGGGGGCAAGCAGAATGAATATCATTGCACCAATGACCACAAAGGTAGAGAACCACATGGCCTGCGTAACGTTTATGCGCGCTGCCTTTACATTCTCCTGCGACAAATGGATTGATGCCACAACCGAAGCACCCATTCCCACCATAAGCGCAAAGCCGGTGAGTATAAGGAAGATAGGATAACAGATGTTTATGGCAGCAATTCCGTTGCTGCCCACTCCGTGACCCACAAAAATGCCGTCAATCACCGTCAACAGCGACCAACTAACCATTCCCAACAGCGTTGGTATGAACATCTTTGTAAAAAGCCTCGAAACATTCGTCGTTCCAAAATCAATATCGTCCCTGCCTGCCATAAGAAAAGTTTTTATGCGAAGATAACAAAATTTTCGCGATTTATGGCAATAAAAGCACTTTATAAAGATTCAACAAATGGCAGAAACGGTTACTTGCGGCTACAATCCAATGAAGAAAGCAGTTCTCTTCTTCTTTTACATATTCTAGCACTTGCCTTATGTGCATTTTCAAGTTCGTCTATTTTGCTATAATCTACTTCTTCATAGTATTGCAACCAACTTTGAATCTGCGATATTCGACTGATGGTCAGTACATCATACACAATCTCGTTACAATCTAAAAAAAGACCACCTTCATCGCATAATTCGCTGACAATAGTACTCCACAATGCCAAGAATTTTATTTGGTCACCAAGGTTGCAAAACCAACTCTTTTTCATAATCTTTTTGGTTTTCCGCTCCACAATGTCAATGCACAGACGGGTTATTTTATAATCATTCTCTTTGAATGATTTGCAAACTAAAGACCCCTCATTCTTGTGCAAGCATCCAAACCACCTTTTAAACCAATACTTGAGGAGATATCCTGTACTCATACTGGAAAACCAGACAGGGATTGAGTAAAGTTCTTTTCTAATTATCTCCGAAATTCGAATATTCAAATCCTTAAATGCTTCATTTACGGCAATATTTTGATTAGCTTTCAACATTATTTGATTATGTAGAATGTTGAGAGAATCACAATTCTTTGCAAGTTCATTTGCTGCATCATTTGCACACTGTGTTTTGACCGCACCTTCAAACTCGAACGGCAATGTTGCAACACCAATAGTTGTGAGGCCTCTTTTCTGGCATTCACCGGCAATCCGTGGAGCAAGGCCGCTACCATATTCACCACCAAGGCAAACCACAATGAATACCGTTTTTATTTCTTCATTCAATAATGTATCAATGTAAGGGTGCTCAATATTATCAACCACAACAGTATCAATACCTTTATGCCATTCCACAAGGTCACTAATGATATTGTTACTGCCACTACCAACACCAATAATAACTACATCCGATAAACCAAATTCTTTTTTTTCTTTAGAAATTTTCATTCCCATATTCCTAAAATTTCCTTTTTAAACAAAATTCCTGCTCTGCCGTAATAATGTGGTTTGACAACATATCCTTTCTCATTTGCAAGTTCCACTAATCTACTGTAAAGAAACCAGAATCTATACCCATGGGATGCTTCAAACTTGGTCATGGTTGCAGCCCCGTTCCACCACTCTGTCCTGTTTATATGGTGCGCATATTCGTGTATCGCTACCTGCACAATGTCGGCCGTTCCTTTCAGGTCATATATTGTTATTGTTGAATTATGATGCGTATATGATGCGAGAATTCTTTTACACCTTCTTTTTGAGATTCTAATAGCAAAAGGCAACTTGCAATCATATATAGCAAGAAGCATTGCTTTCAAATCTTCAGTTGTTTTTCCTTGTACTTTCAAATTATCCATACAGCATAAATTTAATACGGTACAAAATAAAAACAGACCTCTGCCAATGTACGGCAGAGGTCTGCAAGAACTCAACAAAAAAATCACAACCTACCTTCTTTTACATCTTGAATCACCCTTAATATGGCATCGGCATGCTCCTGCTCCGGTTTACCTTGTGGATGTTCTGATATCAAATAATAAACATCTCCTATCTTATAAATATCAATGCGATATTTATACCAATTTTCACTACACAGAAACTGTGGATTTTCATTATTATTAATATAATGAAGAAATTTCCAACCCCAATCTTCATTTGTAAAAAAAACTGCAATTTTAGGAGAGAGAATTTCTATCTCTTTCATAAATATATCTGCAACATATTTCCATTGGTAATCACATATCTTTGTCCCGGGATTACCAGCAGAAGGGGCTACTTTGTAAAGATTACTATAGGTCGTATATTCATACCAATCTTCGCCATAATAATTACTAAAAGCTTTGCCTGCTGTACGAAAAAACGGAGAACAATTGTCATTTATATAATCCGTTAACCCTTCAGAACCTTTATCATACATTGTATCATAATCATCATTAACGCCTGTTTTCCACCCATTGTTTGCCCTACCATAGAAGATTATACCATCATTGGCAGTCGTTGGGAATTTACTACCGACATAGGGAGCCATACAACAATAGTTACACTTACTTAATGCAGAAATACTCTCATCTTTAAGCATTATCTCATACAAAGGCTTCAATGCCTCTTTTAAAAAATTTCTCATAATTCTGTTTTTAAAAGTTTATTGATATTTTTTACTATATACCCTGTTCATCCTTTCAATCCTTCCGGCAATCTCTTCGCGCAGCCACTGCGGTTCAAGTACTTCTACATCTTCGCCATAGCGCAGCAGTTCCTGTTGAAAATCAAACTCCGGGCGTATGCTATATGTAAATATGCTGTATTTGTCGTTGCGTTCAATCTCTTCCTGGGTGTCGTGCAGTTTCAAGTCGCGTGTGTAATTGGCCTGCTGTGCCGACACTTTCAATTTTACGACCTCAACATCTAAACTGCGGCAAACTCCAAAGCACCCCTCAAAGAACTCCTTCGAGTTCCAATCTTTTGGCATTTCAAATGTTTCTTGCTTTACCGTAAGCTGCAATATTCTATCGAGCGAATAAATCATCGGCGGCTTGTCATTGTAATAAGCGTGAGTGCTTTTCGCAACCATGTACCAGCGTTGTTTGAACAACTTTATACAATAGGGTTTTACATCAAAACTACACTCTTCATCACTCCAATAACTTTTGTAAGTGATATTTAGCAGATAGTTTTCTTTCATCGCCCTTATAATGGGTTGTAGATGTTGCAGCCCAGAAGGAATATCTTCCAATAGAATACGCTCCTTTAGGTTTTTACTGTCGTAAAGCATGTTTGCAACACTCAGCGTGCTGTAAAGCCATGAAGTGAGTCCATTACCACTTAAGTCCTCTTCATTCTCAATATAATAACGGTATCTCCCCTTTTTCTCATTTACAATATCAAGCTTGAAAATATCCCCAATTGCATACCTCCAATTATCAAATGTCCGTTTTGGAAGTTCCACACCCATGCTGATGTCATTATCATTGAGCCACAGTTCATTCAGTTCCTTGAATGAAAGTTTCCTGTGCCTATGGATAGTTTCTATTACCCACACATATTTATTCATCAGCCCCTGTCCATTGTCGTTGTTCATAGTTTTATTTCTTTGCAAACATATTATGCTACAAATATACAGCAAACACACGCCAAACAATGGCAGAGGTTTATTTTTTAAGCAAAAGAGGTTTATTTTCTGATTTATGCTTTTATCATCTGGTATGCATCGCGTGCATCGCCATTGGCAAGATAAATCACCCCGCAGCGCGTGAAGCCATATTTTTGCAGAATGTGGTGCATGATTACATTGTCGCAATGAGTGTCGATGCGCACCGTCGCGGCACGTTCAAAAGCCCAGTCAAGCAACCGCCGTGCATAGTCCTTGCCAGGCTTTGCAACAGCAATGCGGTGGATGACGTGATAAGGTTCATTGTTCAACCACGCGCCATCTTCAATATATGAATATGTAGGGTCCGGCCCCGGAATAAACGCCATTGTAGCCTCAATCTCCCCATCGGCACCATCAGTTGCCACATAGCACACCCCTTGTTCGATGTCGTGGCGCACCACCTCAACCGACGGATACCCCACACCCCACTGGTGCAAGTTCCCACTTGCACGCATAATCTCCTTTGCGCGCTCAAACAAGCGCATCAAAGCAGGAATATCATCGCATGTAGCTTTGCGTATTTTCATAATAATCAATCTGTCATTTTGCCCCTTTAAGATTTCACTTTTCACCTTTATTCAAGGCTGTATTCTTCTTTCTCTTCATCCGTCAACGACCAATCGTGCTCCGGGTCTTTGCGATATTTGTCAATCAGTTCCTGCAAATATAAAAATGGCCAAACACGGGCTGTCTTATCTCTATGTGCTGTAACAACATATTTTCCATCAGGACTAAAAACGGCGGATTTAACGCTGTTATTATGTCGCAAAGGTTCAGTTACAGGTTTACCGGTCTGTGCATCCCAAACGCGAGCAGTGTTATCATAAGACGAGGTAACGACATATTTACCATCGGGGCTGAAAGTGGCGGATATAACGCTGTTATTATGTCGCAAAAGTTCAGTTACAGGTTTACCGGTCTGTGCATCCCAAACACGGGCTGTATTATCCCAAGATGCAGTAACAACATATTTTCCATCTGGACTGAAAACTGCTGAATAAACCCCGTTATTATGTTGCAACGGCTCAGTTATAGGTTTGCCAGTAAGGGCATCCCATACACGGGCCGTTTTATCCCAAGATGCAGTAACAACATATTTACCATCGGGGCTAAACACTGCTGATTCAACCCAGCTATTATGTTGCAACGGCTCGGTGATTGGGCTACCCGTCATTGCATCCCAAACACGGGCAGTTTCATCATAAGATGCCGTTACAATATATTTCCCATCGGGGCTGAAAACAGCGGAATAAACTTTGTTGTTATGTCGCAATGGTTCTGCCGCGAGTTTACCCGTCATTGCATCCCATACACGGGCTGTATTATCCCAAGATGCAGTAACAATGTATTTTCCATCTGGGCTGAAAACTGCTGAATAAACCCAGCTATTATGTTGCAACGGTTCGGTGATTGGGCTACCCGTCATTGCATCCCAAACACGGGCAGTTTCATCATAAGATGCCGTTACAATATATTTCCCATCGGGGCTGAAAACAGCGGAAATGACATCACCATTATGTTGCAACGGCTCTGTCACAGGCTTACCGGTCATCGCATCCCAAACGCGAGCGGTATAATCATCTGATGCAGTAACAACACATTTTCCATCGGGACTGAAAACAGCAGAACAAATTTTATCATAATGTCCCATCAACTCTATCACGGGTTTACTTATTATGAAATTCCATACACGGGCAGTATTATCATCGGAGGTAGTGGCTATATATTTACCATCGGGACTAAAAACGGCGGAATTAACTTCTTCATTATGTCGCAACGGTTCTGTCACAGGCTTACCGGTCATCGCATCCCAAATGCGGGCAGTTTTATCACTGGATGCAGTAACAACACATTTTCCATCGGGACTGAAAACAGCAGAATAAGCCCTGCCATTATGTTGCAAAGGCTCGGTGATTGGGCTACCCGACATTGCATCCCAAATGCGTGCTGTTTTATCCCTAGATGCAGTAACAACATATTTTCCATCAGGGCTGAAAGTGGCAGAATAAACCCTGCCATTATGTTGCAACGGTTTAGTTACGGGAATGCCGCTCTTTGCATCCCATATACGAGCAGTATTATCATCGGAGGCAGTGATAATAAATTTTCCATCAGGACTGAATACAGCGGAATTAACAATCTCATTATGTTGTAACCGTTCAGTTATAGGTTTGCCGGTATGGACATCCCAAACACGGGCTGTCTTATCTATAGATGCAGTAACAACATATTTCCCATCGGGGCTGAAAACAGCAGAGCAAATTTTATCATAATGTTTCATCGGCTCTGTCACGGGATTGCCAGACATTGCATCCCAAATGCGGGCTGTCTTATCGCTAGACGCGGTAACGACATATTTACCATCTGGGCTGAAAACAGCAGACAAAACCATGACATTGTGTCGCAAAGGCTCGGTGATTGGGTTACCCGTCATTGCATCCCAAACACGAGCGGTATAATCTTCAGATGCTGTAACAACGTATTTCCCATCGGGACTGAAAACCGCGGAATGAACATTGAATTCATGTTGCAAAGGCTCGGTAATTGGACTACCCGTAATTGCATCCCAAACACGGGCTGTATTATCCCAAGATGCAGTAACAATGTATTTTCCATCTGGGCTGAAAAGGGCGGAATGGACCAAATCGTTATGCTGTAAAATTGTTCTGCAATATACGCTGTCCTTTTGTGGATTGCAACAAGTTCTCAACATCTCTTCAGCCTCCACTACATAAGGTCTGTCCAGGCTACTCAAATCCTTTGGCATGGCATAAAGCGCCATACGAAGTGCTTTGGTGATATTGCCTTTATCGTACTCTTTTCGCGCTTCACTTACAAGGTATTTTGATTGTGTAATCAGCAACTTGTCTTGCCTCTCTTCTAGTTCATTGTTTACTCCTTTCAGCCAAGCGCTGAACAGTAACGACAGCATAATCAGCAACACAGCAAAGACTCCCCATACTATGCGTTTTCTTCTCTGTTCACGGTTATAGCGTTGCCAAAGGGTGTCAAAACCCAGCCCGAACATACGCGCCACCACTTTCACTGCGGCTGCCTCGCGCCCCATTTCGTTGATATTTATTCCAAGCAGTTCCTTCTCTCCACTGAGAGCACGCAGTGCCGGCGGATAACATTCTGCCTGCGAATCATTTGAAAAAGGCACACCGTCTATTATATACGGGATAATATACTCCTCGTGTCCCTGCCTGACAAAGGTCTCAATCTCCTTATTGACCCAGGGGGAACCTGCCGATTTTGGCGAGCACACCACGATAAGGTATTTTGAATTGCTCAATGCCGTTTCAATTTCTTTTGCAAGAAAGCCACCGGAGAGTTCAAGCGAATCGCGGAATACCGGACTCACAGTCTTGGGAAGAGCGCTGTTTTCTTTCCTCAATTTCGCAGGCAGATGATATCCCTCAAGTTTGCGGCGCAACCACTCGGCCTGTTTCTCATCCTCGCGCTTGTAGCTTATGAATGCAAAATATTTCTTGTCGGTATTCATTTTTGTACATCTATTATTACTCCAGACTATATTCCTCTTTCTCTTCTTCACTCAACGACCAATCATGCTCCGAATCATTGCGGTACTTGTCAATCAGTTCCTGCAAAGGAGGGAATGGCCAAACACGAGCGGTATTATCATCGGAGGCAGTGATAATAAATTTTCCATCGGGGCTGAAAGTTGCAGAATTAACAAAGTCATCATGCCGAAACGGCTCTGTCACAGGCTTACCGGTCATTGCATCCCACACACGAGCAGTGTTATCATATGACGAGGTAACGACATATTTACCATCGGGACTAAACACTGCTGATTCAACTACACTATTATGCCACATTGGCTCCGTCACAGGCTTACCGGTCATCGCATCCCAAATGCGGGCAGTATTATCCCAAGATGCAGTAACAATGTATTTTCCATCTGGGCTAAAAACTGAATAATTGACACTACTGTTATGTTGCAAAATTGTCCTGCAATATACACTATCCTTTTGAGGATAGCAAGAACTCCTCAAAATCTGCTCTGCATCGGTGATATATGGTCTATCCAGATTATCAAGATCCTTTGGCAGAGCATAGAGCGCCATGCGAAGGGCTTTGGTTATATTTCCTTTGTCATACTCTTTTTGGGCTTCACTCATGAGATAACGCGATTGGGTGATAAGCAAATTATCACGACCTTTTGTAATCTCCTCGTTTTTCTTTGTTATCTCATTGTTTTTCCTTGATATTGAAACAAACTGATAGGCAAAGAAGAAAATGAGCAAGAGCGCAACAGCTATCATGGCCACATTACGGCGTTGGCGGCTGCGCATCTTTTGCAGTTCGGCTTTCTGACGGCGCTCGTTACGGCTTGACTTCAGGTGGTTCGCCAAAAGGTCGTGAATCATCTCAACATGCCTGCCGGTTCCTGCCGAATAGGTAACATAGCGCAGCATAGCCATCTTTCCATTGAAAAGGAAATCGCAATTGGGGACAGCCTTGTTGAACTGCGACTCCAGAACCGAGTTACGTCGTCCGTCATCGGTAACAAGTGAATCCTCGATATACTCCCACTTTGTGCGGTCATTGAGTTGTTTCATTACATCGTCAAAGAACGAAGCAAGAAAATTGCCACCTGAACTTTGCAGGAAGAGATTCAATGAATGCTGTGTTATCAAATCTTCTCCTTTAGCTATAGTGGCATCGTAGAGACGGCTGCAAAGCAGCGACAGTATAGCACTGTTTATTTCGCCGGTTTCGCCCTTTGCTTCCTTGATTATGCGTTGTACAATCTGTTGTTCTTCGTCGGCTTTCAATATATTGCCGGCAGGCTGCAGTATAACCTCGGCGGCATCTTTGTCATTGAGTTCAACAAGGCGGTAGCGATTGTATTTCATTTCCACAAGACGTTGGCGCTCAATGACATCCTCGAGACGGAAGAAATCGTCCTCGCGTATCGAAAAAAGGAAGCGGAAATTGGTCACATAACTCTCGGCCATTGAAGACGAGGAGAGAGAACTGTCATCCATCAACATATAGACCTGTCGCAGCAACGTCACGAGACGTTGTTTGTCAAGGAAAAAGAGTTCCTCGAACTGGTCTATTACAATGACCGGGAACACCACCCTGCCACGTTCACCGCGAAATTCACGCGTAACAAAATAATGCCAAAGAAAATCATCGGCCGAGGATTCAGGTTCCCCACCGGCAACTGCATTGTCCGAGACGACAGCAGTAAAACCGGCCTTGCAAAGTTCGGCATTTATGGTATCGACAATCATCTTTGCGTATGAAAGCCCGGATGCATTGTCATTACCCAACCTTATGTAAACCGGAAAATAGTCATTGTCGCGCAATTTTGGAAAGAGACCGGCCTGCAACAGCGAGGATTTACCGATTCCCGATTTTCCATACATTGTAACAAGTATATTATTGTCGACAAGCGAAAAGAGTTCATTAGTGGCAAGCGAACGTCCACAAAACTTGTACCCTGCACCTATTTTCTCTTCGTCGTATGAAGATAGTCCTAACCATGGGTTGGTTTTCATAGTAATCTGTCTTTAATCATTCAACATTTCCCTTATGCGCTTTGCAAGTTCATTCACACTCTTGTGTTCAAGGTCGAACAGCGTTGTGCGCATGCAGGGCGGCAAGTTGTCGGTATTTGCCTGGGAGCGAGTATCGTAACCCGGCAAACGCACAGGCAACACCTTGAACGTTCCGCAGTCGACATTGCATTGCGCCTGGGCTGCGGCCCACTCCACCTCCTTGTAAAAACGCAGTGTACCGTTTGCCATGTCGGCCTGACATTGGGCTGTGAGTATTGGCAAGAAGATTCTGCTGCGGAAAATGGCATCGGGTATCGACTTGTCATAGTTGTCTCCGGGCAAAAGGTTGCGTTCATCGAACCACGCGGAGATACCCAACTCATTGAGACGGAAGAAAAGCTTTGAAACAAATTCAAAATCCTCATGGGCATACGAGATAAAGACACCATCACAATTGCGGCGCTTGAGAATCTCATCGCTTACACTGTATTTTGCAAGCCTGTCAAGCATATCGCCAACGAATGCACGTGCATCGTGCTGGAAATAGATATTTTCGTGATTGAGAAATTTCATCAGTTTGCGTTCACTCTCAACTTCGCTATCGAGCGACACGGCAACTTCGCCCCAGGAGATTTTAGGCAGCTCGCCACGCAACATATACCAGAAGAAACGGAAAAACCAATCGTCGAACTTGCACCCCAATGCCATAATACGCTTTGAACGTATATATTCAAGGAATGAGACGGGAGCACTGCTACCCATCCATTTTGTCAATGTAACAATGGCATCATTGTCGGTCACCACGAACGGCCTTGAATCGTTCCTTGGGAAAGCCTTGCCGAAGATGTAATACAATGTAGGCGGCACAGGCATCACCGTGTCATCATTTATGTAAGTCGGGAAATCGAATTCGTTGTCGCTGCGCAGGCTGTTGATGTTCATCACCCTCACGTTACCCTCGCCCCAGACATGTTCCATAAGCACCAGGGCATAAGGGTCGAATGTTGTTGTGAGCACAACTCTGAACAAGCCGGTCTTCATCAAGCGAACAAGTCCCGGCTCCAAATCATCTATGGAAAAGTCGTATCGTTCATCAATAGTGTCACGGATAACAGCTCCAACATTCCTGATAGTGTCGGACAACTCGGTGAAGTTATCGGCGGCATTGTTTTCTGACAACACATTATCCTCAACAAGAACACTGCGTACAGCATTGAACATAGCTCTTTGGCTATCACCGTACGAATCATCGCCAAGGTTCTTTTTCAACATCACCTCGCTGCCGAGCAAAAGCACATAGTTGCCGTTTGTGACATTGTGAATAAAAGTGTCCCAATTGAACAATTCACTTTGTTGCCGGTTCATGTCAGCCGGCTTGCGTTTTATCATTCCCATAGTTTTGTGTCGTGTTTGTGTACGCAAAAACAAATATAAGTAAAATTCTGTAAACAAACGACTTCTTGCGTAAAAAACAAACAAAACTAATAGGACATACAACAGAAAAGCAACAGACAGGACAAATTAATTACTTTGAAAATGGAAATATCATCGCCATTATGCGACTTATGCTTGCAGGCGCATAGCGCTTTACAAGCAACACCACTACATCACCCAACGACAGCACTTTCAACGACACCGACTTCACACGCCCGGCCGCTGCCTCCTTCGCTTTCTCATTCTCACGCTGCACGCTGCGCAGTTGGCGCAACGACCTTATCTCGCACAGCCTTTTGCATTCATCTTTCATTCCACTTTTCATTCCCGTCCTTCTCTTCAAAAAATATCTTTGCGAAACGCCTCACCATCCTGTCCACAAACAGATGCTCACGCAGCAGATAGACCACCCACGCCGTGAGCAGCAGCAACACAGCTACGGCCACTATTGCAAGCGGCAACCCAATCAGGGGCAACAGGCAGATGACAAAGGCCACCATCAGCGCAAGGTATGCCACAAACAGGAGCATGGACAGCACAAACACACACAACACATCGCCAAACAGCAACGACAGGCTCTCCACCAGGCGCAATCTGCAACCATCCATGCTCCTTCTCACATACTCAAGAGCATCCTTTGACAAATTCTCAATATCGGCTCCCAATCCCATAGACGTTACTCTTCAACAACAATCTTCTCCTCGACCTTGCAGTCGCATCCCTCCTTGCCGCAGCAACCGGCATTGTCGAAATGCCTCTTTATGTCGCCGAGCTTCTCCTTGATGTCACGGCGCATCTCCTCGCCCTTTTTGGGAGCAAACATCATCATCGCCAGCCCGCCGACAAACACGCCACCGGCAAAGGCCAAAAAATTGCACACTCTCATAATACAAAAAATTAATGGTTAATACTTGCAGCAACACCAAGGCGGTGGATTCAAATTGGCCGAAAGAAGAAAAATCCGAACCACTTTCTTGCCGTTTCAGTTCAAAAGCACTACCTTTGGTTTTCCTGTAACTGATAAACAACCGCAATATGAAAAAGTGCGCCATAATTACGTTTTATTCAGCATTATTTTTGCTTTTTTCCTGTGGTGGTGAAAGGCAGGCCGACAAAGCTGCCGACACTGCCGTTGCGGGCAAGGAGACCACGACCCTGCACGTTGAGGACACCATCAGGATACACGAACTGTACAGCTATGCATTCGCAGGCAGCGAATCGCCCACACTCACCGTCGACATCACCCTGCCAACACTACATCTTGCCGACAGCACAATCTCGGCAAGAGTAGACAGCACGCTCGCCTATACACTGTTCGAGGAGCACACCACACTGAAGGATGCGTGCAACAGGTTTGTCGACAGAAGAAAAGAGGAATTTGACGACATGCGCAACGAGTACAACAACTCAAAGGCCAACGACGTGCCCACATTCTTTTTCAGCCTCTACGACATAATAAACGGCGTAGCCCGCACCGGCTATAAGGGTTACATAACCTACGTCACCGCACACGAGGAATACAACGGCGGCGCACACCCCAACACCTTCATAAACATAACCAATTTCGACCCTGCCGACGGCGGCGAGATAACCCTTGACGACATATTCAAAGAGGGCTATGAAGAGCCGCTGACAACAATACTCACGAACACTCTGATGGCAAAGGCCCAAGCAACTACCATCGACGAGCTGCACGACAAGGGTTTTCTCTTCTTTGACACAGAGATGTTTGTCTCAAACAATTTCATCCCGGGAAACGACAGCATCACATTCCTCTACAACAGATACGAGATTGCGCCATACGCCGCAGGCGAGATATTGTTGACAATAGATTATAACACACTAAAAGAGATAATGAAATAATGGAAAGCATAACAAAGTATTTCCCAGGCCTCAGCGACAGGCAGAAAGAGCAGTTCGCAGCACTCTATGACCTCTACTACGACTGGAACAGCAAGATAAACGTAATCTCGCGAAAGGACATCGAGAACCTCTATCTGCACCACGTGCTGCACTCGCTGGCAATAGCCAAATACATCACCTTCAAGCCCGGAACCGAGATTATGGACATGGGCTGCGGCGGTGGTTTCCCCGGCATCCCGCTTGCCATAATGTTCCCGGATGTGAAGTTCCATCTTGTTGACAGCATAGGCAAGAAAGTGCGTGTTGCGGGCGAGATAGCCCAGGCTATAGGCCTTGAGAATGTACGCACAAGCCACAGCCGTGCCGAGGAAATCAAGGACAAATACAGCTTTGTTGTCAGCCGCGCTGTAATGCAGCTGCCCGACCTTGTAAAGATTTGCCGCAAGAACATCTCCAAGGAGCAGTTCAATGCCCTGCCCAACGGCATCATCTGCCTCAAAGGCGGTGACATGACAGCCGAGACACAACAGTTCAAGAACTGCCGCGAGATAGTAGACATAAGCACCTACTTTACCGAGGAGTTCTTCAAGGACAAGAAAGTGGTGTATGTGCAGTTGTAAAATATTTTCAGCTATAATATAGATGTTGACCCGTATCTTTGTATTGTCCCCTTAAATTAGGGGGCTTTGCAAAAGCAAAAAAGTTCCTCCACAATTCAAACCCCTCCGGTCTTCGACCACCTCCCCTAAAACAGGGGAGGAATAGGGTGTCGCAAAGCGATGAAGGGGCATATAATATCATTAAACTTATGCAACTAAAGAAATTCATAGTAAACCCCATACAGGTAAACTGTTACCTTCTTTGGGACGAGACAAAGGAGGCCGTGCTCATTGACTGCGGCGCGTGGTTTCCACAGGAGAGAGAAGAGATAAGGAAGTTCATTGAGGATAACGGCCTTGTATTGAAACACCACCTCAACACCCACTTGCATTTCGACCACATATTCGGCAATGCTTTCATTGAGGAGACATTCGGTGTAAAGGCGAGTGCCAACGATGCCGACTGGCCCTGGGCCGAGAACATCAAGGAGCGCGTAGCACGCTTTGGTGTGAGGTATGACGAGGAAGTTCCACCACTTGGTCGTGTGTTGAATGACGGCGACGAGATTCTCTTCGGCAACAGCCGCATAGTGGCAATAGCCGTTCCGGGTCACTCCCCCGGCAGCCTTGCCTACCACCTCCCCGAAGCCGTCATGCTCTTCAGCGGCGATGCACTGTTCCGTGGCAGCATAGGCCGCACCGATTTCCCCGACAGCAACCACCGCGCACTCATATACTCGATACGCGAAAAACTGCTCACCCTGCCCAGTGAGACCATTGTCTACCCCGGCCATGACCGCGAAACGACAATAGAGTTCGAGAAGAATTGCAACATGTATTTGAGATAAAAAAAGAACGAGAGTCACAATAACTCTCGTTCTTTTTTTATGTCACCCCAAAAGTTCCTCCCCTCGCCGGCGAGGTTGGAGGTGTCGGTTTACCGACAGAGGGGAGTGGATTCTTTTAATTTATCGCTTTATTCTCATACTTGCCCTCACAAGGTAAACGATGAGCAATAAATATGCCACCAGCGACAAAGCCTCGCTGCCGGGAGTAGCAAGCCACTGCTCGTTTACCATGTTTATGCCGCCGAAGCGCAATCCCGCGCTCAACACACCCATCAACGCACCGCCGGCAATGAAGCCCGATGCAAGCAGCGTACACTTCTCGCCACGCTCGGCATTCAGCGCCTCGTCCTTACTGCGGCTTGTCACATACCAGTTGATGATACCACCGACAAGCAAAGGCAGGTTAAGTTCAAGCGGAATGAACATACCAAGCGCAAAAGGCAATGCAGGTACCTTACAGAATGTGAGCACCAGAGCCAGCGCAGCACCAATGCCATAGAGCAACCAGGGCGCGCCCACGCCACTCATCAACGGGTCAATGACCGCAGCCATGGCATTCGCCTGTGGAGCAGCAAGCTCACCGCTTGTAAAGCCGTATGTCTTGTCAAGAATCATGATTACACCCGCAACTGTAGCTGCCGACACCAATGTACCCAGGAACTTCCATGTCTGCTGCTTTGCAGGGGTAGAGCCGAGCCAGTAGCCAATCTTCAGGTCAGTGATGAAACCACCGGCCATTGAAAGAGCGGTACACACCACTCCACCCATTATGAGCGCAGCAACCATGCCCGATGAACCTTTCAAGCCAACGGCAACCATAATCACGGATGCAAGGATAAGTGTCATCAATGTCATGCCCGACACGGGGTTAGAGCCCACAATGGCAATGGCATTTGCAGCAACGGTGGTGAAGAGGAAAGAGATTACAGCCACCAGCAGCACCGCCACAATGCTCTGCAGCAGATTGCCGCTCATCACATCGAGGAAGAAGAATGCGAACACCATGAGCAGTGTGAATACAGAACCGAAGAGCACCACCTTCATCGAGAGGTCCTTTTGTGTACGTGGCTGCTCGCCCTCGTTCTTCTTACTGCCCATCTCGCGCGCCGCAAGGCTTGCAGCGCTCTTTATTATACCCCAAGAGCGCAGAATACCAATGATACCCGCCATTGCAATGCCACCGATGCCTATGCTCTTTGCATAGTTGCTGAAAATCTGCTCGGGCGACATATCACCAACAGTCATGGTAATCTCCGGGTTCCACATATTCAGCACCTGGTCGCCAAAGAACAGCCCCATTCCCGGAACAATCACCAGCCACACAAGCAGTGAGCCCACGCAGATGATGATGGCATACTTCAGACCGATGATACAGCCAAGACCAAGCACGGCTGCGCCGGTGTTTATTTTAAGCACCACCTTCGCCTTGTCGGCAAGCACCTCACCCCAACCTACAATGCGTGTTGTCACATTCTCGTTCCACCAGCCGAATGTAGCCACTATAAAGTCATACAATCCACCAATGAGACCCGCAATGAGCAGAGGCTTCGCCTGGCTGCCACCCTTCTCGCCCGAAACAAGCACCTGTGTACTTGCAGTAGCCTCGGGGAATGGATACTCACCGTGCTTCTCCTTTACAAAATATTTGCGGAAAGGAATGAGGAACAGAATACCCAATATACCTCCAAGCAAAGAGCTGATGAACATCTGCATGAATGTCACCGTCATCTCAGGGTACTTCTCCTTCAGGATATACAACGCAGGCAGAGTGAAGATGGCACCGGCCACAATCACGCCCGAGCAGGCACCAATTGACTGAATAATCACATTCTCGCCAAGCGCGTTCTTACGCTTTGTAAGTGTTGACATACCCACAGCAATAATTGCAATGGGGATTGCGGCCTCAAACACCTGGCCCACCTTAAGGCCAAGATAAGCCGATGCTGCAGAAAACAGCACAGCCATCAACACACCCCAGGTCACAGACCAGGCATTCACCTCGGGATACTTCTTGTCGGGCGACATCAGAGGCTTGTACTCCTCGCCCTCATTCAATGGACGGAACGCATTCTCGGGCAATCCCGTCTGTTTTTCATTTTCCTGTTTCATTTTACTATATCATATAAACGTTTCCTTAATATTTCGCAAAAATAGTAAAATTAGTGAAAGAGACACAGCCTAAGTCTTTATAAATACAGGGTTGAAAATATAATTTGTCCTATATAATTAATGAATTAGGAATATATTCACTATTTTTGCCCTAAACACGAATAAACATCATGGCAAAGAAAACCAACAAGCCTGGAGAGTGCAGCAGGCAACAGAACCTGTTTTTCAGCTGGGACTCTTTTATACGCAACCTTACAGAAGGGGAATACATACTCGTTCTCGGTAGCGAGATAATGTTGTCAAAATCACTCGAAGGCAACTACAACGGCGACAGCTACAGCCTTATTTTCGATGATGTCAAGGAGAGTCTTGTCAGTTCAGGCGTTCTTTCAGAGAACAACGCCTCAGTCAACTTCACCCAACTCTCCTACATATATAAGAATATCGACACATACATCAGGAAATCAGTCAACGAGAACCTTGAGTTCAAAGTAGAGGAGATTGAGCCACGTCTGGTTGAACTTATGAAGACCAGGCACTTCAGGGTTGTCCTTACCACTACATTCGACCCCTACGCACTTGAACTCATGGAACACGTTTGGGGTAAAGGCAATGTGAGGGTCATGAACATAAACAACCCGCGCAGCAGCATTGACTTCGACCTGGAGAGATACATATCCGATGATATCACAAGCCCCATCCCCCCAACGCTCTATTATATTTTCGGCAAGGCATTCCCTGCCGAGGAGACACGTCCTTTCGTCGTAAATGACAATGATGCCATTGTCACGCTTTCAAAGTGGATGGGTGAGAGCGCCCCTGAGAAGATGCTCAAATATATACGTTCAAAGAGAATCCTGGCATTGGGATGCAAGTTCGATGACTGGTTCTTCCGTTTCTTCTGGTACACCATGCGCAAGTCTATCATAGAGATTTCCAACGGCGAGGTTGTCGTGTCGCTCGATGAGCAGAGCGAAAGCGACCGTAAGCTGAAACAATACTTTGACAACGAGAAGATATATTACCAGCCCGATGCACGCAAGTTCATTGAAGAGACGCTCGAAAGACTGGATAGATATGATATTAAAGAGGAAATCATCAGCAAGCGCAAGCGCAAAGGAGTCTTTCTGTCATACGCACACGAAGATTTTGAGATTGTGCGACATATATTCCTCAGTCTTGTCAAAGCCGGTATAGATGTCTGGTTCGACGAGCGCAACCTGCAAGGAGGTGACAAATACGAAGAGAATATATCTGCAGCCATTGCAGACTCACGGATATTCATCCCCATACTCAGTTCACAAGCCCAGAAAGATATTGTCAACAGCAACAGACGATACTACAAGGATGTTGAATGGAGTACAGCCCAAACCATGTGCAACACGAATAGCCGCTACAAGGTAGTGCCCGTCCGTCTGCCTGGCTATGATACCCGTTCACAGGTAAACAACGACGGTTTGCCTCCATGTATGAGAACCACACTTTTCGACCTTGAGAAGTGCTCGGTCAATGAACTCGTGACAAGAATCAATGAATTGTTGAAACAGTAAACCGCCACTCATTATATGAAAACGAATCCATGGATAGGCCTGGCCTCATACGATGAAGAGAAGATAGCCGAAGGATATGCGTTCTGCGGACGCTCCACTGCCACACAGGAACTATATTCGCACGTCGACAACAATCTCCTCGTTACAATGTACGGCAAATCGGGAATAGGAAAATCATCACTGCTTAAAGCCGGCCTGTTCCCCAAGCTTAGAGGAAACGGTTATTTTCCTGTCTACATACGTTTTGGCAAAGAAACCGAAACAACATCATATTCAAAGATAATAACCTCTACAATATGCAATGAAATAGAAAAGGCGGGATACACCACAGAAAGCACGGGCCATGTAAAGACCTCTGCCCAATCATCAGAAACCGATGACAGCTATCTGTGGAACTTCTTTGCCTCCACCCGCTTCGTCGACTCCATTGGTAACACTCTCTTTCCTGTAGTGGTTATTGACCAGATAGAGGAACTCTTCTTCCGTGACAAGGAACAGCTTGAGGCCCTTTTCAGGCAAATTTATCTTCTGATAGATGACAGTTCACTGCTGTCAAGTGCCATGTCCGAGGAGGTAATAACCAACTACCGTTTCCTTTTATCGATACGCGAGGATGACTTTTTCAGGCTTGAGGATATCATAGAACGCCTGCGCCTTATCGAGATGAAACACAACCGCTACCGCCTTACCGAACTGAGTGACAGCGAGGCCAAGGAGATAATTGGTATTCCTGCCACCGATTATATTACCCGGGGCGAAGAGGAGGCTATTGCCATGCGCATAATCGAAGCCGTCAAGGGCGAGAACCGCCAGATAAGCAGTGCCATTCTTTCACTGCTCTGTAGCCGCATTTACCAATCCACCATCGGACGAGGCGAGAAACATATTACCCTTAGTGCCGTTGACACATTCCTCAAAGGGGCTGAAGGAAACTTCCTGGCATCATTCTATGCCGATATCATCGCCAAGCTCAACAATCGCCGCAAATGGGAGTATATTGAGGAGAATCTTGTAACCCAGGAAGGAAGGCGCGACTCCGTACTTAAATCCCAGTTCGACGCCAATGTTCCTGCATGCGATTTTCTTTTCAATGGTGAAATGGCAATGTTGCGCTGCGTCACATACTCGTCGAGTCATGAACCACATGTCGAAATCATTCATGACATACTTGCCAAGCATCTGCAGAAGAGCCGCAATGAACGACTTAAAAAGAGAGAAAGCCTCAAGAAATGGAAAACTGCAATGACATTTGCTGCAATAATAGCGGTTGCAGTTTTCGTTTACCAATATTGGACCATTATAAAAAGCCAGGAGAAATTCCTTGTAACCCAATCGCGCTATCTTATAAGCGAAGCCGAAAAGGAATTCGACAGAGGCAACATAACCAAAGCTCTTCGTTTGTCATTGGAAGCATTGCCAAAGGAACTTGAGAAGCCGGACAAGCCATATATAAACGAAGCCGAATTAATGCTAAGGAAGTGTGATAAACCTCAGAAGAAGGGTATATACAGTCAAAGTATTCTACAGCATGAAAGCTATGTTAGGTCCGCTGTTTTCAGCCCGGACGGGATATATATTGTAACGGCATCTGATGACAACACCGCAAGGGTATGGGATGCAAAGACGGGAAAACCGATTACAGAGCCGTTAAAGCATGAAGACTATGTTAACTCCGCCGTTTTCAGCCCGGACGGGAAATATATTGTAACGGCATCAAGGGACAACACCGCAAGGGTATGGGATGCAAAGACGGGAGAACCGGTTACAGAGCAGTTAAAGCATGAAGACTATGTTAACTCCGCCGTTTTCAGCCCGGACGGGGAATTTATTGTAACGGCATCAGGGGACAAAACCGCAAGGGTATGGGATGCAAAGACGGGAAAACCGGTTACAGAGCCGTTAAAGCATGAAGACTATGTTTACTCCGCCGTTTTCAGCCCGGACGGGAAATATATTGTAACGGCATCTGATGACAACACCGCAAGGGTATGGGATGCAAAGACGGGAAAACCGGTAACAGAGCAGTTAAAGCATGAATATAATGTTTACTCCGCCGTTTTCAGCCCGGACGGGGAATATATTGTAACGGCATCAAGGGACAAAACCGCAAGGGTATGGGAATTTATACCATTGAAGGAAGTTATTGAGAAATACCGTAATGACCCTGAACATGACTGGTCACTGACCGGACAAGAAAAGAAGGTGTACAGTTTGGAGTAAGCTTCTCACACCCTGATAATTAGATACAAGGCACTCATGCGGGTGTCTTGTATTGCATGATAATGGCATGACCTATATGTATGCCCCTTATGACATTAGAAAATTCCCCAGACTATACACAAGTAAGCCTGGGGAATAAAAAACTATTACTGAAACTTGCAATTCTTACTTTAAACAAAAATCAAGGGTTGCGCAAGCGTTCCGTTTTAACCACACTTCGTGTGCTTAAACTGCTCCCGCTCGCTGTGCGTGTAAGCAAGCTTCCACCCGCTCGATTATCCGCAGCTTTAACCACACTTCGTGTGCTTGAAACTGCTCCCGCTCGCTGTGCGTGTAAGCAAGCTTCCACGCACTCGCTTACTCGCAGCTTTCACCTTTCACTTTTCAGCTTTCAGCTTTAACCTTTTAGCTGCCTATACGTTGTCTTTGGCGAACGTGCTGCAGTTGTCTCGTCAAGACGGCGCACTGGGGTGCTGTGCGGTGCGTTCTTCACAACATCAGGGTGGGTAATGGCTTCGGCTGCAACCTTCTTCATCACTGCAATGAACTCATCCAATGTCTCCTTGCTCTCGGTCTCCGTCGGTTCAATCATAATGCTCTGATGGAACAGCAACGGGAAGTAGATGGTCGGCGCATGGTAGCCATAGTCGAGCAAGCGCTTGGCAATGTCGAGCGTGGTAACACCTGTCGATTTGTCGGCAAGGCCGTCAAACACGAACTCGTGCTTGCACACACCCTCTATTGGCAAGTAATACTCGTTCTTCAGTGACTCCTTCACATAGTTGGCATTGAGCACAGCAAGCGGGCCCACCATCTTCACATTCTCGCGACCGAGAGTGAGGATATAGGTGTATGCGCGCAGCAATACACCAAAGTTGCCAAGGAAATTCGATACATAGCCGGCCGATTTCTCATCGGTGTCAATGTAGAACTTGCCGTCGGCCGTCTTCTTCACCTGTGGATTGGGCAACAATGCCTCAAGGCCGGCACGCACACCCACTGGGCCGTCACCAGGACCACCGCCACCGTGAGGAGTAGAGAATGTCTTGTGCAGGTTGATGTGCATGATATCGAAGCCCATGTCGCCGGGGCGGCACTTGCCAAGCACTGCGTTCAGGTTGGCTCCATCGTAGTAGAGCAAGCCGCCACACTCATGTACAAGGCGCGCAATCTCGGGAATCTCGGTCTCGAATATACCAAGCGTGTTGGGGTTGGTCATCATAATGCCCGCCACGGTGTCATCGAGCAAAGGTTTCAAGTCCTCCACATCGACTGTTCCGTTGGCTGTGGATTTAACCTCAACAATCTCAAGACCGCAGACAGCGGCACTCGCAGGGTTGGTACCGTGTGCACTGTCGGGCACAATCACCTTTGTGCGCTTGGCATCGCCGCGCTGCTGGTGGTATGAGCGCATAATCATCAGGCCGGTCAACTCGCCGTGTGCGCCAGCGTATGGGTTGAGCGTGAATGCTGAAAGTCCGCTAATCTCGGCAAGCGAGGCGGCAAGGTTGTAATATACCTCCAACGCGCCCTGTGCAACCTCCACGGGAGCATCGGGGTGCAGGCCGGCAAACGACGGCAATGCACTGATTTCCTCATTGAGGCGTGGATTGTACTTCATTGTACAGCTGCCAAGGGGATAGAAGCCTGTATCGACACCGAAGTTCTTGTTCGAGAGGTTCGTGTAGTGGCGTACCACATCGAACTCGGTAACTTCGGGCAGTCCGGGCTTGCTCTCGCGTTTCAGACCGGCCGGCAATTGGCAAGGACAATAATTCTCCTTGAACACATTCTTTGGAAGGGAATACCCTGTTCTGCCCTCTTTCGAGAGCTCGAAAATCAATTTGTCATAATTGCGTATCATAGTATCTCCTCCCTTGATTAGATGTTATTTACTATTTCAACGAACTTGTCCATCTCCTCCTTTGTGCGCTGTTCGGTAACGCAGACAAGCAACACGTCATCGGCAATGCGCACACCGCCAAGAATGCCGGCGGCACAGAGAGCTTCGAGCACCTTTGCCGCTGGGACTGTGGTGCGCACCGCAAACTCATTGAAGAACGGTTTGTCGAAAGCCATATAGCATTTGCCGGTAGCCACAAGCCTGTCGGCAAGGTAATGCGCACCGCCGTATGAGAGTTCGCAGGCCTCTTTTAAGCCCTTATATCCCATTACAGACATATAGATGGTTACATAGAGCGCCATCAATGACTGGTTGGAGCAGATGTTGCTGTTTGCCTTCTCGCGGCGGATATGCTGCTCGCGTGCCTGCAGAGTGAGCACAAATGCACGCTTGCCATCGACATCGGTCGTTGCACCGACTATGCGGCCGGGCAATTTGCGTATGTTGGCATTGGTGCAGGCAAGGAAGCCCACGTATGGACCGCCATAGCACATTGGAATACCAAGCGACTGCGCATCGCCACAGGCAATGTCGGCACCCCACTCTGCGGGTGATTTGAGCAGTGCCAACGCCGATGGCTTGCAGTTCATCACAAACATAGCCTTCTTTGCATGACACATGTCGGCAACGCCTGTGTAATCCTCGACAATGCCATAGAAGTTTGGCTGTGCAAGGATAACACCTGCAACATCGTCGTCTGCGAGTTTACACTCAAGGTCGGCAAGGTCGGTAACACCATCCTTTTCGGCAATGGTCTCAACAGCCACACCTTGGTACTTTGCGTAGGTCTCCACCACCCGCTTCACGCGCGGGTTCATGGTTGCCGACACAAGCACCTTTTTGCGTTTCTTTGCAATGGCAACGCACATCATCATAGCCTCGGCGGTAGCTGTCGTGCCGTCGTACATTGAGGCATTGGTAACGTCCATCCCCGTGAGCTCGCAAATCATCGACTGGTACTCGAAGATATATTGCAGCGTACCCTGTGAAATCTCGGGCTGATAGGGGGTGTATGCCGTAAGGAATTCGCCGCGTGAAAGTATTGGTGCTATCACCGATGGCGAATAGTGGTCCTCGACACCGGCACCGGCAAAGCAGGAGAGCCTTGCATTCTTGCTGCCAAGTGTCTCAAAAAACCGCCGGATCTCCACCTCGGACATAGCCTCGGGGAGCTCGAATTCGCGGTCAAAGAGCAGCTGCTGCGGAATCTCGCCATAGAGATCGTCCATGGACTTCAAGCCCGCAACCTCAAGCATCTGCTCAATATCCTGTTGGGTATGAGGAAAGTATTTCATAACCGTTCAAGTTATAAGCATTTCTAACCCCTCCGGTTTTCAACCACCTCCCCTAAAACAGGGGAGGAATAAAGTATGGTATTACACCAAGTAAGTATATTGTCCCCCTGTTTTAGGGGGACGAGGCAGAATACTGCCGGAGGGGGTATTTTAAAATCACTCGCCAATCATCGCCTTGTATGCCTCGGCATCCATCAGAGCATCGGCCTCGGCTGGGTCGCTGAGCTTCACCTTGATAATCCAGTTTGCGTATGGGTCGCTGTTCACAAGTTCGGGGCTGTCATTCAAAGCCTCATTCACTTCAACAACAACACCGCTCACGGGCGAAATGAGGTCGCTGGCAGCCTTCACGCTCTCCACTGCACCGAAATCCTCGCCTGCGGTTACCTCGTCGTCAACCTCGGGCATGTCGACATAAACCACATTGCCAAGCTCGTGCTGTGCATAGTCTGTGATACCTACATAGCCATATTCACCCTCAATCTTTACATACTCGTGTGACTCGGCGTAGCGGAGTCCTTCCAAAATTGTACTCATAATCAGTTGTTTTATTGGTTAGTTATTAAGCTTTAGTTTATTTACTATTATGTGTTTGTCATACAGAGTGAAACGAAGTATCTAAAATGCAACGACATAGATTCTTCGACTGCGCTCAGAATGACACATAGACTCTTTATTTCTTGTAATTTTTGTCATAGAAACGTTTCTTTGTCACAACACCGGGGAACACTTTTTTGCGTATGCGCACGGCAACCTCTGTGTCGAGCTTTGCATACTCAATGTCGACCATTGCCATGCACACGCTCTTGCCTGTTGAAATGGAGTTGTAGCCTGTTGTAACAACGCCCACCACCTTGCCGTCGGCCTCTACCTCGTAGCCGTGGCGTGGAATGGCCTTGTCCTTGAGCTCGATACCCACAATCTTGCGTTTGAGTCCCTCGGCCTTCTGCGCTGCAAGCGCCTCTTTGCCAATGAAATCCTTGTCAAGTTTCACGAACATGCCCAAGCCAGCCTCCAACGGTGTAATCTCGTCGGTGAGTTCATCGCCATAGAGCGGCAAGCCCACCTCAAAGCGCAACGTGTCGCGGCAGCCCAAACCGCAAAGCTTCACCTCGCCGCTTGCAAGCAGTTTGTCCCACATTTCGCAAGTAAAGGCATGCGAGCCATAGATTTCAAAGCCATCCTCGCCGGTGTAGCCGGTGCGGCTAATGATTATTGTCTCGCCGTTATACTCCAGTTCCTTGCAGGTGTAGAATACCAGTTCCTTGCAAGGAATGCCAAGCACGCGCTCAACAATCTCCTCGGTCTTCGGGCCCTGCACGGCAACCTCGCCATACTTCCCGCTCTGGTTCTCGACAACGACATCAAAGGCCTTTGCCTGCTCTGTTATCCAAGCCACATCCTTGTCTATGTTCGATGCATTGATTACAAGAAAATAGCGTTGCGCAGCCATCTTGTAGACAAGCAGGTCATCGACCACGCCGCCGGTTGGGTGGCACATCATGCCATAGAAAATCTTGCCATCGGGGGCACCGGCAATGTCATTTGTGAATATGTAGTTCACGAACTTCTCGCTCTCGGGGCCGGTTACAAGCACCTCGCCCATGTGCGAAACATCGAACACACCACAAGCCTGGCGCACTGCATTATGCTCGTCCACGATGTTGCTGTACTGGATTGGCATATCAAAACCGCCGAACGGACTGATTAACGCACCCAATGCAACATGCTTCTCGTAAAGACATGTTCTTTTATTCTCCATAGATCAGTTATATTATAAGGTTTATAAGTTGTTCCTTTTTCAAATTCATTATTACCGCAGCGGTATCGACATCCCCGATGGCAGCCTCAATGGCCTGCGGTGTGTAGTCCACCCCCTTGAGACGGTTGAGCAACATTGAATCGAGTTCGCCGACAATGAAAAAATCACCTGCAAGCGACACCTTGCGTATGCGGTTCTCCTTTATGTCGACCGACACGTGGAACTCACCAACCCCCTCAATGCGCTCGACCTTGACAAGCGTTGCTGCGGGGTTGTTGCCATAGATGAATGAGTCGTCGTAATACTCCCGTTCCAGCCGTTCGACAGCAGCGACATCTGCCGGCGAGAGCACCATAGTACCGTCGCATAGCACACTACGAAGATGCACCTTCAGTTCATCTATCGTAAGGGAAATATGTCTGTTCAGGGTTGTTATATGCTGGCGCACCGACTCCACCCCCTTGCTGCGCAGTTTGGTTGCCGAGGGTGTGGTGGCATTGAGCATGTAGTCGAGATTGGTATCATAGAGCATTGTTCCGTGCACAATGCTGCGGCCGGGGAGGTGATAGAAGGCATTGCCCGACACTTTTTTACCGCCGATGAGAATATCGTTTCGCCCCGATGTCCTTGCATCAACGCCAAGGCGCTGCAGGGCATGCTCAACCATAAGCATATAGCGGTTGAAGGTAAAATTCACATTTGCCGTGGGGGTGATGTACGAGAGCATGAGATTGCTGCGGTCGGCAAACACGCATCCGCCGCCGCTCTTGCGGCGATAGAACTGTATGCCGTTTGCGCGACAGAAAGCGACATCCACCTCACTTTCAACAAGTTGATTGCGCCCAAAGATAACCGTTGGCTCAACTTGCCAGATGAAAAAGTAGTCCTGCGCGGGAAATTCCCGTGCAACATACTCCTCCATTGCCAGATAGAATGGCAGACGGCGGTTCTTCTCAACCGGAAGCTCTACATAAACCATGTGAATGAATGTGACTCGCCATCGTTTAAGCGCAAATTTATGAATTTATATTATAAAAGCAACAGATATAACATTTTTTTTGATATCGTCACAATTTTACAACAGAAAAGCCGGGCACAAAACCCGGCTTTTCGTATCATACGTTTGATATTGCAATGCTTATGCAACCTTCTCAAGACGTTTGAGGATTGAGAAGATGAAGAGTGCCGATACAAGGCAGATTGCGATGAGCACGCCCCAAACGACATAAAGCTCTGTCTTGCCCCAAAGGAGACCGGGGATTGAGATGAGGAAGTTACCGATGGCAGTAGCCACGAACCAGCCACCCATCATCATACCCTTGTACTGTGGAGGAGCAACCTTGCTCACGAAAGAGATACCGATTGGCGAAAGCAACAGCTCGGCAACTGTCAACACAAGGTAAGTGCTGATGAGCCAGTTTGGAGAAACCAATGTAGCGGTACCTGCCTCAACAGCAGCCAACTGCTCGCCCTGGATTGGGAGACCCCATGAACCTACCAACAGAACCACGAACGCTGCAGCAGCAACAAGCATACCAAGACCAATCTTCATTGGTGATGAAGGCTCTTTGCCCTTCTTTGCAAGTGTGCTGAACACGAGCATAACAATTGGAGTCAAAGCCACAACGAAACATGGGTTGAACTGCTGGAAGATTGGAGCTTCAACCTCAACAGCGCCAGTAACGTTCAATGCACGGTAAGTGAGCAGGCCACCTGCACCCAAAAGAAGAGCGGCAGCAATCAGCTTGCCCTTCATTGTCTTTGACTGGAAGATGTTGAGGATACCATAAACCAGAAAGATAACGGCAACAAGGTTCCAGATGCTTCTCATGTCGGTGAAACTGAATGACTTGCTGAGGAAGAGGCTCATGAAGCCTGTCTCGGAAGTAGCTGTGTACTCACGTGCGAACTGGTTCATTGTGATACCGTTCTGGTGGAAAGCCATCCAGAAGAAGATAACCACCGCGAACACAAGGCAGAGGCAGATGATTCTCTCCTTTGTCTGTGCAGGAGTCAACTGCTCCTCAACAACCTCTGTAGCACCCTTGGCAGCAACCTTTGCACGGTCGGCGTGAGCGAATGTGCCACGGAATGCATAGTAGATGATTATTGAGACAATCAATGAAACACAAGCCACAGCAAATGCGAAGTGGTAAGAGTCGGCCTTGCTTACAGCATAGTCAGCCTGCACCCAAGCCATGATACCGAGAGCGGCAGCAGCAGCGAACATTGAACCGATGTTGATGGCCATGTAGAAGATGCTGAAACCCTCGTCACGCTTTGCAGAGTACTTTGGGTCGTCGTAGAGGTTACCCACAAGCACCTGGAGGTTACCCTTGAAAAGACCTGTACCCACACACACGAACAGAAGCGCAAGCACCATCACTGCAAGAGCAACACTACCGGCACCGAGCGGCAACGCAAGCAACAGGTATCCCAAGAACATTACGAAGATACCGGTTGTTACCATCTTACCGAAACCGAACTTGTCGGCAAGCATACCACCGAAGAGAGGCACGAAATAAACCACACCCAGGAAAGTAGCCTGGATTGTACTTGAGGTTCCCATCGAGAAACCGAAGTTGTCCTGCAGGAAGAACAGGAACACAGCCAACATGGTGTAGTAGCCGAAACGCTCACCTGTGTTGGCAAGGGCCAAAGCCCAAAGACCTTTAGGATGTCCGTTGAACATAGATAAAAAATTAAAAGTTAATAAATCTCAAAAAAAGCAATACACCCGCTGCAGGATGCTCCATGTAACGGATGACATTTGTCACGGAAACGCGCTTTCAGCACCGGCAAAAACTGTCATTTGTCAAGCAAAGGACGAAAATCAGGCACGTATAAAGGCACATTACCCATAATCAACCGCAAATATAGACAAAAAGTATTATAAATAGAAAAAAACAGCCGCTCATTTTCCCAAAAAGTTCCAAACAAAAGTCAAAGCAACACATTTTTCCAGAACAAAAGCAGCACATGGGTGCAACAATCAAGCACAAACACCGCATTCGCCACAAAAGAAACAAAAATAACGCAAACAACTTTACAAATGACAAAATGTAAAGGCAGGAAACACAGACAGGAGAAAAGCAACACACCTGCATGTTTTCAGCAATGTGCGACATTGCAAAAAAACAATGCCAACAAACAGTCCCGAGCCTGCATTTATACGTTTTTTTATTTTGCTTTTCGCGCGTTATATATTACCTTTGCAATGAAAACGAACTAAAACCTTATACAAATGAGCGACCAGAGATATATGTTGCGCGGTGTTTCCGCGTCAAAAGAGGATGTTCACAACGCAATAAAGAACATCGACAAAGGTCTTTACCCCAAAGCATTCTGCAAGATTATCCCCGACATTCTTGGCGGCGACCCCGAGTACTGCAACATAATGCATGCCGACGGTGCGGGCACAAAATCGTCATTAGCCTACCTCTACTGGAAAGAGACCGGTGACCTTGGTGTGTGGAAAGACATTGCACAGGATGCACTCATAATGAACATCGACGACCTGCTTTGTGTGGGTGCAACTGACAACATACTTGTATCATCGACCATCGGCCGCAACAAGCTCCTCATCCCGGGCCAGGTAATCTCGGCCATCATCAACGGAACCGACGAGCTGCTTGCCGAACTCCGCGAGATGGGCGTGGGCGTATATGCCACAGGCGGTGAGACAGCCGACGTGGGCGACCTTGTGCGCACCATAATCGTCGACAGCACAGTGACCTGCCGCATGAAGCGCAGCGATGTCATCGACAACGCCAACATCGCAGGCGGTGATGTGATTGTGGGTCTTGCATCATACGGTCAGGCCACATACGAGAAAGAGTACAACGGCGGCATGGGCAGCAACGGCCTCACATCGGCACGCCATGACGTGTTCAGCAAGTACCTTGCCGAGAAGTACCCCGAGAGCTATGACAAGGGTGTTCCAGCAGAGCTCATCTATTCGGGCGGCCTTAAACTGACCGACGAAGTGGAAGGCTCACCGCTCGATGCCGGCAAATTGGTATTGTCACCAACCCGCACATACGCACCAATCGTAAAGAAGATTCTCGATGCACTGCGCCCCGAGATTCACGGTATGGTACACTGTTCGGGCGGTGCACAGACAAAGGTGATGCACTTTGTGGAGAACAAGAGGGTAATCAAGGACAACCTCTTCCCCATCCCACCGCTGTTCAAGGCCATCAAGGAGCAGAGCGGAACAGACTGGGCCGAGATGTACAAGGTATTCAACATGGGTCACCGTCTGGAGGTCTATGTAAAGCCCGAACACGCCGAGGAAATCATTGCTATCAGCAAGAGCTTTGGTGTCGATGCACAGATTGTCGGCCGCGTGGAGGAGTGCGACCACAACGAGTTGATAATTGAAAGCCCTTACGGGACATTCAAATACTAATATAAATGTGCCTTGCAGCAATGCAGGGCACACATTATGAGAAACCACCGGTTTGCATAAAGGGCAAACAGTGGTAATACAGGACAGAATACAATGGAAAACAATTCACTGCTGAGCAAGCTTAATGACCTTGAGGCAAGGTTCCAGGAGGTGTCGACACTCATCACCGACCCTTCTGTCGTTGCCGACATGAAGCGTTACGTGAGGCTCAACAAGGAATATCGCGAACTGGAGCAGATTCTCGATGCGCGCAAGCGCTACATAAACCTGCTCACCACCCTTGCCGAGGCCAAGGACCTGCTTGCCAATGAGAGCGACCCCGAGTTGCGCGAGATGGCACGCGAGGAGATTGACACTTGCGAGAAGGAGATTCCGGCCACCGAGGAGGAGATAAAGCTGTTGCTGATTCCCGCCGACCCACAGGATGACAAGAATGCCATTCTTGAGATACGTGGCGGAACAGGCGGCGACGAGGCGGCCATCTTTGCCGGCGACCTCTTCCGCATGTACACCAAGTATTGCGAGAGCAAGGGCTGGAGGCTGGAGGTATCGAGCTGCAGCGAGGGAACATCGGGCGGCTACAAGGAAATCATCTGCACCGTGACAGGCGAGAAGGTTTACGGTACGCTGAAATATGAATCGGGAGTGCACCGCGTGCAGCGCGTGCCTGCCACCGAGACACAGGGTCGCGTACACACATCGGCGGCATCGGTTGCAGTGTTGCCCGAGGCCGAAGCATTCGACGTGGAAATCACTGAAAGCGCCATAAAGTGGGATACATTCCGCTCAAGCGGCGCGGGTGGACAGAACGTGAACAAGGTGGAGTCGGGCGTGCGCCTGCGCTACCCCTGGCTCAACCCCGAGACGAACCAGATAGAGGAAATACTCATCGAGTGTACCGAGACACGCGACCAGCCGAAGAACAAGGAGCGCGCGCTCGCACGCCTGCGCACGCTCATCTATGACCGCGAGCACCAGCGCTATGCCGACGACATTGCCAACAAACGCAAGACAATGGTCTCAACCGGTGACCGAAGCGCAAAGATACGCACCTACAACTACCCGCAGGGGCGCATAACCGACCATCGCATAAACTACACGATATACAACTTAAGTGCATTCGTCAACGGCGACATACAGGATTGCATCGACCACCTGATCATTGCCGAGAATGCCGAGAGAATGAAAGAACAGGAACTATAACAAACAAAAACATATCAGCTATGAACAGACAGGAACTCATTCAGCAAATCAAAGAGAAACGCTCATTCTTGTGCGTAGGCCTTGACAGTGATATAAAGAAGTTGCCGGCACACCTGCTTGGCTGCGAAGACCCCATCTTCGAGTTCAACAAAGCCATCATCAATGCTACAGCACCCTACACTGTTGCCTACAAGCCAAACCTCGCATTCTACGAGGCGGGCGGCGTAAAGGGCTGGATAAGCTTTGAGAAGACCGTGAACTACATCAAGGAGAACTACCCCGAAATCTTCATCATTGCCGATGCAAAGCGTGGCGACATCGGCAACACATCATCGCTCTATGCACGCTCGTTCTTCGAGGAGATGAAGGTAGACTCAATCACCGTGGCTCCATACATGGGCGAGGACAGCGTGAAGCCATTCCTTGCATACGAGGGCAGCTGGGTCATTGTGCTTGCACTGACATCGAACCCCGGCTCACACGATTTCCAGTTGACAAAGGACGAGAACGGCACAATGCTCTTCGAGAAGGTTCTTGCAACATCAAAGAACTGGGGCAGCGACGAGAACATGATGTATGTTGTGGGTGCCACACAGGGCAAGTCGTTCGAGAACGTGCGCAACATCGTCCCCACACACTTCCTGCTCGTTCCTGGCGTTGGTGCCCAGGGCGGTTCACTCGAGGAGGTATGCAAGTATGGCATGAACGATGACTGCGGCCTGCTTGTGAACGCAAGCCGTGCCATCATCTTTGCCGACAGCAGCGAGAACTTTGCAGCCGTTGCAGCAGAGAAGGCACACGACTATCAGCTGCAGATGGAGAATGAGCTCAGACTGAGAAACATCATTTAACACTCAGGGCTGCATTTAGACAACTAATTCCGTCAAAAAAGCATAGCTTTATACGAACCAAACCACTATCTTCGCATTTTAACAACAGCCCGAAAGGATATGAAATTTACAGCAGGACAGATTGCATCGTTCATTGGCGGCGAGGTGATAGGCAATGAAAATGCCGAGGTGTTCACTTTTGCAAAAATAGAGGAAGGAACACCCGGAGCCTTGTCGTTCCTTGCAAACCCCAAATATACCGATTATATATATAGTACAAAATCATCGGTGGTACTGGTGAACCGCGACTTTGAACCGACAGGCGAAATAGCCGCAACACTAATCAAGGTTGACAACGCATACCAAAGCCTTGCAATACTTATGACGATGTACGAGGCTGCCAAGCCCAAGAAGCAAGGCATAAGTTCGCTTGCATCAATTGCAAAGAGTGCAAAGATTGGCGAGAACTGCTACATTGCACCGTTTGTTGTCATTGGCGAAGGCTGCGAAATTGGCGACAATTGCTGCATACACGACGGTGTTTCCATTGGCGATGGTGCAAAAATAGGCAACAACTGCCTGCTCTATGCCCATGTCACCGTGTATCACGAATGCCGCATAGGCAATGGTTGCATTCTGCACAGTGGCAGCGTGATAGGCGCCGACGGATTCGGCTTTGCCCCCACTGCCGACGGCTATGACAAGATACCCCAGACCGGCATTGTTGTCATTGAGGACAACGTGGAGGTTGGTGCAAACACATGTATCGACCGCGCCACAATGGGAGCGACAACCATTCACAGCGGTGTCAAGCTCGACAACCTCATACAGATAGCCCATAACGACGAGATTGGCAGCCACACAGTCATGGCAGCCCAGGCTGCAATAGCAGGGACAGCCAAAATTGGCGAATGGTGTATATTTGGTGGTAAAGCAGGCGTATCGGGACACAGCACAATAGGTGACCACACCACCATTGGCCCGGGATGCGGAACAATTGGCAACGTCAAAAGCGGCAGAACACTTATGGGAGCTCCGGCAATGGATGCAAAAGAGTTCATGCGTGTCTCGGCCTACCTCAAACGTCTGCCTGCACTTGACAAGAAAGTCAAGGAGCTCACCAAGGAACTCGAAGCTTTGAAAAACAGACAATAAACAACATTCATGAACAAGCAAAAGACACTAAACGGTAGTTTTTCTTTGTATGGCAAAGGATTGCACACAGGTCTTTACCTGACTGTGACATTCAATCCCGCCCCAGAGAACCACGGATACAAGATACAACGCATCGACCTCCCGGGAGAACCAATCATTGATGCCATAGCCGAAAATGTCACAGAGACCACACGCGGCACAGTGCTCACCAAAGGCGAGGCACGTGTAAGCACAATCGAGCATGCTATGGCAGCGCTCTTTGCACTGGGCATAGACAACTGCCTCATGCAGGTCAACGGCCCTGAGTTCCCGATACTCGACGGCAGTGCCATACAATATGTCGAGAACATTGAGCGTGTTGGAATAAAGGAACAGAATGCCGAGAAAGACATCTTTGTCATCAAGTCAAAGATTGAAATCAAGGACGAGAAGAACAGCAACTCCATCATCATCCTCCCAGACGAGAAGTTCAGCCTCAATGTGCTGATACATTATGACAGCGACATACTCTTCAACCAGTATGCCACACTGGAGGATATGGATGATTTCAAGAGTGAAATAGCATCAAGCCGCACATTTGTATTTGTGCGCGAACTCGAGGCATTGCTGAACCTTGGGCTCATAAAGGGCGGCGACCTCGACAATGCCATTGTCATCTATGAGCGTGAGATGCCACAGGACAAATATGACAGGCTCACCGAGATACTTGGCGTTCCGCAGATGGATGCAAAGAAGCTGGGCTACCTGAACCACAAACCGCTTGTGTGGAACAACGAACCGGCACGTCACAAACTGCTTGACATAATAGGAGACCTTGCCCTCATCGGCAAGCCACTGCAGGGCCGCATCATCGCCACCTGTCCGGGACACACCATCAACAACAAGTTTGCACGTGCAATGCGAAAGGTAATCCGTGAGCACCAGATTCAGGCGCCCGTATACGACCCCAACCGCGAAGCTCTGCTCGACATCAGCCAGATAAAGAAGTTGCTCCCGCACCGTAGCCCGATGCTGCTGATAGATAAAGTGACAGAAATCGGGTCGGATTACATTGTAGGCGTGAAGAACGTGACAATGAACGAGCCATTCTTTGCCGGCCACTTCCCCGATGAACCGATAATGCCCGGTGTGCTGCTTGTTGAGGCAATGTCGCAATGCGGAGCACTGTTCGTGCTGAACAATCTTGATGAGCCCGAGAAATACTCTACCTATTTTGTCAAGATTGACAAGATACAGTTCCACAAGAAAGTTGTCCCCGGCGACACACTTGTCATGAAGGTAGAACAGACCTCGCCTTTGCGCCACGGTCTCTCGGTAATGAAAGGCTACCTTTTTGTAGGTGAAAAACTGGCTGCAGAGGCATCATTTGTAGGGCAGATTATAAAAAACAAGGAATAAAAAAGCAAGTACAATCATGTTCAATCAACTATCATTCATACACCCGGGTGCAAAAATTGGTGCCAACTGCACCATTGAACCCTTTGTCTACATTGACGACAATGTTGTCATTGGCGACAACTGCCACATAATGGCACACGCCTCGGTTCTGAGCGGCACACGCATGGGCAACAACAACAGGGTTTTCCACGGAGCAGTCGTGGGCGGCATTCCACAGGACCTGAAGTTCGTGGGCGAGGAGACAACCCTTGAGATTGGCGACAACAACACCATCCGCGAGAATGTCACCCTGAACCGTGGCACTGCATCAAAAGGCAAGACCGTCATCGGCAACAACAACCTGTTCATGGAGAACTCGCACATAGGCCATGACTGCGTTATAGGCAGCAACTGCATCATCGGCAACTCGTCAAAGATAGCCGGCGAGGTTATCATTGAAGATTTTGCCATCCTCAGCGCCTGCGTTCTTGTGCACCAGTTCAGCCATCTTGGCGGTCACATTATGGTGCAGGGCGGCAGCAAGGTGACCAAGGACATCCCGCCATACATAGTAACAGGCCGCGACCCGTTGCACTACTGCGGAGAGAACATCGTGGGTCTGCGCCGCCGTGGTTTCTCAAACGAGGCAATACGCAGCATACACGACGCATACCGTCTGCTCTATGAGGGAACGGTAACAGCCGGCATAGCAAAGATTAAAGAGACAATGACTATGACTCCCGAAATTGAAAAAATCATAGATTTTGTGGAGAACAAATCACAAAGAGGTATAATTGGAAAATAACACAAATTATGGTATACAAGTTCAGACTACTGTCGGACGAAGTTGAGAACTTCAGAAGAGACATTGAAATTGATTCAGAAGCAACATTCCTTGAGCTACATAAAGCAATCCTTGACTCGGTAAACTACCCCGATGACCAGATGACCTCATTCTTCATCTGCAACGACCGTTGGGTGAAGGAGATGGAGATTACACTCGAGGATATGGGCGGAATGTCCGAGGACGAGAGCTACGTTATGGCCGAGACCGTCATTGGCGACATCATTGAGGAGGAGAAGCAGAAACTGGCTTATGTATTCGACCCGCTCGGCGACCGCATGTTCTACATGGAGCTCAGCAAGATTGAGTTCGGCAAGGACATTGACCAGGCTGTCTGCACAAAGTCGGTAGGTGATGCTCCTGCGCAGATGCTCAACTTCGACGAGCTGATGAACAAGGCTCCAATAGTTGAGGCAAACGACGATTTCAACGAGGACTTCTATGGCAGCGACAGCTATGACGAGGACGACCTCGACCCCGAGGGATACGGAATTGGCGACATTGCCGACATGAGCTCCATCGACGACCTCTATTAAAAAGCCCCCAAAAAGCTCCTCCACTCCTCGAGGGGAGGTGTCGCGATAGCAACGGAGGGGAGCAGAAACAAAACCAAAAGAAAGAGAGGATGAACAACCTTGTTGTACTAATAGGCCCCACGGCAGTTGGCAAGACAGCTACAAGTTTTGCCATTGCCGGGCATTACGGATGCCCCATCATCTCGGCCGACTCGCGCCAGATGTACCGCGGTATGGAGATTGGTACAGCAATGCCCACCAAAGATGAGCTTGCCCGCCACAAGCACCATTTTGTGGGGCAGCTCGCTCCCGGCGACTACTACAGCGCGGCGCGCTACGAGGCCGACGTGCTTGCACTCCTTGAAGAGGAGTTTCCCCACCACCCCACAATGCTGCTCACCGGCGGCTCAATGATGTACATCGATGCAGTGTGCAAAGGAATTGACGACATTCCCACCGTTGACGAGGAGACACGCGCCATGGTCATTGAAAAGTACAACAGTCAGGGATTGGAAAGCCTTGCCGCCGAGCTGCGCGTGCTCGACCCCGAATACTATGCTGAGGCCGATATAAAGAACCCCAAGCGTGTCATGCACGCATTGGAAATCTGCTACATGACAGGAAAGACCTACAGTTCCTTCCGCAAGCGCACCACAAAAGAGCGCCCGTTCAATATAATAAAGATAGGATTGCAACGCGACCGCGAGGAGCTGTATGAGCGCATAAACCGTCGCGTGGATATTATGATTGAACAAGGCCTGATAGAAGAAGTCAAGGGATTCACACACCTCAAGCACCACAATTCACTCAATACAGTAGGCTATAAGGAGATATTCAAATATCTCGACGGAGAGTGGACACTCGATTTTGCCATTGAAAAGATAAAGCAGAACACACGCATCTATTCACGCAAGCAGGTTACGTGGTACCGCAAGGACGAGGAGATAGCATGGTTTCACCCGGATGACATTGAGGGAATACTCCAATATATAGATAGAAGGATTGAAATTTTTTAAATTTCAATCCTTCTATCTATATAACCTTCCTTGCCACGTATTTCTCTCCTTCATACGCGCCTTCACCTTATCAACAAGCTCGTGGTTCTTCACACCCCAATCGGGGGCAACAAGCAACTCCTTTGGCGACTGCGAAGCGAAGCGCTCAAGCACAATATCGGGCGAAAGGCGCTCCACGTAATCAATCACAGTCTCAATATAATCCCCCATTTCAAAAAGATGGAACTCCGCAGGGTTCACGGCATACTCCTCGGCCATGCGCGTGCCTCTCACAACCTGCAATTGGTGCAGTTTAAGTGTGGTGAGCGGCAGGCGCGACAACTCACAGGCCTGGCGCATAAGTTCCTCGCGCCCCTCGCCGGGAAGCCCCAGAATGATGTGTGCCCCTACAGGGATGCCCGCGGCAGCTGTGCGCCTCACTGCATCGGCGGCACAGGCATAATCGTGCCCGCGGTTTATGCGCAACAATGTATTGTCATTGGTACTCTCAATGCCATACTCCACAAGCACGAAAGTCCTTTTTTTCAGCTCGGCAAAATATTGCAGCAGCTCATCGGGCATACAATCGGGGCGCGTACCAACGACAATGCCCACACAGCCATCAACGGCTAAAGCCTCTTCGTAACGCTTTTGCAGTTCCTCCAACGAACCGTATGTATTGGTATATGCCTGAAAATAGGCAAGATATTTCATGTCGGGATATTTATGCGCAAAGAACGAAATCCCCTCACGCATCTGCTCGGTTACCGAACGGTTGCGGTGACAATAGGCAGGGTTGAACGTCTGGTTATTGCAGAAAGTACAACCACCCCGCCCCACCTTGCCGTCACGGTTAGGGCAGGTGAAACCCGCATCAATGGTAATCTTCTGCACCCTGCAGCCAAAAATGGCACGCAGATAACCGCCGAACTCGTTATATAAAAAAGCATCCTCACGCATAACAGCGCGAAGATACAAAGAAAGCGTGGGATAATGAAACTTAGAAGCCGTTTAAATTTCTGGTATTTAGAAGCTGTTTGAATTTCTAAAAAAATAGGTAATAATATAGCAGTTGACCCATATACTGAAAAAACGTGTAGATGTCATGTCGACCGTAGTGGAGACATCTCGTTTGCCGTTGTAGAGTTCCATTGCCTACGCTCAGACATGCTGTTGAGAGCTTGCTCGAAAAATGACATTGCTGGGTCAACATCTATATTATTGCTATTGTTTTTGATTAGTTTACAAATAGTTTAATATGAATAAGAAACTGTTTCAATTTCTAAAGATAAAGCCGGGCTTCGCCGTTTTTTAGATTTTTGTTTAGCAAAAAATAAATCTCTTTCGAAGAGATAGACGATTTATGGCAAAATTACATAAAATATAGTAAACAAGCACAAATCATCAAAAAAACATTGTAATTTAGCAACACATTAATTGATAGCTCAATTCATTGTTTAGCAAAAAATCTGATTGTCAACTGCTTTAGCGTTGATAATCAGCAAACAATAGTTTGCACAAATCTCTTCGAAAGAGATTGATAAAAAAAGATGATAAAACAAATAAAACTTATACAAATATGAAAAATCTTAAGAGTTTATTTACAGCGCTTTTATTACTGTGCGGTTTAACAGCAAGCGCCCATGACTTTGAGGTGGAAGGTATTTATTACAACATTTTGTCGGAAACAGACAAGACTGTTGAGGTAACAAGTGGAAACAACAGATACACCGACTGTGTGGTAATTCCCGAGAATGTTGTTTACAATGGTAGCACCTACAGCGTAACAAGCATTGGAGAGTATGCGTTCTTGAGTTGCACCGGGCTTACAAGCATTACAATTCCTAACAGCGTTACAAGCATTGGAGATGATGCGTTCCAGAATTGCTCCGGGCTTACAAGTATTGAAATAGGTAACAGTGTAACAAGGATTGGACGTCAGGCGTTCTTGAATTGCTCCGGGCTTACAAGCATTGTAATCCCTAACAGTGTAACAAGTATTGGAGACTTTGCGTTCGATGATTGCTCCGGGCTTACAAGCATTACAATTCCTAACAGCGTTACAAGCATTGGAAATGGAGCGTTCTATAATTGCTCCGGCCTTACAAGCATTGAAATCCCTAACAGTGTTACAAGCATTGGAGAGTATGCGTTCGCTGGTTGCTCCGGGCTTACAAGCATTACAATTCCTAACAGCGTTACAAGTATTGAGTATGCTGCGTTCGCTTATTGCTCCGGGCTTACAAGCGTTGAAATCCCAAGCAGCGTTACAAGCATTGGATATTCTGCGTTCGCTTATTGCTCCGGGCTTACAAGCGTTGAAATCCCAAGCAGCGTTACAAGCATTGGATATTCTGCGTTCGCTTATTGCTCCGGGCTTACAAGTATTATAGTTGAGAGTGGTAATATGTATTATGATAGCCGTGATAATTGTAATGCAATTATAGAAACCGCGACCAATACACTTTTAGCCGGCTGTCAAAATACTATTATTCCTAACGATGTTACCAGCATTGGAGACTATGCGTTCGCTTATTGCTCCGGGCTTACAAGCATTGAAATACCTAATAGCGTTACAAGCATTGGTCAGTATGCGTTCAATGCTTGCACAGACCTTACAAACGTAACTATAGGTGAGAGCGTAACAAGTATTGGAAGTGCTGCGTTCGATGGTACGCCTTGGTATAATAATCAACCCGAAGGTGTTGTCTATGTCGGTAAAGTGCTTTACAAATATAAAGGTACAATGCCCGCAAATACATCAATAACTGTAAAAGATGGTACTTTGGGTATTGCAGGCGGAGCGTTCGAACGTTGCACCGGCCTTACAAGCATTGAAATCCCTAACGGCGTTACAAGCATTGGAAATTCTGCGTTCAGTGGTTGCACCGGTCTTACCAGCATTAAAATCCCAAACAGCATTACAAGCATTGGATATTCTGCGTTCAGTGGTTGTACCGGTCTTATCAGCATTGAAATCCCAAATAGCGTAACAAGCATTGGAAATTCTGCGTTCAGTGGTTGTACCGGTCTTACCAGCATTAAAATCCCTAACGGCGTTACAAGCATTGGAAATTCTGCGTTCAGTGGTTGTACCGGTCTTACCAGCATTACTATACCTAACAGCGTTACAAGCATTGGAGATTCTGCGTTCGAAGATTGCACCGGACTTACAAGCATTACTATACCTAACAGCGTTACAAAAATTGGAAATTACACCTTCTATGGTTGCACCGGGCTTACAAGCATTAAAATCCCAAACAGCGTAACAAGCATTGGAAATCTTGCGTTCAGTGGTTGCACCGGTCTTACAAGTATTGTAATCCCTAACAGCGTTACAAGCATTGATGGTTGGTATGCTTTCGGAGGTTGCGAAAACCTAAAGACTGTTATAAACCTCTCTAACCTGACATTCAGTAAAGGGTCAGAAGACTATGGCTATATTGCATATTATGCCGATAAGGTTATAAATTTCCCAAATGTCACAATTGTTCGTGATTGGGGGTTCTCAACAGTCGATGGTAAACATTTTTTGGCTGGGTATTTTGGCAATAATACAGATATTGTATTGCCCAAAGACTATAATGGTGAGAGTTATGCTATAGGAGATTACGCGTTCTTTTGTTGCAACGACCTTACAAGCATTGAAATACCTAACAGCGTAACAAGCATTGGCGAGTATGCGTTCAATGGCTGTAGTAATGTAAAGACATTATATATTGGTAGTTCTATAACGAGTATCGGCGACTATGCTTTTGCAGGTTGCGAAAAGATTACTGAAATCAAAGTGGCTTTGGAAAAACCATTCAGAGGCAGTGAAAATATATTTACCGATGCTGTTTATGACAATGCAACATTGTATATCCCTAATGGCACAAAATCTTTATATGAAAAGAGAGAGCCGTGGAATATATTCTTCTACATCGTTGAAATGGACTTTACAGGAGTTGAAGAACTGAAAGCGGAAGGCGGAAATGTGAAAGCTATTTACGATTTACAGGGCCGCGTGGTTGAGAACCCCACAAGTGGCATTTATATTATAGATGGTAAAAAGGTGCTTATAAAATGATATAAACACTAAATAATTAACAGCAAAAGACCAATCGAGTTTCACTTCATACTCGATTGGTCTTTTTAATTGCAAGAGTTCTCTTTTAGAGATCCTTCGGCTTCGCTCAGACGTGTTGTTGAGGGCTTACCCGAAAAATGACATTGTTCGCGGAGTTGTCATACTGAACGGAGCAAAGCGCAGTGAAGTATCTCATAATATGCTTACGGGAGATTTTACGCTGCTTTAGAGATCCTTCGACTTCGCTCAGGATGACAAGTTCGCGGGCTTGTCATATCGACCGAACGGGAGATATCTCTTTTTCAAGTTGCTTTAGAGATCCTTCGGCTTCGCTCAGGATGAACTGTGTTAAAATTCAAATAAATTAAGCATAAAATTCACAGTATGCACAATTGTTCTTCACAATAGCGAAAATCTGTTTCAATAGTTTGTTCACAACAGCAATCAAAGCAACCTTTACAGCTTTTCCCTTCT
>JAZTXR010000065.1:0-1782 GCA_045636545.1 Bacteroidaceae bacterium
TATCTTTATTCAAAGATAATAAACCAATTATTATACGCCTATTTTTTTATCTCATCGGTCGGGGAGCGCCCTGCGGCAAGGGGCGGGACCACCCGTCCCGACGAGCAACGGTATTGAACGAATGCAAACATAGTAACTACGGTTCGCGCGGTTCATTTTCGCTCAAAGTAAAAGGATGCAAAAAACTCTCCCTCTTGCGTAAGAGGGAGTACGGCGCAGCCGGGAGGGAGATTGATAAAAAACGAGATGTCTCCACTGCGGTCGACATGACATCTACGCGTTTTTTAGTATTTGGTGCTACTTCGATATTACTCTGCCTATATTACTCTCACTATACTCTCACAATCTTTTCCGCAATCTTTTCCTTGTGATGTGTTGTTAAAAATTTTAAAAAGATTTATCTTTGTTTCTTAATTGCTTTAAGCAAATTGACTTTAGTATTTATGTGAACATATTTTCCAATTTCAATAATGAACCCCATTGTAACTTTGGAAACCCCTAACAAACGCTTTATATACAAAAATGAATAGAATCCTATCACTTTTTTTGCTGTGTTTTTGCGCGACATTTGCTGTTGCGCAGAACTTGTCTGAGTTCAATGTGGTGAGTTTCGAGGAGAAACCTTTTGACACAGCGGCCAGGGACGAGCGCTACAAGATAGTCGACGGCAATGGCGAATTGTTCTCAATCATCAAGCTGGTATCCAATAATGCCGATGACGACTTGCGTGCCTACTCTTTCGACTTTGGCCTGCCCGAGAGCCGTGTGAAGCAGGTTGACGGCAGTGTGTGGGTCTATGTGCAGCGCAATGCAATGCGTGTGACAATAAAGCGCGAAGGTTACAAGCCTGTGAGGTATGAGTTGCCAGTCACCGTGCAGCCCGGTCAGGTTTTTGAGATGGTGCTCACTGCCGAGGCGCTCCCTGTGTATCGCGAGATTCTGCAGTTCAACATCAAGCCAGCCGGTGTAAAGGCTACAGTGATGTATAAAAAAAACACTCCGGGTGCGCAGTTGCAGTTCTTTGGAATGACCGACAATGAAGGTGCTGTTGCAAAGAACCTTGAACTTGGTACGTATATCTATGAGATTCATACTGACAACTATCACAAGAGTGAGGGTCTCATTGAACTGAAGGAAAACAAAGGTAAACACATCGAGAACGTAACCCTGCGCCCCAATTTCTCTACTGTCACATTAGAGGCCGGTGAGGGTGTGGATATATATGTCAACGATGAACTGAAGGGGACCGGCTCCTGGAGCGGCGTGCTCAATGCCGGTACATACAGTGTTGAGTGCCGCAAGGCAAAGCACAAGAGTGTGAGCGAGAGTGTGACGGTCGAAGAAAGCGGTGAGCAGACTTTCCGTCTGAAATCTCCTGTTCCAATTACAGGTGCTTTAGTGCTGCTCTCGAATCCCCTTGGTGCTGACATAGTAATCGACGGCAAGGAGTGTGGTGTTACCCCCATTACTGTCGACAGCCTGCTCATTGGCGAACACACCGTGACACTTTCAAAGTCAAACTACAAGAGCGAGACCTTTGCCGTGGATATAGCCGAGAACGAAATGCTGGAAAAAGAGGTAGTGTTGAGTAATGTTTCGCGCATGACTGTTTCCACAACCCCCGCCGGTGCAGAACTGCATATCAATGGCAAGCGCGTGGGCTCTACACCCTACAGCGCCGAATTCACCTCGGGCGACTATGATTTGCGTATTACCAAAAACGGGTATGGCAATTTTGAACGCCGTGTCCATTTCGACAGCTCCAACCCCAATCTCAGCTAC
>JAZTXR010000066.1:0-1218 GCA_045636545.1 Bacteroidaceae bacterium
GAAATCTCATACTCACCGTGCTTCATTGCACTCGCAATGGCAAGGCGGGTATGCTCACTGGCAAGGTGTATCAGCTGGTCTTTGCGGATATCCTTGCCTACACCTTTCGCAATGGCCTTCGTCCATCGGTCGAGGTCGAAGAACATCTCTAAAATTTTGTCTGCCATAATTATTAAATGTATGGTAATGAGTATTCACTCATAGGCTCTGCAATGGCTTTGCACATCTTGTGTGATGCCTCGTTGCGTGGGTCTATGCGCCACGACTCGGCATTTGCCATCTTGCAGACACAACTCCTTACCAATCGGAAGAAGTTCTGCTGCAATGTCCTATGCATATAAGGAATAGCCTCGGCAAAGCGGTCAGGGTTGAAGGAAAATGAATTAATTGCATCTTCCAATGCCCGTGCTGCCTTGAACTCTCGGCTATCTTCAAGATTGTCAGACGGTTTGCCGAACTTGACAATATCCAGCTGATTTTCTAAAACAATAATGGCGGCACTCATCATCGCCGCCATAACTTCTCCATCAACTCGGAGTATATTGTCTTTAGATACGATTGTTATCTCGTTGCTACTCTCCTTGAACTGCTCAAGCTCTGTGAGCATACCTTTGATATGCTGTATCTTTTCTCTATCCATAGTCTATCTGATTAGTTCGTTTTCACATAGAAGCACATCACCCACGATGTAGTCCAGTGTGGTAAAATGTTGGTGGAAGATTTTGTCTGCCTGCTCGTTGTAAGGCAGGTCGAGCAACTTGCCCTCCTCGTTAAGGATCATAGATTGCTTCTCGTCGAGTTCTACAATCTCGACCATTCCGCCAACTGCCGCTTGCATCTCTTCAAGAGTGAAATACTCTCCATTGGCAGGTGTTGTGGCAGTGCGTGTTCCGTCTGTTTTGATTATCTCAGCCATTTTTATTTACAGTTTTTATGTTCGTTACACAGTTCAATGAAGTATTTGCGCTCGGCAAGGAGTCGGTCATATTTTTCGGGGTCCTCCTCGCGGCGCATATCAGGTTTGCCTGCTGCAAAGTGCTCAACAAGCACACAGCCGCAGGTGTGAGTAATCTTTATAGAGGTACTCAGAGCCTCAATCTTTGCACCCTCTTTGGGCACAGCATCGCTCTCGATGATGCGTAGTTTATCTATCTGGCACATCACTTTCGGGGTTTAGGCAGCTACACCGTATGTCGCTTGACACGGCGCAGTTGGTTG
>JAZTXR010000067.1:0-14226 GCA_045636545.1 Bacteroidaceae bacterium
GTTTTTAATCTCATTAGTTCCATCGTTTGGCTTATTGGGGATTGTTGCCCAATATGCTCTCATACCATCGCTGATGGCTTGCTTGTGGTTGTCTGTCAAACCACGCCCTTTGAGGGCTTGACTGATACGCTGTTTGGTATCTGCATTTAATTCTCTAAATTGTCTTTTCATAGATATATCACTTTTATTATAAATATTTGATTGATATAAATACAACGATTGCCATCGGCGCAGCCGGTGGCAATCATATAATGAACTTAAATTGTTTTTTTTTATGTCAATAAGATGTAAATAATTTGTGTTAAAAAAAATCTTTATATATTTGCAATGTCCTAATGGTTTTGGGACGTACATGTTAAGGTGTTATTGAAATTATCTTCAATATTCAAACTTCGCAAATTTGAAAAAGGCATGAAGATGATAACAGTAGCACCACATCGGTTGTTATATCTATATTCTTTTATGGATTAGCATATAATGGTGTGGGCTATTGTTTTATCTATGCCAAGGGTAGTGCGAAGACCCGAATATTGGATAAAACATATTTAGCTCACACTTTTATATTATTTAGCTATGAGAAGAATTTGGTTATTTTTACTTTTTTCACATCTCTTTTTTGTGTGTTCATGTTCAGAGTATAAAACTTTTGAAAATTACTTGATTAAATTATATTACCCTGTTGATTTTAGAGAAGCTGTAATAGAAAACGCTCCTCATATGTTGGTTAAACTTGAAAGTGAAGAAACTTTTTTTCAATTAGTTATTGGGATTATAACATAGAAAAAGGCGTTGATGCATGGAGTAATTTAATTTATGAACAATTTAAAAACGGTTTACCTGGAACTGATTGTATTTTTTCTGAAAAAGTGATTTTAAATACTAAAAATGAAAAGCTACGAGCTATTAAACTACTTGCAAATATACAAAATGCTAGTTCTAAAGTTGGAAGTATTGCTTATCTTTTCGTAAAAAATGGAGATTTATATTTAGCAACATACATACAATCGACAATTGTAACACAAAACTCAACTTGTGCTAATGTTGATAAATTGTTACAAGGGTTAGTGCTAAAGAGCGAAGTCGATGTAAATAATTCAGGTAACTTTGATATGAGCATCGAAGAATTTGAAGATTATATGCTCAATCTCTATAAGAAAACAAACCAAACTCTTCCAATGAAAATAGATGAAGTTACCACACTGTTTAATATCACAAGTGTAGGGAAGACCATAATATTCAAATATCGAGTAGAAACTTATATGTCTAGTTACATGAATGATGAATGGGAAAACAATTTTAAAGAAAAAACGATATTGAATATATTATCATCTGTTCCTGATGCGGACATTGTAGCATCATATATTGCAAAATCATCATTACGAATGGTTTATACATTTTTCGATGATGAAGACAATCTAATAAGAACTATTAAAATAACTTCTAAAGATTTTAAATTATGAAAAAATTTTTGTACTACTTAATCCTTGTTTTGGTTTTTCTATTAATTTGGTTGTTGTTTTGTTTTATATTAGCTATGTTCTTTAAGAGAACGCCTAGTGGCATCTTAATGTTTTTAATGGTTGGTGCAATTTGGAGTGTTTTCAAGTATCTGCGTCCTATTATTAAAGATATAATGCATATAGATGAACATTGTGCCGATAGCGATGATGATAAAAATGAACATATTGATGAAAACTCAAAAATTGAGATTGGTGATATTGTGATGGAAATAAAAACTCAAAAGGAGTTTAGGGTAAAACAGCTTGTTGGTGAAAATGAATTTGAGTGTATGGAGAGATACGGAGCAGTTTATTCAATCCTTAAAAAAGATGAAATAAAACTGCTCTGTAAAAAATGAATTATTATTGATTTATATGACAATTTGTTGATTTTTAATTTGGTAATGATTATTGTATATTTGAATTTGTTTTATAATTATCCAAATATATAAGTAATATGGAAGCAAGAGTATTGTTTATTCCCCCTGCTTCTTGCGCCCCCTAGTTGTGGGTTTAACATAGAGTGTACCTTTTCTTATGGTACACTTTTTGTTTTTATATATGGGTTCATCACTCTCTCCCAACTTGCTGAAATAGTTGTTTAATGCCGATAGGGAAAAGCCAATCTCCTCTCGCGTGTGATGAAAATTGACAACACTCGTTTTTTGCAACCCACGCGGCACCACTGGCGCGGTGTTTCGCGTGACCTTTTGCTACTCGCATTGTCGATTATATCTTTTAAATTGACAACGCCGCCTTATCGCAGCCCAAACGGTACGATCTTCGCCCATCCTTCGTTTGACCAACCGCTGTCGGCATTGTCGATTCTCAAAACAGGAAAGAGGAATTCCCTGTTTTGAGAATTCCTCTTTCATCCAATCGTGCGCGTGATAGGACTCGAACCTACACGTCGCAAAACACCAGATCCTAAGTCTGGCGCGTCTACCAATTTCGCCACACGCGCGACTGTTTTGCTTTTGCGAGTGCAAAGGTATGGCAAAAAACCGAGAAAATCAACCCTCTTGCTCCTCTTTTTTGCTGTAATATTCAAAAATGAGGGCTTTTGCGGTTTCAATTATTGTATCACGTCCTTTTTGCCAATCCTCGCTTGTGATGTCTACCTTTATATGCGGCTCAATGCCGAACTCGGTGTGTCTGTAGTTGACATCCAGTGTGGGGCAGGCCGACAGGCGCACTCTCCATCCGTTGGGCAGGGTGCTGTTGAGCGGCATTCCGCTGCCGCCGCCGGTGTTGTCACCCATAATGGCTACGTGGGGCAAGTCGCGCATCATCAATACAAAATGGTTGGCAGCGCTGTACACGCTTCTGTTGGTGAGTACCACCACAGGGCGCAGCCAGCGCGACCCTTCGCTCGGCTCAAGGTAGAGCGGTTCGGGGGCTGAAAAGTCATTATGCCCCTTGCCTGTCTTGTGCTGCATGTAGCCGTAGTGCAGTTTCTCTTTTATGAATATGGATGCCAACTTCTCGGCCGATGTTATCATTCCTCCGCCATTGCCTCGTATGTCAAGGATTATGGCTTTGCAGTCCCTCATGTTGTAGAGCATGAGCGTGAGGTTATTGGTGCCGAAGCTGCCCGAGAAACTCTCCACGTAGACATATCCGATGCTGTCGGGCAATGTGGTGTATTTTATGCCGTTGGTCTGCCTGAAATCCGTGCCAAGATAGTTCCGTTGTATCGAGTCGCTGAAGTTCATGGGATACTGCAGGTGCCAGTCCCGATAGTAACTTGTGCCGAACATCGAGGTGAGGTTCACGTGTCCGTCGCGCAGTTCGCCGAGCATGCTGCCCATCAGGTCAAAGAGCTTCAGCTCGTCGCGGCAGGTGTCTGCAATGGGTTTGTATTTCTCATGGACGGCGTTCCAATCGAGCCCAAACTCCTTCTCGGCTTGGGCAAAGAAGCAGTAGCGTTCGTCAATCAGCTGCCACAGTGCCTCGAAGTTCTCGTTCCCGTTGCCCTCGAACTCCTCCTCGCCAATGCAGCCTGTGAGCAGTAGCAAGGGAATAATGTATGTAAGTATCTTCTTGAACATAGTTGTCAGTATGGCGAGTAGTCGTTCAGCCTGTTGTTTCTCTTTATCTTGAATATGGTTCTTGTGAAGCCGAACGAGAATGTATTGCGGTATATGTGGCAATTTATGTCGTTTATGCGGCTCTGGTAGATGTCGGCCACGTATGCTATGCGCAGGGTGGTGGCTTTTATGGGGATGTCGAGCGAGAGCATGTGTCGCCACGAGGGGTTGTTGCCGGGGTGTGTGAAGGCTATTATGCCTTTAGCATGTCCCAGCCCGAAGATTTCATAGTAGCTCTGCCCGAACTCCGGTGCGAACATGATGCCCGCAAGCGGAATATCCACCTGGTAGCGCGCTATCCACTCACTGCGGCGCACCGGGAAACGGTATATCGCCATGCCGCTTGCGGCAAGTGCTGTGCGCAGTTTGGCGGCCACCGGGTTGTTGCCGTTCGACAGGCTGTAGAGCGCGCCGCCCTCAAGCTGAATCTGTGCTCCGGCAAGCAATGTGAGTCCTTTTGCAACCTCAAAGGGGTGAAATCCGCTCCAGCTTTGGCTTGCAAGGGCTGTTACCTGCAGGTTACTGCGCTGTATGGCATAGCCTGCAGTGGCGTTGAACAGCCTCTGGTACTTCCATTTGTAGTTGCCGGTGCGTGCATTGCGGAACACCTCGTGTGCGTAGTTCAGTCCCAACCCCTTGTGGCTGTAGTTGCTCAGGTATGTATCGAGGTTGTCGAGCAGTGTAACGCCGAACAGTGAACAGCTCACCACAATGCGTTCGGGTCTTATTGTGTCCGTTACAATATGTTTGGCAATACCCCCATCGCCGCAAGAGGCTTGTCCGCCTGGAACAGAGGGGCAATAATAGAAACCAAAAGCCCTTGACATTGCCGGCAGAGCCAGCAATGCAAGGGCTGTGGTTATGATGCGTGTGATTCTCATTCGTTTTCGCTGTCGAAGAGTGAAAGCTGCTCGGCTGTCTCCTCGGCAGGGTCTTCGCTTTCCGGCTCTTCCGGTATTTCGGGTGGTGGCGGGAGCTTTGTCGGCTCAAGCTCAATTATCTCGTCAATCTCGTATGTGGTGAGTCGCTTGCCACGTGCCTTGTAGCTCTTCACGCCAATGAATTCGTCTACTTCAATCACCAGCGGCTCGCGGAAATTGTCATTGCCGCCGAACATCACCTGTATGCGCGGGAACGGTGTCTCGCTGAACCATATCAGCCTGTTGTCCTTGTTCTCGCCAAGGCAGTTCTGGCGGCGCGCACCGGCCTCAAGGGTGAATCGCTTGATGTAGGGGTATCCCTGCTGCGATGCATCGTAGAGCGCCGCACTCCACACTTTGCTGGGGTCGAACTTCTCAAGCACCATCAAATCGTCGTCGAAATGGTTGTTCAGGTCCACCGGCAAGATGTCGAACTCGCCGTTCTTGCGTATTGCAAGAATCTTGTCATCGTTGTGGAATTCGCCCAGATATTCGCCGTGGTTGTCGAAGTTTATGCGCAGTATGTCGCGGTCGAACCACACCTGGCGGCCGCCGAGTGTCGAACTTCCGTGTTTCTTGAGTGTTATGCGCAGCACCTCGTTCTTTGTGAGTATGTTACCCATCGATTGGCGGCCCTTGATGGCAATGGTGCTGAAGTCCTTCTCGATGATGGAGTTCCTCAATCTTGGGTTGGGGCGCAGCATCACTTTTATTACCTCGGCCTCGCCGTTGGGGTTGGCTGTGAAATATGCTACCTTTGAACCCGGTGTGCCCTGCGTGAGGTCATACTCACGGTCGCGTGTCATTCCTGTCGCGGCAAAGCGCTTTATGTAGTGAATGCCGTTCTTTCCGTCGCGGTACACCACGTTGTAAATGGTGCGCTTGTCATTCTTCTTGAATACATCGACATATATCACATTCTTGCCCACGAACAGTTTCTCGCTCACCTTTACAATCTTGAACTTTCCGTCCTTGTAAAAGAGGATTATGTCGTCGATGTCCGAGCAGTTTGTCACGAATTCGTCCTTTTTCAGTGATGTGCCAATGAAACCCTCGGCGCGGTTTATGTACAGTTTCTGGTTCGCCTCCACAACCTTTGCCGCCACAATGGTGTCGAAATTGCGTATCTCGGTCTGGCGCGGGTAGCGTGCACCATACTTCTCCTTTAGCATGGTGAACCATTTTATGGTCACGGCCGTCATCTGCCCAAGTTGCTTCTCAATCTCGGCTATGTCCTTCTTCAGGCGTGCAATCAGCTCCTCGGCCTTCTCCTTGTTGAAGCGAAGTATGCGCGCCATCTTGATTTCCATCAGGCGCAACAGGTCATCGCGTGTTATCTCGCGCACAAAATCCTTCTTGTAAGGCTCAAGGCGCAGGTCAATGTGTGCCAGCGCAGTGTCCATGTCGGGTGCCTGCTCAAACTCCTTGTCCTTGTATATACGCTCCTCAATGAAGATGCTCTCCAGTGATGCAAAGTGCAGCTGTTCAAGCAGTTCGCCTTTGCGAATCTGCAGCTCAAGGCGCAGCAGCTCCTTTGTACTGTCCACCGAGCGGCGCAGCAGCTCGCTAACGGTGAGGAACACCGGTGTCTGGTTGTCGATTACGCAGCAGCAAGGGGTGATGCTTATCTCGCAGTCGGTGAAGGCATAGAGCGCATCGATGGTCTTGTCGCTCGACACACCCGGTGCCAGCTGCACAAGAATCTCCACCTTGTCCGATGTGTTGTCATCAATCTTTCTTATCTTGATTTTCCCGTTGTCTACCGCTTTCAGTATCGACTCGATTACAAGCGGTGTTGTCTTGCCGAACGGAATCTCGGATATTGTCAGTGTCTTGTTGTCGTCCGATTTGGTGATTTTCGCACGTATGCGCACGCGGCCTGTGCGGTCGCCGTCATTGTAGCGCGATACGTCGATGCTTCCGCCGGTCTGGAAATCGGGGTAGAGCTTGAACTCCTCGTTCTTCAGGTAGGCTATCGCGGCATCGCACACCTCGTTGAAGTTGTGCGGCAGAATCTTTGACGAGAGACCCACGGCAATGCCCTCGACACCGTGTACCAGCAGTAAAGGGAATTTCACCGGCAGGGTTATCGGCTCTTTGTTACGGCCGTCGTACGACAGTTTCCATTCCGTTGTCTTCGGGTTGAAAACCACGTCGTGCGCAAAGTGCGACAGGCGTGCCTCGATGTAACGCGGGGCGGCAGCAGAGTCGCCTGTGAGTATGTTACCCCAGTTTCCCTGGCAGTCAATGAGGTAGTCCTTCTGTCCCATCTGCACCAGGGCACCGGCGATTGATGCATCGCCGTGCGGATGATACTGCATGGTGTGTCCCACCACGTTCGCCACCTTGTTGTAGCGGCCGTCGTCCAGCTCGCGCATGGCGTGCAGGATACGTCGCTGCACCGGCTTCAGACCGTCATAAAGGTGCGGCACGGCACGCTCCAGGATGACATACGAGGCGTAGTCAAGGAACCAGTTGCGGTACATGCCCGTCAACTTGTGTCTGACGCCCTCAGCCTCGTGGTACCGGCTGTGTTCGTCTGTGCTGTTGTCACCACCGTCGGGAGTGTTCCCCTCGGCGTTTACATCATTGATATACTCTTCAGAATCGTTATAATCCATAGTCCGTGAATGGCCGGAAAAGCCCTGCTTTTGTGATTTTTATATCATTTAATCTGCGAATATAGTGAAAATTAAGAAGCTGTTTGAATTTCTAAGAAAAATTTTCTTGTTGAAGCTGATAGTTTCGCCGTTTTTTATCTTCAAGAATGTCTGTTTCTCTATTTTTTGCGGTTATATGGCTAGCTATACGTCCTTGAAAAATAAATAAACATCCTATTCCTGTTCTATAAAAAACTTGACGATATGAATTCAAACAGCTTCTAATGAAAAACCAGTCACGGCAATGATATATTGCCCATTTTTCATGTCGATATGCCGGCATTCAATTGTCCGCAGCGCGCAGTTGTCTGGCAATATTGCCGTCCGTTCCAATGGCAATGTAGCTTGTTTTTTAAATAATTCATTAGTAATTTAAAAGTTAGGTGATAAAAAAGTGCTTTTTTGAGTTTTTTTGTGTATTTTTGCAACCTTAAACAAAAAATACGTTAAAAACAATAGCTTTTTATAGCAGGACTATGAAAAAAACACTATTCTTTTTTATTGCCGTTCTTCTTTATGCCGCAGGCGCAGGAGCGCAGAATTGGGAGGAAATCATAAGCTCCGACAAATATTACTACGGCGAGGGCTTCAGTGATACCTATGACAAGGCAAAGAATATGGCATTGCAGAATCTTACAGGAATGATTGCCACTCATGTGTCAAACGATTTCACTTACCTCATTGACGAGACGAATACCAACGGTGAAATAGACCAGAAGTCTCAGGTGGTGAACTGTCTTAAGACATATTCGCAGGCAACACTCAACAACGTCAAGGAGTGGGTTGTCTCTGACCCTCCCGAATGCAAGGTGCGTTGTTATATCGAGTGCACCGAGTTGGAGCGCGTGTTCGAAAGCCGCATCGCAAAGGCCAAGAGCTACTACAGGATGGCGGGTGTGTACCTTGCCCAGCGCAAGATTGGTGTAGCGCTCCAATTCTACTATTGGGCCTATTCTCTGATTCGCTCGGTGCAGCATCCCGCAGATGTCAAGGACGAGGAAGGAAATCTCCTTGTTGTTACCATCCCAAGCATAATTGAGGATGTTGCCGACAAGGTCAACGTTACATTCGACTGTCGTGAGGAGAACTTCGTGGACTTCCTCTTTACATACGAAGGCAAGCCGGTAGCCAGCATGGATTTTACATACAACAATGGTCAGGACCTTTGCTATGGCAAGGCTAAGGATGGTCGTGGTATGGTCGAGGTAAAGAGCACACACGATGGCGAGGTATACCACCTGAACGTGGAGTATGAGTACAAGAGCAATGTTGCCGGTGATTCCGAGCTTGAGAGCGTGATGAACGTGGTGCCAAGGAAAGTGTTCTCTACGACAGGAAAGAAGGTGTTGGGACGAAAGACCGCCGTGGCATCTGTCGCAGTGGCAGAGGACAACAGTGCCGATGTGGCAAGTGCCGGTATGGCAGAATCCAATTCTGCAAATGCCGATACAGCAGCTGCCGATTCTGCAAACGCCGGGGCAGTGAGTGTCGAGCAGCTGAATGCCGAGATTGTCAATGCCCAGCATCTCAATCCGCAGACAGCAGAGCTCTTTGCGCAGACCGATGCCCATAAGGCAACGATGGACACAGTGCTGAAAGCAATCTCTACCAGACGTTATTCCGACATTGCCAACTTCGACTATTTTACCCCCGATGGCCTCGAGGTCTTCAACAGCCTCATTACTTACGGCACAGGCCGTGTGGTAGGCGTTCCCGATGTCCAGTTCTATAACGGCCTCGACAGCTGCCTTGTGGCGCGTGGCCTGCAGATGTCGTTCTCTTTCAGCCGTGGCCGCAAGCAGACTTTTGTCGAGGATGTCATTTTCTATTTCGACCGCGAGGGCAAAATAGACAACGTGTCGTTCGGCTTGGGTTATGACGCTACAAACTCAATCCTTGACCGTGGCGCGACAAGCTGGGGTGGCGAGGTCCGCGAGATATTGCTCGAATTCCTCGAGAACTACAAGACTGCATACGCTCTCGAGAGGCTCGACTATATCGAGAGCATATTCTCCGACAATGCGCAGATTATCGTCGGTAAGGTGCTCAAGTCAAAAACAAATACATACGCCGAGAAAGGGCAGAACGTCTCCATCGAGGGTCAACGGGCCATTGAGTACACCCATCATACCAAGAAGAGCTTCATGACTCACCTGAAACGCATATTCGCGAACAACGAGTTCATAAACCTCAACTTCTCAAATGTCTCTGTGCGCAAGATTACAAAGATTACCGACAAGAACAAGTTTGTCATCCAGCTTGCTCAGGACTACTGCTCTTCGTCATACTCCGACAAGGGCTACCTGCTTCTGCTTGTGGATATAACCAACTCCGATGAACCGCTTATCGAAATCCGTACATGGCAGCCCGATGAGATTGACCTTGACAAGGTGTTCCACGAAGGTATGTTCTACTCTAACTGATACCCCTCCTACAATTATAATAAATATACAGGATTATGAAAATACAAAATATATTTCTCACTCTCATCTTCTGCTTCTGTGCTACATGTTCTGTAGCGCAGAACCTGCGTGAGTTTTCTGTCGTCAGCTTCAGCGAGAAACCCTTTGACACAGCGGCAAGGGATGAGCGTTACAAGATAATCGACGGCAATGGCGAGTTGTTCTCTATTGTCAAGCTGGTCTCCAACAACCCCGATGATGACCTGCATGCCTACTCCTTCGACTTCGGTCTGTGCGAGAGCCGTGTGAAAGAGGTTGACGGCGATGTGTGGGTCTATGTGCAGCGCAACGCAATGCGCGCCACAATAAAGCGCGAGGGGTACAAGACCGTGAAGTACGAGCTTCCTGTCACCGTACAGCCCGGTCAGGTATTCGAGATGGTGCTCACTTCCGAGGCACTGCCCGTTTATCGCGAGATTCTGCAGTTCAACGTAACCCCAACCGACGTCAAGGCGACAATCATGTACAAGAGCGCAAAGCCCGGTGCCCGTTTCCAGCTCTTGGGAATCACAGATGACGGTGGCTTGCTGGCAAAGAGCCTTGAACTTGGTACATATATATATGAGGTACATGCCGACGGCTATCACAAGAGCGAGGGCCGTTTGGAACTGACACAGAACAAGGGAATACATACCGAGAAGATTACCCTGCGCCCCATTTCGGCCGAGCAGGATTCCTCTGCAAACAAGGAGACCGGTATTCTGCAGTTCAATGTAAGCCCTGCCAATGCCAAGGCGACAATCATGTACAAGAAAGAGGCACCCGGTGCGCAATTGCAGTTCCTGGGAATAACCGACGGTAACGGCGTTGTGGCAAAGAGCCTTGAGCTTGGCACGTATTCCTACGAGGTGTTCTCCGACAGCTATCACAAGAGCGAGGGTAGGGTGATGCTCGACAAACCCGATGAGATGTATGCCGAGAACGTTGTCCTCCGTCCCAAGTTCTCGACCCTCACATTTGAGGCGGGCGAAGGTGTCGACATCTACATCGACAATGAAAAGGTGGGCACCGGCTCATGGCATGGTACTCTCAATGCAGGCACATACAGTGTTGAGTGCCGCAAGGAAAAGCACAAGAGCGTTAGTGAGAACATTGTTGTAACTGACAGCTGTGACCAGACCATCACACTCAAGTCACCCGTTCCCATCGTTGGCTCTCTTATGATGATTTCAACCCCGCTCGGTGCAAACATAACCGTTGACGGCGAAGAACATGGCATCACTCCCCTGACCATCGAGAACCTTCTGATTGGCGAGCACACAATCATTGTTTCCAAGGACGACTTCAAGAGCGATACCTGTATCGTTGATATTACCGAGAACAAAATGCTTGAAAAGACAGTGGCGCTGAAAAGCATTACACACGTGACGATAACCACGAAACCAAAGGTTGCCGAGCTGTATATCAATGACGAATATGTAGGTTCTACACCTTATAGTGCCGAGATGCTGCCTGGCGAATATAATCTGTGCATTGTGAAAGAGGGATTCCGCAATTTCGAGCGCCGCGTTCAGCTCGAAGGTACAGAGTTCAATGTGAGATACAAGCTCAAGCGCCAGTATAAGCAGAAGTATGGTGTCTACCTCGAGGCTGCTGCACAGGGTCTTAATATGACCGGTGTAGGTTTGAATACCGGTTTCTATAGCAATAACTTCAATATGGAGGTCTTTGGAACATATTGCCTGGACAAGACACCGATATATGTCAACTATTCCGATAACAGGGAGAGCCTCGAAGAGATTCCGCAGACAATACACGCGGGTGGCAAGATGGGTGTCGGCATCATTCTGGGCAGGCGTTTCCGCATAACCCCGCAGGTGGGTGCCGGTATTATGGTTGTGCAGAGCGAGAACATCCTTGCCAATTCAATAACTGCATTGGGAGCTGTTCGCTTTGAGTGTGCCATTTTCAAGAATCTTGGTATAAGCATCACACCCGAATACGTCTATCCGTTAAAGAAAGGCGAGGTATATGAGAAGCTGTTACAGGTTTCGCCAGTCCTGAAAGGTTGTGAAGGTTTTGGTTTGCGTGTTGGACTCTATTTATATTGATTATGAAAAAGATTAAGATACTATTTTATTCTGTTATGGTACTGCTGTCGCAGTCTTGTATCGAAGAGAAAATGCCTGGGGATGGCCAGTTTGCCAATTCGCCATATTATCTGAAGTTGAACAGGACCACGCTCACGTTGTCGGCCAATGACAACCTGACGGGAAGCCTTTATATATCTTCAAGGAATACTCCTTGGAAGATAACCGATATTCCCTATTGGCTCACGGTGTCGCCCAAAAAAGGAAATACCGATGCTGTTGTGGATTTTACAGCAAAGGAACATGTGAATACCTCATCCAGTCGTGTGGCGGTTCTCTATTTCCAGTCAGATGTTGAGGAATACACCTTTTCAAGGAAGATTACCGTTACCCAGCAGAGGGCAAGTGCGCCGGCTGCCAGGCATTTGTATGCTCCACAGGCGGCTGCTGCCGATGCCGGCGGGGCAGCTATGTACTTCGGTTGCGGGAGTGCGCATGACAGGTTGCAGATAGCCGATGCTGCAGAGTGGAGCGCGGCTGTCTCAGACGGTTGGATTGCCCTGTCGCAGTACAGCGGCAACGGTGGTGAGGCGCTTGTCATTTCAGTTCAGCCCAATGAAGGCGAGGACGAGCGTTCCGGTTATGTTACAATTGCTACCGGGGAACAGGTACAGAGGATAGCTGTTGTCCAGCAGGGACAGTATCTGACACTCGTTTCTCCCGCCGGTGATGTCGAGGCCGATGGCGGCAGCATAGAGTTTGCGCCGGGCACATCGTTCGGTACTGAGGTGAATGTGGAGTATCGGGGCGAAAGCAATGACTGGGTAACAGTTGAGAATGACGGCGAGGGCAACTACACCCTGCACGTAGCCGCTAACCCGTTGGCAGGCAGCCGCACGGCGCAGTTCGTCATCAAGCCCGCTTGTGACAACACTGGCAATGTCAGTGCAGGCGGTCTCAGGTTCAATATCACCCAAAGCGGTGTATGTGAATAGTAAATTGTTTTAAATGGCATCATCTATGAAAAGAGTATACGGCATATTATTGCTCTTCTTCTGTTTCTGCGCGGCTACTGTCGCGCAGAACTTGTCTGAGTTCAATGTCGTCAGTTTCACCGAGAAACCCTTTGACACAACAGCAAGGGACGAGCGCTACAGGATAAAAGACGGCAATGGCGACTTGTTCTCAATCATCAAGCTTGTATCCAATAATGCCGATGACGACTTGCGTGCCTACTCTTTCGACTTTGGCCTGCCCGAGAGCCGTGTGAAGCAGGTTGACGGCAGTGTGTGGGTCTATGTGCAGCGCAATGCAATGCGTGTGACAATAAAGCGCGAGGGCTACAGGCCGGTGAAGTATGAACTGCCCGTCACCGTGCAGCCCGGCCAGGTTTTTGAGATGGTGCTCACTGCCGAGGCGCTGCAAGTCTACCGCGAGACCTTGCAGTTCAACATAGAACCGGCCGGTGTAAAGGCAGCCGTGATGTACAAGAGGACAACCGCCGATGCACAGTGGCAACTCTTTGGTATAACCGACGACGAGGGCTCGGTGGCAAAGAGCCTCGAACTTGGTGCATACATCTATGAAATCCACACCGACAATTATCACAAGAGCGAGGGTCGCATAGAACTCAGGGAGAACAGGAGAATATATGTGGAGAATGTCACTCTGCGCCCCGGTCAGCAGGCACCGGCATCCCCTGCGGGTGAAAAGTCCTGTGAATTGCAGCTCCGTGTCAGCCCCTCCGATGTAAAGGCTGTCATCATGTATAAAGGCACAGCCCCCGGTGCACCGCAGCAGCTCTTTGGATTGACTGATGATTACGGAATGGCGGCAAAGAACCTTGCCCCTGGCACATACGTCTACGAGGTTTACACCGACAGCTACCACAAGAGCGAGGGACGTATAGAACTCAAAGAGAATAAAAGAAAGCACTTGGAGAGCGTAACCCTGCGCCCCAATTTCTCAACAGTAACATTGCAGGCCGGCGAGGGTGTGTCCATATATATCAACGACGAAAGGGTGGGCACCGGCTCATGGAGCGGCATTCTCAATGCCGGAACCTATAACGTAGAGTGCCGCAGGGATAAACACAAGAGCGTGAGCCAGAACATAACTGTTGCCGATGGCGGCGAGCAGACAATACGTCTCAAGTCACCGGTACCCATTGTCGGTTCGCTCTCCCTGATATCACGTCCCAAAGGCGCAACCATAGCTGTCGACGGCAAGCAGTATGGCCTGACACCGCTTGTCATTGACAGCCTGCTTGTAGGCGAGCACACCGTGGCAGTCTCAAAACCCAACTACAGGAGCGAGACGTTCACCGTTGAGATTACCGAGGACAACCTGATAGAGAAAATGATTTCGCTCAGCAATGTCGCGCAGATGACAATCGCTTCGCAACCGCTTGGGGCAGCGCTCTTCATCAATGGCAAGCGCGTGGGCTCTACACCCTACAGCGCCGAATTCACCTCGGGCGACTATGATTTGCGTATTACCAAAAACGGGTATGGCAATTTTGAACGCCGTGTCCATTTCGACAGCTCCAACCCCAATCTCAGCTAC
>JAZTXR010000068.1:0-27283 GCA_045636545.1 Bacteroidaceae bacterium
TACTAAAATTTAGTGTATTTTGTCATTCCGAACCTTGTGTGAGGAATCTCATTATTCGCGGATTCAGAGATCCCTCGTCGCTACGCTCTGTCGGGATGACAGGTTCGCGATTTGATTTAGCTTATATCGAACTCACGTTAACATACAAGAAATCATCCGGGCAACACAGCAGTGCAGCCCGGATGATTTCTTGTTATATCGTACAGAAGAATGTTACCATGAAGGGCACGCAAAAATCGACCACGAATCCGTGATATATTGAGATTATTGTGTATTGCTTGCCCGAGTGGTGTATCACCGATGGCAGCACAGTGTCCATTGTGGTTGCGCCGCCGGCTGAGATTGGTGACAGCGGCCCGAAGAATTTCACCAGCAACGGTGCTGCGAGCAGGGTGAGCAGCTCGCGTGCGATGTTTGCAAGCAGGGCAAGTGTACCAAGTTCAACGCCTTTATATTCGGTTATAAAGATGCTCGACAGGGAGTAGTAGCCGAATCCCGAACCCACTGCGAAGCACTCTCCGGCTGTACGGGAATCGAGCAGCAGGTTCACTACAAGGAGCGCCGCCCATGTTCCAAGAATGGTTGCAACAGGCAACAGCATGAGCCGCTTGGGCAGTTGTTTGAAGCTCTTGATTATGCCCGGGTCGTTGCCTATGCCCACACCCACACAGAACATAAGTGCACACAGCGCACAGAGACTGATGTTGCCTTCGAGTACGTTGGCCGGGATAATCTCTGTCACACCGCAGATGATGCCAAGGAGAAAGAATCCAATGATTATAAGACTACCTTTCATTGTTTTTTTCCTCGTCTTTTTTTACACTTTTCCACAGCAGCATGGCAGCAATGACACTGCCCATAGTGCTCATGACTGCAATGAAGAGCGATTCAAAGCCCAATGTGTGCAGTGACTTCATGATGTTTGGGTTGCTGCCAACCTCTATACCTAACACGAACAGCAAAACCCATATGAAGCCGGTTGTGAGCCTGCTTATGTGTGTGAGGCGGTGCCGGCGCATGAGGTAGCCGAATATTATGCCACCGGACATTGTTGCTATCACTATGAACATAACGTGTGTTTGTGCCGGTTAAATGATATCAGTTCGCTGTTTTCCAGTCGTTCCAGTTGAACTGGCTTTCGGCTACGGCTTCAATGTCATCGGGGATAAGATGGAAAAAGTCTATCCCGGTAATTTCCTCTATTTCATCGATACTTTTAGCGTATGTCTGCAGTTTCTTCTTGCCTGCTATGTTCTCGCAGTAGAAACCAATGCCTGTGTAACCGTTTTTATATGCAAGCAGCACCTTGTAGAAGCCGTTGGGGATGAGTACCCTGTTGTCGCCAATGTAACCGAGCCCTTTCTTGCTTGTGAACACCGGACCGGTGACCACAAGTATCTTGCCGTAACGGTTGGCGTTGTCGCGTGCAAGTTCCTCGATGCTCTTCCACACACCGCGGTTGAGGTTGCCGTTCTGTGGCGATATGTTAGAGAGGTAGAAACTCTCGTCCATGGCCTGTCCGCTCCACTTCATGTCGGCTGCCGGTGCAAGGTGTCCCCGGTCCCATCCGCTGTTCCTGTAGTCGTCATCCACTGCCTGGCGGCCTTTTACTTTGGGGTCGGGGATGAACTTGCTGCCGCGCGGTTCGGTGCCGTCCACCTCCTCGGCAGTGAGTTCGTATGCCACCCAGTTGGGGTTGCGGCGCTGCTCATTATATGAGACGGTATAGCCGCAGTGCTCTATTACCTGGCTCTTTGTCGATTTTGTGAACTGCGGTATGGCAAGCCCAATGCCAATCTTGTCATTGTCTATGTCATCGCTGCCGCTGTCCGCCGGTATCTTGTTGCCGGGATACAGTACTGCCAAAAGTACAATGGCTGCGCATATTACAATCTTTAGCAATGTGTGCTTGCTTCTTTTCGCCCTCTTCTTTGCCATTGCTCTTTGGGCTTATGCCTTTTTTAGTTTTCCGTTCTTGAGGACAACCTTGTATGTACCGCCTTTCTTTGTGTTGAAAGAGAGGGTGCTGTCTCCATAACGCAGGTTGCAGCGGCCGCCGTTTGTAGATGTTATCACAGCCTCGGTGAGCTTGCCCTCCTGCCAGTTGATTGCCATCTCAAAACCACCGCGTGCACGGATGCCGGCAATTCTGCCCTCCTCCCACGCATCGGGCAGTGCGGGCAGCAGGTGGATGAAGCCCATGTGGCTCTGCATCAGCATCTCTGTGATACCGGCAGTGCCGCCAAAGTTGCCGTCAATCTGGAATGGTGCGTGTGTGTCCCAAAGGTTGTTGAGTGTTCCGTTCTTCAACAGGTTGCCAAAGAGGGTGTATGCGTGGTTGCCGTCGTGCAGGCGTGCCCACTGGTTCAGCTTCCAGCCCATGCTCCAGCCTGTGGCGCCGTCGCCGCGGTGAACAAGGACAACCTTTGATGCCTCGGCAAGCTCGGGTGTCGTTACCGGTGAGATTGTGTGTCCCGGGTGCAGACCAAAGAGGTGGTTGACGTGGCGATGCTGGTCGTTGGGGTCGTCAATGTCCTTGCTCCACTCCATGAGCTGCCCGTAGCGGCCGATGGTGTAGGGTACAAGGTTGTCGAGGACGTTCTTCCACTCCTTGCGCAGGTCGCTGTCAACACCAAGGACTTCGGCTGCAGCTATGGCATCGAGCAGAATCTCGCGTACTACACCGTGTACGAATGTGGCTCCCTGGTCTATGGGGCCATGCTCGGGTGATGTTGAGGGGGCTGCGGTGTATGTGCCGTCCTCCCGCTTCCACAGATAGTCAACGGTGAAGATTGCGCTGCTCTTTATGATGTCGTAGCCGGTCTCCTTGAGGAATTTCCTGTCACGGGTGTAGTCATAGTAGTCCCAAACGTGTGTGGCAAGCCAAGGGCCGGCCATGGGGTTGAAATTCCACGACATATCCTGGCTTATGAGCGGTGCTGTGAAGCCGAAAATGTTGCTTGATATGCTTGCTGTCCAGCCTCGTGCGCCAAAGTATGACTTTGCTGTCACTTCGCCCGGCTTCTGCAGTGTGCGTATGAAATCGATGAGCGGCAGTGTACACTCCGGCAGGTTTGTGGCGCACGATGGCCAGTAGTTCATCTGCAGGTTGATGTTGTTGTGGTAATCCACACGCCAAGGGCCGTCGACATTGTTGTGCCATATTCCCTGCAGGTTGGCCGGCATGTTGCCCGGGCGTGAACTTGAGATAAGCAGGTAGCGGCCGAACTGGTAATAGAGTTGCTCCAGTGCGTAGTCGGGCTTTCCGGTGCGGTAGCTTGCAAGGCGTTTGTCGGTGGGGAGGTTCCTGACGGCAGGGAACTCCATTGTTGTGGGTGCGTTGGGGTTGATGTCCAGCTTCACTCGGTTAAAAAGGGCAGAGTAGTCGGCATAGTGCTCCTTGAAAAGTTCATCGTATCCCTTTTTGACCGCATTTCTCATCCATGCTTCGGTCGTCTCATCGGGGTTCACGCCAACGTATGCTTTGGGGTCACTGAAATCGGGGTCAAAGTTAATCTTGTAATCAGTGTCGGCTGTGACATAGAAACACACCTCGTCGGCCTTCTCAATAACGATTCTGCCGTTTTCAACGCTTGTTTTTCCGTTCTTTGCAATGGCCTTGATACGTATGGTATACTGCATTCCGTTGTTGTCGAGCCTTGCTTTCCACACAAGGCCATTGTTTCCGTCGCTCTCCATTGTGCCCTCAGATACAGGGTTGGGGGCGTAGCTGAATGTGAGGTTCTGCATTCCGGGCTTGCTTGCGCTGTACTTCATTGCCAGCACGTTGGCTGGGTACGATACAAAGTACTTGCGCTCGAAGTCAACTCCGTCTCTCATGTACTGCACTACGGCAACGGCCGAGTCGAGCGAGAGAATGCGCTTGTAGTCGCCCATGTCAATGAGGTTGTGTCCGGTCTCGATGTAGAACTCGCCCATTGTGGTGAAGTTTCCGAAACGGAAAGGCTTCTCGCCATAGTATTCATAGGAGGCTGTGCTGTTGAAATTCTCGCGTGTAAGTTTGGCCGCTTTCTCTTCATCGCCGTCAATGAATGCCTGGCGTATGTCATCGAGCAGGTGAGCCGACTGCTTGTTCACATTCCAGTAGTAGTCGGCGCCCTTCTCGGTGTTGGGGCCACCGCGCCACAGAGTCTTCTCGTTCAATGTTATGCGCTCGGCCTCAAGCGAACCCATAATGTTCGCGCCTATGCTGCCGTTACCGATGGGCAAGGAATAGGATTCCCACTCCTTGTCGGCATTGTAGTTGGCATCGCCTGCCCACTCGGGTTTGCCTTTGCCTTTCCAAAGGTCGGGGCGGCCGCCATACCATAGTGCGCGGCCATTGAGGGTTGTCGGCTGGTCGAACCATATTGATTGACCGTTGATGTAACCGCTCTGTGCATTAATTCCAACTGCGCAGAACAAAAGGGCAAGGAGTGCAAATTTCTTTTTCATGATTATCTGTTTTTGTTTTCCAATCCGTTTATATGTTGTATGAGCCGTGCCACATACTGGCGGTAGCTCAGGTTGTAGTCGCGCTCAAAGCCTGTCGCCTCGGCAATGCGGCGTATTGTTCCTTGCACATCGTCCACACGTTTGAGTATTCCGCTCCCATCGGTGGCAATGCTGAACAGCTCAATCTCCTTGCCGTTGAACTCGATGAAATATCCGCCTGCTGTCGCTGTCCTTTTCACTGTTGCCATAGCGTGTGTCAGATGAGGAGCATTACAACCAGCTGGATTATCACCACCCTGAGGAACATGCACACCGGGTAGACGGTGGCGTATGCAACCGAGGGGTTGTCGCCGTCAATGCTGTCATTGACGTATGTGAGCGCCATGGGGTTTGCCATGGAGCCACACAGCAGACCGGCTATAGAACCGAAGTCGAGCTTCATTACGCGCAGCGCGAACAGGCCAATGAGCACCACGGGCACGAATGTTATGAGCAGTCCAAGGAGAAGCCACAAGGCACCCTCGGGGCGTACGATGGTTTCAAAGAAATGTGCACCGGCATCCAATCCCAGGCAGGCCAGGTAGAGGTTGAGGCCTATTGCTCTCAACATCATGTTGGCGCTCTGCGTGGTGTAGGTTATCATGTGCAGGCGCGGGCCGAATGTGCCTATGAGGATACCCACAATAATGGGGCCGCCGGCAAGGCCAAGCTTCACGGGAACCGAAATCCCGGGGATTGCAAGCGGAATGCTACCCACCATCAGGCCAAGTATCATGCCAATGAATACCGATACGAGGTTGGGCTCGTTGAGGCTCTTTACTGCGTTGCCAAGAATCTTCTCCACGCGTTTTATATCGGCAGTCTCGCCCACCACGGTAAGGCGGTCGCCAAGCTGCAGTACCAGGTTGGGGGTGGCAAGCAACTGCACGCCTGAACGGTACACGCGGCTGATGTTTATGCCGTAGTTGTTGCGCAGGCGCAGGGCGGCGAGCTTCTTTCCATTGATTTCGGGGCGGGTGACAATGATGCGCTGCGATGTCAGTTCGCTGTCAATCTTGTTCCAGTCGATGTCCTCGGCGTTCCAGTCCTTCTGTTCCTGTTTGCCGAATATCTGTCGCAGGCTGTCGCTCTCCTCGGGCTTGGTGATGACAAGCAGAATGTCATTCTCCTGCAGCACTCTGTCGGACATCGGGATGAGCACGTGCCCCTCGTGCCACATACGTGAAATGACGAAATGGTTGTGCCTGTCGTGAATCTCGGCAATCGTCTTGCCGAAAATATCGGGGTTGGTAACGCAATAACTTGCGATGAAAACGTTCTTTTTGTGTTTGCTGTCGGGTTGTGGCATATCGCCTGGTCTTACAAAAACCTTGCGCAGGAAAATGAGTGCGAATATAACTCCCACAACACCCAACGGGTAGGTCAATGCGCAGCTCAATGCAGCTCCGCTGCTCTCCACTCCAAGCTGTTTGAGTGTCTGCTGTGCAGCCGCAAGTGCCGGGGTGTTTGTGGTGGCACCGCACAATATTCCCGACATGTCCGGGATTGCGACCTTTGCACCAAAACTCAAGGCAATTGCAAGCAGTGTGCCGGTGAGCAGCACGCCTATGGCGGGAAGCAACAGCCTTGTTCCGCCGCTGCGCATGGAACTGAAGAAACCGGGGCCTACCTGCAGGCCAAGTGCATAGACAAAGAGCACAAGGCCGAATGTCTCGGCATATAAGAGCATCTGTCCGTCTATAGTGAGCCCGAAGTGCCCGGCCAGGATACCTGTGAAAAAGACAAAGGTGATGCCGAGCGAGATGCCGAAGAAGCGTATGCGCCCGAGCATGAGTCCTATGGCCGAGATTATCGAAAGCACAACGATTGCCTGCAGTGCCGAGTGTCCGATGAAAAGGGTGTGGAGGTAGTCCATGTTCTTCTTTCCGCTTTTGTGTTATCTCAAATCCATCTCATCAAAGAGGTAGCTTGCACCGCCCACGCGGTCAATGACAAAGAGTACATAGCGTATGTCTACCGATATGTTGCGGCAGATTGTAGGGTCGAACTCGATGTCGCTCATTGTTGAACGCCATGTGCGGTCGAAGTTGATGCCTACCAGCTCGCCCTTGCCGTTGATTACGGGTGAGCCTGAATTGCCGCCCGAGGTGTGGTTGTTGGCAAGGAAGCAGACAGGAATTGTCTTTTTGCCGTTCCTCTCAATGCTCCAACGGCCGTAGTCCTTTGCGGCATATATGTCACGCAGCACCTGCGGTATATTGTAGTCATAGATTTCAGGGTTGTCCTTGGCCAGAATGCCGTCAAGAGTGGTGAGGTGTGTGTGGTACTCGCCGTCGGCATTCTCGTAGCCGCAGATTGTGCCGTAAGCCACGCGCAGCGTGAAGTTAGCATCGGGGTAGAAAGCGCGCTCCTTGTCCCACTCGCGCAGTGCCTGCATATACTCCCTGTACCACTTCTCCACGGTGGGCACGTTGCTCAGGTTGCGGTAGGCATAACCGCTGTTCCTCTTTGTAAGTGGCGCAAACCATGAAGCAAGCTGCACCATTGGGTCGGCGAGTATCTCCTCGGTTGTGAGGGGGTACTTCTTTATCAGCTGCGTGCCTTTGTACAGATTCTCTACAAACTGCTCCACACCGCCGTTGCTGTCGATTGCGGCTGTCAGTTCCTGTGGAATATTCTCGGCCGGCATACGGTCGATAAATTCGGCTATCATACGTTTTGCTATGGCCTTGTCAATCTCCACCCTGTAGTCGTTGAGGTAATATTTGCGGCCTACAGCCTGTACGTCGGCCGTCAGTTTGTCGCCTTTTGCGTGCTTCGAGTTGAGCCATGCAGCAAAGTTGTAGACCTCGATGCCGGCAATTGTCTCGTTGAAAAGCTCGCGTGCAAAATATCCGGGGATGGTTTTCTCGTATGCTGCGTGCATTGAATCGAGCAGTGCGGCATACTGTGGCTTGCCGGCAGCCCAGGCTGCGAAATCCTTCTCATAAGCCTTTTTCTTGTCGGCTGTCTGAAGGCGCTCGAGCCCGAGGCTCTCGCCCTGCCATTTCTTCCATGCATTGGCAATGCTTGCGTGCTTTGCGGCGTATGCGATGCGTGTGGCAACATCCTTGCTCTGCGCCTCGCTGATGATGTCGAGACGGATTGTGCGCAGGGCAATCTTCATGGGGTTCGATACCTTGGCAACGTACTCAACGGCATCGGCAGTCACATACTCCTGTGTGTTGCCCGGGAAACCGTAAATCATTGTGAAATCGCCTTCCTCCACACCCTTCGTAGAGATTGGGAAGTGGCGCTTGGGGCGGTAGGGCACGTTGTCGGCAGAGTAGTCGGCCGGTTCGTTGTTGGCATCGGCATATACACGGAACATCGAGAAGTCGCCCGTGTGGCGTGGCCATATCCAGTTGTCGGTGTCGCCGCCGAACTTGCCTATCGATGATGGCGGTGCACCAACAAGGCGCACGTCGCGGTAGACACGGTATACAAAAAGATAGTGCCTGTTGCCGTAGTACATTGGCTCGATGCTTGCACGGCATCCTTTACCCTGTGAGGCCTGAGCGATGATGTCGGCTTTGCTTTCGCCGGCAGCTATCCTGTCGGTCACATCCTCCATCTTCTCGAGTATGCTTATTGTGAGCCCCGGGACGTGCAGCTCCTCGGCACGCGATTTTGCCCAGTAACCGTCGGTGAGGTAGTCATGTTCCACCGATGAGAGCTTTTGAATCGAAGCATAGCCGCAGTGGTGGTTGGTGAGCAACAGGCCTTCGGCCGACACGAACTCGCCCGTGCAACCGCCGCCGAACTGCATCACTGCATCCTTCAGTGATGGTTTGGTTGTGGAATATACATCATCGGCTTTCAGCTTGAAGCCCTTTTTGCGCATATCCTTTACGCGTTCCTTGATGAGGCTTGGCAGCCACATACCCTCGTCGGCTGTGGCAGTGGTGAGTGTGATGCACGCAAGCGCGCAAAGCAGGATTTTCTTTATCATAGCAGTTCTGTTTGTTTCATTGATTGCACGAAGATAATGCTTTTCACCGAGATAATGCTATAAAACCTTGACGAACTCAGAAGTTGTTGGTGCAAACACTACATTGGCGCCATATCTGTTACTGTTACTCTCTTTCCCTTCAGCACCACTGTATTTATTACAGGTGTCTGGTGGGCGTATGGCAGGAATGCCAATGATGGCAAGGGCTTGGTGATGTAAAAATTGGCCTTTTTACCGCAGGTTATTGAACCAAAGTCCTTGCTCTCTCCCATAGCGCATGCACTGTTGAGTGTAGCTGCATTGAGAGCCTCGGCAGGGGTCATCTTCATCTTGATGCTTGCCAATGATGCCACAAACCGCATGTTGCCCGATGGGGCTGTGCCGGGGTTGTAGTCCGATGCCAGTGCCACAGCCAGCCCCGCATCAATCATCTTGCGTGCAGGCGGATAGCCTATGCCAAGGAAAAAGGCGCATCCGGGCAACATTGTGGGCATTGTGTCGCTGCCACGCAGTGCCTCAATCTGCTCGTCGCCCATCGACTCAAGGTGGTCAACCGAAAGGGCTTTGTGCCCAACACCTACCTCGACACCGCCCGAAACGGCGAGCTCGTTGGCATGAATCTTTGCGCGCATGCCATAGCGTGCGCCTGTCCCGATTATCTTGGCAGTCTCCTCTACGGTAAAGAATCCCTTGTCGCAGAATACATCGACAAAATCGGCAAGTCCTTCCTTTGCAACAGCCGGAATCATCTCGTTGCATACATGCTCCACATATTCGCTCTGGCGGCCTCTGTAGGCGCGGCCTACAGCGTGTGCGCCAAGGAAAGTGGCACGCACGTCAAGCGGTGCGGTATCCTTTATGCGGCGTATGACACGCAGAATCTTCAGTTCGTCCTCGATAGTGAGCCCGTAGCCCGATTTTATCTCCACGAGTCCTGTTCCCATTGCCACAATCTCGTCAATGCGTTCCATGGCCTGGCGGTAGAGCTCATCCTCGCTTGTGTCGTGCAGACGGTCGGCCGAATTCAATATTCCGCCGCCGCGTTTGGCAATCTCCTCGTATGTGAGGCCGTTTATCTTGTCGAGGAACTCCTGTTCGCGGCTGCCGGCATAGACAATGTGCGTGTGCGAGTCGCAGAACGACGGGAAGAGCCAGCCGCCACGGGCATCGATAATCTCGCAATCTTCTGTCGGCGGCAAGTTGTCCATCGTTCCATAGCTGTCGATACGTTCGCCGTCGGTGAGCAACCAGGCATTCTCAAGCATGCCTATGTTGGCCATCTCCTTGCCGGCAACCCTTGTACGTCCGCTCTCGTCGATACCGACTATGCACCCGATATTCTTAACAAGCAGGCTCATGTCCGTTCAGGAATTTTACAGATGTTGCTATATGCGGGTACATCACTGTGTCATTGTCGACAAACGGAACAACAGCGCGGTAGGCTGTAAAGATGTCCTCGATTGCCTTTGATGAACGTAGCGGACGACGGAACTCCAGTGCCTGTGCCGCGTTCATAAGCTCTATTGCAAGAATGCGTTCGGTATTCTGCACCACTTTCCACAGTTTTGTTGCCGCGTTTGAACCCATACTTACATGGTCCTCCTGTCCCTGTGACGAGGGAATGGAATCGCACGAAGCCGGCCAACAGAGCCCTTTCGATTGGCTCACGATAGATGCCGCAGTGTATTGAGGAATCATGAATCCGCTGTTCAGTCCCGGATTTGCGACAAGGAAGTTGGGCAGGTTGCGCGCTCCCGAGATAATGCGGTAGATTCGTCGCTCCGAAATGTTTCCAAGCTCTGCCACCGCTATCGCAAGGAAGTCCATTGCCAATGCGATAGGCTCTCCGTGGAAGTTGCCTGCCGAGATAATCTCGTCGGTCTCGGGGAAAACCGTAGGGTTGTCGGTTGCCGAATTTATCTCTGTCTCAAGAACTTTTGCCACGTATGCAATGGTGTCCTTTACCGCACCGTGAACCTGTGGAATGCAACGGAACGAGTAGGGGTCCTGTACGTGCTTCTTTGGCTGTCTGATAATCTCGCTACCGGCAAGAATCTCGCGGAAGTTGCGTGCAGTCTCAATCTGTCCGTTGTGTGGGCGTATGGCGTGCACATTGTGTTCAAACGGTTCCATGCGACCATCGAACGCATCGAGCGACATTGCGCCTATGGTGTCGGCCCAGCGGCTCAGTCTGAATGTGTTTATCAACGAATATACACCGTATGCCGACATGAACTGTGTTCCGTTGAGCAGTGCAAGACCCTCCTTTGAACACAGTTTAACAGGCTCCCAGCCCATCTTTTCCATAATTACGGCACTTTCGAATATCTTTCCGTCAACCTCAACGTGTCCCAGTCCTATCAGCGGCAGACACATGTGTGCAAGAGGCGAAAGGTCGCCCGATGCGCCCAATGAGCCTTGCTCATATACGACAGGGATTATATTGTTGTTGAACAGGTCAAGAATGCGCTCAACAGTGATGAGCTGCACTCCCGAATGACCGTATGAAAGCGACTGTGCCTTGAGGAAAAGCATCAGCTTTACAATCTCCGATGGCACCCGTGCACCTGTGCCGCATGCGTGTGACATCATCAGGTTCTTCTGCAGCTGCGAAAGGTTCTCCTTGTCGACCGAAATGTTGCAGAGCGAGCCGAACCCGGTTGTTACACCATAGATGGGGCGCTCTGTATCCTGCATCTTCTCGTCGAGATATTTCCGGCAGTTCACAATACGTCGTTTCGCATTCTCACTAAGTTCGAGCTTGTAACCTTTTGTCAAAACCTCGTTGACACGTGCAATGGTAAGCCACTCTGAGTTTATATGGTGAATCATATCTTTAGTGTTTTATCTGTTTTCGTTATAAATTCTCTCTATCATGCCCATATCGGCAATGTTGGGCAATGTGACCTTGAGCAGTGGAGTGCGTTCCATCTGGCGTTTGATGGCGAACATGGCACCCTCGTTGCGTGCCCAGCTGCGGCGTGCAATACCGTTGTTCACATCCCACAGAAGCATCTCTTCGATGTGGCGTGCCGAGTCGTCGCTTCCGTCAATGACCATACCGAATCCACCGTTCATGACCTCGCCCCAGCCTACGCCTCCACCGTTGTGGATTGATACCCAGGTAGCACCGCGGAAAGAGTCGCCGATGACGTTGTGCACTGCCATGTCGGCACAGAACTGCGAACCGTCATAGATGTTCGATGTCTCGCGGTAGGGCGAGTCTGTTCCCGATACGTCGTGGTGGTCGCGCCCGAGCACAACCGGTGCCGAAATCTCTCCGCGCCCGATAGCCTCGTTGAATGCAAGGGCAATGCGTGTGCGGCCCTCGGAGTCGGCATATAGGATGCGCGCCTGTGAACCGACCACAAGCCTGTTCTGCTTTGCTTCGCGTATCCAGTGGAGGTTGTCCTCGAGCTGTCCGCGTATCTCGGCCGGAGCTTCGGCAAGCATCTTCTCGAGAACCTCTGCCGCAATGCGGTCGGTGGTCTCGAGGTCTTTCTCGTTGCCCGATGTGCATACCCAACGGAAAGGACCGAAGCCGTAGTCGAAGAACATTGGTCCCATAATGTCCTGAACGTATGATGGGTAGCGGAACTTGCCGTCGGCAGTCATTATGTCCGCGCCTGCACGTGACGATTCGAGCAGGAATGCGTTGCCATAGTCAAAGAAATACATGCCGCGTGCAGTGAGGCGGTTGATGGCGGCAACGTGACGGCGCAACGACTCCTGTACACACTCGCGGAAACGCTCCGGTTCTTCGGCCATCATGCGGTTCGATTCCTCGTATGAGTATCCCACGGGGTAGTAGCCTCCTGCCCATGGATTGTGAAGTGATGTCTGGTCGCTGCCCAGGTCGACATTCATATTTTCGTCGGCAAGTCGTTCCCAAAGGTCAACGACATTACCCACGTATGCGAATGAAATCACCTCCTTGTTCTCCACAGCCTGCTTCACGCGTGGAATAAGCTCGTCGAGCGATGTGTGCAACTCATCCACCCAGCCCTGATTGTAGCGTTTCTCGGCAGCTGCAATGTTTATCTCGGCAGTGATGCTCACCACTCCCGAGATGTTTCCGGCTTTTGGCTGTGCGCCCGACATGCCACCAAGGCCGGCTGTCACAAACAGCATGCCTTTAAGGTCTTTCTGTCCCGGCTTCATGCGCTTGCGTGCCGCGTTCATCACAGTGATAGTTGTGCCGTGTACAATGCCTTGGGGGCCAATGTACATATAAGAACCGGCTGTCATCTGTCCGTATTGCGACACACCCATGGCATTGAAGCGTTCCCAGTCGTCCTGTGACGAGTGGTTGGGGATGACCATGCCGTTTGTGACAATAACGCGTGGTGCATCCTTATGCGATGGGAACAGACCGAGCGGGTGTCCCGAGTACATTACAAGAGTCTGCTCGTCGGTCATTTCGGCAAGATACTTCATCGCCAGGCGATATTGTGCCCAGTTCTGGAATACTGCACCGTTACCGCCGTATGTTATCAGTTCGTGCGGGTGCTGTGCCACTGCCTTGTCAAGGTTGTTCTGTATCATGAGCATGATTGCCGCAGCCTGGCGCGAACGCGCAGGGTACTCCTCTATTGGACGTGCATACATCTCATACTCGGGGCGCAGACGATACATGTAAATTCGTCCGTATCTCTTCAATTCATCGAGAAATTCAGGGGCAAGCTCCGCGTGGTGTTTTTCGGGGAAATAACGCAACGCGTTTGCCAGAGCAAGCTTTTTCTCACTGTCGGTGAGAATGTCCTTGCGCTTTGGTGCATGGTTTGCCGTAGTGTCATATTCTCTTTTTGCAGGCAGAATATCTGGTATTCCTGCCAAAATATCTTTCTGGAAATCAGTCATGGCTTTTAAAGGTGAAATGTGAAATGTGAAAGGTGAAAACTTGTGCAAGCGAGTGAAAACCAAACTTGTTTGGGTTTTGTAACGAGCGTAGCCAAGGTTCAATCACACGAGTGTGGTTAAAACTTGTGCAAGCGAGTGGAAACCGGGCTTGTTTGGGTTTTATCCGTTTATCTTGTTCTCCACTACAGCGAGGATTTCTCTCTCGGCCTGCTGTGCAAGTGCCTGTATCTCATTGGCCTCGGCTACAAGAGCCTCGGCTGTGGCACGCTCCTTAAGGCCTGCTGCGTTGATTTTTACATTGAGGCAAGCGCCCATTACAGCCGAGCGTGCTGCAAGTGCGCCCACTCCGGCATCGGAAACCGAGTTAGGGTTGCCCTCCTCGGCCATGGCGCGTACAACGTCGAATGCCTTGTATGCAGTCTTCATTGTGCGCAGTGGAACCTGTGTGGCATAAAGGGTCGCTGCCTCCATCGCTGCCGCGCGTGCCTCTTTCTCCTCGGCTGTGCCTTTGGGCATGCCGAACACATCCATAATCCTGTTGAATGCTGCAGTGTCCTCATCAACAAGTGCAAGCAGTTCGTTCATTACCGCCATGCCTTTCTCTGCCCAATCCGAGAAGTATTCCCAGCGGTCGTCCCATCCGGCCTTGTGTGAAGAGAGGTTGGCCACCATTGTGCCAAGTGCCGCTGCAAGCGCGCCCATATATGCCGATATTGAACCTCCACCGGGGGCTGGTGATTCGCTTGCTGTCTCCTCGGCAAAGCCGGCGCAGGTCATGTCAACAAGCCGTTTTGTATTATTCTGTTCTTCTGCTTCAAGGATATACTCGATAATCTTCTCTTCGGGCTTGAACTCCTTGAGGTTTGAGAGTCCCATGCTCTCAATGGCAATGCGCACGAGTTCGCGTTCGGGCACACCGGTCGAGCGGTGTTGCTTGTGCAGGAAATATTTTCCGGCTTCAACAAGCGCTTTCTTGGGCACAAGACCGACAATCTCGGTTCCTGTCACACGTACACCACGCGCATCGGCAGCACGGCACACCTCGTCAAAAGCCACGTGCAACGGAGTGACAGCAAGGTTCGTCATGTTCATCGATACCTGTGCAATTCCATACTCCTCAATGAACCAGCCTATCGCCTTGCAGTCTTTCAACGTGCCGGGTATCATTACAGGCTCTCCGTTCTCGTCCTTTACAATCTTGCCCACAATAGGGTTGCCCTCGCGCATGGGGCGGCCTTTCTCGCGAACATCGAACGCTATGGCGTTGGCGCGGCGTGTGGATGTGGTGTTGAGGTTATAGTTCACCGCCAGCAGAAAATCACGCGCTCCAACGGCTGTAGCACCGGTACGTGCAATGCCATCGTCGTATGGGCGTGCGCCAAAATCCGGGCGTTTCTCCTCTTTTGCCATCTTGTCGGGCAATCCCTCATATTCACCTTCGCGACAGACGGCAAGGTTACGTCGTTCGGGCTTGAATGCTGCGGCCTCATAGCAGTATGTGGGTACGTTCAACTCCTCGGCTATGCGTTTTGCAAGTGCGCGTGCAAGCTCGGCACACTCCTCCATTGTTATGCCGGCTACGGGAATGAGCGGGCAGACGTCGCATGCACCCATTCGTGGGTGTGCTCCCTTGTGCTGTCGCATATCTATTACTTCCGTGGCACGTCTTACTCCGGCAACCGCCGCCTCAATCACAGCCTCTGGCTCTCCTACAAAAGTAACCACGGTGCGGTTTGTTGCCTCGCCCGGGTCGACATCAAGCAGCTTTACTCCTTTGACAGCCTCAATGGCATCGGTAATCTGTTTCACAGCCTCCATGTTGCGCCCCTCTGAGAAGTTGGGTACGCACTCGATAATTCTTTTCTGCATAGTCGTATGTTGTATGTTTTTCTATCGATGGTTGGTTTGTTCGTGTCCTTGTACGCAAAGATATACACAAACATATTAAAAGCAAATTGCAGAATGGAATTTATTGCAATTTGTGGTCATTGGTATCTTTTACTTCAAGTTTTAACTTTTTTTATTCACTATGTATTTGCATTTCTATGCTTTTGTGATATTTTTGCAATTAATATAATATTAACATAAACTTATGCAAACTCTATAACTATGAAGAAAAGACTACTGTTTGTGCTTGTGTCTGTTTTTGCTCTTTTGAGTGTAGCTACAGCGCAGCAAAAGACAACCTTGAGTGCCAATGTGGATGGCTACAAAAGAAGCAAGATATTCTTTGACTGTATGCAGACTCCTTTGATTTCACAGGAATTCCACACCAACCCCGGCGAGGAGCATATCTACAGCTTCGATTGCGAGGGCCTTGTGTGGATGAACATCAACGGAAATACCGGTGTCATTCTGCAGCCCGGTGACAGCCTGCACGTAGATGTCGTATACGAGGGCAAGAGCGCGAAGGTGGAGTACAGCGGCACCGAGCGTGCTGTGAACAACAACCGCCTAGTAAAGAGCATAGAGAACCTGAAGCGCAGTCTGCGCTACAAGGAGCAGCTCCTTGGCTGTGCCGCACTCGACATAAAGCCAAAGAGCCGCATCGACGATTCACGAGTGTTGCTTGAAAAAGCAAAGGCTCTCATTGAAAAGAGCCCCGCTAGCCCCGAGGCAAAGAACTATGTAATGGCAATGATTGAGTATCATGTATATATGTCATTTGTAGAGTATCCCGTGATGTACGCGAGTGTCAGGGGTGTGCCTGTTGAGGAGCAGGAGATTGGCGACTACTGGAGTATCATGGACGACTATGTCCTCAGGAATGATGCCGAGTCAATGAACTGTGCCGAGTATGCAAGTTTCCTCATGCGCTATTGCTTCTACATGAACGAGAAGGCTGCAAAGGAGAGCGGTGCGGCATACAGCATGCCAAATATGATGGAGGATATGTACAAGGAGCTTGCTGCATTCTACACTGGGGAGCATCGCGATTTTGTGCTCTACATCCTTTTGCGTAACTTCATCCTGAACGGACGTGAGATTGAGCGTGCCGATGCGTTGTACGGTGATTACATTGAAAAATACAACAACAACGCATTCTACAAGGGTATTCTGGATATGCTCATGCAATAATAGTAAAACCACAACAACCGTATTCTTATGGGGAAAACTAATTTTAATATGAGGCTCTTTGGCAGAATACTTCTTGTTGTGCTGTTCTTGTGCAGCACGGTTGCTGTAAATGCACAGGATGCGGCCAGCTGGAAAGAGAAGCCTGTTACATTGAGGGTGAGCAACCAGCCTTTGGGTAAGGTGCTTGAGATGGTTGCCGAGGCTGCAAATGCAAAAATTACACTTCAGGATGTGGCTCTGTGGAATGTCAACAAACCAATAAACCTTGCAGTCAAGAACAAACCGCTCGACAAGGTGCTTGGCGAGCTTGTTGGCGACCAGAACGTTATAATCCGCTATGAGGGCGAGAATCAGATAATCCTTCAGCCCGACAAACGGAAAGAAAAAGAGAATAAGGGAGACGAGGTCTTTGTGTCGGGACAGGTATTTGACCGTGACACACAGGAGTCGCTCATTGGAGCAACCGTGCTGATAACCGACGGTACAGGCGACAGCAAGGGTGCAAGGGGATGCCAGACTGATATTGATGGCAAGTTCAGCCTGCGATTGAACAGAAAGGAGTCCATAAGCATCTCATTCGTGGGATATGAGACTGTTTCAAAGCAGATATTGAAGGATGAAAATAATCTTGTCTTTGAGTTGAAACCATCCATTGAAATGGCCGAGGTGGTCGTTACCGGTATAAGCCGCCGAAGCAAGGACAGCTTCACCGGAAACTATGTTGAGGTGAAGGGTGACGATTTGCGCAGGATGAGCCCTACAAACATTCTCAAAGGTATCCAGTTCTTTGACCCCAGTTTCAAAATCATAGAGAACAACCTCACTGGTTCCGACCCCAATGCCGAGCCCGATTTCCAGATTCGTGGTGACCAGTCGCTTGGCTCAAAGTCAATGAACAGTATGGATTTGATGCTCGATAACGTCTCGAGCCGTCCCAACACACCATTGTTCGTGCTCGACGGCTTCATTGTGCCAATGAGCCGTATCCTTGACCTTGACCCTGAACGCGTTGAGACAATCACGGTGTTAAAGGATGCGGCTGCGACATCGGTATACGGTTCGCGCGCTGCCAACGGTGTTGTGGTTGTGGAGACAAAGGTGGCTCCCGACGGTGCTCTCTCGGTTTCATACAACGGAACAATGACTGTGCAGACTCCTGACCTCACAGACTACAATATGATGGATGCTGCCACAAAGCTTGAGACCGAGTGGAGAGCGGGTCTTTATAACCCTACAAACGCGGCGCAGATGAACCTCTATAACAGCTACCGTCGCAATGTGCTTGGTGGTGTCGACACATATTGGCTCTCTAAACCGTTGCGCACGGCTATTCAGCACCGCCACTCGTTGAGCGTTGCAGGTGGTACCGATGTGTTCCGCTACAGCCTTGACATCAATGCGGCAATGCAGCCGGGTGTGATGAAGGGTTCAAGCAACGGTACAAAGGGTGTGAACTTCAATATGACCTATCTTAAGGACAAGTTTACCATGCGTGCCAATGTGAGCCTTTCCGAGTCGAACAGCAGCAATTCGCCATACGGCTCATACTCACAATATACAAGGCTCAATCCATATTATATACCAACCGATGCCAACGGGCAGCAGATAAAGGTGCTCGACAACAACACTGTTAGCGGTCAGAGCAAGATGATAACCAATCCTCTTTACGATGCTACTGTAGGTATAAATGATTTGACGAACAGTCTGAACATGACAACCAACCTCAGCCTGGAGTATATGATATTGAAGAATTTGCGTGTTACTGAGCAACTCTCGTATTCAAGAGGTATGGCTGGTACAGACAGGTTCCTCCCGGCCGACCACACAAGCTTTGAGACAGAGGATGATTTGACCCGCAAGGGTAGCTACTACAAGAGTTCGGGCGAGATGTCATCGTGGTCGAGCAACCTGGGTGTCAACTATAACCTGGTGGTAGACAAGCATCTGTTCAGTGTATTCGGAAACTGGACGGTAAACGAGGACAGGAACAACTATGTGAACCTGTCGGCAACAGGTTACCCCGATTCACACATGGATGACTTCATCTTCGGTAACAAGATGGAGACAAGCATGAGCAATATCGGTAGCGAGAATATTTCACGTTCTATCGGTCTTATCGGCCAGTTCTCATATAGCTATGACAACCGTTATTCTGCCGATTTCAATGTCAGCGGCGAGGCTTCTTCGCGTTATGCCGACCATGACCTTGTACCATTCTGGTCTGTCGGCGGACGATGGAATGTCCACAACGAGAAGTGGCTGCAGGGCTATCTCTCGAACCTGGTGCTCCGTGCAAGCTATGGTGTGACCGGTGAACAGAACTTCAGCCCCTCCGATGCCATTGAGTACTACACATTCTCCGGTACAATGCGCCCCTACAACTCGTTTCCCGTTCTGGGCGCCCTGTTGAGTGGTCTGAACAATACAGGGCTTGGTTGGGCAAAGACACACAATGCAAGCTACTCGGTCGATTTCGGATTCTGGAAGAACCGCGTGAACGTGACATTCAACTACTACGACAACATCACCAAGGAACTTCTCACCAATTATGACCTTGCTCCATCGACTGGTTTCTCAACGATGGTCATGAATGCCGGTGAGTTGCAGAACAAAGGTTACGATGTGACGTTGAACGTTGTTGCCGTTCAGAATCTGCGCAATCAGTTCTTTTGGACAATCAATGCCAATGCCAATGCCAACAAGAACAAGATTCTCAAATTGTCGGAGTTCCTGAAGAAAGAAAATGAAAAGCAGATGGCTTCGGCTGGTGCACCATTGCCACAGTACCGCGAAGGCGAGTCGACAACAACGCTCTATGTGGTGCGCTCTTTGGGCGTTGACCCCGTAACAGGCAAGGAGGTATACCTCAAGCGTGACGGAACAAAGACATTCGTGTGGAATGCGAACGACAAGGTTGCCGTGGGCGATTTGAACCCAAAGGTGAGCGGCACCGTCTCTTCAAGCATAAACTGGAAGGATTTGTCCTGCACGCTCGGCTTTACATATAAATATGGTGGCGTGGTGTATAACCAGACTCTCGTGGACAAGATTGAGAACCAGAACGTGGCTTACAACCTTGACTACCGTGCCGGTGAGGGACGTTGGGAGAAACCCGGTGACGTGACACCATACGTGGGATTCAGCCCCACAGGTGCCAATACCCCGGCCAGCACACGATTCATAATGGACGACAATGAGGTGAGGCTTGCGACGTTGAATGTAGGTTACAGGTTCACCGGTGAGGATTTCAAGTACTTGCGCCGTGCAAACATCGACGTGTTGGCCTTGAACTTTACAACGAATGACCTTGCACGCATTTCAACCATAAAGATGGAGCGCGGTCTCGATTATCCGTTTGCGCGTTCATACACACTCTCACTCTCAATAATGTTCAGATGATAAAAGCCAGGAATGATATGAAAAGGATTGCTTATATAATTATAATAGCTTTTGCAAGTATGGTGTCACTGCCCTCATGCTCCGAGTGGCTGGATGTGACCCCAAATACCGATTTGCCTGCAAAAGAGCTGTTCACAACAGAGAATGGTTTCAATAGCGCGCTTGCCGGTCTTTACATTCTGATGACGGAAGAGGACACATACGGCAAGAATCTTAGTTTCGGTCTTATGGAGCAGCTTGCGCAGATGTATGACAAGCTCCCCGATGGGACAACCGACCGCACCAGTGTATTTATCTATGACAGGGAAACAAGCGGTGCATACAATACAAAAGGTGTGCTTGCAAATATATGGCGTGCGCAGTACAATGCCATTGCCAATGCCAACAATCTCCTCAAGTGGTGGGACTTGAATGGCGAGGTGGTGTTGCTTGACTCTACAACCCGCGATATGATACGTGGCGAGGCACTTGCCTTGCGCGCTTTCCTGCATTTTGACCTGTTGCGCGGATGGGGGCCTATGGACTATGCCGGCAACATCAGCGGCCGTGATATGCAATGTATGCCTTACCGCACTGTGGCCGACCACTCAAAACAGCCGCTTCTGCCTGCTTGCGAGGTTGTAGGTATGATTATAAATGACCTGAAGACCGCACGCGGGTGCATGAGCCATGAGAAGAAACTTGATTTGGGTGAGGACCTGGGCAAGAGGAACATGCGCTTGAACTATCATGCCATCAACGCTATGTTGGCGCGTGTCTACAACTATGCGGGCGAGAAGGACAGCGCGGCAATGTATGCCAATATGGTAATTGACGAGTGCGGTCTCTCACTCCAGAGCGGCAACGACAATGACCCTATCCTCTCCAAGGAGGTTATCTTCGGTCTCAATATGTATGAACTGGAGGACAATCTCTCCGAGTACTTCGCTGTGGGTGACAAGATGAAGACCAAGTATTACCTGAACATCCCTACATTGAACCAGATATTCGAGTCAGTGGGCTCCGAGAGCGAGGATATGCGTGCCAAGGGCACTGCATTCTACCGCAACAATGAGCAGCAGTGTGCCATATCATTGAAATACATTGAGAACAAGACCGGAATAATTCCGCTCATACGCCTGCCCGAGATGTACTACATTGCCTGTGAGGCTTCCGGAAACGGCGATGAGGCTGCAATGTATGTGAACAGTGTGCGCAACAAGCGTGGTATCTCCAAGGCAAAGGATGTGTCGTGTGACACTGAGGAGTTGTGCATGGCAGCGCTGAACAAGGAGTACCGCAAGGAATTCTATGGTGAGGGACAGTACTTCTGGTTCCTCAAGACCCACGGTTTGACGGGTACATTGGGTCATTGCCCCGATGTGACTCTTTACGAGGAGAATTTCATATTCCCCTTGCCCGATGCCGAGGTTGAGTTTGGCTGGACCGGTGAAAATGAAGAATAATCAGCAAGATAATAGTAACTGATATATGAAAAAGAGCATTCATTATATAATTGGGCTTTTGGCTGTGGTGCTGACTGCATGTGAAGGTCGTGAACCCGATTTGTTCGACAAGGATTCGAATGGCGCATATTTCGATTATGAATATGCAAATGAGTTTGAGCAGACGCTCAACTTCAGCGATTACATTGTAGGCAACCCCGATACAGTGACAATTACATTGAAGGTGAAGCTGTTGGGCTACTTGATGGACGAGGCACGCACTCTCTCTGTAAAGACAAAGACTATTGAGGGATATGAACCGGCCGATGTAACAATCGACAAGGTGGTTTTTGCCGGCAGGGAGTACGAGAAACAGATTGAGGTCAAGGTCAAGCGCCCCGAGGTTGAGGATGTTACTTATGCAGTGTGTGTTTATCTTGACGGCAGTGGCGACATAGGTACAGGTATCGAAGGCAAGAACGAGATAAATCTCTATGTTAAGGAGTCGTATGAAAAGCCTGCTGTGTGGTACAGCCACATGGATACCTATCTTGGCGCGTGGAACAAGGAGAAACACATCTTCCTTGCCCGGCACACAAGTGACAATGCGTTCTATTCAAGGCTTTTCGACAAAGATATGCAGATGCATATCTTTGACTCCGTCTTTGCTCTAAACGTAAGCGCTGTCAATGCCTTGCTTGCAGCAGAACCCGATGAGGCTATTGTTGTTGACCTGCCTATTGCTCAGGAGAGTGACCGCCCGGCATACAGCAAGCCATACTTCTGGAGCGAATATGAACCGGTACTGGGCATGTTCAGGGCGAACAAGTTCTGCCGCTTCGTCAATATGCTCGGTGGTGCAACCACAAAGGATATTGTAGCTCTGTTTGCAAGCGATGCTGCAAAGCAGAAAATGGATGAAGAGGCTGCCGGTTTCCACAAGGATGATGTGCTTTACATGCTCAACGAGTATTACAGCTATGCGTTGATGGGTTATCCCATCGCAGAATACAGGAATTTTTGTTGGGTTCAGTTGAACAACTCTGTCAACTACAATGTGAGAATCCCATTCTGGTGGGAGGATTCCAACGGCTTCGGTACAGGTGAAATAGTGAAGAAGTACTTTGGCGAGTACAGCGCCGACAAATACCAGTTTATGCTCAAGACCATGATGAAGGAGGATGGCGCCGACAATTTCATTACCGAATCAATCACACCATTTGTGTATGACAAGGATAGCAACTCTTATGCTTGGGATAGCTCACTCTTTGGAACCAAGCAACTGTCTGGCGAGGAGCGCCTGAAAGAGTGCTACCGTGTCATAAAGGCTGCCAATGACAAGCGCCCGCCTACAAGACGTTTTGATATCCCCGAGGTGGTTCTTGACTGATAACGATAGAATAAAATCCATTCAAAGAGAATAATTTATGAAAAAGATATTATCATTTTTGCTGTTTGTGCCGCTGTTGTCTGCCTGTTATCAGGATTTGGGCAACTATGACTACAAGTTGGACACAATGAATGAGATAACCTCTGTTACCTTTACTCCATCCGTGACAAAATCGGCCGGAGGCGATATCATAGAGGTTCAGCAGGCTTTGGACGAGAATGACCGCCACCGTCGCGTGGATGTTGTTGTGGAGCAGACACTTGCCGACAATATTGAGGCTCTGGATTTCTATTGGTGCAGGACATTCGTTGACGAGAGAGGCTACATACAGAATGATACCATAACAACAAAGGGTTATCTTGAGTTCGACCTTCCTGTGGGCAAGGCAATGTCATACAACATCTTCCTGCAGATATATGACAGGACTACCGACCTGTCGCACTACTCGGGTTTTACAATAAAGACACGTCCTCTGTTCAAGAACAGCCTTTTTGTCTTGCATGGCAGCGAGGGCAGCCGCAAGGTTGGAAACATTGAGGTCATTGGCAACGACACAAAGATATATACCGATGTAAAGAGTGTTACCAAGGACAACAACAACTACGATAATGCTACCGGCTTTGCCTATACCACTTATATCAACATCCCCGACGATTTGACACAGATTGGTGAGACATCGGCTCTGACACTCTTTAGTGACAATGGCGAGACAAGGGTATATGACCCTCATGGCATGAATGTAAAGTTTACCGCGCAACAGATTTTCAAGCCCGAGAGTGAGAACTTCTCGTTCAAGAGGCTTGTGCAGACCGGTGACCCCTCGAACTATACACTCTACAAAGTGGTTCTTACCGAAAATGGTGAGGTGTATGTGGGTAACTTTGTGCATGCCCTCTACAAACCGGGTCATGCATGCGAGAACAGTACCGACCTGCCGCACCAGGGCGATTATGAAATCGGAGCTGCCACAATCACCCATAACCGTTTTCTCATGTGGGATGCAAAGAACAATCGTTTCCTCTATTCATCAAAGAGCGACGGAGGCTTTGCTATAGACGAAAGCAATTCTATAAAGGCAAGCTATGTGTCAAACAATCCGGTACTTGATGCACATGTCCGCTTCCAAGGGTTGCAATACTCACCAGTGGGCATGACTGCTGTTATGGGATACATCAACTACCGCGACAACTATGACCAGCAAAACCCTTGTTTCATATTCAAGGATGAGACTACAGGTGAATACTACCGTTATGAACTTCTCAAGCAGGATATAGGTGATGGTAGCAAGGCGCCTACTAAACGTGGCGTTGACGGTGCCGAGGAGGATGTTCTCTCGGCCTATACAATCATTGGCGAGAAGAAACTCACGGGTCTTACACCTACCGATATGTCAACCATCACATATAATTCGTGGTTCACCACCAACAACCTCTTCTTTGCCGAGGGTAATACCGTTTACCGCTACAATGTGTCCAACGGTGACAAGTTCGTTGTCTATGAAGCTCCTGCTGGTTACGATGTTACAAAAATCAAGTTCCGCACCGAGGACAGCTCTGCATTCAGCAGCGACCTTGGCCTCTATATGAACATTGTGATGTTCAACGGTACCAACGGTGCTGTGGCTGAAATAAAGTTCACAACAGCAGCCGATGTGGACGGCGACTTCGCTCCACTCTTCTATGGCAGCGACAACGAGGGTAACCTGTGGGGCGAGATTAAGGATATCCAGTTTGTGAATGACTATACATACGAAATGATTTATTGATAAAGCAAAAAGGTATGAAAAAGTATATATTATCGGCGTTGCTTCTCTTCTGTTGTGCTATGGTATCAGTTGCACAGGGAGGCGCACTTTCCATTAAGGGAAAGGTAAACGGAATAAAGAACGGAACGCTCTATCTGCTTGCACAGTCATCCGAGGAGAAAACAGATACTCTGGGCTGTTGCAAAATAAAGAAAGGCAAATTCAAAATGTCGGCAACAATCGATGAACCGAAATTCGCACAGCTTATGGTCGGAGGCTTTTCGGGTGGTTTTACACTCTTTGTGGAGCCGGGAGTGGTGTATGATGCCTATCTTGCCGACGGCGCCGATTACTACATCAACGGTGGCCGCCTGAACGACAGCTACACTGCCCACATGAAAGCTTCCGACTCGTTGCGTGCCGTTGTCACGGGTTTGCAGGAGCGTTACGAGGCCGCGCGTGCCGGGCGTAAGTTCCGAAGTGCAAGCCTTGTTAACGATACGCTGCAGCGCGAACAGGAGACCCTGCGTACACTGACACAGGAATTCCTTGCCGCAAATGACAACGTTATAATGGCCTATACCATATATTCAAACATCCTCATGCGCAATTCAGGCTTCAGGGAGACACGTGGTATGTACGACTCCATGGGTAAGGGTGCCAAGGATACCCAGTTCGGCCGCATCATAAAGGAGCGTATTGACCGCCTGTCAAAGACCGACAATGGCGCAAAGGCTCCCGACTTTACACTCAATGACCTTGAGGGCAAGCCTGTGACAATGAGCGCAGTAAAGGGTAAGGTTAAAATAATTGACTTTTGGGCAAGCTGGTGCGGCCCCTGCCGTTTGAACAACCCTGCACTCAAAGAGATATATGCCGATTTCCACGACAAGGGACTTGAGATTATCGGTGTCTCGCTCGACGAGGAGAAGGAGGACTGGGCTTTTGCAGTAGAGAAGGATGGCCTTGGCTGGGTCAATGTCTCTTCGCTCAAAGGATGGGAATGCGAAGTGGCCCGCCTCTACAACGTAAAGGGCATCCCGGCGCTTTTCGTGCTCGATGAGAACAACAATATTATAGCAACAGGCCTGCGCGATGAACAACTGAGAGTGTTCCTGCAGGAGAACCTTAAATAAAAACATACGTCTATGAGAAAAATTTTTGTTTTTGCATTGCTGGCCATATCAACAGTGATGATGGCACAGGAAAAAAGGTTTGTCATAAAAGGCGAGATGAGCAGTCCCATGCTCTGTTATAGCAACGAAGCTGTGAAGGAACTGAAACTTGAGCAGCTGGTCGATGGTGTTACGGTTGTAACAGCAACGGCCGTGGTAGAGAACAACAAGTTTGTGTTCGAGGGCATAGTCCCCGAGGAGCTTAGCTTGTGCAACATTGCGGGTTTTGACAATGGTGCCATACAGCTGTTCCTTGAGGAGGGCGAGATAATAGTGGGGCCTTTCGATGCTGCATACCCGGCCGGAGCAAAGATAGGCGGCACACCCAATAACGACATGTACCAGGCATATATTGACCTGAATAGCCAGTGTGTAAATGAGGCAAAGTTGCGCATGAAGGAGGCACAGGCAAACATGCCAGCCGAGGTTAAAGGCGACCTCGGGGCCGAGTCAAAATATATCTCATCAGTCTTCCATGTGAACAATATGCACTTCAAGGTGGCGATTATGGATTTCATATACAAGAACATCGATTCACCTGTGGTTTTGTATATCATCAAATACTCTATGATGCCTGCATTCAGCGCCGATGTCATCCAGACATTCCTTGATGCCATTCCCGCTGAGCTGCACTCGCAGCCAATGTACAAGGAGCTTGTGAACGATGTACGTTCTGCAAACCTCAAGGTTGGTGCCGTGGCTCCCGATATCACTGGCCGCACCCCCGATGGAAAGGAACTCTCATTGTCCGATTTCAAGGGAAAATATGTCTTCCTCGACTTCTGGGCAAGCTGGTGTGCTCCCTGCCGCCGCGAGATTCCTTATCTCAAGGAGGCACTCGCATACTCGGGCGAGAGTGACAACATCGTTGTTCTCAGCTACTCGATTGACGATGAATATGAGGACTGGACCGGTTGCATTGCCGACAACGAGCTTGTGCACCGCAACTGGGTACACATCTCTGTGCTCAAGGGCTGGAACAGCGAGGCTCTGAAGTTCTTCGGTGTGAATGGTGTTCCTTTCACCGCGCTCATAGACCCCGAAGGCAAGGTTGTGCAGTTTGAACTGCGTGGCGAGGAGATGGTGAAGAAATTGAAGAAAATAGTAGACGGTATAAATGAATAAAGGAGGTACAGTTATGCTACACAGAATATTATCTACAATAGCAGTGGCTTTCATCTGCATTGCAGCAAGTGCACAAGGGGTTTGTGTCATCAATGGAAATATTGCCGACGACCGCATGAGCGATGGAAGCAAGATAAAGAAACTCACCCTTACACGCACCGACGAGCTTGGCCGGACAATTGAGGTTGCAACAGCCAAGGTAAAAAAAGGCAAGTATACTTTCAGGTATGAACTTGCCAAAGACGAACCTGTTTTTATGTACGCAATCAAGGGCTTTGGCGAAGGAAATGATGTGGAGGTCTTTGTTGAGCCGGGTGAAGTAGCTGTAAACACATATAGCAATATGAGTAGCATTGCTACCGGTACCCCGACAAATGATCTGTATCTTGAGTACTGTGCGACTTGCAAAGATGACTCTATTTTGCCTTTCGCTAAGGATATCCTTGAGCGCAAGCATGGTGCCGGATGGTTTGCCACTCCCGAGGGTAAGGATGCCCTCAACCGGATAGCACGTGAGAGTATCAAGATAAAGGCTAATTTGTTAAGGATGCTTATCGACAACAATGCATCTCCTATGACCCCGCTTATGATTGAGCGATGGTTGCCGCTTCTTACTCCTGCCTATGCCGACCAGATGGTAAA
>JAZTXR010000069.1:0-21679 GCA_045636545.1 Bacteroidaceae bacterium
AACGACATGGCTACGATCCGACTTTGAGGTGATCGCATATGCCATCTCTGAACATGTCGAGTTCGCCGGTGTACATTCCGGTGACGCGACAATACAGTTCCCACCGCAGAAGCTTTACGTAGAGACTGTACGTCGTATAAAGAAGATAGCGAAGAAGATCGCTTCTGCCCTCGAGATTACCGGACCTTTCAACATCCAGTTCCTTGCAAAAAACAATGAGGTCAAGGTTATCGAGTGTAACCTGCGTGCATCACGTTCGTTCCCATTTGTTTCAAAGGTATTGCGCCGCAACTTCATCGAGACTGCTACCCGCATCATGCTTGGTGCACCATACAGCAAGCCCGACAAATCGGCGTTCGACATCGACCATATTGGCGTGAAGGCGTCGCAGTTCTCATTCAGCCGTCTGCATCAGGCCGACCCAGTATTGGGCGTGGATATGTCATCGACCGGTGAGGTAGGTTGCATTGGCGACGACTTCGAGGAGGCACTGCTCAACGCAATGATTGCCGTTGGTTACAGCGTGCCCGAGAAGAACGTGATGGTATCTTCAGGTGCTGCCAAGTCAAAGGTTGACCTTCTTGAGCCTGCTGCGCTCCTTGCACAGAAGGGTTACAACATCTTCGCGACATCAGGTACAGCCAAGTTCCTCAACGAGCACGGTATTGCAACAACAGCTGTAATGTGGCCCGATGAAGACCCTAATGCCGAGAACAACGTAATGCAGATGATTGCTGACCACCGTTTCGACCTCATCATCAACATTCCAAAGAACCACACAAAGCGTGAGCTTACAAATGGTTACAGAATACGTCGTGCGGCAATTGACCACAATATTCCGCTCATTACCAACGCCCGCCTTGCAAGCGCGTTCATCCGCTCATTCTGCAAGATAGACGTGGCTACAATGCCGGTCAAGAGCTGGGACGAGTTCAAGTAATTGAAGAGAATCATATAATGCAAAATCAGCACCGCATCGCGATGCTGATTTTGCATTATCTATACTCATATCCCGTTATCTCCAATCCCAGGTTCACAGGAACTTTCTCCGGGATGTCGACAGGGCTGTTCCTTATGTAACTGCTACTTATCAGGTACAATGGAAACTGCATTTTACCATCTTCTCCGGCCGGCTTTTTCCCATCGACAAATTTCAGAGCAACGTAATATCTGCCGGGAGCAAGTACAATGCTCTCTTTTGCAGTTATAACATGCTCATGCTTTTTGTCGCTGACGGGAATCTCAACATAGACAGGGTGGTGCAGCACGTTGCTGAAGTTGCTTTCGCTTTCATCAATGGAATAGATGTTTATGCTCAATTTGGCATTCTCAATGCTGTTCGATACAGTGCTGAAAAGTATCTCTTCCACTTCAAAAATGCGCTTCACCTTCATTATTGAGCCGACTTCGTAACCAAGTTTCTCTGTAGACAACTGTATCACTCCACCGGCAATCTTCATTCCTCCGTCCGACAGTTTTGCCTTCTTCCTTTTGCCATCATAAACCGTGAGCTCCTTCAAAAGTTTCGGCTGCATTGTTACAATTAGTGCCTCGCTACTGTTCCTATAGGTTGCTGCAGGGATTTTTACATCGCCATACGATACGTGGCTTGCCACTATGGTGTCGTTGCACTCCTGTTGCAGTGTAAGCTCAAATACACCATCTATGCACGAGAGTGTGCCGTTCTTCGTGCCCGGAATGCCTATTGTTGCATATTCCACTGCTGCGCCTTCTTCGCTCACTATTCTACCTTTCACGGTTATATTCTGCGCGGCTATGGTTGTGGCGGCTGACAGTGATATTGCAAATAAAAATCTTTTCATGGGTATGTGTTTATTCCTTATACTCCAGAATATCTCCCGGTTGGCAATCGAGTGCCTTGCAGATAGCCTCGAGGGTGCTGAAACGTACAGCCTTAGCCTTTCCCGTCTTAAGAATTGAGAGGTTGGCCTGGGTGATTCCAATCTTTTCGGCCAGTTCGCCCGATGTCATCTTGCGCCTGGCAAGCATAACGTCAACATTTACTATAATAGACATGGTTGTGCGGGTTTTAGATGGTGAGGTCCTGCTCTTTCTTCAGCTTTACGGCAATGTCAAAGAGGTTGCCGAAGAATACGATGAATATACCGAAAATCATATAGTACATCATAACAGTGTCGTTGGGAATCATTGGGGTGGCTTCCCAGAGTTCGCTTTGCAACAAGGTACTTATGATTATGGTTGCTCCAACGCCATATATGCAGAATGAGTTCCTGCTGTCGAATACCCTACGCTTTGATACATTGTAAAGTATGATGGCAATGAATATTCCGCATACCAACAGGGTCAATATGTTTATGCACTGTGGCAAGTGGGCATTGATAGGTAGCCCGTTGCTGTAATCGGATATCATAAGCTTTACCGTTTCCACAGCTTTAGCCACGGCACATATCATAGCGATGACAGCTACTATTGCCAGACTGCGGAACCCGGGTCTTTCCTCCTTTGCGCTTTTCATCTCCTCCTCTTTCTCCAATTCGCGGTTGACTTCTTCAAATTCCTTGCTATATCGGCTTCTTTCAATAATCTTCTGGAACAGGATAAGGCCTCCTGTGTAGGCGAATCCCATAGACAGATACAACAGGACTGCAGGCCAACCGGTCTTTATACGTAAGCAAATGACTATTGCAAAAAGAACTACTGCCCAGATGATTGCAAAAGCATTGATAATTCTGGTAATCTTCTTTGTTGATGATTTCTTCTCGTTCATGGTTTCCTTTGGATTTGGTGGTTATATAATGTTTTTTGTAGGGGCATGTTCTGCGCGCCCTTTTTCAATATCGTCAAATGGTGAGGTTGTTCTCCTCGCTCACATCTACGGCTACCTTATATAATATACCGAATACCACAAGCAATATGGTGTATATTATGATGTCTATATTTATCTCAATAGCAGCGCTCGAACCGCAGAACATTACTGCCGACTCCATATTGCAGTTGCAGAACTCGCCAATGAAGTAGCAGGCAGCCATAGTGTAGATTACTGCAATATTCGCGCGCGGAAAAATTGTTCCGTTTCTTATAGCCTTGCTTTGCTTTATCATAAACAGAATGATGAGTGCATAGAATGCAGTCTTGAAAATGAGACGGCCGGCGAATATTGCCAACTGAACAGGGTAGAAATCCTCGTGCCACTCAATGCAACCTTCGCCGCTATCTGTGCCCACGAAATAGCTTTGGCACAGAATCCATACTATGTTTACAACACACAGCAATGAGACAAAAATTGTCACTCCCTTCAATCCTTTGTTGCTTTTTGTTTTCATAAAAGTTGGTTTTTAGGTTATCAATTATGCTGCAAATATAACGTCTTTTTATCGTAAAACAATAAATATTTAAAGAAAAACGATGTGTTTAATATTGTTTAACAATAAAAATGGATTTGGTGACCGAGACAGAAAGATTGAAGAATACCGATATTTTTGTTATCTTCGCATAAATCTTTTAAAAAAATATTCAAATGACAGACATTCCAAAATGCCCCAAGTGTAACAGTGAATACACCTATTTCGATGGTATGCTCTATGTGTGCCCCGACTGTGCCCATGAGTTCAGTGCAGATGATACAGCCGAGGAGGCAACCGATGTTGCACGTGACAGCAACGGTGCCGAGCTATTCGACGGCGACGCAGTGACAGTGATAAAGGACCTGAAGGTGAAGGGCTCCTCAATGGTAATAAAGCGCGGAACAAAGGTAAAGAGCATCCGCCTCACCGAGAACCCCGAGGAAGTTGACTGCAAAATCGACGGCAGCAGCATTGTGCTGAAGACCTGTTTCTTGAAGAAGTAACTTCCTGACAGTAATTGTTCATTATGGCAAAGAAACAGAATTATCTTCAAGAGATATGCGCCTCGTACTTTGGTGTGGGCAGCCATAGCAGACTATCAGATGCGGAATTGCAAGTATCTGGTTATTATGATGAAATTTAGCTGTGTATAGGAGATTAGGCGGTATCTTGCCCAAGGCACCTGTGAATGTCGGTTCATACGATATTGACACTCCTGGTTTTATAATAGAACTTGACGAGGAGAATCACTTTAATCGTTACCGACTTTCTACTCTTGATTCTTACATATAAGGTGAGCAAGGTGAGAATTACACCACCGGGAATACCGGAAAATAAATATATTTTTCCTTTTGAACAGAAATTTATTTTAGACGAGAAAAGGTACGTTCATATATACGAGGAATAGTGTTTTGCACAAATTGTACCTTATCGTTGAATGATTGTTAACAGCGCTATTTCTTTGCTAAGGATGACGTTTCCTATCATTTAACAAAAAATAAGCAACATTTTTCTTTGAAAATGTGAAAGGTTGTTATCTTCGCAAGGTGTATTAAACGTAATGCGTATGAAATTGTTCAAGACTTTGGCTTGCGGTGTGTCATTGGTGGCTGCCGTTGCATGCGGCGGTGGTGATGCTGCATGCAAGAAAGAGTGTAATGGTGGCGAGTGTGCCACAGAGTGTACAAAAAAAGAGTGTATGGAAAAGAGTGAATGCAAAAGCACAGCGGTGATTGATAATATCATGTCGCGCCGCAGTATAAGGAACTACAAGCAGCAGGCTGTGCCTCGCGAGGTGTTGAACCGGATTATGGAATGTGGCATCAATGCACCTAACGGACAGAACAAGCAGTCGTGGGAGGTGCGTGTGGTGGAGAATCCCGAGTTGCAAAGCGAGATTAAGGCTCTAATGGCAACCGTTGGCGGTGAGCGTGCTGCGGGTTGTTTCTATAATGCCCCGGTGTGGGTGTTCATTGCCCGTGACAAGGGTTACGACTTCTCGGCATACGACTGTGGCCTGATGGCCGAGAACATGATGCTTGCAGCCAATGCTCTTGGTGTCGGTTCTGTTTGCCTGGGTAGCCCGGTACGTTATATACTAATGGCCGAGGGTAACGAGCAAGTCTTGTCAAAGCTCGGTTTCAGCGAGGGGTACGAGCTCTCTTTATGCATTTCAATGGGTTACCCCGAGGGTGAGATGCCCGAGGCAAAGCCACGCGATATGGGTAAGGTCAAGTATATAGACTAAAAATCTTGCGTATAAATGACAATAGGATAGCCAATTTGGCTATCCTATTGTCATTTATACAGGAGCGGGTTGGTGTTCTACCATCACGGCGCGTTCGCCGTTGAAGATGTGGAGCCTCAGCTCCTCCATAATGTAGCGGATGGCAAGCTGCGCCTTTACCGAGTTGCCGGCCTTGTCAATTGGCGGCGCGAATGCGGCTATACCAAAGATGCCGGGAAGTACACCGATGATACCGCCGCCCACGCCCGATTTTGACGGTATGCCTGTCCTGAACATCCAGTCGCCCGTGTATTCATACATTCCCACACTGGCAATCATGGATGTCAGCTTCTCGCTGAGTGCAGCAGGGAAGACTCTCCTTTTTGTCACAGGGTTATATCCGCCGAAGGCGATGGTCGCTGCCATGGTAGAGAGTTGTGTGGCTGTCACACCAAGTGAACATTGGCGGGTGTACAGGTCGAGCGACAATTCGGGGTCGTCGTATATGTGGTCGTAACCTTTGAGCAGCCACGCTATGGCGCGATTGTTGTGGTTACTCACACTCTCGGACTTGTAGAGCTCGTTTATGAGCTGTGGCTCGCCGCCACACAGCTCGGTAATGTTCTGCAATATCTTCTCCCACTTCCCGCGGCTGTTGCCAACCGGGCTGACCATGCTGACGGCAGATATAGCCCCTGCATTTACCAAAGGGGTAGAAGGATGCTCGTTCTCGAGCAGTATGGCGAGTATGGAGTTGAAAGGCATTCCGGTTGCATCTGCACCAATCATATCGATGATTGTTTCGGGCCCGTACTCCTTGAGCACCAGCAGTGCTGTTGCCACTTTGGATATCGACTCAATGCCGAACCGGTAGTTACAGTCACCCACTGTGAGCATCTCGCCATCCTTCAGACAAATTGATATACCGAAAAGGTCTTTGTCCACATTGGCAAGATAAGGTATATAATCGGCGTTCTTGCCGTCGCCGTTTCCTTTGAAACGCCTGTATGCCTCATAGAGGGCTGCCTTCAGCTCCTCGCGTGTTATCCTTCTATCCCTGTCCATGATGATTATATTCTTATAAATATTTATAATAGTATGATTTGTCATACTGAGCGTAGCGAAGTATCTTTTTAGTATTGATGAGATCCTTCACATACGTTCAGGATGACAATTCAAAAGGGTTCATTTATTATTTGCCGGTGTGGGTGTACACTGTTCCCTTAACCTTGATGTTGCTTTCGATGCTGAGGCGCGACGGTGTGGGGTACTGCAGCTTCTCCAGTTCGGAAACCGCGGCCTGTATGTCACCGAGCAACTGGTCGGCCATGTCGCGGCTGAATCCCTGGCGCACCACAATGCGCATTACGATGGTTGTCTCCAGTGTCTTAGGCAAGGTGTATGCCGGTACCATCCAGCCATTCTGGCGCAGTTTGTCCTGCAAATCGTAGAGTGTCCACTTGGCCTGCTTTGCGTGCTCCTTCTTCATCTCCCAGATGAAGAGCGGGTTGCACACGTCGGTGCTGTAGTTCTGGAACGGCTTCATCTTGCCAATCTCGCCATGCAGATATTTTGCCACCTCCATTGAGTTGTGCTGTATCTCCTTGTAACCCTCGTAGCCCAGGCGTATGAACTGGTAGTACTGTCCAAGAATCTGTGCTGCGGGGCGCGAGAAGTTCAGGCCAACCTGTGTCACGTCGGCACCAAGATAGTTGACACTGAACGACATGCTGTCGGGGAGGAACTTCTTGTCTTTCCACACAACCCAACCGAGGCCGGGATATACAAGACCGTATTTGTGGCCGCTGGTGCTGATTGAGAGTACCCATTTGAGACGGAAATCCCACTCAAGTTCGGGCTTGATGAACGGCATTATGAAACCGCCCGATGCTGCATCCACATGGATGGGGATGTCATAGCCTGTCTTCTTGTTGTACTCCTCGAGCGCATCGTTGAGTGCCTTTACATCGTCATTGAGGCCGGTCCAGGTGACACCCATGATGGGGACAACGCAAATGGTGTTCTCGTCGCACATTGCAATGGCATCCTTGGGGTCGAGGGTGAGCTTCTCGCTGCTCAGTGGCACGGTGCGCATCTCAATCTGCCACAGTTGTGCGAACTTCTCCCACACAACCTGGTAGGCTGCCGAGATTACGAAGTTTGGCTTGTCGCATGGCTTGCCCTGGGCTGTGCGGCGTTTCTTCCAACGCTGCCAGGCTGCCACGCCACCAAGCATACATGCTTCGCTTGAACCTATGCCCAATGCTCCGGCCTTCCACTTGGCCTGTTCGGGGCTGTTCCACAGGTTGGCGATGATGTTGATGCACTTGGCGCACATCACTGCAACGCGAGGGTACTCGGTCTCGTCGATGTAGTTGATGTCGATGGCATCGTTCATCAGCTTGGTGGCGTACGGATCCATATATGTTGTCACAAACGTTGCCATGTTAAGGCGTGGCTGTGTCTGTGCAATGGTCTCGTCCTTTACCATACGGTATGCGATTTCGGGTGTGGTGGAGTGCTGTGGAATCTTGTCGCAGGGAGCACTTTGCAACATCTCCTTTGAACCGAACACCGGTGCACACATCGTTGTCTTGCAATTTTCCTCTTTCATCATTTTCTCTTTTTTAAATGGTTAATAAAATGTTTTGGGAACTGTTGTACTCTTGAAACATTGCGGCAACAGCTGTGGTTCGTGGTTTTAGTATTTTTAAGGTTGCAACTTTTATGCTCTTGTGCTTGTTATGAATTTGTTTATTTAAAATCAGTTCCGATTATGAAAAATGAAGAGAATGCTGCAAAAGCAACCTTTATGACGGCCGGGGTGAATACCGGCAAGGGCGTGATAACTGTTTGGGCACTGCTTGGAATATGGTCGGTGGCGGCGCTGACATCGTTGCCGGGGCTTGCCGTCTCGCCAATACTTGAGAAACTGGCGACAATATTCCCCAAAGCAACCGACCTCGATTTGCAGCTGCTCACTACCTTGCCATCGTTACTTATAATTCCTTTTATACTTTTTGCAGGCTATATAAGTAATAGGATAGGGTATATCAAGTTGCTGTACATTGGGTTATGGCTGTTTCTTTTGAGTGGTGCCTTATATTTTGTGTCGGGTACGATAGGGCAGCTCATTGCTGTGAGCGCCTTGCTTGGCATAGGCGCCGGGATAATAATCCCGTTCTCGACCTCGCTGGTCTCGCTTTTCTTCAGCGGCAAGGAGCGCACCAGGCAGTATGGCTATGTGTCGGCCATAACAAACATAACCCTTGTGATTGCTACCGCCATTGCCGGATGGCTTGCTGATGTGCAGTGGCGCCTGCCATTTCTGGTCTATCTGCTGCCCATTCTCTCGATACTCCTTGTGCCGGCAATAAAGCGTGGCGAAAAGGCTGTGGGGCAACAAGGCGGGCAGGGTGAGGCAGTGGTGCAGGGCGGCGGTTCCATAAAGTACGGCACCCTTACAAAGTGCATGCTCTACTATCTGCTCATCACCTATCTTGTTATGGCAGTGAGCATCAACCTTCCTTTCTTGCTTGGCAAATATGGCTATGACAGTGGTGTGGCGGGCGTTGTCACTTCAATCTTCTTTCTTGCAATGATGCTTCCGGGGCTGTTTATAAACCGCCTTGTCGATGCGCTGGGGCGCAACATCCTGCTTTGGGCAATGCTGCTCATCGCGCTCGGTCTTATTGATGTCTATTACAACAGCTCACTCGCTTTCATAGTGACGGGTTGTGTGGCTGCCGGCTTCGGCTATGGCATGGCACAGCCTTACATATATGACAAGACCTCATCGGCGGCATCCCCCCAAAGAGTCACGTACGCCCTGGCCCTTCTGATGTCTATGAACTATGTGGCAATAGTCATCGCTCCGTTCATTGTTGATTGGGCACAACACATATTGGGCATCAAAGGCGAGCGTTTCCCCTTTGTGTTCAACGCTGTGATTGGTTTTGCTGCCCTGCTATTTATGCTGCTGTTGAAGGTGTATGACAAACGTAGGAGACAGGATTATGAATAACTATGCAAAGGGTTCGCTCTCGCTATTGACAGCAAGGGTGCTCAGTGGATTGAATGTGAATGCTATGGGCTATCTGCTGCCGTTGTGGATAGCCCCATTGAGTTGCGTGACAGTGCGTCTGGTCTTTGGTGCCGTGATGTTCTGGATTATAGGGATGTTCGTGAAACGTGAGCCTGAAGAGGTGGTGGTGAAGGACAAACTGAAGCTCATAATGCTTGGCGGTGGCGGAATATTCGGTTACATGTCGCTCTATGCGGTGAGCCTGAGCCACACCACGCCCGTGAGCTTTGCCATCTTCAATGCAATGCAGCCGCTTTGGGTTGTCATTGCATCGGCCGTGATTTTCCGCGACAGCATCGATGCCCGCAAGCTGCTGGGCATTGCTGTGGGCTTTGCGGGAGCGATGTTGTGCATTGTCTCCGAGCCGAGTCGTGATGTGGCCGATAATCCATTGTTGGGTAATATGTTGTCCATTGCCGCTTCAATCATCTATGCAATATATCTGGTCTTCTCGGCAAGGATGGTAGGGCATCTTTCAAGTATTACGATATTGCGCTACACATTCTCGTCGGCAGCAGTGGTTGCGTTGCTGTTCTCTTGGCTTTCAGGCTTCTCGGCACCGGTTTTCGAGGGGCATTTAGAGGTAAAGCCACTGCTGGTGCTGGCGTTTGTGCTTCTGTTCCCAACGGTGTTGACCTATTTCCTCATCCCTGTCGGGCTCAAATACTTGAGCAGTACGGTGGTCGCCATATATGGTTATGTCACACTCATTGTGGCATCCGTGGTGTCATTCATAACGGGTGCCGACAAGTTCGAGCCGGTGATTCTGCTGTCGCTGCTGCTCATTGGGGTGAGCATATATTTTGTGGGAGTGACGGATAAAAGGAGTGTAAAATGAATAGGATTTTCCAAAAAGCAGCTTCTATATATAAATATATAGAAAATATTTATTATTTTTGCAAAAATTGGGTAGTGGATAGCCCATTGTTTTGCGAATCTAATAAATGGAAAATATGAAAAAAATCCTTCTTATTTTTTTGGTACTGTTTGTCGCGATATCGGCATTTGCGGCTCCGGCCTATCGCAAGCCGTTCACCGTCAAGCAGTCCGATGGCACTGAACTTACTGTGGTTCTTGCCGGCGACGAGGCTCTGCACTATTATGTCACAGCCGATGGTATGCCGCTTGTGAAAGAGGCGAATGGAGATTATTGCTATGCTACATTCAATGGCGGCGCCTTTGTTTCGACTAAGCAGCTTGCCCACAACAGCGCAAGGCGCAGTGCTGCCGAAAATGAAATGCTCTCGGCAATAGATTTCCGTATGATGGAAACCGATATTGCAAAAGCAAGCAGCGCACGTTCAATGACATATAAGGCCGCAGCACAAAAGGCCGGTTCACAGATTACCCCCATGGGTGATGTGAATGTCGCTGTACTGCTGGTGCAGTTCAAGGATGAAAAGTTTACATATACAAAAGAGGATTTCAACAACATTCTCAATACAAAGGATTTTGTATATGAAAACCCCATAGCAAACAGCGTAGGTAGCGCACGCGACTACTTCATGGCGCAGTCCGATGGCAAGTTCCGTCCTAATTTCATTATTACCGACATTGTTACGCTCGACAACAATATGTCGTACTATGGTGGCAATGACAGTTCTGGTGATGACAAGAAACCTACTCACATGATTAAGGAGGGTATCAGAAAGGCCGATGCGGCCGGCTTTGACTTCTCGGTATGCGATAACGACGGCGACGGCGAGGTGGAGTTTATCTACTGCATTTATGCCGGATATTCCGAGTCGTACAATGCCGATGAAAATACCGTTTGGCCTCACCAGTGGCAACTCAGTGCCCAGGCCGGTTCCATAACTGTCGATAACGTGAAGTGTGATACATACGCTTGCAGCGGTGAGCTTGTATATAATGAAAGTTATGAATCGAAGATTGGCAAGACAATGGCCGGCATCGGTCTCATCTGTCATGAGTTCTCGCACTGTCTTGGCTTGCACGACATCTATGACACTACATACAAGAGTGGCAACTGGTGTATGGACTATTGGGATGTTATGGACCAGGGCAACTATGCTGCCGAGGGTTATGTACCAGTTGGTTACAGTGCATACCAAAGGGATTTCTGCGGTTGGAGAGAACTGGTTGAGATAAATACCAAGGGTGCATACTCAATGCAACCGTTGACACAGGGCGGTGTCGGTTACAAAATAGTGAATGATGCCAATAAAAACGAGTATTACATACTTGAGAACCGCAAGCAGGAGGGGTGGGACAGCTATATGTTCGCTAGCGGCATGCTTGTCATTCATGTAGATTATCTTAAATCGGCATGGGATAACAATACCATCAATGCTACAAAGAATCACCCGCGTTATACATTGATTCCTGCTGACAACGAGCTTGCTTTCTATGGTGAGGTTTCAAATGCTGAGTTCGTGGCAAGCCTTAAGGGTGATGTTTGGCCGGGAACAAGTGGTAACACTGAACTGACAAATATTTCAATCCCGGCGGCAAAGGTCTATGCAGGCGGTTACATGAACAAGCCTATTACAGACATCCAATACGAAAACGATATTATCTCGTTCAAGTTTATGTACGATGCGGTTATTGATGAACCTTTGGCTTTGCCTGCAATCGATGTCACAAGCAACTCATTTGTCGCTAATTGGGCGGCTGTAGAAGATGCGACGGTCTATACTGTTGAACTTTACAAACTGTCGAATATGTCAGATGGTGGCGGCGACAAAGAGGTGTTGCTGAGCGAGGATTTCATGAATTGCACAGCTGATAATACAGAGTTGTACTATGAGACTATTGATATGTATATGTCATCAGCCGATTGGGATTGCGAGAATGTATATAGCGAAAGTGGTGCTCTGCGCATTGGTTCATCAAAGAATCCAGGTTATCTTTATGCTCCTTGGGTTGAGGCTTCGGGCAATGTTGTAATGACGTTCGATGCATCGCTATACAATGCTAAGGATGCCGGCGTTGTTATTTCGGTTGAGTATCGTGATGAGTCTGCCGAACTTCTTGCTTTCAAGGATTTTGATGTTACAGGAGCAAATGAGAGGATTACATTTGCTGCAGATGTAGATGGCTATTTCTATGTTACATTGCATACTGAGATGTCAACAGGCAACAAGCGTGTAAAGATAGACAATCTTAATATATACAAGGAGAGCGATGTCAAGAGAGAACTTGTGGAAACTTTTACGACTTCTGCAACAAGCTATGCGTTCAATAACCTTGAGTATGGTGCAACATATCTATACAGGGTTCAGGCGAGCGATGGTGTGTCTTCTTCGGCTTTCTCAGAGTACGTTGAAGTGGTACTATTGTCAACCGGAATAGAGGATATTGTTGCCGATGGCGACTGGTGCGAGGTCTACAACATTGCCGGTGTAAAGGTTTACGGCGGTGTAGCGAGCACTATGCCAGCCCTTTCAAAGGGTGTATATGTGGTTGTAACCGCATCAGGTGTCCGCAAGGTCATGGTAGAGTAACGCATTATGGCAATGTAGCCGTAATGCCGCTATAATGGTTCATAGAGCCTGTTCCATCAAGGAGCAGGCTCTTTTTGTGCTCAGGCGATATGATGGCTGTATTGGGCGTTTGAATAGTTTCTTGAGCTTGTGGAATAGGGGCTTTGTGTGGCTGTTCGGATAGTGAGCATCTCTTAAGCCCGGTGTTTTGTACATCCGCATCTGTGCAAGAAAGGGTGCTGTACCATCTTTTGCTGTTCTTGAAACCTGTTGGAGCGGTGTTTTTTTCTCAAGCTCTGCGAAGAGTTTTCTGTCATGCCGGGTGCAGGGGATTGATATCAGTGGGGCGGGATGACTCTCTTTTAACGCTGTAATCAGTGCTGTTTTCTACTTTAAAAGAGTTTATGGCATTCTGTTTTATATCTAATTTATTGCTTCTTAAGGAGTTGTATGTTTTATTAACCGCTGAGAATCAAAAAAATGTTTTCACCCCGTAGTTTTATCGCATTTTTAAGCTTTATTTTATAACTGCAGTGTTTATGGCTGCTTTTCAATAGTGTTAAAGCTGTAAAATGAATATTTATTTGAAAAAGCAGTTGTGAAACAATTGTAAATTAGATTTGTTTTGCTTATACGATTGTATATTACGTCTCGCTATTAAGGTTTTGGATAGAGTGGTTAAATTGGTTTTTATGATTGTAATGTACAATTGTTTCTTTTGTTTTGCAAACGTCAAGCATTCTGCTCTTCTTTATTAACACTCAGTTTTGAACCGTGTTAATACTGATATGCATTATTTATACAGTTTGGCAAATGTTGTTATAATTTGCTAAAAACCAATATTTTATAAATATATTGTTGCAGTGTTTGTTTTATAAAATCTTGCGATTTTAACCCGTTGTCTGTATTTTGTGTATATTTGCTGCTTTTGTGTGTATATACTGTGTTTAAAATCAATAGTTTAGATTGTATTTTATGATGTAAATTATATGTAGTGGTCTCCTGGTAGCTTTCGTTGGGCTCGCTGTTTTGTGGCGCCTTTTATATCGTTTTGTAAAAAGTGTGTGACAAATTGTTTTGTTTACAGATGTTTCAATGTTGTAAATGGGATGTGTAAATCTTGTTGTTTTGTGCGGTTTGTTTATTTTGTATTTTTGTAATATCTTTGTATGCGAAACGTTTGAAACATTTGTAAAACCTGAATATTGCATATAGATTATGAATGAGCGCGAGAGGATTGAACTGATTATGAAGTGCTATGATTTGTCGCCTTCGCAGTTTGCCGACAGGACCGGTATACAGCGTGCATCGGTGTCGCACATCATCAGCGGCCGTAACAAACCGAGTCTCGAGGTTATGCTGAAGATATATGAGGCATTCCCCGGTATGGATATGAAATGGCTTATGACCGGTGTTGGCGAAGCTCCTACACGTCAGGCGGCAATAGAGGCGGCTACGGTTGCTGCACCCGATACTTTGTTTGCCGGGCAGAATGCGCAAATGCAGGCCGAGCCACAGCTTTTTGCTGCGCCTGCCGAACCTCGGCAGCAACAGGCGGTAGAATCCGTCGGTCGCGGCGTTGTGGCGCAACAGACCATAGAGGAACCAAAGCCGGGCCGTGTGGCCATGCAACAGCCCCAGCGCGAACGGAGCGTGCCTGATGTTCGTCCCAAACGCACCCAGGCAGGCCGTATGGCGCAAATGGCAGCCATGCAGCCCGATAAAAAGATAAAAGAGGTTCGTATATACTACACCGACGGTACTTACGAGACCCTTATACCTGAAAAATAGCATTGCGGAAAGGAAAATGTTGGAGAATTCCAACATTTTTTTTGTTTGCAGGTATTTGTAATGAAAAAAAAGTTATCTTCGCATAATTACACATTATAATAAACAGTATTCAACATTTTCAATATGAAAAAAGTTCTTGTTGATTTAGTAGTTAAGGAAGCGAGGCAGGTCAATGCCAACTGTGTATTGTTGGTCATGACAAGCGAGACTCCTTTCCCCGAGGTTCGTCCCGGCCAGTTCGCCGAACTTCGAATAGACGAAACCCCAACAGTCATGCTGCGCCGTCCCATTTCGGTACATAGCTTCAATGCCGAGAAGAACGAGATTGGTTTTCTGGTGCAGATTGTAGGAGATGGAACAAAGTGGCTTGGCACTCTAAAGGAGGGCGACAAGGTGAACACTCTTCTGCCTCTCGGCAACGGCTTTACAATGCCTGCAGACAAAGATGCGCGCCTGTTGCTCATTGGTGGCGGTGTGGGTTCTGCTCCCCTGTATTACCTTGCCGAGCAGCTCAAGAAAAACGGTAACGACTTCACGATTCTCATCGGTGCGCGTTCGGCAAAGGATCTCTATCTGCGCGAGGCATACGAGGCTCTCGGCCGCGTAGAGTACACAACCGAGGACGGTTCGCTTGGTGAGAAGGGTTATGTGACCAACCACTCTCTGCTTGCCGAGAAGTACGATTGTATATGTACCTGCGGCCCCAAGCCAATGATGATGGCTGTGGCACGTTATGCACGCGAGAAAGGCATAGCCTGCGAGGTGTCGCTCGAGAATAAGATGGCTTGCGGCCTTGGTGCCTGCCTCTGTTGTGTGGAGGATACCAAGGAGGGGCACAAGTGTGTTTGTACAGATGGTCCGGTATTTTCAATTGATGAACTGAAATGGTAAAGACAAATGTAAAAATAGGTGGTCTGGAGCTGAAGAATCCGGTTCTCACCGCATCGGGAACATTCGGCTATGGTCTTGAGTTCGCCGATTTTGTTGACTTGAACAAGTTGGGTGGCTTTATTGTAAAGGGTACGACCCTCAACCATCGCGAAGGCAATGCCTACCCGCGCAGTGCCGAGACTCCAATGGGGATGCTCAATGCTGTCGGTTTGCAGAACAAGGGTGTCGACTACTTTGCGGCCAATATCTATCCGCAGCTCAAGGACCTTGATACCAATGTGCTTGTAAACGTTTCAGGTGCATGTATCGAGGATTACGTGGCTTGCGCCGAGAAGGTTGCTGCGCTCGACAGAATTCCGGGTATTGAGCTCAATATCTCTTGCCCTAACGTAAAGCAGGGAGGTATGGCCTTTGGCGTGTTGCCGCAGTCGGCTGCCGAAGTGGTTGCTGCAGTGCGCAAGGTCTATCCCAAGACTCTGATTGTGAAGCTCTCGCCTAACGTTACCGATATCACGGAGATTGCCCGTGCCGTTGAGGGTGCCGGTGCCGACAGTGTGTCGCTAATCAACACTCTGCTTGGTATGGCTATCGACTCGGAAAAACGCCGTCCGGTGCTTTCTACAATCACCGGTGGTATGAGCGGTCCTGCTGTGAAGCCGATTGCTCTGCGTATGGTATGGCAGGTTGCCAAGACTGTCAAAATTCCCGTTGTGGGTATTGGTGGTATAACAACGGGTGCCGATGCTATTGAGTTCCTTCTTGCCGGTGCAAGCGCAATAGAGGTTGGTACAGCCAATTTCATGAACCCTGCTGTTACTGGCGAGATTGTCGATTATATCCAGGATTACCTTTTACGTCACAAAATGAACTCTGTCCAGGAGCTTATCGGTGCGTTGGAGGTGTGATGAAAGATTGGATATTCCAATATATAAAAAATGACTTCCATTGGCGGGAGTCATTTTTTATATACTCTATATTTACAGTCTACATTACAAATGTTTTACTGTTTAATGTTGTATATACAATTGTAACTATGTAAATGTTTTTCTTGTTATTTCAACAAATCGGGACGGAGCAGTTTGGTACGCTCAAGCGATTGCTCGAACTCCCATTGGCGTATCTTTGCCTCGTGCCCGGAGAGCAGGACATCGGGGACTTTCCATCCGTTATACTCTGCCGGACGTGTGTAGACAGGCGCTGCAAGCAAATTGTCCTGGAAAGAGTCGCTCAAAGCCGATGTCTCGTCCGAAATCACGCCCGGAATTAGGCGAATGACCGCATCGCATATTACCTCAACAGCTAATTCGCCACCCGTGAGAACATAGTCTCCAATGCTTATCTCTTTAGTAATCAAGTGTTCACGAATGCGATGGTCAATTCCTTTGTAATGACCGCATATAAAGATGAGATTTTCCTTCATTGAGAGCGAATTTGCCATCGGTTGGTCAAAAACCTGCCCATCGGGGGTGGTGTAAATGACCTCGTCATAGTTTCTTTGGCTCTTAAGGTGCTTTATACAATTGTCAATGGGTTCTATTTTCATCACCAGGCCTGCGCATCCACCAAATGGGTAGTCATCAGTCTTGCGATGCTTGTCGGTTGTATAATCACGTAAATTATGTAAACAAATTTCGGCATAACCGTTGCGCTGTGCACGCCCCATGATTGATGAGTTGAAGAAGCTCTCCATCATCTCAGGGAAGGTTGTAATAATGTCAACTCGCATATATAATATAGTTTTGTAAATCGTTTTTTTGTATTATGGATACATCTTTTTTCCGTCTGCGAAGATAGTCAAATTTATTCTAACCGCTTTCCCATTCCGGCAATTATTTCGCATCTGTCAGACAGCGCCCTCCAAAATGTGAGAGTACCTTCGATAGTACCGAAGCTACAAGTCTGGTTTTGGCAGCAATGTGATGTTGTCACCGATCAAGTCGTCAGATTATGAAATTCAACCTCTTCTCCGGCTTCTTTAAGAAAATAATTTTTAGAAATTCAAACAGCTTCTAAATCTCGCACACCTCTTTATTGCCCTTTTTTGGCCGTTTTAAGCGCATTTGCCCTTAAAAAAGGTTTTATAGCGGTTTCTGGGCTTAATAAAACTTAAAAATCTTGTATCTTTCGGCAAAATTAAGTAATTTAGCGATGTATTTATATATTATAAGGTATAAAAACATAAAAACAATAACATTAATTTAATAATAGTATTTTAAATGATTGAGAACGACAGAATTATTAAAGTCAATGTCGAGGAGGAGATGAAATCGTCCTACATCGACTATTCGATGTCGGTGATTGTGGCACGTGCCTTGCCCGATGTGCGCGATGGCTTGAAGCCCGTTCATCGCCGTATTCTCTACGGTATGATGGAGCTTGGCAACACATCGGACAAACCGTTCAAGAAGTCGGCTCGTACAGTCGGTGACGTACTCGGTAAGTACCACCCGCACGGCGACTCTTCGGTTTATGGTGCACTTGTACGTATGGCTCAGGATTGGGTCATGCGCTATCCGCTAATCGACGGTCAGGGAAACTTCGGTTCAATCGACGGCGACTCGCCTGCGGCCATGCGTTATACCGAGGCACGTCTGCAGAAGATTGGTGAGGAGTTGGCACAGGACCTCTACAAGGAGACTGTGGATATGCAGGAGAACTACAACGGCGAGTTCCAGGAGCCGACAGTTATGCCTACACGCATCCCCAACCTTCTTGTCAACGGTTCATCGGGTATTGCCGTGGGTATGGCAACAAACATCCCCACACACAACCTCAGCGAGGTGCTCGATGCCTGCGTGGCATATATCGACGACCCTGAGATTGACACCGATGGCCTCATGCAGTATGTGAAGGCTCCCGATTTCCCTACAGGTTGCGACATCTTTGGCCTGAACGGCGTGCGCGATGCATACGAGACAGGCCGTGGACGTGTAATCATGCGTGCCGTTGCCGAGATTGAGTCGGGCACACACGACAAGATTGTTGTGACAGCTATTCCTTACAACGTCAACAAGGAGGAACTCATCAAGGATATCGCCTCAATGGTCAACGAGAAGAAGATTGATGGTATATCCAATATCAATGACGAGTCCGACCAGTCGGGTATGCGCATCGTTATCGACGTCAAGCGCGATGCCAATGCCAACGTCATCCTCAACAAACTCTACAAGATGAGTTCGTTGCAGACATCGTTCAGTGTAAACTGCATCGCCCTTGTAAAGGGCCGCCCGCAGCTGCTCACGCTTAAGGACTGCATTGCCAATTTTGTGGAGCACCGTCACGATGTCGTTATACGCCGTACAAAGTACGAGCTCCGCAAGGCCGAGGAGCGTGCACACATCGTTGAAGGTTTGATTATAGCATCGGACAACATCGACGAGGTCGTACGTCTCATCAAGGCTGCCAAGTCTCCTGCCGATGCCCGTCAGGCTCTTATGGACCGTTTCGCCCTGAGCGAGGTGCAGGCTGCCGCAATCGTGGAGATGCGCCTTGGCCAGCTCACCGGCATACAGCAGGACAAGCTGCACGCCGAGTACGAGGAACTCATGCGCAAGATTGAATACTACAATGCCATCCTCACCGATGACAATCTGTGCAAGCAGGTCATCAAGGACGAGCTTTATGAAATAAAGGAGAAGTATGGCGATGAGCGCCGTTGCAAGATTGACTACAGCGCATCGAGCGATTTCAACCCCGAGGATTTCTATGCCGACGACGAGATGGTCATCACAATCTCGCACTTGGGTTACATCAAGCGCACGCCTCTCACCGAGTACCGTGCACAGAACCGTGGCGGCGTAGGTTCAAAGGGAAGCGACACCCGCGACAGCGACTTCATCGAGTATATCTACACAGCCACAATGCACAACACAATGCTGTTCTTCACACAGCGCGGAAAGTGCTACTGGCTCAAGGTATATGAAATCCCCGAGGGCAACAAGAGCTCAAAGGGTCGTGCAATACAGAATATGCTCAACATCGATGCCGACGATGCAGTTAACGCATTCGTACGTGTGACGACACTTGCCGACAAGAACTTCATCGAGAGTCACAACATTGTCTTCTGTACCAAGAACGGTATCATAAAGAAGACAAGCCTCGAGCAGTATTCACGTCCGCGTACAAACGGTATCATTGCCATCACCATCCGCGAGGACGACCGCGTAATCTCCGTTGCCCTGACCGATGGCGACAGCGACATCATCCTTGCAAACCGTGGCGGTAAGGCTGTCCGTTTCAACGAGAGCACTGTACGTGCCATGGGACGTACGGCTACCGGTGTCAAGGGTATGGACATTGCCGATGACGACGAGGTGGTTGGCATGGTTGTACTGCCAAAGAATGACGAGGCAGAGCACAGCCTGCTTGTTCTCTCGGAGCAGGGATACGGCAAGCGTTCGGCTACCGACGATTATCCGACCGTTGGACGTGGCTGCAAGGGTGTCAAGACACTGCAGGTTACCGAAAAGACCGGCCAGCTCGTTGCCATCATGGATGTCAACAACGACAATGACCTCATGATCATCAACAAGTCGGGAATAACAATCCGCACATCGGTTGACCAGATTCCTGTACAGGGACGTGCGACACAGGGCGTGCGTGTAATCAACCTTGGCAAGAAGAACGACTGCATAGGTTCTGTCTGCAAGGTGACACACGAAACCGAGGTAGAGGAGCCGCTGGAGAATGCCGAGGTTGCTGACGGCAACACTGCGGTTGAAACAGAAAACACAAACAATCAATAACTTAACCATTAATTAAAAATTTCATTGATATGAAAAAATTAGTATTGTCTTTAGCTATGGTTCTTGGCGCAACATTTGCGTTCGGACAAGAACTTTCAAAAGAGGAGTTGAAGCAGCAGAAAAAGCAGATAAAGGCTTTGATGGCTATTGTGAATGACGCTGAGATGAATATGCAGTCAGACCCCGTCGGTGCTGCCAATGCTATGAGGCCAGTGGTGAAAAACTCATTGGTAAACAAGGATGCATACGTGTGGTTTGTAAGTGCAAGCGCAAAGCAGAACGTGGTGGCAGCCGAGAACAACAAACGTGCCGAGGGTGCTGCTTATAATGAGGAGCTGCTTTACTCATATACTTTAGAGCTTGGTCAGGACCTTGCCAAGTGCGAGGAGTGTGATGCACTTCCCGATGCAAAGGGTCGTGTAAGACCACGTTACAGCGAGTTCCTCAAGATGTCTTATATGCAGCAGTATGGCCAGTTCTACAACGCCGGTGCATATTACTATGGCAATGAGGACTACAACAAGGCGTATGACCTCTTCAAGATGTTCATTGACACAGCCGACAAGCTCTACAAGCTCGATGTAATGCCAAAGGATACAACAAACGTTCCTGTAGCTGCATACAACATGGCACTCTGCGGTATGCAGATGGAGGATTATGCCAAGGTGCTCACACACGTTGACATGGCATTGGCCAATGAGCAGATGGCTCCTACAGCCTTCCGTTACAAGACTGTTGCCAGTGTTGAGCTTGGCGACACAGCAGCTTGGCTCGAGCTCTGCAAGGAGGGTGCAGCGCGTTTCCCCGATGATGCATACTTCAGCCAGTCACTCATCCAGTACTATGACAGCCGTGGCGAGAACGAAAAGCTCGAGGCTTTGGCCGACGAACTCATTGCCGGCGACCCCGACAATGCATTGTTCGTTTACCTCAAGGGATACATCCCACACCAGAAAGAGGATTTGGATACAGCAATCGAGTGGTACAACAAGACTCTCGAGGTTGACCCCAATTACGTGAATGCACTTTCAAACCTTGCACGTTGCTACTTGCAGAAGGCTTATCTCTACAGTGTGGAGAACTCATCTACAAAACTCAGCGACAAGAAGAAGATTGCAAAGGACAAGGAGATACTCAAGGGTTACTACAACCAGGCGTTGCCATTGTTGGAGAAACTCCGTGACTTGAGCCCCGACAAGACAGAGCTCTGGTTGACAAACCTCATCAACTGCTACTATAACCTCAATATGGATGCAAAGGTTAAGGAGCTCGAGGAATTGCAGGAGTCTTTGATGGGAGAGGAGGTATAATTCCTTCCATTAATTAGAATACAAAAAATTAGGTTACCCATGCATGGGTAACCTGATTTTTTTGGTGGTAGTTCAATCTTAGAAAAAGTATGGTAATAATATAGCAGTTGACCCACATGCTAAAAAATGCGTAGATGTCATGTCGACCGTAGTGGAGACATCTCATTTGCGCTGTAGAGATCCATTGCCTACGGCGATTTTGCAAACACTCGTTGTAAAAAGTCAAGTAAACTTGGTTTTAACTCGTTTAATTGCAAAATTGATAACACGCGCTTGTCGCAACCCACGCGGCAACACCTTTAACTGCTCCCCTGCCCGAGGGGAGCTGCCACGAAGTGGCTGAGGGGAGGGAGTGCTACGCGT
>JAZTXR010000070.1:0-1426 GCA_045636545.1 Bacteroidaceae bacterium
ACACCTCATACGCCTGGAATACAGTGTGGTAACGGCTATATAATAAGCACCACAGTAAATAAGTTTCTATATAAAGCTAGCTCAGGAGTAACTAAAGAAGAAGGTTCTGTGACCTATGATGCCGATGGCAATCCGACGGAACAAACCGCAGAGTAATCTGTATAACTTATAGGGCAGGAAGAGGGTGATGCCTCTCCTGCTCACCAACCTCCCAAGCCGAGCGGGAGTGATAAGTGCTCGGCAAGAGTATTAACATACTCAAAAACACGCCAGCCTCACATCGTAGTGATGCGGTGTGAGGTACAAGCAGCCCGCCATTTTTAACTCTGTTGAAGCCTGGCTGCACTCGGCAGAGGGAAAGTGAACTTTTCCTCTGCTCTCGTTTGCACAAGCATTGACGGGCTGCAATTAGATAAGAAGAGCTTATGAAACAGAACAATGAAAGCATTACACCCTTGCGAAAATACATCGCCATCGGCTATGCGGTAATCGCTCTGCTGATAGGCGGAATAGTCTTTATCTACCTGCATGAATGGCGTGAGCTTGAACGCATTGAAGCCGAGAGCAAGGAGATGAATATGCTCCGGCAGAAGGTACACGATGCGTATGCCCGAATGCTTGACCTCACATTATACGGCGAAAAGGTGTTGGAATGGAATGCCGAAGATACACTTATCTATCGTGGCAAGCGCTTGGCAATGGATAGCATCCTTTGCGAGTTCAAGCAATATTACCGTCCGGAGAGACTTGATAGTCTATGTCGATTACTTTCGGACAAGGAGCAACAATTATTCAACATTTGGGATTTATACACAAGGCAGGAGGCATTGAATGAACGGATAGCCACCGAAGTCCCTATCATTGCCCACAAGAGTACACAGGAACCACCGAAAAAGAGAGGCGGTTTCTTGGGACTGTTCAAGAAAAAGGAAAAACCACAGGCAACAACATCTACAATGCTCTACACACTTAACCGTGATGTGGTGCGGCAACAGCAAGAGCAGAGCCGTGAGTTATCGGAATTTGCCGATAGCCTCGCCAAACAAAACACTCTGCTCAATCTGCGACTGCAAGAGATAATCCACAAATTAGACACACGTGTACAGGAAGATTTGCAAGCACGGGAATCAGCGATAAGCACAACACGCAAGCAAGGCTATACGCTGATATGTGTTGCCACTGCAATTATGATATTGCTGTTAGCCGGGCTGTATGTAATAATACATAGAGATACCTTAAAGATAAAGAGATACAAGGATGAGTCTGCTAATCTGATACGCAAGCAAAAACAGATGCTTGCCGAAAATGAAGAGTTGCTGAATGCCCGTCAAAAGATGATGCACACTATTACGCACGAATTGCGTATTCCGCTGTCTTCTATTATCGGATATGTCGGTTTGCTCGAAGAGGAAACTGATGAAAAGGT
>JAZTXR010000071.1:0-1043 GCA_045636545.1 Bacteroidaceae bacterium
CTCGCCTTTACCCAACTCACCGAGAATCTTCTGCTGAATAGTCCCGACAACCGAGATATAGGGTCGTTTGATGAAGATTGAACTTTGTGAACTCTTACGATCCGAGATTGTCGGCTTGGCGTTGAATACCGACAGCCAGAACTGCTCCTCCGAACCGTTGTTGTAGCGGTTGAAGTTCTTGAACCACGCCGATAACTCATCTGACCATAAGCACAGCCCACGAGGATTCTGTGCGTGAATAAGACTTAACCCTTCAGGCGTGATGTCCGACACAAGAAAACGACTGCGCTTGGGTAGAATGGGAAACTCATCTTTGCCTGCCTCCAATCGTTCCTTCTTGGTCATCGACATCGTGCGTTCATACTTGGCATATTGCTCCTGATACTCCTTGTTGTGGCGGTAGTCGTGTTCGATAAATGGGTGAAATGCGAAACTCAAAGGGTGGCTCTTGTTCGCTCCCGGTCGCCCAATGAGTGCCATATATAGAATCGGGCTCTCCACCCATCCTCGCTTAACCTGTGCAAGATGCGAGTTGCCGATGCTCACCGCCAATGCCGATAGCATAGCCGCAGCTATATAGTCGATGGGATAGCCCTGTGAGGCGTGCAACTCGGTGATGATGCGCTGAATCTTGTGAGGAAAGACACTGATAGGAAACTCGCCACCTGATAGTTTTGCACCCATACGCATTGCCGCACCCATTATGCCCTCTGCTGTCAATTTTCTGTTCATAGCCGAGTGCATTAGAGGTTAAAACCGCCTTTGGGTTTGCGCTTCACGCCGAGGACAATCTCCGCAGCTTGCTCTTGGAGGTTGAGTGCCTGTAACGGCTTTCGTCCCGACTCAATCCATTGCAGCAACTCATCTTCGTAGAAGTAGAGTTTCTTGCCGCGCTTGTAGGCAGGGATTAGCCCCTTGCGTGCGAGTGTGTAGATAGTAGGTTTCGCCTTTCGTGTGATTTTGCACGCCTCATCAATCTCGACAATGCGATGCTTGTCGATAGCGGTCTGTGGTTGCAATGCCGCCACAATTTTGTGGATTCG
>JAZTXR010000072.1:0-37356 GCA_045636545.1 Bacteroidaceae bacterium
GCTATTGTAGAACAGATTAAAAAAGACTGGTATGAAAATAAGTGATGAACTGATTGCCTGTTATGTCGAAGGGACTGTAACCGCAGAAGAGCGAAACTTCGTTAGAAAATATCTGTGCGAGCATCCCGAAGAGTATGAGCGGGTCTTATGCTTAATGGATAATGACACAGTTGATTTTTTAGGCGAACAATTAGAGATTTCTGACAATTGCATTCCAATGAATGAAGCATCATTTTCAGATATAGCATATTCAGCGGCGGCATTTGCACCGAACATGAACAAAAAAAATATTCCTAAAAGAGGTTCTAACAGGTCCAGGGCAAATGAATTGCTTGACTTTCTGAAAAAGATAAATAAAGAGATAAACGAAATATTATAACAAAATATCACAAATTAAAATTTTAATATTATGTCAAAACAATGTCCTCACTGTGGCTCATACAACACAGAACTAAAAATTAGTGGAAACATCGGTATTGGTTTAATCCAAGGAGCACGTTTAGCTGTAGCTGGTGCTACGAGTGTGGCTGTAGGAGTTTTTAATCGTAGCGCTGGTCATGCAGCAGGTCATGCAGTTTTACACAACACAGAAAATTGGGGAAACGATATTAAAAGATATCATTGTTGCAGTTGCAAAAGAGACTTTTAAGAAACGCAAACAAGACACCATAATAAAGTAAAAACATTTAAAAACACACATTTAAATCTTTTATTTATGGCTATTCCAGTTAAATACAGAAATATAGTAAGAAATTCTTTAATTGCAGCTGCAGGTATAAGTCCATTGGGTTTGTTCGGAACATTGGACACTGTTGGGGTTGCAGCCTGTTGGACAACAATGTTTTTTGCAATAAAAGAAGAATCAAACTCGTCTTTCAGTGGCGACCCTAAAAGAATCGCATTAAATGTAGCCACTGGTATTGCAAGTTATTATTTGGGATGCAAAGCGGCTACCTTTGCTATGTTTTGCATTCCCGGACTCGGTCCATTAGTAGCTATTGTAGCAGCATTAGGCGTAAGTGCGTGTTGCAACATATATTTTACTTACAAATTTGCTATTGCAACAATAGACTTGATGAACAAGCCTAGTTATTCAAATGACAACGTCATACAGGCTTTCCTTGACATTTTAAAGAAACTTCCATCAGTCAAGGAAGTTAAAGAGATTGCTGAAATATACAGAGGATAAGAGAAAAAAGTTTTATCGGGTATATGCGATATTAAGTATTATATTGACTAAACCACAAATCTTTACAACACATTCCTTTTTACATAAAATTTCACAAGACTATGAAAAAGATTGCCTTATTAATGTTTTTTGCATGCATTACAATTTTTGCTAACGCCCAATTCAATGGTGGCTTTTATCACGCCGACCCAGATGCTTGGATCGATAAGGAGCCCTACTTTGCATGTCAAAATAATTATTTGTATAATGGTTGGGGACAAAACATCCAAGATGTTACAGCTGTTGTAAACGGAACAGATGTATACTCTTTTCCATATATATGGGAATATGGTACTTTTATTATAATTGGCAAAGACAACGGCATTAAATTCTCTTCAGGAGATGTTGTCAGTCTTTATTGGGGGAATATGCTTATAGGCACATGGACATATAAACCGTCTTCTGCTTTACCAGAAATAAGATTAAGAGGAGGTAAGGGAGCCTCTAAAATAATCAAGAAAGTATGGAAATATGTAAAAAGGATCAAACTTTAACAAAAAGGATTAATATAACAATAAAAGTAATAGCCAAATTATTTTATGCTTTTCGCTAAAGGATTTACGAAAATAAAGGACAAAACTGAGGTGATTAAAAAATCTGCAAGGGCCTCAAAAAGTCTTTTTCAAGAGAAGGAAACTCCTCTTCCGTATGCATATCCTTGTGATAACTACATAAATTCAATCCTTTCAAATAGATTAGTTAGGAAGACACTTCAATTAGTTGCTGATAAATATTGCGAGAAGCAAATAGAAAATATTAAATCGACAGGACTGTTGGTTTGTGACGAGAAATATCCACGTTTTTATGACATTCTTCAGAACTGTTGCAGAACATTAAATATCAAAGAAGTTCCTGAAGTATACATTACTAGTAAACTTAAAGGTATAAATGCCTTAAGTGTAGGAACAGACAAAACACCAATCATTCTTATCAGTCATAAAGCTGTTGTAGGATTGTCTGACAACGAACTGAAGTTTATGATTGGTCACGAACTTGGACACATTCTTCAAAAGAATTTGATATGTCACACTGTTAAAGGATTATTGGACAATCTTAATAACAAGTCTGATATATTGGGAAGAATTGTGTCGGATTTAATTGATGTTCCGCTTAAAGAATGGTATAGATGCGCAGAACATACAGCAGACAGAGCAGGATTGATATGTTGTAAAGATTTTGAATCTGTTCATTCTTTGATGATCAAGATCGCAAATACAGAACGAAGAAGCATGGCGCCAGCACTTATGGAACTATACAAAGAACATCCTTACATACAGACACGTATAAATGTCCTAAAATGTTACAAATTATATTATCAATAGTTACTAAAGCGTATAGGAATGTATTAATCTCCACTAATACATTTTTTCATATGGAGCATAAAACATGTATATAGCACATATCTAATTATTAAATGAATCATATACACAAAATCTATACGAAATGAAAGATTGTATAGATAAATTGATTTTATTTGATTATATAATGATTTAACACAAAACATAGATACAACATGAATTTAAGAGAAATTGCAAAAACACATATGGAAATTAATATGTGTATGTTAGGTGCAAGAAGTGTAGGTAAGACAACAATAATGACTGCAATTTTTGATGACTCGCGTTCCTCAAACGGTTTGTCCCAATCAAATATTGCTTTAACAGCAAAATCAGACACACGCTCCGAACTTCTTAGTAAGAAATTGTCATTGGAAGAAGTTTTTGAGGAGCAAAATGATATTGTAGATGCTGGTATTGCAGCCTCTTCTGCTGTCCATACCTTTAACTTCGAAATGGGATTATTAGGTGAACGTTCTTGTATTGATTTTAATGTAACTGATTATCCTGGAGAATTCATTCATTCCAATACTGAATTCGTAAACGAACAGATAGCCAAATCATCTGTTGTACTTATTGCTATAGATTCGCCTTATTTAATGGAAAATAATGCCGAATACAATGAGGAGCGCAACCAAGTATCATTTATATTTAATTACCTAAAAGATAATATAGATATTTTTTCCAACAAACTGATTTTATTGGTTCCATTAAAGTGCGAGAAGTATTTCTATGAAAAAAGGATGGATGAACTGAACCTACGTGTACAAGGGTGCTATTCAGATATTATAAGTTTATTTAAAGATACTAAGAACGTTGCAATCGCAATCACTCCAATTCTTACAATGGGAGGTATTGAGTTTGACCACTTTGAGATAAAAGATGGTAGGAGAATAGCAAAATACACATTTATAAAAAACAATCCTCAATTCGCTCCCTTGTTCTGTATTCAGCCAATGTACTATATGATGTCATTTATAGCTCAACAATATAAAGAATACCGTAGTAATACAGGATTCTTTGGTGGTATTCTACAGCGCATATACGATTTTATAGATAAGAACGAAAAATTATTTGAAGAGTTTGTAAAGCTATCCAAATACCGTATTGAAAATAAATATGGATATTCGGTATTAAGCGGAAAACATCTTTTTTATAATTAAAAGATAAAAAGGTTATGGCATTAAATGTAGTAATGTTAGGTGCATCTCGCTCTGGAAAAACATCTATTTTAGCTTCAATGTTGAACAATGTCAGAAATCCTAATGCAGATAACAATGTAAACAAGCATTTTTATGTTAGGGATATCTCGGACTATAGCGGTATTGAGGATTCTAATCGCCTGGAGGAGATTTCATTACAAGCCAATGTCGATGGCATGCAAGATTTATTGATGCCATCTGCAGGTAACATATACGTACCTAAAATGGCTAAACTCACTGGCAGTAAAGCCTGCTTTACATATGCATTTGATGTAAAAGCCAAAATGAACGATTTGGTTTCAGAGCAAAAAATTGATATTAATTTTTTAGATATACCAGGTGAACTATGTAGTTGTAGTAAGTTTAATATGATTACTGATGAAATCAGTAAAGCACAATTACTGATTGTCGCAGTTGATGTACCAAGCTTAATGTATGCAAAAGAAACTGGTAAACAGTCTCTAAATACTGTAATGAATTGTCCTGAGGAAGTTTTCGATGCAGCACAATTATTAGGAACTGGCAATTTCTGTGATATAAAGGATGAAAAAAAACGTAATAAGGAATTGGCAAACCTGTTGCGTATGGTGATTTTTGTACCAATAAAGTGTGAATATTGGTTACAAAACGGAAAAAGAAAAGAAATATACGATGAAATAAAACATGTGTATGCAAACACCATAGAACATATGACGAGATACAATAACGCACAAGCACTAATATTGCCAATAGAAACTATAGGTTCTTGTGTTTTTGATCATCATTCAGAAGAAAACAACTCGTTGATATTACTATATGCAAAACCACCCAAAAACAAGCAACATATTTCAGAAGATACTATTGACGGATATAGTGCTGTACGCTGTGAACGCATATCCGAAAGACGGGTACGACTTAAAAATGGAGTTTTTTATGATTTAGCACCTGAAGATAAACTTATTAATGCAAAAAGTCGTAAACATCATCCATATTGCTATGATGGTGGAAGTAAACTAATACCATATGTTTGGTTTAAGCCAACCAGCAGTAAGTATGCACCTAAATATTGTGAATTACTATTCTGTCAAATTTTAAAATTCTCCATAATGGATTTTGCAAAGCGTACAGGTCGTTCTGCACGCGAAGCATTCGATAATGCCCACAATTTTTGGCAAAGATTATGGGCATTACCAGACTACTTCGGACGTTTATTCACAGGGCACACAGCAGCTTACTCCAATGTTCGGCAAGTAAAATTGTTTCAAGCAAAAATATTGGCAATAGAACTCTGGAAATTATTGGATGAAAATCCTATAACATACTTAGTCAATAGAGAAGATGGCAAAAACATTTAATCAGTTATAAGTAGTACATTATGAAAGTATATATCAATTATAATTTCTGTGGATACCGTTGGTTCGTAATCAATGATGTATTTAATGTTGCCAAATCCGCTATTATACTTGAAGAACTGAGTTCTACAGAAGATATAATGCGTATTGTAAAAAAAGTGATGTTGTATGACTCATACGATGCCATATTCTTGCACAAGGAGAATAAATTGATTTTAGCAATACGCCATATAGATGAGATAAACCATATCGATCCTGATGGTCGAAAGTTATCAATGACCTATATCATTGAAGCAGATGAAAAAGAAAAAGATTTACTTAAAAAAGTAATGTTAGTATATATCAATCACAAAAAATGGTTGGAAAAAAAACTTTCAGCTCTAATATCATCAGGAGTGGAAAATGTCAATTACAACGTAAATGCATTTTTACAATGCCTTTACGCAATCAAAACAGCACAAATTACAAATAATGAAATAATATCAAGGAAAGGTTATGTATTGGCATTGATATCCAAATGGAGAGAAGAGACTGTAAGCAATAATCTTGGTATCAAAATAGAAGAGTTTGTCAACAAGAAACATACTTTGGATGAATATGCCGGCAAGGAGTTGATAAATCAGCCTTTATTGAAGGTTGAATGGCAAAACTATTCTAACTCAGAGTTAAGTGCATTAATAAATAATAAAGAAAAAACAGCCTTGACAACAGTCTGTAGAAATAAATGTACTCTGAAAAAGTCTTTAAAAGAACTTATAGAAGGCATAATTGCCATATTTAAAAGACAACTAACATTAATGTCCTTTATAAGAAGAAATCGCAAAGGAGTTAAGATTTTATGTATTGGTGTTATTGTAGTTTTTTTATTAGGATTACTTTTTAAGAATTGACTATAACATTTAAATAATTTAATATATGCAAGCAAAGACATTATTTAATCTTTCTTCGAAAGATTATGAACATCCTGTGGATCGTGCTGCGTTAAAATATATGAGCAGATTGCCGGGATTTGAAGCAGCAACCAACTTTATCATAAATTGGAGTTTTGTAAAGTGGCATATGATTGATTTGAGAGGAAGTAATTTCCGTGTTACAGAAAAGTCTTGCCCCGAACTATACCAACAAGTCAAAAATGTTGCCGACATTTTGGATATAGACAATATGCCGGAAATATATACTGAATGGGGATATTATATTAATGCCTATACAACCGGACACAAGAAGGACACATTATTGACCATATATTCAGGTGCTGTTGATTTATTGACAAAAGAGCAGTTGGACTATATCATCGGTCACGAATTAGGACATATAAAAAGTAAACACGTCTTATACCATGTAATGGCAGAAATGATGGCAAATTGGGCAACACAATTCCCTATTGCATCTGATTTGATTATGCCAATCAGAATTGGTTTGACGTATTGGAACAGAATGTCTGAATTCACAGCAGACAGAGCAGGTCTGCTGGCATGCCAGAATCCAGAGGCTGCAATTGACACCGTTATAAAAATGGCGGGTGTTCCACAAAAGTATTTTGGTTCTGTAAGTCGAGAAGCTTTCTTAGAACAAGCAAAAGATTTTGAATATCTGTTATCAGGACCTGAAAGTATTATTAAAAACATTTCAGTGTTGGATAATACTCATCCTTGGACTGTCTTACGTGCGGCAGAACTTATCAAGTGGTATGAATCAGGAGAATATGAAAATATCATAAACAATTATTCTTCGTGCGTATGCCCGCATTGTAAACTTGAAATTCCAAAGAATCTGAATGAATGTCCACTATGCGGAGGTAAGTTGTAATTATTACGACATATTATATTTTAATTTAAAATTGTTATGAAAAAGCTTTTTAATTTATTTATTGTTGTTTGCTTGAGTTCTACACTAATTGGACTTAATGCTAGTTGTAAGCAAGCTTCAAAATATGCAGATGATGCTTGGAAAGCTGTTGATGACAAGATTGATGATGCATACAGAAACAGAAGATCCGGACCGAAAAAACCACCAAGACTAAAGAGATGCAAAGAATGTAATGGCTCTGGTGTTATATATGATTATTGGGGTGCATATGAATGTTCAAGATGCGACGGTGACGGAACTGTACTTATAAATTATTGATAGTACTTAACTTTAAAATAGCATGAATTCCACGCACTCTTGGAATTCATGCTAAAATAAATCAATATGAGCAAATACGACAACTACGGAGAATTTATGATAGCCGTACTTAATGAGACTGAGAATAAATGTAAGCAAAACACTTATGGAAGCCTTAGTGAATTATTCGGATTAAGTGGTGCTAACGAGAAACTAATACCAATAATTGTTAAAATAATTGAAATTGGTTGGCCATACTTTGTTGCAACTTGTGCATTGCTGGTTCTTGGTCCCATCGCATTTGTCGCGACTTTGGCTACATTTGTTCTAGGAGGTGTCGGTGCAGTAATTGTTGCCGCATTAGCAATCTATGGAGGTATTCAAGCAATAAAACTTTTATATACTCATCGAACTACTCCACTTAAAATCTACGAGGTTGGAAAAAAATACAAATCTCGTTTTGACGAACATATCAATGATTACTCGTACATCGACAACTTAATTAACGAAGCTTCAAATGAAATAATTTATTTGCATTAGAACAAATATTTAAAAAGGCACTATGAACAACAATAGGTTTACAGAAAACAAAAAAGCCAGATTTGCTCTTTTTGTATCACTAACTTTGGTGGATGGCGAAATTGGTGACACAGAGTACTCTTTATTAAACAAAATTAAAGAGTATTATGATTTCCCTAAAGAAAAAAGTGAGAATATTGAAGAAGGTAAAAAGTCTTTGGTTAAAGAATGCAACACGAACATTCACGAGATACTTACCAATATTCCAAAAGACAACTTTGAGAAATTCAAAGATCTTTTGGTCTGTTATTCAATTATTCTCATAGACGACACCATAACAGATGCTGAAAAGAATGCGTTTGACATAATATGCCGATTCTACGGAGTAAGAAAGGAGTTGTTCATAGAATTAGAACACCAAAATATAATAAAACTGGACACCTACGAGAATATCACAGACACGGTAGAGAAGATACTTTCCGAAAAAAACATAGATGGATTTAAGGCAAGAATAAAGAAATATCTACACAAAAGTCTGACCGAGTGCGATGAGTTCAAAAAAGTAAGAATAAAAAGAGATGGATACAGCAAAATATTGGAAGTATTCCAATATAATCTCATTAAAGGACCATTATTGGAGGGTATTAAATATGCTTTGGAGAAACGATATAATGAAGTGGAACGTAACAAGATAAGGAGCGAAAAGAAATCGACACGTTTTGCTTTTGTCATTTTTATTATTTCGGCATTCATTCTATTCTTCCAATTAACAAACATCTCCCATAATTCACAGGAAATAGAAAAAAAGATTACATACGATTTGGGACAAATGAACCAAAAGATTCCCATAGAACAGACAAAAATAGAAATAAAGAGAGAGATAATAGAAGAAAGAAAAGAAACTTTGAACGAACCAGTTTTGATTACCAAATTGAATAAAAACAATAAAAATCAAAAGAATATAAATATATATTTCACTAAAAACAATTTGATATTTATCATAGCTATTGTTTTTATCTTCTCATATTTCTTAGTAAAAGGAACAAATAAATATTTTTACAAGAAGATTAAGTGGATAATAAATAAGCATCCATATCCTTTTATATGTGTGGGAATGTTATTGGTATTATTATTCTTCAGGCAACATTTCACAGCCGCTCTGTTGCTTTTTGCTATGTTGTCTATCGAATGGCTTATATTAATGAAGGAACAGAACCACAACGAAAGCAAATCAAATGTTCTATTGACAATTTTGGTTATTATGGCCATTCTAACGGACATTTCATTTGGTATGATTGAACTCGAACAGGTATATACAAGCAGCGGAGTAATGGATAAGATTTTTTCTGCACTCTTTCTTGGATGTATCTGCTTCTTCTGTGGCAAGTTCTTGGAGATACAATACAAACAGAAAGAGAAGAACAGAAATGACATGAATAACGTCGTTAAAAAGATAAAAAACATATAAGTAAAATCTATATAGTAAGGAAGTAAGCAACTCGAGAAGGTTTGGAATATGCTACGTTATCTGACATAACATTCTGCAATAGTTACATAAACGCGGAATTAAGAATATTGTAAAAGAAAACACAGAAACAACATTCAATCGACAGAGTCTAATGATAGATTCTGTCGATTGTTTTACTCTGTATAATAAACCGATATTATGACAAAAATTTGTTTTCCACATCATATTTGTGGCGATTTTGATTCGTTAAGGGATGCGTATAATACTCTTAAGAATATTCCTTATGGTTGGGACCTTGGTACATTGCGTGACATTATAATTTACAATACAAGGTATCGTGATTGTCTACGCAAGTACGGATACAATGCGTTAACGGATTTGCTATTCGATGATGGTTGTCCCATTGCAAAGGATATAAAAACGAGTTTATATATGGATACAGCACTGCCTGAACATATCAAATGGTACGATATCCAATGCTATAACATTAAGGATAAAATAACAATTCTTGGGCACACATTCAATGGGCTGGAGGATATAGCTGCTCATTGTGAAATGACAGGAAGAGATGGTTGCAATGGGTTGGAATGTCACGCGTTTGATGAATACAGGACTTATAGGGATGTTCATATTGGAATGATTTATAAGAATTATCCTGTTTTTGACTGTTACGATGCCTGCGACAATCGTTGTTATCGGAATTTCATATTTCGCAAAAGAAAAGAAATTACATCAAAGGATATAGAAGACACATTCAGGTATGTAAAATTCAAGAACGATTTCTGTATGGTACATGAAGAGATTTATGCATCTTATCTGCCGATATTATATTACAGAGGCGATGGGAATTATATGTTGTTGGCTTCGAGCTGTTACCTTTAATTCTGCAAATGGCTGATAGATTTTTGATATTATGTAACTCTTTATAACAAACGAACAAAAAAAATAAGCGATATGTTGATTACTATTTCACTCTTGATTCTTGCCTGTGTGATTGCGGGTAAGGGTTTTTCTAAACTTTTTACAACACTGTGTCTGGTTTCACTTTCAGTATTCCATACATCATGTAATGACAGTGTCATGGACTTGGAAAGTACGAGTGTGGAAATTAAGACTCGTGCTGCAGAACAAAGAGTCCGGCACCTCATTCAACAGGCAAGGCAAGGGGAGGCCGAGGCGTGTTACTCATTGGCAATGTGCTACCGCAATGGTGACGGTGTTGAAAAGAGTTGGCTCAACATGATTTGTATGTATGCCATTTACTGCCATAAAACAGGAAATGACATAGATGGAATCGTGGATTTGTTTGAAGAGGGGCATCCTTTCAGGCTGCTTACTGAAATTGTTGATTCACCGTCTTTCAATGAAGAAGCAGAGGCTAAACTGGAAGAACTCAAACATTTGGCTCCAGCCGAGGCCAAAGCTGTTGAGGCGGCCTATAAGGCATTCTCAATGAAAGAGGTCGCTGGAACTATCAGCACACTGCAGGAGGCAGAAGAGGAGGGCAGTGAGGTCGCTGCTGTTTTCCAGGCAGTATACTATGACAAAGCGGAAGATAAAACCGGGCAAGAGGAATGTTTGGTTCGCATTGCGGAAAAGTATCCGTTCTTCAATCTCCTGCTCGGGGAGGTGTATGCTGTAAGGTATAGAGACAACAATGATTTTTCTTATATCCGGAAAGCCATCGAGTGTTACTACAAAGCTGACGGATATGGTATGCTTATTCCCAAATATGCCAATATACTTTTGGGAATGTATGATTACTGGGGGCAGAAAGGTATGCTTGAGTATGATGAGCAGGAGATAATGCGTTTAAAGATATTGGCAAACAGAACACATTAAACAGAAAAAATATGAAATGACTGACTCAAATATTTCAAGCGCAGCTTGGTGTAGTAGCCTTGATATTTTCAGCAATTATTGCTTTGGGTCGCCTTGTTTGGCATACAATCCGTAATTGGTGGAAGAACCGCTCTAAGTGGTTGCGCCGTACAATAGGTATTATGAACCGTTTCACTGGCGAGCCTGTAACACCGGCAATCTACTCGGGTATCAATATGCTTTCAAATGATTTGTTTGAGGTACAGGAGTATGATAGCTATGATTGGTATCTGCTTGACACAGATAGAAATGTGGTTTTAAAGGAATAGGGTGGTGCAATTAAAGCTACAGTACACTCAATTATCTCTTATTGAAAACCATATTGCGCGGACAGCCATTATTGACTGTCCGCGCAATATGGTTAAATCCCCCCTCAGGGTCTGCTGCAGGTTCTACTACTGGAGTTTTACTCTTCCATAAACAAAATATCCACTCGCTTGTTTCCTAATTTGGAAACTTTGTTTTAGATTTGCAAAAAGATTTGGTTATATGACAGCTGGAATTGATAATATTGGTGCAATGATTCGCAATGAGCGGTTGCGTTGTGGTATGACTCAAGAGGAACTTGGCGAATTGGTTGGTGTGGGTAAGGCGCAAATCTCCAAGATTGAGAGTGGCAAGGGGCTTACCATTAAAACAGTTACAAAGGTGCTTGGTGCTTTGGGCCTTTCTGCTTCCGTGAGTCTTAAAAGCGAACATAGGGTAGGTCGCAAGGTCGTGGGATATATTATTGCTGCCATAAATGAGTTTGCTGCAGCCCACAGGATGACTGTGCGTGAGGCCGGTAATTATTTGTTGCGTTACAAGGGTATTGATTTCCTGGCCGAGCATTATGAGGCTGAACATCTGTTGTCTTTGGATGACAGCGTGCAGGATTTGACTCGTGTATGTCTTAATAATGGAGGAGGTGTACAATGAAACTTTATCATGGTTCTAATGTGGTCATTGAAGAGATTGACCTTGCAAAATGTAAACCATACAAGGATTTTGGACAGGGATTTTATTTGACCGAGATTAAGGAGCAGGCTTTTGAAATGGCGAAGCGCACAGCAAAGATTTATGGTGGTAATCCCGTTGTCAATGAATTTGAACTTGATGAATCGGCATTAGAAGATTTGAGTGTAAGACGTTTTGATGAACCTTCAGAAGAATGGGCGTTGTTTGTTATGGCAAATCGCAGTAAGAATAATGTTCATCCCACACATACGTTTGATATTGTGATTGGTCCTGTTGCCGATGATACGATAGCAACGCTGTTCCGTAACTTTGACGATGGTATCATTGATTTGTCTATGCTTGTAAATGGTTTGCGTTACAAGAAGATTTCGTCGCAATATTTCTTTCATTCAGCTACAGCTATAAAATATCTTAAGAAACTATGAACAAGAGAATGCAATACCTTGTGGAAGGGATAACTAAGGATATAGTCTGTTTTTTGATGGATGAAGAAGGTTATGGGTTAGCCGAGGCGCTTGGATTGTTTTATAATTCCGAGACTTTTGCAAAGCTCACTGATGAGGAAACCGGGCTTTACATTGAGAGTTCTTCCTTTGTATATGAGATTCTGAAAGGTGAATTGAAATATGGCAAAATACAGAAACTGTAAATTCCCTTTAATAGGATAAACTGATTCTTGAAAACCATATTGCGTGGACAGCCATTATTGACTGTCCGCGCAATATGGTTAAATCCCCCTCAGGGTCTGCTGCAGGAGAGCGCCGATTTCGTCGTCGCCGCTCTCGCGTTCCTTGTTCAGTTTGACAAGGAAGTCGGCGGTGGTCTTCAAGGCCTGGTTGATTGTGCCCGGGTCTTCGCAGTTTGCGGTGAGTTTCTCCAACCGCCCTATGAGGCGGTGAAAGAGGGAGAGGGTCTCGCTGTGTACATCATCAAGGCTTACATTCTTACTCTTCTTTGTCATTTGATATAAATTGTTTTAGGTAATAATATTGATGTTTACCCGCATCTTTGTATTGTCCCCTTAAATTAGTGATGAGCGAAGCAGAGGGGGGACCCCTCCGGTCTTCGACCACCTCCCCTAAAACAGGGGAGGAATTTTATTGTATACCACCTCTCCCTCTTTGAGGGTACTCCTCCTAGGAGAAGAATTTAAGGAATGGGTAAACTGCTATATCGATACTTTATTTTTAGCCGCAAATATAATACCTCTTTGTGTTGTCGAGGTTGCTGAATTACCAATAATTGCAGTTTTGCATTATTGTGGTAAATCAGCAACCTTGTTTCTTGTTTGCGGTATTTCTTTTGCACAAAAAATAAGAATTATGAGTCTATCAATGGTTTTAACAGGATTGAATGGGGCTTTGGGCCTCTATTCGGGATTGAAGGGAGTGCTCGACAAGAATGCGGCCTCCAAGAAAGCAAAGGAACTGCGCAACAATGCCAAGGCCGAGGAGGCGGGCTGGTACAAGCGCAACTATTACGAGAACTTCATTGACAGCACTGCCGCAAGGGCTGCAATGAAGAGGGTTGAGAACAGTCTGCGGCAGAACAACAGGCAGAACAGGGCACACTCCATAATAATGGGTGCCACGCCTGAGTATTCCGTTGCAGCCAATGAGCAGGGGCTACGTTCTATGGAGAACATGATGACAAATATGGCTGCACAGGAGGGTGAGAGAAAGGACAGGGTGGATGCAATACATCGCCAGAACAAGAATGCCTTCCTCACCAATGACCTCAATGAGTTGGCCAATGACGAGCGTATGGCTATGACTGCAGCATCAAATGGCTATAATCTTCTCCAGAATGCGTTGCTTGGGTCGCGATGGGGCAAAGAGTAAAGGGGCGTGTGTCATGGGCAATGTATATATAGAGGAGGGCTTGCGTAAGGCCAAGCGCCGTGTCGACGATCGTATAAGGAAGGAACTGAAAGCAATGAAGCATAAAGAGAATGTCTCGGCCTTTGTCGATTTTGCTTCAAATCTCTTTACTGTGCTCGGCAGCTCGGGTGTCAGCTCTCTTGTTCCAAAGAACAAGGCTTCGACGGATACATTCAAGAACTTCAAGACCCCTCCCAGGGACTATAACGGGGTGGTTGCCGGCAATATGTTCCGTGCGTACTTCTCACCCGCGCAGCGGGGGTTGAACAGTAACAATGTCTAATCAATAAAAAATATAAACATTATGTATTCATTTAATTTAAACGAAGAGGATAACAAGAAAAAGCGCAGTGCTGGCGAAGCGGCTCTGAACGAGGCTTTTGACGGCGCATTTGCGCGTAGCGGTGCTCCATTGCTGCAGCCAGCGGATGTGGACGGTGCAGCTCAACCCGCCTCGTTGGGCGGTTATGGGAATGGTTCTGTCATGGACAGGACACTCTATGCATCGCCATTCGGCAATGGCGCAGAACGTCAAAAGTCGTCATCGTCACTAACAGCTGCAGTGCCGGGCTTGGCTAAGGAAGGTGCTTTGGGCAGCGTGCCGTTTTCGCTTGCCGGTGGCAGCGGCGAAGAAAAACCAAAGAATTATATGTCGCCAAAGAACCTGATGGAGGCTGGCCGCAACAAGGGCGGAGTCTGGGACTACAGTTACCGCACTTTCTTCCCTGAGCAGACACCACAGCGTGCTGCTGCCAACTATGCCGTGTCGCCAAGGGCGCTCGATGATGTAGCCACCGATTATTTCAAGGAGGATTTGTCGAAGGCCTATGACAGGAACCTCGATGCCGCGCGTACACGTGCAAACAGGACGTTTGCCGACTATGCCACTGACCCGGTGGCTGCAATGCGCCTGACAAGGGAAGAGGCCAATCCTGTAAAGGCTGCCGACGAGACATTGGCGCAGGTTGATATGCCCAAGCTGCGCAGCATGGTAGAACCGCTTGCACGCCGCGGTGGTTTCGATGTGGATGCTTATATTGAGGATTACGTGAAGCCCACGCTGCGCGACAAGATGATCGATGACTATATTGAAAAGGAGAAGCCCAAAAGCAGCGCCGAGTATATGTTGAGGTCCGGCTACGATAGGTCCCTTGTTGGAAAGATGAACAACATTGGTATGGGCAGCAAGCCTTTTGCGCAGATAGAGAATGAGGCTCTTGCCCGCTACAATGCCAATGGATGGGAGGATTTTGGGGCAAATATAGGCTCATTGCTGATTGATGCTCCTGCTTTCGCCGCTTTGGGCTCATTGGCCGGTGGCTTTGTAGGCAAGGCAACAAACCTGGCAACGAACCGCCTGGCGGGCAAGGTTTTTGCAAACAAGGCTGCCGAGGGTATGACTATGCCGCGTGCCACAGCCATTGCCGAGCGTGCCATAACAAGCAACCTCAAGAACAGGATTGCACAGAGCGCTGCAACCTCGGGGCTCACACTTGGGTCGTACGACTTCGCAAACAGCATTGCCGATGATGTGCTCTACAATGACAGTGTCGATTTGGGCAAGGCATTCGGCTCATTCGCCGAGGGTGCCTTGACCGGTGGTGCAGTGGGTGCCTTGGGCAGCGGCCTCGTCAAGGTTACGCGTGGCCTGACGGGTGGCCGCAGGATGATGGCCTCGGCCGGTGTCCTCAGTGCCGAGTCGGCAGTCTTTACCCTCTCTACCGAGTTTGACAAAATTGCGCACGATGTGGAGATTGAACCAATTGACATATTCCACGATTTTGGCCAGAGCATGGCAACGCTTGGTGTGATGAAGATGACCCATTGGCGGCCTAAGGGCGTAGCGAACAAACTGAAGGGCGACGGCACGCTGAAGGATGAACTGAGACTTACGGAGTCCGAGAAGGCCGAGCTGCGCGAGATGAACGTTGACCCGGCCGAATTCATGAGCCGCGTGGAGAGTGCTCTCAAGATGCCGTCATTCGGCATAGGCTCCACACACGCGGGTATCACACAAAGATACCTTGATATGATGCAGAGCAGGAATCTGTCGGCAGCGACAAAAGCTAAGTTGATGTACATAATTGAGAACAAGCTGACCTCGACCCCGCCTGTAGCCTTTGATTATGATGTTGAAAAGACAGGCAACGGAAAATGGGCATTCACTACATACGATTTCGAGGGCAACAGGGTAGAGCGCCGTCTCTTCGATGACCCCGGCCGTCTGAAGAGCCACATGCTTGTCGAGAAGAGCAAGCTGCGCGACAATCGCATTGCGGCATACGAACGTGAACTGCTGCAGGGAATAGATTCGCAGAATCTTCTGCGCCAGGCCGGGCTCTATGCAAAAGAGAGGAGCGTGAGCATTGACGATATATCGCAGGCCTTGTACAAGAGAGCGCAGAAAGTGCCATTGTCGGGGTGGGAGGAGATGCTGGTGCGTGACATTGTGGAGCGTACCGCATACGACCAGAGCGGTATGACACAGTATCTTGCCGATATGCGCCGCGCTGTCGAGAAGAAGCACGGGCTTGAGGACGGTAGTCTGCTTGTAGACATCAGGAAACCTTTCTACAGCCGCTCCAATGCCGCTAACCTGGCACTCGATGAGTATGAGTCTCTGGTGCGTGACGAGGTCAACCGGCTTAAAAGCGGAACCGATAGCCGTCGTGCCGCCGAGTTCCGGCAACTTGGCGAGCAAAGCCGGTATGCGGGCATGACAAACGATGAGGTGAGAGCCAAGGAGGTGGCCGATTACTACACTGCGCACCCCGACAAGAGTGCTGTAGCCACAAATGGCGGGGTAGTGAAACCGATTAAGATAAATGACAAAGAGCCGTCGCCATACGTCTGGAGCTACAACGGGACAAAGAACTCCGCCGAGGACCTGAAGACCTATGAGAATGCGGCGCGCGCACTTGCCGACAGGTTCAACTTCAAGTTGGAGTTCGTCAGCAACGAGCGTGAGATTCCCATGCCCGATGAGGCCGACAAGTATCAGGTACAGGACTACAACAACAAACTGCGTGCGATGGGTTGGGTGGACCGTGACGGAAAGATAACTGTCAACCTGCCGAATATCCCGTCGGTAGAGGATGTAGAGAGGACGGTGGTTCACGAATGTGTGGCACACTCGGGTCTTTCAAAGCTTTTCGGCAATCACTTCCGTACATTCCTCGAGGAGGTCTACCGCAAGTCAACTGGCGATGTGCGTGCGGGTATTGCAAACGCAAAGAGCCGCTATCCTTTTGTCGACAACTATACCGTCATAGAGGAGTATCTTGCGCATCTGACGGAGAAGAGTGTACTCACGCCAAGCGAACGCTCGACGTTCACCGGCTTCAAGGATTTTGTGAAGAGTGCGCTTGTGAGGCTCAATATCTACACCGGCCGCAACAGACGTGTCGCCGAGAGCGAATTGATGGAACTTCTGCGCCAGCATGCCAGGTATCTTGAGCAACGTAAATCCCCGGCCGATTATCGGCGTAAGGCATTCGGGCGCTTCGATGCCGCCAGACAGAACGAGAATACATATTATGACCGTGCGGCATACGAGCAGGGCGTGAGGGAAAAGATTGCCGACGGGCGCTACTTTGCAGGCACTCCGGCAGGCCTATACGACTCGAAGCTCCTGGACAGTTATGAACTGTTGCCCGAAGCGCAGAAAAGAGAGGCGCTCAGGCGTTGGAATGCTACCGACGGGCAGGTGATGGAGTTGAAGTCCAAGGACAGGTTCCGTATGCCCGCGGGTAAGGATGAGAATGTGGGGAGTGGCGAGATTGACTATACACGTGCGGCCGAGATTGAGAAAAGGGGGGCAGGCACGCTTGGCGAGCTGATGCACAATCCTTCGTTCTATGCCGCTTACCCCGAGCTGGCCGGCTTGCCTGTGAAGATGGTCGACGGCAGTTACGTCCCTTTGCGTTACGACAGCCACGGCAAGCAGCTGCTGCTCGACAGGAGTTTCTTTTCTAACCCCGAGAATTCGGTCTACCTGTCGGGTGCTCTGCAGGATGTGGTGCGTGACTATGAAGGCTTCAACAAGGCTGTTTCGCGAAACGTCTTCGGCATCAATTCAAGGCTTGGCAACAAATACAACGAGGCGCAGAAAGTCATTGAGGCTATAGGCAGTGCAAGGCGTACAAATTCCGGTTTCGATGCCGGACATGCCATTGATGCGGCTTTTGAAAGGGAGTACGGCTTTACCCCCGAGGAGTTTGCAAAACGTTTCCCCACGCTCGACGACTATATGATTTACAGGTTCACCGGAAAGGATATCCCATTCAGTGACGATGCCGATGTGCGCCGGGCTATCAATGGCTCGGGTGTCGATGGTCCTGTTCCTGCGGGTGCGGCGGCAATAAATACTCTCGACGATTTGAAGAGGTTCTTCAATGGCCCGCTCGATATCATCTATAACAAGATGCACCAGATACACAATGACGAGCCGTTGCAGTTCGACGAGATAAGGCAACGTGTGCGCAATGCCGGCCTTTCACCCGATGAGCGCGGATACTTTGAACGCGAGATGGAGGAGTATGCCAAGGAGGCACTGCAAAGGATGAGACAGGGTGGTAATGGCAAAGCCGATTACGGCTATGATGAATTCAGGCGCAGAGAGGAAGAGAAGAGACGTCGCCGCAGTGATGAATTGGAATACCGGAAGTGGCGCGACCGTTTCCGTCACCTCGATGACGAGACCGATGGTTTGAACTAAAATATTGTATGATGAATAAATTTCTTGACAAACGTGTGAAAGCACACTCCCGCAAGGCGCCGGAACCTCCAAAGGAACCGGGCATGGCATACGCGTTCCTCAACGAATGTGCAGCCTGCTGGAATGCTCTTGACGAGGCTCGCCGCAAACTGCGGCGAAGCCTTATGTACAGCTATGGCGACCAATGGGGCGACCTTGTCACCGACCCCGACACACTTGCGCAGATGACCGAGGGTGACCTGATAAAGAAGAACGGCAAGGTGCCGCTCAAGAACAATATGATTGCTCCAATCCTCAGCAACATCGAGGGACAGTTGCGGCAGAACCTGATGCGCCCTGTGTGTGTGGCCCGCGACCAGGGTGAAGGGCGTGTGGGTGAGATGATGTCCATTGCCATAGAGTATGTACACGACATTAATGAGATGGAGGAACTGGATGCCGACTCCATGCGCCTTTTGCTCAACGGTGGGATGACTGCACAGAGGATAGAGTATGGCATCAACCGCTCAAAGGACAAACGCGATGTCTGGGTCTACTCGGTAAACCCTTCGCGCCTCTTCTTCAATACCAATCTCGAGGATGTGCGTATGTGGGACCTTAACTGCATCGGTGAGCTCTTTGACCTTCCGCTCGATGATGTCCTGGCACATTTTGGCAGCACCCCGCAGCAGAAGGAGCGCATACGCAACATTTACTCGTCTGTGGATTCACAGATATACGGTGTCAGTGCAATGCAGGGCGATGAGGCTCGCTCACTCTCGTTCTACACCCCATCGCACAGCAATCTGTGCCGTGTCATTCTGGGATGGAAACTCGAGACACGCGATGCTTATCTGTGGAACGACCCTTTGCGTGGAACGTGGGGCTATCTGCCATACACCGAGGAGAGCCGCAAGAAGCTCGATGACGAGAACGGACGCCGCCGTAGGGAGGCGATGGAGCGGAAAGGTGAAAGCGGAAAGCCCGCGCCAATGAGCGAAACGGAAAGCTCGCTTTCGCGTTTTACAGCGAATGCAGCCGGGGGTCAATCGCACGAAGTGGGATTAAATGTGGAAGGTAAAAGCGGAAAGGTAAAAGGTGAAGACGATGCCTCTCTTTCAGATTTTGCCTTCGACCTTTCGCTTCGCAAAGCCGATGATGACCTTCTGCTCATTGAGTATGAGTTCGCAACTGAGCGTTTCTGGTACTACCGCTATATGTCGCCATACGGGCACGTGCTGCAGGAGGGGCGCAGTCCTTACTGGCACGGCGAACACAACTACGTGCTGCATCTCTATCCTCTCATCCAGGGGCGGTTGGGCAATTTCGTGGAGCAGTTCATTGACCAGCAGCGTGCCATAAACCGCACCGCCACGCTCATCGACTTCATCCGTGGCACCTCGTCAAAGGGTGTGCTCGTTGTCGATGATGATGCTTTCGAGAGTATGTCGCGCGAGGAGGTCATCGACGAGTATGTGCGCTACAACGGTGTGCTTTTCGTCAAGCTGAAACCCGGGCAGAGCATTGACGGTGTCGTGCGCCAGTATAACAGCGGTGCAGCGGTAGCCGGTGACTTTGAACTGTTGAACCTGCAACTGAGGCTCATCAATGAGATCTCGGGTGTCAATTCCGCCATGCAGGGGCAGAGTCCGCGCTCGGGTACGCCGGCCTCACTCTATGCCCAACAGGTGCAGAACTCGTCGCTCAACCTCAAAGGGCTGTTCGACGGTTTCAGGACCTTCCGCCGCCGTCGCGATGCAAAGGTGATGAAGACACTGCAGCAGTATTACAACGAGAGCCGTTACATAGACCTTGCTGGTTCGCAATACAGCGAGGAGGCCAAGTGGTACGACCCGCAGAAGGTGCAGGATAGTGAACTCGACATCACAATCTCCGAGGGTTACAATACCCCCGCTTTCCAGATGGTTGCCAACGATTTCCTCATGGAACTATTCCGTGCCAATGCACTCGATGTAAAGACAATGCTCGAGAACTCGTCCTATCCCTTTGCAACCCGAATACTCGAGGCCATCAAGCGTAACGAGGAGGCCGCCGCGCAGGGAAAACCGCTTGAGGGAATACCTTCGGGGCTTATGGCCGAGATGCAGGCAAAAGGTGGTGCGGTGCAGCAGCAGGAAACGGCCGCAGCCCAACAGGGCGTTGCAGGTTTTGCACACACTCCTGCACAGCAGTCATCAGTAATGTAATGGAATTTATTGCCCGTGATAGTTGCTTTTTGTTTTAAATGATGTATTTTTGCATAGATTTTGCAATACCTGCGTTTTTGGTATCGATAACCTCAAAAAAAGTATATCAATAAATAAAAGTTATGAAAAAGATTTTTACACTATCTGTTACAGCAATGTTGCTGTTTGCGGCTATTGCCACAACATCCTGCAGCTCGACAAAATCGGCTGCCAAGGCTTTCAAGAAGAATGGCTACGAAATGAGCGAACTTCAGCCTGCGCAGCAGGTGGCTCTCTCATCGCTTATGGCTTCGTTCCCAATGTACGGTCAGACTGCGCAGGGCTACGTTACTGCAGCGAATTCAATCACATTCATCTATGAGCAGGACGATGCCGCTTGGAATATCTATGAGCAGTCTTTGCGCAAGGAGGGTTTCTCAAATGTGTCGGGTGGCTATGTGAAGGCCGACAAGTCTTTGGGTGTCACTTATAATGTAAGCACAAAGACTGTAACACTTTTCAAAAAGAATTATCGTTTGGTTACATTCGCGTGTGCCGAGTTCTAAAAAACGGAAATAAATTGCAAAAGCGGTGCGGTTTCGTTGAAACGGCACCGCTTTTTTTGTATCTTCGCGAAAGAAAATGATTATACCCATGGATGCAAAAGCGCGTATACTTGAGCTCAGAGAACAGCTCCACCGTCATAACCATAATTACTATATCCTCAATTCACCGACCATCGGCGATATTGAGTTCGATATGCTCATGCGTGAGCTGCAGGACCTGGAGGCTGCCAACCCCGATATGTATGACCCCAATTCCCCCTCTTTGCGTGTGGGTTCGGACATAACAAAGGAGTTCAGGCAGGTGCAGCACAGATATCCCATGCTCTCGCTTGGCAATACCTATTCAAAAGAGGAGGTTGCCGACTTCTTTGACAGGGTGTCGCGTGCGCTCAACGAGGATTTTGAAATATGCTGTGAACTGAAGTTCGATGGCACGTCAATCTCATTGACATACGTCGACGGCAAGCTGGTGCGTGCCGTTACGCGAGGCGACGGCGAGAAGGGCGATGATGTAACGTCCAATGTAAAGACAATACGCACCGTGCCGTTGGTGCTGTCAGGTAGCGGCTATTCCGCAGAGTTCGAGATTCGTGGCGAGGTGCTCATGCCATGGGTGGTGTTCGAGCGCCTCAATGAGGAGCGTGCCGCTGCAGGCGAACAGCTCTTCGCCAATCCGCGCAACGCAGCATCGGGTACACTGAAACTGCAGGACTCGTCGGTGGTGGCAAAGCGTTCGCTCGATGCCTATCTCTACTTTCTGCTTGGCGAGCAGCTGCCGGCCGACGGTCATTACGAGAATCTTGAGGCGGCCAGGGAATGGGGTTTCAAGATTTCAGATACCACATGCAAGTGCCGCACCATTGACCAGGTGTTCGCATTCATAGACAGGATGGATGCCGAGCGCAAGAACCTGCCGTTTGCCACAGATGGCATTGTGCTCAAGGTCAACTCGTTGCGACAACAGAAGAATCTTGGCTACACGGCCAAGTCGCCGCGTTGGGCAATAGCATACAAGTTCCAGGCCGAGAGCGCCGTTACACGTCTCAACGAGGTCACCTATCAGGTGGGGCGCACGGGTGTGGTTACACCGGTTGCCAATCTCGACCCAGTGCAGCTGTCGGGTACGGTAGTGAGGCGCGCTTCGCTGCATAATGCCGATATCATAGAGAAACTGGACCTTCACATCGGCGATATGGTATATGTCGAGAAGGGTGGTGAGATTATCCCCAAGATAACAGGTGTCGACACTGCGGCACGCTTCATGCTTGGCGAAAAGGTTTGCTTCGTAAGGAACTGTCCCGAGTGTGGCACTCCGCTTGTGCGCTACGATGGCGAGGCTGCGTACTATTGCCCCAATGAGAGTGCTTGTCCGCCACAGATAAAAGGCAAGATGGAGCACTTTGTATCGCGCGATGCAATGAACATAGACTCCATTGGCCCCGAGACTATCGAACAGCTCTACAACTATGGTCTTGTAAAGAATATTGCCGATATCTACACACTTCAGCCTGAGGACCTGATGTTCCTGCCGCGTATGGGCGAGAAGTCGGCCATTAATATTGTGAACGCAGCAAAGGCATCGCTTCAGGTGCCCTTTGAGAGAGTCCTGTTTGCACTTGGCATACGCTTTGTAGGTGCAACAGTGGCAAAGCGCCTTGCGCGTGCCTTCGGTAACATCGAAGCCTTGATGTCAGCATCTTTTGATGAACTTACAGTTGTTGACGAGATTGGTGAGCGCATTGCCGGTGCTGTGCGTGCTTTCTTTGCAAAGGAGGAGAATAGGCTGTTGGTCGGCCGGCTGAGGGAAGCCGGGCTCAAATTTGAGACAGAAGAGGAGGATGGCATAGAGAAAAGCGACATCTTCAAAGGCCTGAGCATTGTAATCAGTGGTGTGTTCACGCACCATTCACGCGATGAGTACAAGGAGATGATTGAACGCAACGGTGGAAAGAATACCGGCAGTGTCAGCAAGTCTACTTCCTTCATTCTCATGGGGGAGAATATGGGACCATCCAAGTTGGAGAAGGCGCAGAAAATGGGTGTACGTCTTGTGACCGAGGATGAGTTCCTTGCAATGCTGAATACTTGAGACTATAAAGAGAGCTAGGCTTGAAGCTGTTGATAGAATGGAGCATATTCAAAATGAACAGGTTGCATTGCGATAATAAATTCCATACTTCATATCCCTGGTAGCATTTGTATGAATCAGGGGCATCCTGACCGGATGCCCCTGATTCTGTTAGTACACCCTTTTATGCGCTAACTAAAAAGTTCCTGAATCTAAACAACGTCTTATTTGTTTTGATATTTTGATAAACTGAACTATCTTTGCACAAAGACAAAAAAAGTTAATATATAAATGTTTAACGTTTAAAAATGTTTATTTAAGAACCAGACAGTACAATTTTTCTTTATGGGAATATGCCATAGTGGACGTATTCTCAAAAGAAGAACGTAAATAAAATGATATCACAGGAGTATTTTAAAAAAATAATTTGTATTTCCTGTAATATTTAGATTTTTGCTTCTTATTCTCACATACCGAAACCGCCAATTTCACACCGAGAATAAGCAAAGTGAGAGTCTGCGTCCAACGTTGGGCGTAGATTGTCCATGCTTATCGGGTGGAGGGTTACTTGGCGGTACCTGGTATGTTGATAGGCAATAGTGGGCAGTTTACGTCCTTCTTGTTTTCTTACATACCTAAACCGCCAATTTAATTGATGTCCGCAAATGTTTGCGGCATTGAGCAATTATTTCACCCAAAACAAAAACAATGAAAAGATTAAAATCAACGCTTGTTCTTCTGGTGACAAGCCTTTTGCTGTCTGCACAGGTGTGGGCAGCTGAGCGCACAGCGCCAGTCTTCCCCGAATTCTCTACCATCGAGAGCGGAAAAACCTATTATTTTTACAATGTTGGTACTGAAAAATTCTTGACAAGGAGTACAAAAAGTACACAATACCCAGCTATCGGAGAATACAACAAGGCTGTGGCTGTGGATGTAATACAACAGACCGACGGTTCATATTCGTTGCAGTTCAGTGACAATAAATACTATATATATGCAACAAGTTCTTTGAATAGCATGTCTTCGTTGAACAATTACTGTTACTTTACAATTACGGGAAATTCCGATGGCTACACGATACAGCGTGCTCCGGCAAATACAGGTTATTATAATGAGACCGAATTTGTAGGCTATGCAACAGATGCAACCAATGACCGTATTGTCCCAACACTTACTGAAGGCAATATTATATGGAAATTCATTGAAAAAGAGGCTGCAGAGTATTACATTGCCAAAAGACGTCTTTATGAAGAATTGCTGCAATGCGATAAATATTTTTACACTATAGACAATTTTGAGAAAGTCTATAACGACCCTACGAGCAGCACAGAACTTCTAAAAGAGGCTGCCGACAACGTTGAGGGCGGTTTGTTGCTTTCATCAAAGTATGTTAGCACAGAATGGAGTGATTATCCTATTTTCTTTTTAAACGATGCTGGGCAACAATGGAAAGTTGATGGCAATAATTACTTGCTTTCATATTTATATTCTCCAGGGAATGCTATCTTGAGAGCAAAGGTAAGCATAGATTCAGATGCAACACTGTCTTATGGTGTATATAATTCAAATGGAATGTCTCTAAAAGTTTACATAGATGATGTTCTTGTACGTCATATAAAGACCGGTACGACTGATGAAAGTACAAGTTATCGTTATTTCGAGAGAATGGTTCCTGGTGTACATGAAATTAAATGGGTTTATACAAGGAATAACTCGACATCTTCATCAGCCTTTGTCGGACAATTAATTGAAATTGGGATAGAGAAGACACCATATTTTGAGGTTAATCTTCTTGAACCAGGTAGTCTTGGGACTGAGATACTATATAATGTAGACCATATAAAGGATGTGCGCCGTATAAAAATAAACGGCAAGATGAACGACGATGACTGGGCTAAGGTTTCCATGATGACTAACCTCTATTCAATAGACCTTAGCGAGGCTGAGGTAACAAAAATTCCCGATGAACAATTTTACAGGAGAAATACTGATTGCATATTCTTGCATGAGGTTGTGTTGCCCACTACATTGCAGGATATTGGTAAACGTTCATTCTATTGTTCTCATATTGAAACAATAGATTTTCCTGCAACATTGAAAACAATTGATAATAGTGCCTTTGCCTATTCAATGTTAAAGGAGGCTATCTTGCCTGACAATATGAAGCGCATAGGTGAACGGGCTTTTGAATATTGCCGTCTTTTAGAAAAAGTAGATTATCCAGATAATTTCGTATCTACACCTGGCGATGGTTTCCAAGGTTGTAACAATCTTAAAACAGTTCTCTTGTCTGAGAATATAACTAATATTCAAAACGGAACATTTTCGGGTTGCTCGGCATTGAATTTACGTTTACCTTCTAATATTAAACAAATAGGTTATGCAGCGTTCTATAAAACTGCTATAGATTCACTGTTCCTTGACAATGATATTGTGTTCGGGGAAAATGGCTCTCATAGTTACAGCACATTTTGTGATTGTAACGAACTTGTTTATGCTGAACTTCCGACATCTTTTTATTCAGCGCATGCAAGTAGCATGTTAAGTAGTTGTGATAACCTTAAGACTCTTGTACTGAAGTCTCCTACCGTAGTCGGAGGTGAATATAAATCAAAATTCCTTGACGGCTGTCCGACGGACGTTGTTGTAAAGGTCCCATCGTTCCTTGTAAATTCATATAAACTCGATGAGTATTGGTATAACTACAAGATTGAAGGTTTCAATACCGGAGATATAAAAGACTGGACACTTAATGGTAACCTTCTAATGAATGCGCGTGAGCGTTTCGATGGCAAGCCAAACCTGACAATCAACAAGAGTGGCTCAATAAAGTTGAATGGAGATGCAGTGCAGGTATTCGATTCTCTTTATACTACATCATACAATTATTATAGTGGCACAAGCAGCGATGCATTTGCACGCATACTTGTAAACAACGATGCCACATCAATCGAAGGAGAGTACAAACACAATTACTATGTTAAAGGCAAATATTGGTTCTTTGTCTCTTTGCCGTTTGATTTCAAGGTAAGTGATGTTACGGCCGATACAGAAGGAGCAAAATTCGTATTCCGTTATTACGACGGTGCCTCACGTGCTGCAAACGGTGCTTCGGGTAACTGGAAGAATTATACCGATGATGCTGTAATAACAGCCGGAACAGGCTTTATTGTACAGGCAAGCGCCGATTGCTGGCTCACATTCACAGCGCTTGAGAATGAGAGTAAACAAATCGTGGTTTCAAACGAGGAATCTGTAAAGGCGCTTGCCGCAAACCCAAGTGAAAAGGCCTCAAATGCAGGCTGGAACCTCGTGGGTAATCCTTGGCAATGCTGGTACAATATACATGCGCTCAACTTCACGGCACCGATAACAACTTACGATGTCTATAACAAGAAATACAACGCATATTCAATTATTGATGATGACTATGCAATAGAACCCAATGAGGCCTTCTTTGTGCAGTGCCCCGAGAATATAAACAGTATTTCGTTCCCCGAGACGGGCCGTCAGCTTACAAACGAGATTGTCAACCAGCAGAGCGCTCCTGCACGTAAGGTATCTGCCGGAAACCGTCAGCTGGTGGATGTCCTTCTCTCATGTGGCGATGCCAATGACCGCACCCGCGTGGTCTTCAATGATGCTGCATCCATGGAGTATGAGACTGCATGCGATGCAAGCAAGTTCTTTGCAGCCGAGGGCACATGTCCGCAACTTTATACTATTGGTGGCGAAGGCACTGAGTACGCTATAAACGAACGTCCTTATGATGGCGGTAATGTTCAGCTGGGCGTGATGCTTGCAAAGGATGGTAAATATACATTCTCATTGCCACGCTGTGATGCAAAGGAGGTTGTCCTGTTTGATAACGCCACAGGCGTTTCACATAATTTTGCTGATGGGGATTATACATTCACAGCCGAGGCGGGAACATATACAGACCGTTTTGTACTTGGTGTTACAAAAGCGTCGGGAACAACCTCTGTAGCAGAACTTGAGTCTGCCGGAATAACAGTTGCAGCCATTAATGGCGGTATTGAGGTAAGCGGTGCCGTAGGTAAAGTAACTATTTTGGCTGCTGATGGACGTGTTGTTGCCGAGTTCAGCGGCGAGCGCACAGTCCCTGTTGCTCCAGGCACATATATTGTACGCACATCAGCCGGTGCAGTAAAGGTCGTTGTAAAGTAATGATATTTGTGCTATGAAACGGATAAGATATTTGTCTCTCCTTGTAATGCTGCTGTGCAGCATTACAACGTGGGGACAGGAGTTTAACCCCACTGACCCGGCAGAACCTGGTGTGGTTCCGCGTAAGCTTACATTAAAGGCTTTGCCTGCCGATGGGGGTTCTGTATATGGCGCCGGACGTTATGTACCCGAAACTACAGTCGGGATACGTGTGTCGCCGGCGGTGGGCTATGTGTTTGAGAAATGGACCGATGCCCATGGCAATACGGTGTCATCGGCCGGCTCATTCAATTTTGTAAAAGGGTATGGCGATGAGACACTGACTGCGCACTTCAAGTTTGCGCCTTCAGCTCCTGCAGAGCCTGCAGACCCGTTATTGATACAATACTTCCGTCTTACGCTTGCAGCCGAAAAAGGCGGCAGTGTAAGCGGTGGTGGAAAGTACCAGAGCGGCACAACGGTTTCATTGAATGCTTCGTGTGAAGAGGGCTATGTTTTCGTTAATTGGACAAATCAGGCAGGAGACACTGTCTCATCTGCCCGTTCGTTCAAGTACACTACTACTGCCGCCAACGAGACATTGACTGCACATTTCCGGTTCAATCCATCAAGCCCATCGGAACCGGTTGACCCGATACTGCGTCACAATGTCAAGGTCTCTACCGAGGATGGTGGTACAGTCTCTACAACTTCAGCACGCCTTTTGGAGGGTAAAAGCTGCACTGTAAAGGCGACGGCAAATGAGGGATATCGTTTCCTTGGCTGGTATGTGGCCGATACTCTGTATACCTCGTTATTGCAGTTCTCATACACCATGGAGAAAAAGGATATACACTTTGTGGCACGCTTTGAGTTCAATCCCTATAACCCTGGTGAACCGCAGATGCCGGAGGATAACAAGTATGCCTTCTACATGATGACTGTCATCGGAAAGCCAGGTGATATTCTTGATGTGCCACTTTACATTACCGCACTTGATACATTGCGCGATATGAGTTTCCAATTGACATTTCCGCAGAATATAAAACCCGATTTATCGAGTGTCTTCATAAATGAGAAGGCGAGCGGATACTCGGTGTCGTATACGGCAGTAAGTGATACATGTTATCTGTTTTCTCTGGTAGGCGGAATGCTCCCTCCTGGGAATACCCGGCTTCTGGAACTCAAAACCAGTGTGCCCGATGATTATGCTACAGGATTATCGGAGCGTACAAAGATTAACCAGGTATCGGTATGCACAGCGGATGGAACGCGCCTCACGGCATCAACCCGCAACGGACGTATTGCCGTGTATAAACGGGGTGACACCAATGGCGACAATCTGGTAAATGTGACCGATGTTATGAACATGGTGACTTTTGTCCTTGAAGAGGAGACGGATGTTTTCATTGAAGAGGTCTCCGACATGAATGATGACAAGGTCTTTAACGTCACCGATGCCATGGGCATTGCTACGGTCCTTTTGGAAGAGTAATAACAAACAATGATTTATCTATGAAAAGAATAATCCATACTTTTATGGCTGTGCTGTTTGCAACAGCTGTATATGCCGAAGATGTATTGCAGGTCGTGCCTTTCAAGGCACAACCAGGCACTACGTCGGATGATGCCTGCTGCTTCAGTATTGTAATGAATAACGATGCAGCCGATATATGGGCCTTCCAGTTCGATATCCTGTTGCCCGGAGGGATGGCCTTGGACAATACCGGCGGTCTCGACCCATTTGAACTTGGCGACCGTTGCCCGTATACTATTGGACGCGGTGGCGTCAAGAACTGGAAACATACAATCCAATATTCATTCCTGGATGATGGATGGTGTAGGGTTGTGGTCTTTACAACCGATGCCGACCGCATAAGTGGAAACAGCGGCGAGGTGTTACGCGCATATTATCTTACCGATGCCGGTATGCAGGAGGGCGTTCATCCCATATTGGTGCGCAATTCAGTTCTTACAATATCGGGAACCTCAGACATGAAACCTGATGATTCGTCTTCCTATTGCATCGTAGGAGATGTCTCTTTGCATGGCGCTGTTACTGATTTCAGTACTCTCAGCGGCTACGTGCCATCATGGGTTGTCGGCTCGCTTGCCGATGAGCTTGCGTCGGCCGAAGAGTTCTCTACGCTTGATATCAGGAACGTGGAATCTATTGGAGCTACCCTTGCTTTACCCAATCCCAATGCGTTGTGCTATGTCAAGCATGGCTCTGTTGCCGGAAACATTGCAACGGGTAATGCTGTCGTGTGTGGTGAAGGGTACAGTTGCGAGGGGTTAAGGCTTTACGATAGTGATTACTGCTTCAGGTCCGATTACAATGTAGAGTGCCTGTCGGCATCGTTCAATCGTGAGTTTGAGGCTGGTTTGTGGTCAACCGTTGTCCTGCCGTTCGATGTTGATGAAGTGCAGATGAACGCACTTGCGCAAAATGGTGTTGCTGTTGAAAAGCTTGCATCGTACGATGCTGCCAGCAATACTCTCAGTTTTGAACCTGTGGAGAAAATGCAGGCAAATATGCCTTATATAATCAAGTGCAGAGACAACATGGCGCCTTTTGCCGATGTTGTGATTGAGTCTTTCGTTTCTACCATAGATGCCGAAGACATTTCGGTAAACGGAATATCCATGACCGCCAATTATGGGAACTCTGTTCTGAATTCGGATTCGGAAAACAGATATTATGTGTTCGATGCCGTAAACGGTGAATTTGTCTTGGTGGGGAAAAACTGCAAGGTCGCTCCATTCAGGGCATACATTACAATACCTGCCTGCAAATCAAACGGTAAGTCGATGAGTGTATCGCATACAGGTGGTAACAGCACCTCTGTGGAAGATAATGTTACTACTGTATCTCTTCCCGAAGATGTTTATACGGCATCCGGAGTCAAAGTAGATTATGTAAATGGCATTGATGCGTTGAAGAAGGGAGTTTATATTATCGGCAATAGGAAAGTGTATGTAAAATGATTTATAGCGAACATTATGAAAGAATATATAAAACCGGAATTGACAGTAATTGATGTCATTACAGAGAAAATGATGGCAACGTCCTACACGGTGCCTGAGGAAGAAAAAGACAACATTGTCGCAGGTTCAAACAGGAGTAGAGGCTCCTGGGGCAATCTTTGGGAATGATGCTCCCTTAATGATAATCAGAGCACAATAATTTGTAAAGTATTAATGGATAGTTTAATTGATAAGGAGTCTGGTGCAATACTAGGCTCCTTATTTTTTGTGCTGACCCCGAACCCCAACACCATATTTTTAGTATATTTTTATAAAATATATATACCGAAATAGCGAAATTTGATGTAATTTTGCATTCCAGAATAAATTTGATATTTTATGATGCGAAAAACACTGAAAGGTATGGGTGTCGCTATTGTGACTCCCTTTACAAAGGAGGGCGAAGTTGATTATGCAGCCCTTGAGCAGCTTGTGCAGATGCACCTTGACTGCGGAACCGATTTCCTGTGTGTGCTTGGCACAACAGGTGAGACTCCTACGTTGACAACCGAAGAGAAACGTGAGATTCGAAAGCGCATCATAAAACAGGTAGACGGCCGCATGCCCATCATGCTTGGTATCGGTGGCAACTGCACACGCAATGTGGTTGAGGAAATAAAGACCGAGGACCTCACAGGTGTCGATGCCATCCTTTCCATTGCCCCCTACTACAACAAGCCCGTTCAGGAGGGTATCTATCGCCACTATAAGGCTATCGCCGAGGCAACAGACCTTCCTGTCTATATGTACAATGTCCCCGGCCGCACCGGCGTGAACATACTTCCCGCAACGGTAGCGCGCCTTGCAAACGAGTGCCCTAATATCGTTGGCTACAAGGCGGCATCGGGCAATCTTGCCCAGCTCAAGGAGCTCATAGCACTGAAGCCTCCTCATTTTGATGTCTTCTCGGGCGACGATGCCCTCACCGTGGATATAATGGAAGCCGGTGGTGTGGGCGTTATTTCGGTGTTCGGAAATGCCTATCCCAAGGAGATGATAGCGCTTGTACGCGCTATGCAGGAGGGACGAGTGAGTGATGCACGCGACCAGCACGACAGACTCAACGAACTGTTCCAGCTAATCTTTGTCGATGGCAACCCCTCGGGTATCAAGGCGCTGCTCAACATTCACGGAAAGGTGGAGAATGTTCTCCGTCTGCCACTCGTTCCTGCTTGCGATGACACATACAGCGAGCTTGAGCAGGCAATGACAATGCTTTAATAGCGGTGATTATGGAGCGCTTGAGGGCTGTGCTTGACGAAAAGCTGGCAATATATAACTGTAGGGAGTTCATCAAGAACGACCCGATATCGTTCCCTCACTCTTTCAGCCGTCGCGAGGATGTTGAGATTGTTGCGCTGCTGGCCTCGATAATCGCCTGGGGAAACAGGAAGATGATTCTGGCCTCGGGGCGGAAGATGTTCCACGATATAATGCGCTCGGCGCCATACGAATTTGTCATGGGTGGCGAGTGGGAGCAACTTGACGGTTCGCTGAATATTCACCGCACATTCTTTGTACGCGACTTCAAATATATATGCCGTGGACTGAAAAATATTTATGCAAAGTATGGGACAATGGAGACATTCTTCCTTGACTGCACTGTCTGGGACGGCATTGAAAGGCTACGTGGCGAGTTGGCTGCTGCAAACGGTGGAGAGACCACAAGGCACATAAGCAATCCCGTAGCGCAGAAAGGTAAGCCTGCGTCGGCTTGCAAGAGAATGCACATGATGCTCCGTTGGCTATGCCGCAAGGATGGGGTGGTGGACTTGGGTATATGGAGAGGCGTTTCCCCTGCCGGGCTTATGATTCCGCTCGATGTCCATGTCGCACGCACGGCACGTCTACTGGGATTGGTTTCCCGCAAGCAGAATGACCGCAGGACGGTCGAGGAACTGACAGCGCAATTGCGCAAGCTCTCGCCCGATGACCCTGTGAAGTACGATTTTGCGCTTTTTGGTGTCGGTGAGGCCGGCGATAGCTTTATGAGTAAAACAACGGCGCAATGAAGATTATATCATACAACATACACCACTGTACTCAAAAGAAAATAGATACGCTGTTGGAAATGGGTGCAGATGTATATATCCTTCCGGAAATACACTCTTCGGCAGAGTTTGCGTTGCCCGATAAATACACGCTTTTCCGTTTTGCTGTTCCCGAAGAGAGTACAAAGGGGCTTGGGATAATATGTAATAAGGAACATGGATTTTACGTGCCCGAATGGTTCTGCGAAGAACACAGATACATATTGCCGTTATGCAGTGGCGATTTACTGTTGATAGCGATGTGGCCCACAATTACAGCGACGAACAGGAATATGGGCTATCCACAGATAGCGTTGGAGGCCATAAAATACTATTCGCAATTCTTTTGTGGTAAAAGGGTTATACTGTCGGGTGATTTCAACTGTTTTGTGGGGCAAAAGGATGAAAGCCACAAACGTGGTACATTGTTGCAGATTGTGGAGTTTCTTTCCCGGTACGGAATACACAGCCTTTACCATCAACAGAACAATGAAGAGTTTGGCAAGGAGAGCAGGACAACATACCATTGGCTTTTCAAAGAAGAACAGAGATTTTTCCTTGACTATACTTTCACGAATATAAAAGATGTGGAATATCAGTTGGAGGAGTGGAACAGTAAATTCAGCGACCACCATGCGCAGATAATAGAGGTGTAGAATATGATTTCTACAGATATGAATACAATAACAAACAACAAATAATAAAAATGGCAAAGATTACCAAAGAAGATGCGTTGAACTACCACGCGGGAAAACGTCCCGGAAAGATTGAGGTAGTGCCGACAAAACCTTATTTCACACAGACCGACCTTTCGTTGGCCTACTCTCCCGGTGTAGCCGAGCCTTGTCTCGAGATTAAGGAGAACCCCAACGATGCATACAAGTATACCGACAAAGGCAACCTTGTTGCTGTAATCTCAAACGGTACAGCCGTTCTAGGCTTGGGCAACATTGGCCCTCTTGCCGGCAAACCTGTGATGGAGGGTAAAGGGCTTCTCTTCAAGATATACGCCGGTATCGACGTGTTCGACATTGAGGTCGATGAGCAGGACCCCGAGAAGTTCATTCAGGCAGTGAAAGCTATAGCTCCGACATTCGGTGGTATCAATCTCGAGGATATCAAGGCACCCGAGTGCTTTGAGATTGAGCGCCGCCTTAAAGAGGAACTCGATATCCCAGTGATGCACGATGACCAGCACGGAACAGCCATAATCTCTGCTGCCGGTCTGCTCAATGCACTTGAGGTGAACGGCAAGAAGATAGGTGATGTGAAGGTTGTCGTGAATGGCGCCGGCGCTGCTGCAATCTCATGTACAAAGCTCTATGTGGCACTTGGCGTAAAGCGCGAGAACGTCGTTATGCTCGACAGCCGTGGTGTAATAAGTACTTCACGTACAAACCTCACCCCCGAGAAGTTGGAGTTCGCCACAACACGCACCGACATCACCACACTTGCCGAGGCAATCGTTGGTGCTGATGTCTTCCTTGGCCTTTCAAAGGGCAATGTCCTGTCACAGGATATGGTGCGTTCGATGGCAAATGACCCAATTGTCTTTGCTTTGGCAAACCCCGAACCCGAGATTACATACGAGGCAGCTATGGCATGCCGCCCCGACGTGCTTATGAGTACCGGCCGTAGTGACTATCCCAACCAGATTAACAACGTAATCGGTTTCCCATATATTTTCCGCGGTGCGCTCGATGTGGCTGCAACAGCCATCAACGAAGAGATGAAGCTTGCTGCCGTCCATGCCATCGCAAACCTTGCCAAGCAACCTGTGCCCGAGATTGTAAACAAGGTATACAAGGTGGGTAAGCTCTCTTTCGGTCGTGACTACTTTATTCCAAAGCCTGTTGATCCACGTCTTCTGGTCGAGGTGTCAACAGCAGTGGCAAAGGCTGCCATTGCAAGCGGTGTCGCACGCAAGGAGATTACCGACTGGGAGAAGTACAAGGAGCATCTGCTCGAGTTTATGGGTCGTGAGTCTAAACTTACGCAGCAGATTCATGACATGGCGCGCACCGAGACACAGCGTGTGGTATTTGCCGAGGGCGCACATCCTTCAATGATGAAGGCTGCCGTACAGGCGAAGGAGGAGGGTATATGCCAACCTATCCTTTTGGGTAATGACGAAGTTATCAATAAGCTTGCTGCCGAGCTCGGATTGAGCCTTGAAGGTATTGAGGTCGTTAACTTGCGTCATCCCAATGAGGAGGAGCGCCGCGAACGTTATGCACAGATTCTCACCAACAAGCGCCAGCGCGAGGGTTATACCATTGAAGAGGCCAACGACAAAATGTTCGAGCGCAACTACTTTGGTATGATGATGGTTGAGACCGGTGATGCCGATGCTTTCGTGACAGGACTCTATACAAAGTTCTCGAACACCATCAAGGTTGCCAAGGAGGTTATTGGCATGCAGGAGGGCTACAGCACATTTGCCACAATGCACATCATCAACTCAAAGAAGGGAACATTCTTCGTTGCTGATACCTTGATTAACCGTGCACCCGACTTGGAGACAATCATTGACATTGCCCGCTTGACCGAGAAGTCGGTACGTTTCTTCAACCATGAGCCTGTGATAGCAATGGCGTCATATTCTAACTTTGGAACAGACCAGGGCGGTAGTGCCGAGCGTGTGCGCAAGGCTGTTGCCCACATCCACGAGAACTATCCCGATTGGTTGCTCGACGGCGAGATGCAGGTGAACATTGCAATGAACAGCGAACTGCGCGACAAGAAGTATCCTTTCAACAAACTCAAGGGACGTGAGGTGAATGCATTGGTATTCCCTAATCTGAACTCGGCATCATCGTCATACAAGATGATGCAGGCGCTCGGTTCCGATACCGAGATTATCGGACCAATCCAGATGGGCTTGAACAAGCCAATCCACTTCATCGATTTCGAGAGCTCTGTTCAGGAGATTCTCAACATCACAGCCGTCGCCGCAATTGATGCAATGGTGAACAAGAGGAAGTGATAGCTTATTAATACTATATATACGCGAGGCAAAATTCTGAATTTGCCTCGCGTATGTTATTAAGTGCCAGAAATATACTCTTTTTGTTTTTCAGAGGAAATGTTTGTCGATGAGTACGGAGCAAAGGGTACTGCTTCGCGTGATGAGTTTGATGCGAAGTCTCGTGCCTGGTACTATGCCGAGGTGTTAAAAAACGCCCGCAAATCAGCCGGAATTACTCAATAGCAGCTTGCCGATAAGATTCGTAAGAAGCGTGAGTATGTGGCTATGCTTGAAAAAGGCGAAACCGATATGCAGTTATCTATATTCATTATGATTTCTGAGGCGGTCGGTTTGAAATTCGCCTTGACATACTGATTTAGTTAATCAAATAGACTATTTACAGCACCCTTTGGCTTTATGGTCAAAGGGTGCTGTTGTGTTTAGTTAAGGTTTTCAGTTCACCTCATCCAATTTTTCTATCCTCCAAATTATCAAGACCAATAGAAGAAATTTGAGGGCAATACTAATTCCTGCTATTGCTCTTATTTTGAATACTACTGCCAAAATGGGGGTTAAAGCCTATTGTGCAACAAAACAATTTGATGATCCAATTTAATCCTGCACTCGGATTCGGTGTGCGACATTTTGCGTTCGATGGCTGAGATTTCGATGTCGCGGAGAGTGTGAGCAAAGAGATTTTGATGAATGTGACAGAGCGGATGTGTTTACGCGGAACCATCCATAATTTTGTGTAAATAAAGAATACGGGACTCATTTCTGAATCCCGTATTCTTTGTGTTATTAGGTATTCAATAATAGAATGCTGAATACTTATGAGAACCTGTAGGTTGTTTCCAGATTATTCAATAGGAATCTGAATTACCGATAGCCATTGTTCTGGGTCTTCCTGATTCCATGCGCCGTCAATGTAGGAAGTGCGGAGAGCTCCGGCCATCTTGTAGCCTTGTTCTTCCATGTAGGCAAATGCTTCGGTGAATGATTCATGGAAGCGTTCATAAGGACCGATGTGTTTCATGCAGAGTGCTTTGGGAACAGCATCAAGATGCTTGAATTGTATGATGGTATTGTCTGTGCCCATCTCTTCCACCTGTTCGCAATACTCGATATCAATTTCGGTGGGACGATACTCCTTATTGTGCTCAATGGTGAAACAATAGCCTGGAGCCGGGCACTTACAACCGAGGCGTTGCATTTCTGGACCTATTTTCTCTACACATAATGGTCCGAGGGCGGCATAGTCAGAAATTACTTCACGATGGCTTGCCACGATAATTTCGGGCAAAGATTGAATACTGAATTTTGATTTGTTCATTGTTTTAATTTTTTTGTATGCGTTCACCCAGTTGACCAACTGACTGCGTCGTGCCACCAATAATTGCAGCTGTCGCTCCGTCTTCTCTATCTTCTCGTTCAGTTGTTCGACACTTGGGGCGTGTGCCCCTTCTTCGTACAACTCCTTGATTTCGTCAAGCGAGAAACCGAGACTTTGCAATTGGCGGATAGTGTTGAGCCTTTGCATCTGTTCAACGCTGTAATAGCGGTAGCCCGTCCACTCATCCACTTCGCAGGGAAACAATAACCCTTTTTGTTCATAGTGGCGCAAGGTCTTCACGGTCACTTGCATCATCTGTGAGAACTCTCCGATTTTTAACATTGTTTTTTTTCTCATAATCGCGCGATTTTTTAGTCTGATTTCGAAATCTGTGGCAAAGTTAGTC
>JAZTXR010000073.1:0-25611 GCA_045636545.1 Bacteroidaceae bacterium
AAGAAATCTTCGGCAGAGGTATCATATGCCTTAAAAAAGATACAAAAAAGCTAATTGTTTGATTTTTAATATCAGATAAGCAAAAATAAGAACCAATTATTTGGAATACAACATAGAAGGGGCAAACCGATGTGTTTGCCCAAACCATTGGCACGGTTGTAACCCTCTCCAGGCGGTGGTTCAAAACTCCTTCTCTTTGATAAGAGAAGGGGGACCGCTTGCGGTGGAGGAGATAGATATTCGCGGTTTGGTTTCAATCTCCCTCACGGCTGCGCAGGCCTGGCGGCACTCCTTTGGGGAGCTAAAGCTCCCGTCGTCGCAAGCAACGCTCCCCCGCGTTGCCCCTCTTACGCAAGAGGGAGAGTTTTTTGCCCTTTCGTGCTTTTAAAATTCATTTTTTCCCTTTTAAAATCCGCAGGATGCTGCGCCATTACAATGCGGTTGTTTTCATTCAGATTGAACATGTTTTTTTGGCTGCAAAATCAGCAATCACAAAAAAAATGAAAAGGCGGCTCATTTCGGATGGATACGCTGCAATCGAGGAGGCATAAGAAGAATCCTCATAATAAATCAAATAGGTCGTGCGCGCGCACGACCTATTTTTATTTTATGGCATACAGCCTAAAGCAACGTTTTTGTCCTTGATTGTCTCTGTCTTTTGATTCAGAAGCTCAACCCTTTTTCCTTTTTACTACATTCCAAAGAAAGCGCACCACATCCGCTACCAACAGCACCGGCGAGGTAATGAGCAGAATACAGCCCCAATCGGCAAGGCTCAACGGTGCCACGTTGAACATGGCACCTGCGTATGTAACAATGAGAAACTGACCCGCCAGGATGGCAAATGCAATCCACAGGAAACCAGCACTGTATGACTCCTTCACTGCATTGGGATTTGTGAACAACCTTGCAATATCCTGTATAAGGCTCCTGTCAGTACGGAAATATTTTGCATTGAACAGATTCCAGAACTGTAACATCACGAATATCGAGAAGAACACACCAAGCTCATAACCGCTAAGGTGGCTCTTTATCCTCTCCATATTCGAGAAACCCGCAAAGAACAGTTTCAAGGATTCCGGCGACAGCAAATCACTCACAGAATCAATATTCGTATGCCAAAGCAACTGCCACAAACCAGCCAACAGCACAAAGAACAGCAAACCTGCCCCAAGAATACGGCACAGCATCTTCCTGTCAATGATATGGCTGTCAGGATTACGCGGTTTGTCATAGAGCACAGTCCTGTCGGCCGGCAATGACGAGAGTGCCATTGCAGCAAAGGTATCCATTATGAGATTCACCCACAACATCTGTGTCACGGTCAATGGAGAATCAAGGCCTATGAATGAGCCCAGCAACACAATGAGGCACGCGCATACGTTGATTGTCATCTGGAAGATTATGAAACGACGTATGTTCAGATACAAGGAACGTCCCCACATTATAGCCTTGTTTATGCTTGAGAAGGAGTTGTCGATAATGGTTATGTCACTTGCCTCTTTGGCTCTCGATGTGCCATCGCCCATTGAGAGACCAACCTGTGCCTTGCTAAGCGCCGGGGCATCATTTGTTCCGTCGCCGGTAACAGCCACAACCTCACCTATTGACTGCAACAGCATAACCAGCCTTGCCTTGTCATCGGGGCGCGCGCGTGATATAATCTTGAAACTTTTGTTACGTAAAAGACTCTTTGCCTGCCCGTCATCCATTGCTGCGAACTCCGGTCCCGTAATTGTCAGGCTCTCCTCGCCATCACCCAACAGACCAATCTGGCGGCCAATCTCGTTTGCCGTACCCGGAGTATCACCAGTAACAATGATTACACGCACACCGGCATTGTCCTTACACATAGCGATAGCCTCTTTCACATCCTCACGGATTGGGTCGGCAATACCCACAACGCCCAAGAAGACGGTTTCATTTGAACCACCATCGCCAAGAAACTGACATGCAATACCAAGTGTGCGCATTGCCTTGCCCTGATAAAGTTTCAGTGTATTCTCAACATGCTTCCTAGCCTGCCCACCGGCAATTGCATCACACATACCCAGCACAATCTCCGGTGCCCCCTTTATGAACCTTACCGGAGCACCACCCTCCTGCATCACAGCTGTTGTCTGCATATATTTTATCTCGGTGGAGAACGGTATCTGTTTCACATCTGTTGCAATTCTTCTGTACATTGCGTAATCGGTACCATTCTTGTGCAGCCATTTCAGCAGAGCCACCTCGGTGGGGTTTCCAATGGTAACCAGCTCACCGTCATCACCCTTGTAGACCTCGGCTGTCGAGTTTACAGCCATATTGCGACGTATGAGTTCAAGTTCCGCATCACCACCGTAGAAATCAGTTTCAACAACCGTCATCCTGTTCTTTGTAAGTGTACCCGTCTTGTCTGTGCAGATAACCGTTGCAGCACCCATTGTTTCACAAGCGTGCAGTTTGCGAACAAGGTTGTTCTCCTTGAGCATCTTGCGCATACTGAGCGCAAGGCTCACAGTCACGCTCATCGGCAATCCCTCAGGCACTGCAACGACAATAAGCGTAACGGCAATCATTATGGAGGCAAGCACAAACTCGGCAATTTCTATAAAGCTATGATTGTTGGAATCATCGCCGTCAAAGAAAAAGAAATATATCATTCTCCCCACAACAATCAATGCTGCAATGACAAAGCTTGTAACCGAGATTGCTTTACCAAGCTGCGCCAACTGACGGTTCAGTGGTGTCTCTACATCACTGCCCTCCTGCGTGCGGGCAACACCTTTACCCTCCTCGGTATCCATGCCTGTTGCAGTAACCTTGAACACACCATTACCCTCAATTACGGTTGCGCCCCTCAAAAGGAAGTCTGACGGATAGGTGGCATCATCCTTGAAAGCGGCCTCATCGGCACTCTTGTTGGCATACAGCTCTCCGGTGAAATTCGACTCATCGACACGCAGCATTGTAGACTCAAGCAGAAGACCGTCGGCTGGTATTTCATCACCACTCTCGAGCTTTACGATATCGCCCACCACGACATCCTGCTTCTGAATCATCATGACATTGGGAACTGCACTCCCCGACTGACGGCGGATGACCTTCACGGGGCGTTCATCCTTCACCTTGTTAAGGATTTCAAACTCCTTGCCGGCCTTCACCTCAAAGATGAAGCCTACACCTGTAGCCAGCAACAGCGCAGTCAGCACACCCGATGGTTCAAGAAGAATGGACCATCCCTTGCCCATCCAGAAAATCTCGTACACCGCAACTGTCACGGAAAAGAAGAAAACAACGAGAAGCACTATTATTATAGGATCCTTGAACTTCTCAAGATACTGCTTCCACAACGGTTCTTTCTCGGGTGGCGGAATAATGTTCCTGCCCGCGCCGTTCTTCACCTCTACCGAGTCATTCGACAGGGAAGCGGATAGATATGAATCTTTTTTATGCATTTCCAACTTTTTTTGCTTAAATGGATACAAAATTACAAAAAACGGTTTTAACAGCGCGGATTACAAAGCCCTATTTTCTCTTAAAAAAACGTAACATATACGTAACATAGCCGCGTGGCCCAACCAAAAGAGAAAGAGGGGGACTTCACAAAAAGTCCACCCTCATTGGCCGGGAGTGAAAAACAGCATAAATATGCTTTTCAGTCACTCACACACTATCAGTTGAGTACCATTTCCCTTATATCCCCTTCAATACCATCCTTAACTCTGAAGTTCCTTGCAAAATTCTTGAGGAACTCAAGCGAAGAGATGCTTGGCTTGGGAAATTTCTCTTTTTTAAGAGCCTGTCCGATAACTGAACCATCAATGTTGAATCCCGAAGTAGAAGTTTTATCCATAGGCATTTGTTTCTTTGTTCTGTTATATAAACGCAGGCAACAATAAAATAGTATATCCCGCGAAGAAAATTTTCTTCGCGGGATATACCATAATGTTTCCAAATCTTTACTCAAGCACCAAAGATACACACTTCTCGGCTGCAATGCGGCGCATATTGAGTATCGCATAGCGCATACGTCCAAGGGCGGTATTTATGCTCACACCTGTAATGTCGGCAATGTCCTTGAATGACATATCCTGATAATAACGCATGAATACCACCTCGCGCTGACAATCGGGCAACTCATCGACAAGCATACGCACGTCGGCAAGTACCTGGTCATTTACAATACGGTTCTCAACTGTACCCTCTGAGAGCCTTGCATCATTGAGCAGGTCAAACTCAACCTCATCATTTGAGACTGCATTCTCATTCCTCTCGATGCGGAACTGGTCAATGACAAGATTGTGGGCAATGCGTGTTATCCACGCCGCGAACTTGCCGTCATTGGTATAACGCCCCTGCTGCAAGGTAACGATAGTCTTGACAAAGGTCTCCTGGAAGATGTCCTCAGCCACCTCCTTTGAACGTACTATGAAGAATATGTAGTTGAACAACCTGTCCTTATGACGGTTCAGCAAAGCATCAAATGCCGAATTATTGCCTTCCAAATAAAGTGTGACCAATGCATCATCGGCCATCTGCTTTAAATTTTCCATTATGTCTACTGTTAAAATTGAAGTAGAGATTTTTCTATAGGCAATAGTTTTTACAGGTTTATTATTGAAATCTGTTGCAAAGGAAAGAAAATATTGTCTTAAATCCAAATATTTTAACAAAAAACTCCCTTCCCGGCACAATATTGCTGGGCTGCAGACGTTGCAGCCCAGCAATATCATATACTTTGTAACGACTGGCGTATCACTTTATGCACTTTGCACCCTCGATGGAGAATCCACGCAACAGGTCGGCAACCGGCATACGTTTCTTGCCGGCAAGCTGCACCTCGTCGAGCGATACATATCCATCCTTCACAGCAACCTTAATATAATTCTTGCCATCGGTGACAATTGTTCCCACAGCCTTACCGTGCTGCACATACTCCCTCGAGACAGCATACACCTTCAGTGCCACAGCCTCATCATTGGCATTGACAAGTTCGCACCACGCCGCAGGATATGGCGACATTCCGCGCACAAAGTTATATATGCCATCCACACAACCCTGCCAATCAATGTGGCAAGTATCGCGGAAAATCTTTGGTGCCGGGCGCAGTTCGTCTACAGTCATATCATCCTGTGCTATAGCTGTCACACTGCCGTTCACAATAGCCTCAACAGTGCGCAACACTGTCTCACCACCCTGCAGCATAAGTTTGTCGTGCAATGTGCCTGCATTGTCACAATCGTCAATGGCAACAACATCGCGGTATATTACATCACCCGTGTCAATCTCATGTTTCAGAAAGAATGTCGTCACGCCGGTCTCCTTGTCACCGTTGATTATTGCCCAATTGATGGGAGCTGCACCACGATACTGTGGCAGCAACGAAGCATGGAGATTGAATGTTCCCAGGCGGGGCATATTCCACACACTCTCGGGTAACATACGGAATGCCACCACAATCTGCAGGTCGGCACCCCACGCACGCAACGCGCTCTGGAACGCCTCGTCCTTGAGCGATTCGGGCTGCAACACCGGTAATCCCTGCTCCACGGCATACTGCTTCACCGGGCTCATGAGCAACTGGTTACCGCGTTTGTTTATCATCTTGTCGGGCATTGTAACCACACCCACAATCTCATAGCCACACTCTTTGCAAGAGCGCTGCTTCTCGAGCAGACGGCGCAAGGGCTCAACCGCAAAATCGGGAGTTCCCAGATATACTATTCTCAAATTATGCATAATCAATCAGATGTAAATTCCAACAAAGTATTACGGTAGGCCGTGAATATGGCCGATTTTGATATGAAGCCCACATACTCGCCAGTGACATCCTCTACCGGCAGGTTCCATGCTCCAGTATCCTCAAACTTGCGCATCACCACCTCCATTGGCTCCTCTATGCTCAATCTCACGGGCACCTCACGCATTAGCGATGCAACACTGTAACGGTGATAAAGCTCCTGGCGGAACATTATGTGCCTTACATCATCCAGGTATATTACACCCACAAGACGTTTGGCCGCATTGAGCACCGGGAAAATGTTGCGCTTTGTCTTTGCCACAACCGACGTGAGTGCACCCAAATCCATCTCGGGGCTGACTGGCAGAAAATTCTTCTCTACCACGTCGGCAATCTTCAGGGTCGTGAGCACTGCCTGGTCCTTGTGATGGGTAATAAGCTCACCGCGCTGTGCAAGACGCACCGCGTAGATGTTATTGCTGTCAAAGAGCCTCACGGTAAGGAACGATGACACAGACACCATCATCAACGGCAGGAAAAGGTCATAACCGCCCGTAAGCTCTGCAATGAGAAATACGCCTGTCAATGGCGCGTGGAACACGCCCGACATCAACGCCGCCATTCCAAAGAGAGCGAAGTTCTCCTCAATGACCTTTACACCGAACCCGGTCATGTTACACAGGCTTGCAAACAGATAACCCGTCACGCAACCCAAGAAAAGGCTTGGTGCAAAAATTCCGCCACAACCGCCGCCACAATTGGTCACCGTGGAGGCAAAGGCCTTGAACACCACAAGCAGGAACATGAAGAGCAACAACAGGTGCGTATGGTCGAAGAAGAGCGATTTCTCAAGTATCATCTCCGATGTAGCCGATGAACCGTCGATAAGCTGTTTGATGGTCTCATAACCCTCGCCATAGAGTGGCGGGAAAAGGAAGATAAGCACACTCAACGCACCGCCACCTATGAGCAGCCTCACGTATGGATTCTTGAATCTTTTGAAAAAGCCCTCGACCGCGACGGTCACCTTTGTAAAATAGAGCGAGACCAGGCCGCACACAATACCAAGCAGCAGCACGTACGGCACACGTGCAAGGTCAAAGGCCTCGGCCATATTGAATTTGAACATGGTCTCCGTTCCCATCAGTATATATGAGAGCGTGGCAGCGGTAACACTCGATATGAGCAAAGGCAGCAGTGACGACATTGTAAGGTCAATCATCAGCACCTCAATCACAAACACAAGACCGGTAATAGGTGCCTTGAAGATACCCGACACCGCACCGGCTGCACCGCAACCTATCAGCAGCATCATCACCTTCTTCTCCATCTTGAAAAGACGGCCAAGGTTCGAGCCTATTGCCGAACCGGTCATCACAATAGGAGACTCTGCTCCCACCGAGCCACCGAAACCAATGGTGATACCACTGGCAATCAACGACGACCATGTATTGTGCGAACGTATCTGCCCCTTGCGGCACGATATGGCATAGAGCACCTTTGTCACTCCATGGCTTATGTCGTCACGCACCACCCGGCGTATGAATAGACCAGTTATGAAAATACCTATTACAGGAAAGACAAGATAGAGCCAGTTGAACGTGTGGGCATCAAAGTTACCAGTGAGCAGATGCTGTATGAAGTGTATCAAATGGTGCAGCAGATATGCCGCAAGCGCCGAAAGCACGCCCACTGCAAAACTCAACATAAGCACAAAGCGCTTATGCGAAATATGTTTCTCACGCCAAATATTGAAACGGTCTATGAGATCAGGTTCTTTCTTCTCATCTGTCATTGTCTGATGATGGTTACTGTTCCGTTTTCTGTAAGTTTAATGATACCCGAAGACTTTGCCTTGCCCCTCTCGAGCTGCCTGTAGCCAACGACATAGTCAACGGCATCTATAATCTCGGGGCTTATTTCGCTGAAGTTGCCGGGTGTCTCTTCACCGCTTATGTTTGCCGATGTGGAAACGACAGCCTTCTGGAAACGGTAGCAGAGTTCCTTTGAGAACATCTCATTTGTCACCCTTATCCCCACACTGCCATCCTCAGCAATCAGATCGGGAGCGAGGTTGCGCGCACCATCGTATATTATGGTCAAAGGCTTGTCGCTCAGTTCTATCAAATCCCACGCAACGGCCGGCACCTTACCCACATAACGCGCAAGGCGGTCGGCACTGTCAACAAGCAGCAGCAGAGCCTTGCTGTCGCAACGTCTCTTTATCTCAAAAACCCTCTTTACAGCATCGGCATTGGTTGCATCGCAACCGATACCCCACACCGTGTCTGTGGGATAGAGTATCACACCACCCTGTCGCATCACCTCGATGCACTTCTTCACTTCATCGGCAATTGTACCCATACTCCCCTATTTAAAATTCACTTGTAAAATGGAAACGTATCGACTTGAAATCGTTCTGTGCCATCTGCAGCACATATCCGCTGTCGGCAAGGAACACGTCACGCCCCTCAATATCCTTTGCCATGTACTGGTATTTGCGTTTCTTGAATGCCTCGAGCTCGGCAGCATCGTCGCTCTCAATCCAGCAGGCCTTGTAGAGGCTCACAGGCTCCCAACGGCACTTTGCGTTATACTCGTTCTCAAGACGGTACTGGATAACCTCGAACTGCAACTGACCGACCGTACCGATGAGCTTGCGACCGTTATGCTGGTTCACGAACAGCTGTGCTACACCCTCACCCATAAGCTGGTCGATACCCTTCGCAAGCTGTTTTGTCTTCATAGGGTCGGCATTCTCAATGTATTTGAACATCTCGGGAGAGAAGCTCGGCAGTCCCTTGAAGTGAAGGATTTCACCTTCGGTGAGCGTGTCACCAATCTTGAAGTTGCCGGTATCGGGCAGACCGATGATATCGCCGGGATAGGCCTCCTCGACCGTACTCTTGCGCTGCGCCATGAACTGTGTGGGTGAAGAGAAACGCAACTCCTTGCCAAGACGTATGTGACGATAAGGAGTATTGCGCACGAACTTGCCCGAACATATTTTGCAGAACGCCACACAAGAGCGGTGATTGGGGTCGATGTTTGCCGTTATCTTGAATATGAAGCCAGTGAACTTTGAATCCTCGGGGTTCACCACGCGCTCCAGAGCCTGCACGGGACGTGGACTTGGGGCAATCTTCACAAAGCAGTCAAGCAGTTCCTGGACACCGAAGTTGTTCAATGCCGAACCGAAGAACACCGGCGCCACCTTTGCATCGAGATACTCCCGAACATCAAACTCGGGATAAACGCCCTCGACCAGCTCAAGGTCACTGCGTAATTTGAATGCCAAATCCTCGCCGATGTTCCTGTCAAGTTCCTCGCTGTCTATATCAACCTCAACCTTCTCGGTCACACGCTGCTTGTTGGGTGTGAAGAGGTCAAGTTTCTGCTCATATATGTTATATACACCCTTGAAGCGTGCACCCTGGTCTATCGGCCAACTGAGCGGTCGCACAGCAATCTGCAGCTCGGTCTCAAGTTCGTCGAGCAGTTCAAAGGGGTCGCGGCCTTCGCGGTCCATCTTGTTCACATATACAATCACCGGAGTGTTGCGCATGCGGCACACCGACATCAGTTTGCGGGTCTGCGTCTCCACACCCTTGGCACTGTCCACCACTATGATAACGCTGTCTACGGCTGTGAGGGTACGGAATGTATCCTCGGCAAAATCCTGGTGACCCGGAGTATCAAGGATGTTTATCTTGTACCCGTTATAGTCAAACTCCATCACCGATGTAGTCACCGAAATACCACGCTGTTTCTCAATCTCCATCCAGTCGGATGTTGCAGTCTTCTTTATCTTGTTGGACTTCACGGCACCGGCAACCTGAATCTGACCACCGAAAAGCAGAAGCTTCTCGGTCAATGTTGTCTTGCCGGCATCGGGGTGCGAAATAATCGCAAACGTTCTTCTGCGGCCAATCTCTTCCTGTATATTACTCATTCCAATTATATATTTCGTGTTTTATTCTTCGCTCTCAAGGTCAAGCTTCCCCTCCTCATCCTCCTTGAAGTAGAGTGAAAGCATTGATACGAATTTGCTTATCTCGGCTGTTGCCTTCAGTGTCTCCTCGTTCATAGCCCGCCCCTGCAGTTTCATCATCCACACCATGTAGAGTGCATCGAAGCAGTTCTCGAGCTCATTCTTCCCGCGCCCGTCACTCTTTGTCCTGAACTCCACCACAAAAGGCAAGGCCTTGTAATAGGCCGCCGAGTAGAACGGCACCTTTGGTGAACGCAACAGGCGGCCGTGCAGGTCGGACAGATTTATTATCACGTTCCTGTTTATCTGCAAGTGTCCCTTCTCCTTCACCCCCTCCTGGTGCATCATGTCAATGAGGTCGGCATACCACTGCAACAGCTCGCCCGACTCTTCATCGGGCAAGGCATACGGCTCCACAATATTGGTTTTCACTTTGTCGAGCGACAAATCATTGGCACGGAGCAAGTCCTCCACCTGCCACATATATAGCAGATACTCGGCTATATTCTTTTTTCTGAGTTCCCTTGAAACAAGCAAAACGATAAAATTTTAGTATCAGTTATTTTCAATGCAGCGACCAGACCCCGGTATAGATAAGAACCATTCCTATCAACGAACCAACCATCACAGCCGCACCTATTATGCGGTTTATCACCCTTATCCCATGCACATCGAAACGCGCCCTCAATTTGCTTACAACGTATGTGATGAAGAACCACCACAGCATTGCACCACCGAAGATGGAGAGATAGCCGAGGAACTGCATGAGCAATGACAGCTCGGGCAACATGAAGTTGAACGGTGTGAACAAGCCAAGGAACAGCAATATTATTGTGGGATTGGAGAGAGTTATGAAGAAACCCGTCACACCGTTCTGCAACAGACTGCTCTTGTTGCGGCTCACGTTGCGCGTATTCTTTATCGGATTGGTGCGGAAAGTGTGCACACCGAAAAGGAACATTATTGCCGCGCCTATTATCTGAATCCAGAACAGAGTGGTCTGGTTGTTTATTATATCATAGAGAAAAGAGAGACCATAACCCGTGAGCAAGGCATAGAGTATATCGCTGAAAGCAGCTCCTGTGCCCGTGACAAAGCCATACGCACGACCCTTGTTCAAGGTGCGCTGCACACACAGCACCCCCACAGGCCCCATTGGAGCAGAAGCCACAATACCAATGACCATACCCTTGAGAATAATCTCAAGAACTGAAATCTGTGACACAAGTTGCTGAAACAGTTCGTTTATTTCATTCATAATGCAAAGTTGTCACTTTTTTATTGAAAAAACATACTTTGTTGCCGTTTTTTTTCAAGGCCACATCAAAAAAACACCCTTTTCATCAAAAGAAAAACCACAATGCCGACAACCACCACATCAATGCAGCACCTCCACGTCTTTCTGCGACGATTTTGCGGCACGTCCCAGTTTCAGCGAAACCACAAGGTCAAGGATTCCCGAAAGCACGACCACCGCTCCAAAAGCCACCGACAACACTTTCATCGGGCGCAACGGGGAGTTGAAGAGAAGCACACCGCCGGCTATGAGCAGAAGCGGCACAAGCAGTGTCCACCCCGAAAGGGCAAAGCTGCGGCGAGCCACAAAGAACATCACAATCTGGAACACTGCAAAAAGCATCGACACAACAGCAAAGACCCTCACGATAAGCGTCTCGAACCCCGCGGGCGCAACCATCAGCCAAAGGCCGAAAGCCATACTGCCCACATCAATGGTCGAGACAAGCACCTTTGAGAACGCTCCGTTCCTGACCTTTGATAGAGCGACCTGTACAATTGAGACAAATGCGGGCAAGAAGAAAGCCACACCCACAATCCTTATGAACACATTGGCCACACTCTCACTCCAGAACATAAGCAGAACGCCGGCCAGCATAATGACAACACTGCGAACAACACCAGTACCCATAATCATATCACTCAAGAATTACACCGTTTGCGGCACAGTACCACAAGCAAATCATCATAAAAAGAATAATCGGCAACGTACAATAGTTCACCCGCATAATCCAAACCGACCAAAGAAAGAGCAAAGCGCCCACTCTCCTCTACTGCGGGGCACTCTACCGAAATATTCTCCTTGAAATTCCCGCCCAAGTCACCCACAATCTTGTAAAGCGCCTCCTTGGCACACCAGTCGACAAGAGCCGCGCGGTTCCTCTCGGCAGGCGGCAACGCATCAAGCGCCCCCTGCGGCATAAAACGCCTTGAAGCAGAGAGGACATTACGCGAAACAAGTTCCACATCCACGCCAACCTCACACTCCTGCGAAAAGGCAATCACGGCATACCCGTCCGTGTGGGATATACTCAAATAGCCGCCGGCGCCCTCCAAAGACGGTTTGCCGGCATCATCATATACAATTTGCGCCTGCCCGCCAAACTGCCGGGCCACTAAAGCGCGCACCGCCAACCATTCAGCACATCGCTTCCCCGACGGGAACATCGCCCTTGCATACGCAGCACTCTCCTCGTCAACAAGCAACGCAAGCTCATCGACAGTCTCGGTGATTTTCCACACCCGGACATCGGCACCGCCCAAGTTGTACAGCCCCGCCAACGGCATCACTCGGTCTCCTCTTCTTCGAGCGTTCCAACGATTGCAGAAGGCAGCACAGCCTTTATCCTGGCAATCCTGTGTTTCTCTTTCTGGACCACCTCGAACGAGACGTTGTTGCACACTATCACCTCGTTGAGTACAGGAAACTCACCTTTCACCTCAAGCAACAGACCTGCAAGGGTGTCCGCTTCGCCCGAAAACTCCTCAAACTCCTCGCTGTCCAATGCCGTAATCTTGTAGAAATCGGTGAGCGTGGTACGGCCGTCGAACAGATATGTATGCTCATCAACCTTTTCAAATGAAGAATCGGGCTCGTCGAACTCGTCGTTTATTTCGCCCACAATCTCCTCAATGATGTCCTCGAGCGTAATGAGACCCGACACGCCGCCGAACTCATCGACCACCACAGCCATGTGCACCTTCACCGTCTGGAAATCGCACAGCAAGTCATCTATCTTCTTTGTCTCGGGCACGAAGAACGGCTGACGAATCAAAGACTGCCAGCGGAAGTTCTCTCCACGGTTAAGATGAGGAATCAAATCCTTTATATATAATATACCACGTATATCATCCTGTGTCTTACCATGCACGGGGATACGCGAATAGGCATTCTCGGCAGCACATTTCAGCACCTCGGAATAGGGAGCCCGCAAGTCGAGCATAACCATATCGAGGCGCGAGGTCATAATATTCTTCACCGTCTCATCACCGAACCTGATTATACCCTCGAGCATATTCTTCTGTTCACCAATCTCCTTTGTATCAGTAAGTTCAAGCGCCTGCTCAAGCTCATCGACCGAAAGCATACGGTTCTTCTTCGACACAATGCGCTGAGCAAACACAGTCGAACGCACCAAAAGCCTTGAGAGAGGCGAAAGCACACGCGAGAGCAGATAGAAGCCGCCCGAGGCAAACCGCGCCATCTTCACGACATTGCTCTTTGAGTATATTTTGGGCATCACCTCGCCAAAAAGCAGCAACAGGAACGTCAACAGCACCGTCATCAAAAGGAACTGCAGCCACTCTGCCCCGGGAGCAAAGTGCAGCACATTCATAAAGAAGAAGTTGAGCAACACAACCACACCCACATTTACAAAATCGTTGACTATCAGAATGGTAGCCAACAATTTCTCGGGTTCACGCAACAATTCGATGACACGTCTGTCCCTGGCCGACTTGCTCTCGGCCATCTCATTGAGGTTCTCACGGGTCAACGAAAAGAACGCAATTTCAGAGCCCGAAGCGAATGCCGAGCCCAACAGCAGCAACGCTGCGACACAAGCTGCAACCACGGCAGCCAACGACGGCATTGTCAGATAGACACCGGTCGACGACTGCACCGCAGCCTGCATAAAAGCAGTCAAAAATATATCCAAAACCTGAAATTTAAATTAAAAACCATTTCCCTGAGCAGGGGCATCCTGAACAGGAGCCGCACCGGCAGCTCTCGATGAGAGCATATCCATCGCCTCGGCAAGAATCTCGGTCCTGTATCGGCGTATGCCGTTCTGGTCCTCGTACGTATTTGTCCTTATCTTGCCTTCGATATATATGCGGTCGCCCTTGTGCACATATTTCTCGGCCACCTCGGCCAAGCCGCCCCACAGCACAATATTGTGCCATTCTGTGCGCTCGGGGACAGATGTCCCGTTCTGCAATGTATATCCACGCTCGGTCGTTGCCAGAACCATATTCGCAACAACCACATTACGGTCAAGGTGACGCACATCGGGTTCCTTGCCCACATTACCTATTAATATAACTTTGTTTACCGACATAGTACATTATAATTATTTACAATTGCAAAAGTACAAAAAATAGAGAGCCGTTTCAAATATTGAAGATGGTATTTACCCCACTCCCCCCAAAAAAGCAAAAAGACAGGCAAAAAAAGCAAAGACAAAGCCATATTTAACTATAGAAAAGCCAAAATATTAGGTTTTGTCAAAAAAAAACTTTATAAATTTCGGTAAAAGCAAAAAATGATATATATTTGTAACCCGAAATAAAAAACGAGGCGTTGAATTTTAAAAAAACAGCAGAAAGATGACAAAAGCAGAGATTGTTAACGAGATTGCAAAGAAGACGGGAATTGAGAAATCAGTAGTATTGACCACAGTGGAGTCATTCATGGAAGTTGTAAAGACTTCTTTGATTAATGAGGAGCCTGTGTACCTTCGTGGATTCGGTAGCTTCATCATCAAGCACAGAGCAGAGAAGACCGCACGCGACATCCACAAGGAGAAGACAATCACCATCCCCGCACACAACATCCCGGCTTTCAAACCGGCAAAGACTTTCATGAACGAGGTAAAAAAATAAGAGTGATTAATCAATAAAATTTTAAACTTATGCCAAGCGGAAAGAAGAAAAAAAGACATAAGATGTCTACGCACAAGCGTAAAAAGAGACTGAGAAAGAACAGACACAAGAGCAAGTAAGTGAAAGTCTGTCAAAGCACAAAAAACAAACTTGTAAGCATTGTACAGCCTCAAGTTTGTTTTTTGTTTTAGAAGTTGTTACCAAACCCTATTAAGGCAACGCATCCCGCCTTGAAGTAAAGGGGATGCACAAAAAAAAACAACAGTATTGTGACAAGCGAACTATTTGTAGACGTTCACTCCCAGGCAGTCTCCATTGCAATCACAGAAGAGAAGCAACTGGTAGAGTTCCAGAAGGAGGAACAGACAGAGACATTTTCGGTAGGCAACATCTATCACGGCCGCGTAAAGAAGATTATGCCCGGACTGAATGCCTGCTTTGTAGATGTCGGTTCCGAGAAGGAAGCATTCCTGCACTATACTGATTTAGGCGCACAATTTTACTCTCTTCAGAAGTATCTGAAACAAATCACCAGCGACCGCAAGAAGAGTTTCCCCATCGCAAAGGCATCCATAATGCCCGAGAAAAAGAAGGAGGGCAACATCAGCGAAGCGCTGCAGACCGGCCAGGAGATTCTGGTGCAGATTACCAAGGAGCCTATCAACACCAAAGGACCCAGGCTCACTTGCGAACTCTCGTTCGCCGGCCGCTTCATGATACTGATACCCTTTGAGGACAAGGTATCGGTGTCGTCAAAAATAAAGTCCCCCGAGGAGCGCACACGCCTCAAGCAGCTGCTGCAGAGCATAAAGCCAAAGAATTTCGGCATAATAGTACGCACGGCAGCCGAAGGCAAGAAAGTTGCCGAACTTGACAGCGAACTGCGTTCACTAACCAACAATTGGGAGTCACTCGTGGGCAAGGTGCAGAAGAGCACCAAACCGCCGACAATGGTGCATGAGGAGTCGGACAGGACCCTCGCACTGCTCCGCGACTTGTTCAACCCGTCGTATGAAAGCATACACGTCAACGACATCGAGGTCTACAAGCGCATAAGGGATTACGTATCGGTCATTGCACCCGAAAGCGTAGATATAATAAAACTGTACCGCGGCGAACTGCCCATTTTCGACCACTTTGGAATAACGAAACAGATAAAATCCTCATTCGGCAAAATCGTTTCGTTCAAAGGCGGCGCCTACCTGGTCATCGAGCACACCGAGGCACTGCACGTTGTTGACGTAAACAGCGGAAACAGGACACGCAACAACGCGAGCAGCCAAGAGGAAAATGCGCTCGAGGTAAACCTGGGAGCAGCCGACGAACTTGCCCGCCAGCTACGCCTGCGCGACATGGGCGGCATCATTGTGGTCGACTTCATAGACTTGGACAAGGCCGAGAACCGTCAGAAGGTCTATGAAAGGATGACGGAGAACATGAGCCGCGACAGGGCAAAGCACAACATACTGCCCCTGAGCAAGTTCGGCCTCATGCAGATAACCCGCCAGCGTGTCCGCCCCGCAACATCCCTGCAGGTTGAGGAGTGCTGCCCCGTATGCCACGGAAAAGGCAAGATACAGCCATCGGTACTGTTTACCGATACACTTGAGAGTAAAATAGAGACCTTGGTAAAGACCACAGGAATCAAGCGTTTTAAATTACACGTGCATCCGTTCATCAATGCATTCATCAAGAAGGGAATAATATCCCTCTACCGCAAATGGCAGATGAAGTACGGACTGGGAATCAGAGTCGTCCCCGACCAGAAGTTGACCTATCTTGAATACCATTTCTATGACAGGAACGGCAACGAGGTCGACATGAAAGAGACCACCGACATCAAGTAATTGGAACAGAAATTCAAGAGGCGGCAAAAGCCTCTTCACGAGCAATCTCCCCATCACCGATGGGGAGATTGCTCGTTTATATACAGCCACCAGCGCACTGCACCAACCGGCAACACGGCACACACTGCTAAAAAAGATATGCAAACTATTGCTTTTCCGTTTTTAATGTGTATCTTCGCAATAGCGAGAATTAAAGAACATGCCCAAAGGCATCAGGACAAACACTACAAACATCGCAATATGAAGATTTCAAGAATCGAACATCTGGGCATTGCTGTCAAGAGCATCGAGGAGGCACTGCCCTACTACGAGCAGGTGCTGGGTTTTGAGTGTTACAACATTGAGACCGTAGAGGACCAGAAGGTGCGCACTGCATTCCTCAGAGTTGGAGAGACAAAAATAGAGCTGCTCGAGGCCACATCGCCCGAGAGCACAATAGCCAAATTCATAGAGAACCGTGGCGAGGGCATACACCACATAGCCTACAAGGTGGAGGACGGTGTAGCCAATGCACTTGCAGAGTGCGAGCAGAAGGAGATACGCACTATCGACAAGGCGCCAAGAGCCGGAGCCGAGGGTCTGCAGATAGCCTTCCTGCACCCCAAATCAACCAAAGGAGTGCTCACCGAGCTTTGCGAAGAGTAACCCACGGGACATCATTCACCGAACATCACTAAATGAAACATTATGAGCAAGCAATTTGAAAAAATCAAAGAGCTGGTAGCCTTGCGTGCAAAGGCACGCCTTGGCGGCGGAGAAAAGGCCATCGAGAAACAGCACGAACGCGGCAAGTACACAGCACGCGAGCGCATAGACATGCTTCTCGACAAAGGCAGCTTCGAAGAGATGGATATGTTTGTCACCCACCGTTGCACAAACTTCGGCCAGGAGAAGAAGCAGTACCTTGGCGACGGCGTTGTAGTAGGCAGCGGAACAATCGAAGGCCGTCTCGTATATATCTTTGCACAGGACTTCACAGTAACCGGCGGTTCACTGAGCGAGACAATGGCGCAGAAGATATGCAAGGTAATGGATATGGCCATGAAGGTGGGCGCACCTGTCATCGGCATAAATGACAGTGGCGGCGCACGCATCCAGGAGGGCATCAATGCCCTTGCCGGATATGCCGAGATTTTCCAGCGCAACATCATGGCATCGGGTGTAATACCACAGATTTCGGGCATTTTCGGCCCTTGCGCAGGCGGCGCCGTATACTCGCCCGCCCTCACCGACTTCACCATAATGATGGAGGGCACGGCATACATGTTCCTCACAGGCCCCAAGGTTGTAAAGACAGTGCTTGGCGAGGTTGTAACACAGGAAGAACTTGGTGGCGCAAGCGTACACGCAAGCAAATCGGGCGTCACACACTTCACCGCACAGACCGAGGAGGAGGGCTTGGCACTCATCCGCAAGCTCATGAGCTATATTCCACAGAACAACATGGAGAGTGTGCCCGACGTTCCGTGCACCGACCCCATCAACCGCACAAGCGACATCCTGAACACCATAATCCCCGACAACCCCAACCAGGCATACGACATGTACCGCGTGATTGCCGAGATTGTCGACAATGGCGAATTCCTCGAGGTACACCGCGACTATGCACAGAACATCATCGTGGGTTTTGCCAGGATGAACGGCAAATCAGTGGGTATTGTAGCCAACCAACCCTGCAAGTATGCCGGTGTGCTCGACTGCAACTCATCGCGTAAAGGCGCACGCTTTGTCCGTTTCTGCGATGCGTTCAACATACCGCTCGTAACACTTGTCGACGTACCGGGATTCTTGCCGGGAACAGCACAGGAGTACAACGCCGTTATCCTGCACGGAGCAAAGCTGCTCTACGCCTTTGGCGAAGCCACAGTGCCCAAGGTGACAGTGACCCTGCGCAAGTCCTACGGCGGCTCACACATTGTCATGGCCTGCAAGCAGTTGCGTGCCGACCTCAACTATGCTTGGCCAAGTGCCGAGATAGCTGTGATGGGTGCAGCCGGCGCAGCCGAAGTGCTCTATGCAAAGGAGGCGAAGGAGGCAGAAGACCCCAAGGCATTCATCGCCGAGAAAGAGGCCGAGTACAACCGTCTGTTTGCCAATCCTTACCAGGCTGCGAAGTACGGCTACATTGACGACGTCATTGAGCCACGCAACACACGTTTCCGCGTGATACGCGCCCTTGCGCAGCTTGAGAGCAAACGTCAGGAACTTCCAAGGAAGAAACACGGCAACATACCACTTTAAGAAGAAAGCATTATGGAGAACAACAGAATCAACGGCGAGGTGACAGCAGCAATCTCAATGGCATTGGCAACATACCTTGGCGACAACGTCCACGACAACGAGAGCGGAGTGCTCACCATAACCTACGTCAACAAACATTGGAATAACCTAAACAAGTAAAGAACATGAAAGAGTACAAGTATAAAATCAACGGCAATGAATATGCCGTTGCCATCAACGAAGTCTGCGACACCACAGCAAAGGTAACAGTCAATGGCGAAGAGTATACCGTAGAGTGGGAAAAGCCGGTAGAAGAGAAACCGGTGGTAAAGGTGCAGCCGGTAGCTGCAAAGCCGGCTCCGGCACCGGCGGCAAAGCCAGCGGCGGCAACAGCTGTAGACGGCCATGCAATCAAGACCCCGCTGCCAGGTGTCATCATCGACGTCAAGGTAAATGTGGGCGACACTGTTGCAAAAGGACAGACAGTCGTTGTGCTCGAAGCCATGAAGATGGAGAACAACATCAATGCCGACCGCGACGGCAAGGTCACAGCAATACAGGTAGCCAAGGGCGACACCGTAGCCGACGGCGCAGTGCTGGTGGTACTTGGATAAAAAGAAGGCAAGACCACTTCTGATAACAAAAAAATGAACCCGGCCGGGTTCATTTTTTGTTATCAGATTTTATTGTGGCGGTCCGGAATAATCACCTTTGGTTTGAATACCGCAGCCTCCTCGGGAGTCATTGTGGCATAGGCCATAATGATAGCTACATCGCCGGGCTGGAACTTGTGCGCAGCAGCACCGTTAAGACAGATGACACCCGAGCCACGCTCACCTTTTATTATATATGTGACAATACGCTCACCGTTGCTGTTGTTCACAACATGTACCTGCTCACCCTCGAGCAAGCCGGCAGCATCCATCAGCTCCTCATCGATGGTAATGCTTCCCATATAATGAAGATTGGCCTCCGTGACGGTAGCACAATGGATTTTAGATTTAAGCATATTCAGCAACATCCTACTTTACCTCCTTATATTTAATGTTATCAATCAGACGTACATTGCCACAGAACAGCGCAATGCACCCCACCACATAATCACTGTCGCCCCACTCCTGAATCTCCTGCAAAGTGTTTCCGTCGACAATCTGATAATACTCCAGTTCAAGCCCCTCGGTATCATCAATCATATCCTCCACAAAAGCCTTTGTCGCAGCAAGCGAGTTCACCTTTGCAAAATCCACACTCGCAAACAGAGTGCTTGAAATTGTGAGGGCACGCTCGCGCTCATCCTCGGAGAGTAAGGTGTTACGGCTGCTCATTGCCAAGCCATCCTCCTCGCGAACAATGGGACAACCGACAATCTCAATATCGAACGCCAACTGGCGCACCATCTCACGTATGATTGCCAACTGCTGAAAATCCTTCTCGCCGAAATACGCCCTGTGAGGCTCAACCGCACAGAACAGTTTGCTGACAATCTGCGCCACGCCATTGAAGTGTCCGGGACGACAAGCCCCCTCCATCACAGTATCAAGCGGCGCGAACGAGAACACGCGTGTATCCTCGGACGGGTACATCTCCTCGACCGACGGAGCAAAGACCACCGCCGCCCCCACACGCTCAAGCAGGGCACAATCGGCCTCAAGCGTACGCGGATAGTTCTTCAGGTCATTCTTGTCATTGAACTGCGTGGGGTTCACGAACACGCTCACCACAGTAACATCATTCTCCTTTACCGAACGCTCCACCAACGAAGCATGCCCATTGTGCAGTGCACCCATTGTAGGGACAAAACCAATACTCTTCCCCTCACTACGACAATCATCAAGCAGCGCTTTCAGCTCTGCTATAGTACCGACCACCTTCATTTCCAATGTCTGTTTTTTTATTCAAAAAAGCCTGTTTTTCATTTGCGACTGCAAAGTAACAAACAATTAAGCACAAAAAGAAATAATAAAATAAAAAATATTGCACGGAACTTGCAGCGGCAACAAAGACAAGAAAGGACAAATGCCATAAAAACGGTACACAATCCACAACAAACCGTGCAAAACAGTTACTAAATGTCACAAAAAGCATTAAAAGCGACAATCAATTTGCCAGTTTGCCATTTTTTTTATAATTTTGCAAACCGCAAAAATGCACGCGGCCATAACAAAGATGAAAGCAAACAAGATTTTATTTATTTCACAGGAAATAACACCATTTGTACCGGAATCACCTATGGCAACCATAGGCCGCACCCTGCCCCAGGCAACACAGGACCTGGGCAAGGAGATAAGGATATTCACTCCCAAATGGGGTAACATAAACGAAAGACGCAACCAGTTGCACGAAGTAATCCGCCTGTCGGGAATGAACCTCATCATTGACGACACCGACCACCCGCTCATCATCAAGGTGGCATCGTTGCAGGCAGCCCGCATGCAGGTATACTTTATCGACAATGACGACTATTTCCACAACCGTCTGATGACAAGCGACGAGCAGGGCAACGACTACAACGACAATGACGAGCGTGCCATCTTCTTTGCACGCGGTGTCCTTGAGACAGTAAAGAAGCTGCGCTGGTGCCCCGAGGTCATCCACTGCCACGGTTGGATATCGGCGTTGGTACCCTTGTATGTAAAGACAACACACAAGGATGAGCCATCATTCCGCGACTCAAAAGTTGTGATTTCGCTCTATGACGACAACTTCAAGACCGATTTCCCCGACAACTTCCCTACAAAGCTCTTCAATCAGGATGCACCCGAGGAGGGCTGCGGCGGAATCGACACCCCGATATCATTCATAGAACTCGCGAAGCTGGCCATCAGATACAGCGACGGTGTCATAGTGAACGGCGACAACATCCCACAGGAGATTATCGACTACGCCCAATCACTCGGCAAACCAATACAGCCACGCTGCAGCGAAGAGGAGTACGTAGCGGCCTGCAACGACTTCTATGACAAAGTAATGGGATAACACCACCATCAAGCAATGCCACACGGCATTGCTTGATTGATAAATACACATCGCGTTAACCTTTATTTGCAATGCTTAAAAGTATGAAAAGACTGACATATACGCTACTGGCAATTCTCTCACTGCTCGCATTCGTGCAGTGCGATGACAACACAGGCTCTTTAGGCAGCACCGTTATCCCAAGCCAGGACATCGTAACCGCCCAGACAAAAACATTCAAGGCCACCAGCCGCACCATAATGGCCAATGACTCCATCCTCGCCAATACCAACGAGGTATACCTCGGCCGTTACTCCGACGAGGAGTCGGGCACCATCTTCACATCGGGCTTCATAACACAGTTCGGTTGCAACGAGGACTACGGTTTCCCCGAGAACGGTGTCATAGGCGACTCGGCCACATACACCAAGCTACGCCTCTACTTTGAGGAGTACTACGGCGACTCGCTCAACGCAATGCAGTGCGAGGTCTATGCGCTCGACAACACCCTCGAAGAGGGAACACCATACTACACCAACCTCACCCCCGAGCAGTTCTACAACCCCGACGAAGCCCCTTTGGCAAAGAAGACATTCAACGCCATCGACTACAACGTACACGACACACTGCTCAACAGCGACAACTACTCACGCCACATTGAGATAAACCTCCCCAACAGCATAGGCAACAGTTTCATCAGCAAATACTATGAAAAGGACAGCGAGGGCAACCACACCGGCAAGAAATACTTTGCAAACTCCGAGGTCTTCATCAAGGACGTCTTCAAAGGCATCTACGTGAAATGCACACAGGGCGACGGCACAGTGCTCAAGATATACCGTTCACGCCTCGACATCGGCTTCAGGCACTACATCGAGAGCAGCACAGGGCAGCTCGACTCCGTACAGCCCCTCTCTGCCCCATTCTACTCGGGCAAAGAGGTACTGCAGGTAAACAATTTCAACAATGACGACCTCACCCCGCTTGCAGGCGAGCAGCAGCACACCTACCTCAAGACCCCAGCCGGACTCTACACCGAGGTGACACTGCCCATTGCCGAGATTGTAGAAAGCTGCGACACCATCAACTCGGCAAAGATAGCCTTCACACGCTACAACGAGAACGAGGGCGACACAAGAAAACCACATACCAACCTGCTCATGGTGCGCAAGGGCGACATGTACAAGTTCTTCCTCAAGAACAAGCTTGCCGACAGCAAGACATCCTACATCACAAGCTTCAGCAGCTCGGCCAACGAATACCTCTTCAGCAACATCGCCAACCTTGTCAAAGTGTGCTACAAGGAGTATAGCGAAGGCATTGCAAGCAACCCCGATTGGGAGGCCGAGAACCCCGACTGGAACAAGGTAGTCCTCATCCCCGTAAGCACCACTCTTGACTCCAACAAGAGCATTGTAAAGATAGCACACGACATCAGCATCAGCAGCGTGCGCCTGCGCGGCGGTACAGAATACGAGATACCCATCGAGGTAATCACCAGCAAGTTCAACGATTGATTGACAAGATAACAGGAATTGCGGCTAAAGTCTCCCTTTAGCCGCAATTTTTATATATGACCAGCAAATCAAAGCTGTCCCTCTTCCAACCTTAGATTTGCGCAAGATAAAAAAGATAAAGTAGAATGATTATATTTGCTTCAGATGTTTAACAGATGTAAAGGAAGGCAGAGAGTGCACCTGCTCTTTTCGTGAAAACTAGCTTCGTTCCTCTATTTGGACTCTCTGCCTTGCTTGAGCCCAGACCTGTATAATAATTTAAACCACGATTTTGTTAAGGTTTTTAGGTTAAGTTCAAGTGCATAGCGGGCTATGTAACTGCGAAAAGGGAAAAACGGACAAAAAAGGGCATAAAAAGACAAGCACTCTTCGCATATAATGTAATATTATTTTTGAAAGAAATTTAAACAACTTATCAGATTGTTCATTTCACAAAAAGAAACTATTTTTGTGAAAACAAATAATGCATTTAAGAAAGCAGGTGTTCAATCACTTTTGATGAGTCTGTGGGAAGTTGATGACGAAGCGACTCAAGTCTTGATGACGGCATTCTACCAAAACCTTGCAAACGGATATTCCAAGTACGAATCACTGAAATCAGCTCAAGATAAAGTACGTAATAGTAATTTTATACGAAATGGGGAAAAAGTCAGTGGAAATGACCCGTATTTTTGGTCAGCATTTGTTCTAGTGGACTAACAAAAGCGAACAGTGATTCAGCCCGTGTGTCTTTTTCCCAATGCTTGTAGCACAGAGATTAAACATTAGTTACACCGAGGTCAATGTTTATTATCAAGTAAACTTGTTATATTCCGCTCGTTTATAACTAATTTGCGGTAAACCGCGAATATATACTGCAGTCGCTTTGAAAAATAATCAAGTAAACCTATTATTTCTCGCTCGTTTGTTCCTATATTTGCATAAATGACGGCATAGAAAACATTAGTTAAGATATGAAGAAAATCGCATTTATTCATGACAGATTTCCAATAGGTGGTGCCGAACGCGTCACATTGGATATCTGCAATTATTTGTATAAAAATTCGCCCGACTACCGTTGCTACGTTTTTGCAAACAGTTTTGATGAAGAATCGTTGTCAAAACGGCTTGTAGGAAAAATAGAGCTCAGGCAAATCCCCAGAAAAACAGAACGCAGCAAGGCTGTCGAGAAATTGATAGTTGAAGAAGGTATCAACCTTATCATACTGGTTGTAAGGCCGTTGCCCGACACCAAAGGTATATCTGAGCGCACCGGCTGCAAAGTAGTTTTTGCCAATCACGGCGAGCCATTCTGGCAACGTTACTCAATCATCAAGGAACAGAAGAGAAAGCTGTTCAACCGTCTGTTCTGGCATTTTGGTATCGAACGCAAATACGTGAATGGCGGTAAAGCATTTGCAATGGCTGTAGAACAGACTCGCGAACATTACAACTGTTGCGATGCCTACACCGTTCTGTGTGAGGGCTACAGAGAAGCCATATGCAAAGAATTGGGACTGAATGCCGAAGAATCAAAAATACATGCAATAGAGAACTCGGAACGCATTGTCGACAACGTCACATACGAAAAAGAAAAAATCATCATGTACTGCGGTCGCCTCTACAACAACACCAAGCGCCTTGACCGTCTGATGAGGATATGGGGCAAAGTACATCAGCAGCTACCCGACTATAGACTGCTGATTGTCGGCGACGGAAGGTATGCCCGCACAATAAGGCGAGAGATAGCAAAAAAGAAATTACAACGTGTGGAAATGCTTGGCTGGCAGCCAGACGTAGAGCAATTCTTCCGCAAGGCATCCATCGTATGCCTGACATCACAGACCGAAGGATGGGGATTAAGCCTAACCGAAGCACAGGCACATGGCTGTATCCCTGTCGCGTTCGGGTGTAGCGACGGTGTAAAGGACATCCTCTCGCCATCGGGAACCAACGGTTTCATCGTTACTCCATTCAATGAGGATGAATATGCGTGCACTTTGCTAAAAATCGCCGCCATGAGCGACGAAGAACGTCTTGCAATAAGAAAGAGTGCAGTAGCAAAACGCGCCTGCTACTCACCTGAAATCATTCTTGAAAAATGGAAAAGACTTTTTGATGATTTATTAAATAAATACAACAGTTGACTTTTGCAGGTGAACCGCTTAAACGGCATTAGATGCTGTTTAACCCCCTCCGCTCCATTCCATGAACTCCATTCCGCTCCGTCCCCCTTGAAGCGGGGACAATTCGGGCGGACACGGCGTGCCGTGTACCTACATTTACGTTTTCACCTTCAACCTTTCCGCTTTAAAAAAACTTTCCGCTTTAAAATTCGGCTCACCTGCAAAAGTTGGGCTCACCTGCAAAAGTTGGGGGGATGATATAAAAATATTATCTTCGCATAGTTAAAATAAAGTACTATGCAAGACGAAAAAATACTACTGGAATTAGCCCGTTTGATATTGCCATCAGGTT
>JAZTXR010000074.1:0-22180 GCA_045636545.1 Bacteroidaceae bacterium
GTGATGTGCTTGCGAGCTGTCTCGTCTGTCAAGAAGAAACCTGTAGACTCAACAACAACCTCAGCACCTACCTCGTCCCACTTCAAGTTAGCAGGATCCATCTCAGCTGTCAAACGGATTTTGTTACCGTTTACTACCAAGTAGTTACCCTCTACCTCAATTGTACCGTCGAACTGACCGTGTACAGAGTCGTAACGCAACATGTATGCCAAGTAATCAGCATCGAGAAGGTCGTTGATACCTCCAACCTGAATGTCGTTACCGAAGTTCTTCCCTGCTGCGCGGAACACCATACGGCCGATACGGCCAAAACCGTTAATACCAAGTTTAATCATTTCTTTAAAAATTTAATTAAAACGTTTATAATTAAAAAAAAGTCTCAATTCTCCTTTAAAATGTGGAGTCATCATCCACAATTGCAATATTCGGCCGCGCGGCACGATACCATAACCAACGCCACAAGTATAACAAAAAACAGAACTTTTGCAGTTTTCATACTATTACAGCCAAATATCATCAAGTTTACCGTGCAATGACAGTGCGTTTGCAACGAGCGCCGCCTATTATCGCAAAGTTTTACTTTGTCAATGATAGTGCCAGCGAGTAAAACGCAAGCTTGCTTGAACGTTTTGCAACGAGCGCCGCCTATCTTCGCACAGTTTTACTGTGCAAATTTAACAAAATGTTTTCACATATAAAACATCAAACACGGTTAAAAAACAAAAGTTTTTAATAAAAATCCTATTTAACATGGATTCGATATAATAATTCACTCTAAGTTCTAGCGTATTTTGTCATCTCGACCATACCTTAATGAAAAAATCATAAGATGTTTTCGATGAGCGGTAGCGAACTAACTGTATGTGAGAGATCTCTTTTTTCGCATTTTAAGATCCCTCGTCGCTTTACTTTTAGTGAAGTTGCTCACGCTCGGCATAATTCAAGTAAACTTGATTCTGCACTCACTTACTCGCAACATTGTCTCTGCCGGGATGACAGATTCGCGGTTCAGTTGAGTTCACATCAAATTCATGTTATTTACATTTCATGGTCTGATGTAGACTTTGCGCCCGCCGACAATGTAGAATCCGGGAGCAGTCACGCGCCCGACACGACGGCCATAGAGGTCATACACTGCCCCGGCATCATCACGTTCCGGCATCACATCCGGCCCAACACCGGTACTGTCAAGCACGGTCTTTTCCAAGACAAAACTTGCAGCCCCGGACGATGCATCATCCACAAAGCCCAATTTTTGCGAAAGGGCACCGGGACGACCCAGTAGAAGCGGTGTTGCATAGACCGGCAAGATTTGGCACTCGCCACTCTCCAACAGGGCCAGACTCCACTCCGTCACACACCCCACAGCATCCTTTTCAACAGCCCACACACGGCCCTCCCCGGCCTGCATCACCCCACTCCAGGCTGGGTTGGTACCAAGCACCTTGCCATCGCCCTGCTTGGGACATATATAATAACGTCCCACATCGGTACCGCGCATGAAGTACCATGCCTGGCCAAAACGGTTGTCATCGGTGTCGGCAAAGGAAACAAGGTTCAATGGCTCGCCGGCAGCATAGTACATGTTGGGTGTTGCGGCAAGTTCGTATTCAAGAGCAGAATTGCCGGCCGATGCAATTATGCGATAGAATGAAGGGGAGTCGATATCGGGAGTCAGTTCCACCGGCAGCGGTGTTGCCAATGCACGGCGCAACGTGTCGGCCATCAGCTGCAGCCCGGCAGTGCAGTTCTCAAGCTGTGCCGCTGTCGAGGTGCCGGAAAGTGTTCTCTCGGCTTTGGCAAGAAGGGTCTCGGCTTCGTCGGCATATAGCGGCAGCCAGGTACCTGCAGGGTCCGTAGTGTCAATCTTTGTAAGCCAGAACTCCGAGATGCAGAAGAAATATTGCCCGTTGTACTGCAGATGCGATGGCGGGCAGTTGTGCGAAGAGACAAAACAGTCCGACTCCGTTACCGTGAAGCGCAGATAGCGATAGGCCTTGCCGCACGAAATGGTATCGGACACATAGCTCTCTTTTATAGCCGATGTTGCAGCATTGCCCACACACAACATAACATCCACAATGCACCCATCCGTGTCGGCAATGGTGCCGCCGAAGTTGCTGTTGTTGTCGCCTTTGGGGTCTATGCTGTTCCAGTCGACCTTGTAACGCATGCGATACACGCCGGGCACTGTGGGCGCGGTGAACGATGGCGGGTCGAGCGCATTGCGCCCCTCGCCCGAGATGTAGTTGCCCAGACTGTTGAGACCGTACTCCTCGTTGGTTTCGCTTCCATAGAAAGAGTATGCGACAATGTCGCCACGGGGGATATTGCCCTCGACGTAGGATTCGAATCCGTTCTTGTCGGCATCTATGTATATATATCCATGCATCCAGCTCCAGTCGCCATCCTTCACAAACGATGCTGTCACCGTTTCACCCGGGAGCACATTGAACACGGCCGTAGCCGTAAGGTCGTTATAGAGGCGGTCGGGATTTGCCAGATTTACAGTCTGCATGCCACAGCCCGGGCTGTGAAGCTTGACCGATGTGATTCTGCGTTCACTCTTTGCTGCATAGGCAAAGTCAGAGTTCAGCGAGTAATCGGCATTGCCGCCGGCGGCATCACCAGTCAACTCCTGCCTGCCGAGCGAGAGTATGGTCTCAAAGCCCACACCGTCGTTACTACCGGACACCACCATACCTGTGGGCATTGCATGAGGCAGCCCCTGACGGACTTGGTAGTTGAAACAGAAATCCGATACAGAATTGCCGCTGCCCATGTCTACCTGCAGAAAATGCTGTTCGGCAACCGGTGTGCCGCCCCAACGGCTGTGGAAATAGGTTGCAGCAGAGCCATCGGACAGCGCCGGCAAGCCGCCACCATCCTTTGCCGCGCCACCGGCATTGTGCTCGGCATTCGACGATACGTAGTATGGCGCCGACCTGTCGGTACATTGCAGCGGAATATCCCCGGCTGCGGCATTGCCCATGAGAGATGCTTTCACATCGTTCATAACAGCCACCAGAGCCAGGCGGGCACTCTTCAATTGTGTATCGTTGCCCACGTCATATACCTTTTTCAAAGAGAGATAGTGGGTATAGAGCTCGGCATACATCCCCACATAGTCATTGTATGATGCATTGCTCATAGCCTGCGCATTGCCGACAGAACGGCAAGCCGCAACAAGTTCCTGCTGCCCGACAAGACCTGCATATTTTTCGGCCACACCACTCACCGACGCATTGCCGCCGAAAGTTGCACCAGTGGCAATCTCCTCGACAAGCCACTTCACCCCCTGCAGCATAACCTCCATATCCAACCTGGCATCATCGGCATCGCTGAGCACTGCAAGCCTCATGTTCCAATGCGATGCATCGGCATCCTTGTTCCACCCGACGACGTTCATTGCGGCATCGAGATGCAGATAATGCGACGCGCCGCCAAGCACAATGCTCCTGTCATCGCACAGCTCTACACGGAACACACCTGCCGAAGATGTTGAAGCCTCACTTGCATAGACCTGACGGCTTGAGGCATTCAACGCCCCTATGTAACGGTTGTTGCTGCAGTTCTTTATGTAGTACGAGCCGGAACCGGCAGCCTTCTCGAATGTCCAGCATGCCACGTTGCCATACGGCAGTGTCTTTCCGTCAACCTCGTCACTGCTGCCAAGATACATATAATACCCCGGATACAATATATTGTCGAGCATATACACGGCACCATCAGTGATGCCGATGCGAGCCTTGTCGCCAAGCTGTTCAAGGGTTGCAATCTCGGCTGTGAGCCTGTCAATGTATTCCATATACTCAGTCGCGACCCTCCTGTCGTGTACGGCAACAGCCTTATCATAGAGTAGCATAAGCCCTTGCGTATATATCGGGCTATAGTACCCTACTCGCTTGTACGACGAATCAACATATTTCTTTATCTCACTAACCTTGTCAATCATGGACTTGAGCATAACCCTCTTTGCCTCGTCGCCACTGGCTTCGCTCACATTCTTTGCCACGACAACCGACTGGTCGGCACCAATGACCTTTATCTTGCATGCTCCGCTCTTTATGGCATCCATTGTGGCTGCATCGACCAGCAATCGGGTATCGTTGTAGAACGCATGCATCTTGCCACCCCATTCAAGCAGCACACCCACGGCACCGCTGCCGCCGGCCACATTGACAGCATTGTCACTCTCCTGCACCCAAACAAACTCACCGCTTGCCGGCTGTGGATTCATATAATCGGTATACTGTCCCATGCTGCCGGTCTTTAACTCGCCATCCGACCACAATTTGTTGTGCGAAGGGTATTTCTTGCTCTTTACATCGCCAATGCGGTCCTCAATGAAAAGGATTGAATAGTTCTTCCTGTAGCCATAACCGGCCACCTCGTTCTTTGCAGCATTAATATCGTTCTGTTGGCTCACCACATTATAATTATAATAGTCGGTTATCGCAGTCTTGCCGAATGGGACGAAGAAGCCCCATGCCTCGAAGAATGGTGTCAAATCCTCCCCTGCTGCACGGCAGGCATATTTGTAGAATTTCAATGACTCGCCCGAGGTGTAGACATCGCCGGCATTAGACTCGCGTATTGTCATGGGGTCGTTGCGCAGATACTCGAAAAGTTTGGGGAAAAAGTTCCTGTTACGGCCGGCTGCATGGTAGTAGAGCCACAGTTGGAAGAACATCCTCATCCTTGAATTAGAGTCGCGGAAGTGCCATGCTACATTCTCTCTGTAACCCGCATTGTTGTCGGCAATGGTTCCGCCGCGGGTGTGGAAGTAATCCTGATAGAACAGGGCCACATTTGAGAAGAGGTTGTTGCTGACCTCGGTTGTGCCCACCATGTTTATGGCATTCTGGTTAGAGTGTCCGAACTCGTGTGCGCACACCCATATATAGCTCGAGCGTTCCATGTCATCGCCGCGGAGCATACCCTCGCCATGCGCGAACTGTATGCGGAACGGCATCTGGGTATAGGCACCGATGGTGGGCAGCGAGTGCACAAGTTGGCGGTTGTTGAAAGAGCGGGAGAAGTCGGACGTATAGGTGTGCAACCCAAGCGGGTCACCAGCCATTTCGGCAACCGATGAGACACCCATCACCATGTGCTGTGTGGCACCAATCAAGTCCCACATGTCGAGTGCGCGCTCAATGGAAGATGCGCTGTTGTTCTTGAACACGGTCTCCCAACTGGTGCGGTAAACGAATTTCTCACCCAGGACGTCGTAATACTCAAGCCCGGCCTTTGATGCATTGCCGGCAAGTTCATTGAACCGGGATGCATCGTCCATTGAGGCATCGTACATTCCGCATATTGAGCCACCTTCAATGTGCACCTCTATATCGGGATAGTTTGCCAAAGGATAGTTGCTGCTTTGGCTGTTGACCGAGTAGAACAAGTAGAGCATGTCCTTGTTGCCATAGAAAGGCACGATGTTAAGGCCGCTGTTCAACTGCACGGGATTGCTGCCGGCTATTGTGGTGAGGTACCCCTTGTCATTATGGGCAAGCCCTGCAAGATAAAGCGCCGCGCCCTGCTTTATGTCGCCCTTTACCATTATATACAGCATATCCATCTTTCCGGCATAGATACCTGTAGGGTTGTTCATGTTGGAATATGCCCCTACCTTAACAACCTTGTTTATCTCTTCGGCAACAGAATGCGGTTCAATGGTCTGCACCCTGAAACGTCTTGCCGTGGAGCTTGTCCACGACACACTGCCATTGTCCTTGTTCACCTCGCTCCAATTGCCATCACACACCTTTAGAGCCATGCTCTTCAGTTCTGCCGACAAAGACTGATAGGCCGGCGAAGCCTGGAGCGCACTCTGCGACCTGTATGCGCTGCGCAACTCGGTGCAAAGATCATCGGTAAACAAGGTGTTGAGGTAGCCCTGGAACTCATCCTTGCGGTTTGCCATGTTCTCAAACTCGGCAAGTTTGTTCCACTGTGCCTGCACATCGACACCCGAGACAAGTTCAATGCTCCACAGCGAAGCATCGGCCGCTCCCATCCAGCTCACGCAGCTGCCCTCGGCATTGCTGTGCAGTTTATCGTAATAGTAATCGGCGTTCCCTGTCTTTTTGTTCTCGGCACCAAGTGTGTAATATCCATCCTTGGTGCACTCCCACAGGTCGGTAGTAAAATAGGTACTCTCGCCGTCGTGGCTACCGGTATAAGAACCCGCATTCTTCACCATACCCCACGGGGTCGATGAGTTGTTATTGCCCTGCAGATAGTGTCCGTTTCCCAAATTACGGAGCCTCACCTTGTAGCCAATGGGGATTGCATTGTAATAACGTTCCTCGACGTACCACAACTGTGAATAGTCGGTGGCATTGCGGTCGGTGCAACCGACCAGCATGGCATTGGCGGCGGCAACCTTTCCCGTACTACGGTTCACCAGCCTCACCACTGTACCTTTTGAAAACTGGGCATCTGCAGGCAAAGCCATGCAAAGCAGGGAAAACAGAACTGCAATATTGGCAAAAAATCTTTTCATAGATAGTTGGAATCAGCATTCCTTGCACGCACAATTGACACAAGGAAGAAATATGTGCAAACATAACATTTTTTTATGTTTTATCACATTGTTTACATATTTTTTATCTATCTTTGTAGCATCAAACAAAACAAACGACATTTGATAGAAACTATGGACTTTCTTCAGAATTTCAATGCCTTCGCAATGAAGAGCAATGTAATCGGTGCCATCACCGGTGAAGAGAGACAGCGCACATAAACGGGAGTGAAACCACGCGGTTTTCACTCTCGTTTTTTTGAACACTAAACAAACATTAGCAATTCTGCTATTGTAAGAAAAAAGGAAAAACTATATTTTTGCAATATAAAACAAGAAAATAAATTCTAAATATCAAGAATATGAAACAGGACATGATTGTAATCCTCGACCTCGGCAGTCACGAGAACACAGTGCTTGCACGCGCAATACGCGCACTTGGTGTCTACAGCGAAATCTACCCACACGACATCACAGTCGATGAGCTCAAGGCTCTCCCCAATGTAAAAGGTATCATCATCAACGGTGGCCCCAACAACATCATAGACGGTGTTGCCATTGACGTGAACCACGATATCTACAACGCAGGCTTCCCTGTTATGGCAGCAGGCCACGACAAGGCACTCTGCGATGTAAAACTAGCACAGTTCGCCAATGACGAGGAAGTCATGAAGGAGGCTGTTAAGGGTTTTGTCTTTGACACTTGCAAGGCCGAGGCCAACTGGAATATGAAGAACTTCGTTGCCGACCAGGTAGAGCTTATCCGCCAGCAGGTTGGCAACAAGAAGGTATTGCTCGCCCTCTCGGGCGGTGTAGACAGCTCGGTTGTTGCTGCATTGCTTTTGAAGGCTATCGGCGAGAACCTTGTCTGCGTTCACGTAAACCACGGTCTCATGCGCAAGGGCGAGAGCGAGGCTGTTGTAGAGGTATTCCGCAACCAGCTTTGCGCAAACCTGGTATATGTTGATGCAACCGACCGTTTCCTCAACCTCCTTGAGGGTGTGGCCGACCCCGAGCAGAAGCGCAAGATTATCGGTGCAGAGTTCATCCGCGTATTCGAAGAGGAGGCACGCAAGCTCGACGGCATCGACTTCCTTGGCCAGGGTACCATCTACCCCGACATCGTTGAAAGCGGTACAAAGACAGCGAAGTGCGTGAAGAGCCACCACAACGTAGGCGGCCTGCCCGAAGACCTGCAGTTCGAGTTGGTTGAGCCATTGAAACAGCTGTTCAAGGACGAGGTACGCGCTTGTGGTGTAGAGCTCGGCTTGCCATACGACATGGTATACCGCCAGCCGTTCCCAGGCCCCGGTTTGGGCGTACGTTGCCTTGGCGCCATCACACGCGACCGTCTTGAGGCATTGCGCGAGAGCGACGCCATCCTGCGCGAGGAGTTCAAGAACGCCGGTCTCGACAAGACAGTATGGCAGTACTTCACCGTAGTGCCCGACTTCAAATCAGTAGGTGTACGCAACAACGCACGTTCATACGACTGGCCGGTAATCATCCGCGCCGTGAACACCGTTGATGCCATGACAGCAACTATCGAGCAGATTGAGTGGCCAATCCTATTGAAGATAACCGACCGCATACTCGCCGAAGTGCCAAACATCAACCGCGTATGCTACGATATGTCACCAAAACCCAGTGCAACTATCGAATGGGAATAAATAAAAAAAGAGCCTCAGGGCTCTTTTTTTGTTACTCCTTCCGAAGCAATTATAAAGCAATGGTCACGCGTAGCATAGCCAAAGGTTATGCCGCGTGGGTTGCGGTCGCAAAGCGATTATAATTGCTTCAATGGGAGTTGCCCCAAAGGGCAAACATTAAAAAAAGAGCCGCGAGGCTCTTTCTTTATTTATTCCCATCGACAAGGCGAGTAGCAAAAGGTCGCACGGCAATGCGGAGGAGCATTGCTTGCGACAACGGAAACTTTAGTTTCCCAAAGGAGTATGTTAACCTTTAATATAAAGAAACCGTTGTGTATATAGTTTGTGCTGTGCGGGTTGCGAACAACGAGCCTTGTCAATAAAAAACTCTAATAACAAACAACTTACAACCGCTTCAACATTTCATTATGTTGGGGCGGTTGTTTCGTATATACATAACATATTGATAATAAAACCGCTTATTGTAATATAAAATCTTACATTTTCTTACAAGGGTAGTAATGAATATTTTTCTATTATCCTTGAATAAAATTTATATAAAGACATATTTATGTTTATTTAGCGACCATACCTTAATTACTACATTTGAGTTGCCATTTAGCCACAAATTTAGTTTTAAGTGAATTTTTAGCAAAAACATATTGCATAGAAAAGAAATATTACATATATTTGCAAGCAAATAAGAAATTAATGAAAAGAAAAATTGAACTAAAAGAGTTTCTCATAACTCAATCAACAGGCATATATACATTTAAATTCCAAAACAAGGCATTAACAGAATTTGATGAATATATGCATAAATTCAAGGATAGTGGCGATGAATTAATCAAAGATGATTTCAACAGAATTATTAAAGCTATTCAAAAAATTAGCGAATCAGGAGCTTTAGCAAGATATTTTAGACCAGAAAGGAAAATTAAAGACAATGTTGTTGCAATCCCGTTGGATATTAAACCAAGAAAAAACCATCCAACATTAAGGTTGTATTGCTTAAGGCTTTCAGACCATCTTATAATAATTGGAAATGGAGATACCAAATTTCAGAAATACAACAACAATCCACTAATAGTACAATATACAGAAGACCTTGCAAGTTTAGAGGAAGCTATTAAATTTTATAAAAAGACTAACGATATAAAGCTAAACCACAATCGGATTGTTGTAAGTAATAGTATAAACATCGAAATATAGAGCAATGGACACAAAGAATCTTTTTTTTGAATGCTTGAACAACGTTCCTAATGAAATTCATTTTGAAGTTGATTGGGCATTTGAAATCTCCAATCGTATTGATTCAATATTGAAAGAAAGGAGAATAACTCAAAAAGAGTTTGCACAAATGGTAGGAAAACGAGAATCAGAGGTATGTAAATGGCTTAAAGGTACACACAACTTTACATTAAGAACATTAGCAATAATATCAGCAGCCCTAAACACCCCTATTATAACAATAACTGCCAAAGAACAACATATCGAGTATATTAAAAAAGACTATAAACAGGAAATTATATCAGTAAGAAGCGAGACTCCTATGTACTCCATAAAACCAACAACACGCAAGAGTAAAAGAAGTCTTAACAAATTTACACTGATATCCAACACATCAAAATCAACAATATGGAAAAACTAAACATAGGACTCCACCTAGAATCAAGCAACGAGATAAAGTTTATAATAAACACACCAGAAGAAGATATCAACACAGAAAATCTTAAATACGGATATCTTAATGTAATAACTCCAAATTCTGAAGATAAAACAATTAACATCACATCAGGAATTCAATATTTATACAATGAAAACCCTGTATTAGAGTGTCATTATTCTTTTACTTTCAAATACGAAGAAAATATAAATGGAAGTGTCGTTATAGAAAATGAAAACGAAATAAAAATCAACCAGGATATTCTAAATATAATTATAAGTGTAGCAATTGGTGCAATTAGAGGAATAATGATAGCAAGAACAATTGGGACAAATATCTCAAAATATCCTCTACCAATAATTGGAATGGAAGAACTTTTAGAAAGCATTAAAATATCAAAATAAAAGATATAATATAAAATAAGAAGTGCTGATTCAAACCAGTACTTCTTATTTTGTTCCGTATTCAAATTTTATTTGTATTCAAAAAAATCTGTATTCAAATATAAATTCAACATATTTTTGTATTCAAAATATTCTTTGATATTTTTGACTCTGGAGCTTGCAGGAACAGGACTTTCCTGGTACCTTAGCCTGTGAACCAAAGAGATAGCAATATGAGTACAGCAGTTATTTACGCCAGAGTTTCATCAACCAACGACAGACAGAACACCCAACGACAGATAGAGGACTTGACACGCTTTGCCAACAGCAACGACTATAACATTATTGGCACATACGAAGAACATATAAGCGGAGCAACCAAGAATGAGAACAGAACAGTCCTAATGGAGTGCTTGGATTTTTGTGTTAGCCAAAATGCTAACTTTTTGCTCCTTTCTGAGCTTTCACGCTTAGGCCGCTCTACCCTACAAGTTCTCAAATCACTTGAAATGTTGCACGAGGCGGGTGTTAGCGTTTACATTCAAAATCTTGGTATCTACACTCTGCAACCCAATGGAGAACCCAATCCCATTGCAAGCATTATGGTTACAGTCCTTGCTGAAATGGCAAACATAGAGCGTTCTAACATCGTTTACAGACTCAATTCGGGCAGAGATAGTTATATTGCCAATGGTGGAAAGTTAGGGCGCAGGAAAGGGGCCTGTAAAACCACAGAGCGCAAGAAAGAGGAATACAAAGAGGTTATTTCATTCTTAAAGCGTGGTTACTCTGTACGAAACACAGCAAAGCTTTGTTTCACGAACTCACTACCGCTCGGCAAAGTAAATACATTTCCTTTGCACTCGCTTAACCGTGGCTTTCCAATGTTAGCGTTAGCACAGTACAGAGAGTGAAAAGAGAGTTTTTTATTTAATTTGAATTTCGTTTATAAGTTATTGCTCCTGGCAAAGCCGGGAGCAATAACTTTATTTATATACAATCAAATTTATCTCATATTTTAGAAAACACTTTAAATTTATGGCTATACTTAACTACGTTGAATATAGGCTACACTCATTGTAAAATAATCGCAAATAAAATTTGCATTATTTCATTCGCTTGCACTATATTTGCGTTGTAATTGGTTATTTATCCATTTACAAGACATTTGAAATAATAGCGTTTTGCTATTGTCATTTGCTCCGAGAAACTACCACTTTCACACAAATGGCATATACAAGACAATAGGCACTACGCCTACGCAATAGCGTGGGTGGTGTTTATCTGTATATGCAAGTATGTGGTAGTACTTTCGGAGCGTGATAACCTACTCACGCTTCTTTTTTATAGTCAAGCGTGAGATATACAAGCAACTTAATGTTTAACTATAAATTCAACCATTATGAAAAAAGTTCTATTAATGCTAACTTGTGTATTGTGCTTATCTTCTTGTGGTACATTATTCACTCCAAGCAAACAGCCCATAACATTTATGGGAATGCCTGAAACCCGAATATATGACGACGGTAAAAAACTTGGCGAAATCGAAGAAGACGGAATAACGACTATCAAAGTGAGAAAAAAGCTTTCTAACAAAACTCTAATAGTTAAAAAAGATGGATACAAAAACACTCCTGTTACACTTGTGGCAACATTCAATCCAGTGTCTATCATAAATCTTACTAATATATTAGCTTGGGCTATTGATTTAGGCACAGGTAAATGCTGTAAATGGGACACAGATGTCATTGAAATCGAAATGGAAAAATCAGAAACTGAAAAATAACAAACATTTCGACACCAGTTTTTGACACCAGTTCGCTAAATCAAGAACAGAAAACAGCGTTAAAGTATTGATAATTAAGTTAAAACACCAAGCACAAATTCAACAGTTCTAGTCGAGTAGTCGTAAAAATAAAACAACTTCGGAATTTTCCGAAGTTGTTTTATTTTTACGACTACAGGGTTAATTGCAGAGCCATAGGTCAAGCGTAGTGCCGAATGGCGGCACCGCTTGGGTGGCGATTGCAAAGCAACTGCAATTAAGCCAATGAGATGCCACCGAAGGGGGCAACTATTTTATTATAAAGATTGGCCGAGGTGGATTCAAACGAATTCTTCAAGAATGTGAATATAACATTCCAATATACTTTTACCGACAAGAACAACCGTCAAATTGGAACCTGTGAATTCCATTACAGGGATTTGGCAAAGGAGTGACACGTTCAAACTTGTAATTAATCCCGCCTCACTCTATCCCCAAGCTCTGCAACCAATAGTAAAAGTCATCGACGGTTGTATATGGGTTTATATCAATATAGTTTATGGCATAGTCAAGCGATGTGAGTATGCCATATTTGTCATATAGTTCCTGTACCAAAGCCTCGGGATTAATGGGGACAAACATAGATTGTTTACCTTTAATTTACATACACAATTAACGTTATAAGAAGCACCTATATTCACTTCCTCTCGTCCCAGAGATGTCTTATCGCCATCAAGGGATGGTACAGTATCATCCTGGGGCCGGCGAAGCGCATTACTTGGCGCATGCGTTCACGCATGTCGGGCTTGTAGCAATGTATTGGGCATTGACGGCAGGTGCTTTTAGTCTCGCCGAACTTGCAATGCTCCAAGCGGCGGTGGGCATACTCGAGGAGCCTACTGCATTCATCGCACAGAGTGCGGTTACCCTCTTTATATCGGCAATATATGGCTATCATTGCCGCAACGGTCTTTTTCTCTCGCTCTATCCTTGACATGGGTACTACTCTATTTGATGAATTTACCGGCGAGATAAATTCCCAACAGCACCATCAGCACCGAGACAACAAGCGATGCCGCAATGTATGCTGCCGCCGTGAGCCTCTCGCCGGCCTGGAACAACTGCACAGCTTGTGACGAGAATGTTGAAAAGGTGGTGAAACCACCGCAGAAACCCACCACGGCAAAGAGGTGTGCACCGCCAGAGAGCAGGGGAATGGCAACGCCTATCAACAACGAGCCGACAACATTAACAAGCAATGTTGCCCAATGGCTGCCGATTGCAAGATGCGCGAACAGCATTGACACGGCATAGCGCACAATGCTGCCAAGCGCACCACCCGCGCCCACAAGTAACAGACTCTTTATCATTTTTTGCAGCAATTTTTTTGTACGCAACAAAAATACGAACAAGAATCTGTTTGGGCAAGCGCACAGCAATGAATGTAGTATGCAAATTATGCATAAATCTCGCTATGTGCAAAAATTGCACGTACCAACAATTTCAGCTGTCGTAAAAAATACGACAACTGAAATTGTTATTGGCTGCTACGTTTTTTTTGTCTATTTTTGCACAAAGACATCATGTATGCAAAATTTGCACACGTGTGAACAATACAAATCAATGGCACAATCATTAGCAAAGAATTATATCCACATTGTTTTCTCAACAAAGAACAGGGAGAGGACAATGCGGAAAGAAGACCTCACCGAGATATTCTCATACATTGCAGGAATTGTAAAGAGCTGTGAATGCCACTCATTATCTGTGGGAGGTACAACTAACCATATACATATATTGTGTACCTTGAACAAGAATCTGGCTTTGAGCAAGCTTGTTGCAACAATAAAAGCAAATTCGTCGAAATGGTTGCGCCAGAAAGACGGTTATTACAGAGCATTTGCATGGCAAGAGGGATATGGAGCATTTTCCGTCAGTCAATCAGTAATAGAGAAAACGACGGAATATATAAAAGCGCAAGAGGAGCACCATAAAAAAGCTGATGCAAGAGAGGAATTGATAGCGTTGCTCAAGGCCTACAACATTGAATATGATGACAGGTATATATAATTTGCATAGTCCAGTCAGGACTACACCATATAATTTCGCCCATACAGGGCTATATTGGATTTGACATTATTGACATAGCCCTAACGGACTATGCTATATAATACCGCCCCTACGGGGCTACATGTTTACAGACCAATAACCCCAAGGGGGTGATAATTCCGCCATACGAAGAACGCAAATGGGAACAAAAGCCCCAACGGGGTGACATTACCCAGCATAGCCCGTGAGGGCTATGAGAAGCAAGGGCTATGAGCACAAACAACATCAACCACAGCCCTGAAAGGGCGACATTACCCAGCATAGTCCGTGAGGGCTATGGATATGTCCGCAAGGGCTATGAGAATATGAGAATACGATAATATGAAAACAGCACAAGACAGCCCTGAAAGGGCGGAATTAACCAACGTAGTCCGTGAGGGCTATGATGCCCCACAACTCAACGACCACAACAAGGCGGAATACCCACCTATGCACACTGCGGAACACATTCTTAACCAGACGATGGTGCGTATGTTCGGGTGCGAGCGCAGCCGTAACGCACACATCGAACGCAAGAAGAGCAAGTGTGACTATACCCTGCCCTGTGCGCCAAGCGAAGAGCAGATAGCAGCCATTGAGCAGCAGGTGAATGACATCATCGCGCAGCAGTTGCCTGTGACCATTGAATTTGTGACACGCGAGAATGTCCCCGACGGGGTCGACTTGAGCAAATTGCCGGCCGATGCCAGTGAAACACTGCGCATTGTGCGCGTGGGCGATTACGATGTGTGCGCCTGCATAGGCACACACGTTGGGAACACAAGCGAGATTGGCCGGTTCAGGATTATAAGTCACACGTTTGAGAACGGCACACTGCGCCTGAGGTTCAAACTGGAGCAGACACAGCAATAAAGCAAGCACTAACCGCTTAGTTTAACGGATTTTTTATTATCTTCGCAGAATATTAGTGATTTGCGTAAAATGGTAAACAAAATCCAACGTATATATATATCAACTGTTGAAGGGGCGTTTGAAGCGATGCTCCGTGATGCGTTGTCACAGGTGGCAGACGAGGGGCTGATAAAGCTGGTCGTTTTCTGTCACGCATGCGACGGCGGCGAATACAAGCAGAACCTCGCGACCACCCAAGCTGTGGTAAAGGAGCTGTTCGGCGAGCAGGCGCCGCTCACAAGCTACATTGCGCAAAAGACATCACACGGCGGTGTTACCATTGAGGCCACATACATTGCCGGGGACGATGCCACCATTGAGCATCACCGCAACTACAGGCTCATAAAGAGCAATGGTTGCACAGAGATTATCACAGGCGGCATAATTGCGCACGACACCGAGGGCAGCACTTTTGAGCAGTCGACCGACATCTTTGAGGGCATTGCAAAGTTGCTATCAAGCAACGGTTTCAAGGCAAGCGACATCTACCGCCAGTGGAACTACCTCCCGGGCATTACGGTGCTCAATGACGGCAGCCAGAACTACCAGGAGTTCAACGATGCGCGTTCAATATTCTACTCCACTGCAGACTGGACGGGCGGCTACCCTGCAGCGACAGGCATAGGCACAAGTGCGGGCAGCGTGACGGTTGAGCTGTGCGCCATCAAGGGCGAGGGCATAACAAGCCGCCCCATCGACAACCCTCTGCAGATTGCGGCACACAACTACTCGCAACAGGTGCTCGACGGCAAGGTCATCGAACAGCTTAGCGAGAGGACAACGCCAAAGTTCGAGCGTGCAAGGCTGCTTGGCAACACTGTGCATATTTCGGGCACAGCAGCCATAAAAGGCGAGTGCAGCAACCCAAGCACTGTCACCGTTGAGCAGGCGGCCGAGACTATGGAGATTATGGACAGGCTGGTGTCAAAAGAGAATATCCCCGTGGATAACAACGGTTCGCAGTATGACCTGTTGCGCGTGTACGTCAAGCGCGAGTGCGATATCCCGGCCATAAGGGAGTATATGGAACTGCACTACCCCGACGTGCAGAAGCACTATGTAGTTGCCGATGTGTGCCGCCCCGAGCTGCTCATTGAGATTGAGGGCGTGGCCAAGTTAATCTTTTAATTTTCGTACCCCTCAGTCACTACGTGACAGCTCCCCTGCCCCAAGTGAGCATCTTATTTTTTGTGTTTCGCAACACAAAAAGAGAATATATTTAATGCTATAATATAGATGTTGACCCCAAATGTCATCCTGAGCGCAGTCGAATTTTGCAATTAAACGAGTTAAAACCAAGTTTACTTGACTTTTCACAACGAGTGTTTGCAAAATCGCCGTAGGCAATGGATCTCAAACCGCAAACAAAGAGATGTCTCCACTGCGGTCGACATGACATCTACGAGTTTTTTCAGTATGTGGGTCAACAGCCATATTATTACCAAAGTTAAACCAAAATATCACCACAAAACAACAAAAAATATTTTTTATGAAATTCAGAACAACAATTCTAATGACAGCGCTATCATTGTCACTATGCGGTTGCTCTCAAAAAGAGCCCGCCAATCCTCTGTTGTCGGACTTCGACACAAAGCACAACATCGCTCCATTTGACCGTATTACCATCGACAACTACCGCGAGGGTATGTTGCTTGGTATGGAGGAGCAGAAGAAAGAGATTGAAGCTATCACAAACAGCAGCGAGGAACCGACATTCGAGAACACCATCGTTGCCCTTGACCAGTGCGGCAAGCTCCTGCGCAAGGTACGTGGCACGTTCAGCCCACTCTCGAGCAGCAACTCCGACGAGGAGAAGCGCGCATTGCAGAAGGAGCTTTCACCTCTCTTCTCGGCACACAACGACGACATCTACCTAAACGAGAAGCTCTTTGAGCGCGTGAAAGCCGTTTATGACAGCCGCGAGTCGCTCACCCTCACAGCCGAGGAGGCAAAGATTCTGGAGAACATATACAAGCGTTTCGTGAACAGCGGTGCCAACCTTGCCCAGGAGCAGAAAGCACAGTTGCGCGAACTGAACAAGGAACTGTCTATGCTGCAGCTCACATTCTCGCAGAACCTGCTGCACGAGACAAACAACACATTCGTTGTTGCCGAGAGCCTTGAGGAGCTGAAAGGCCTGCCACAGGCAAACATCGATGCCGCAGCCAAGATGGCTGCCGACAACGGACAGCCTGGCAAATGGATGTTCAACATGCAGCGCCCAAGCTGCAACCCCGTGCTGCAGTATTGCGAGAACCGCGAACTGCGCGAGAAGGTGTACAATGCATACTATAACCGCGGTAACCGTGACAACGAGTACGACAGCAAGGAGATTTGCGCAAAGATTGTAGCAAAGCGCCTTGAGAAGGCAAAGCTCATGGGATATGAGAACTATGCACAGATGGTTCTCGAGGACCGCATGGCAAAGACCCCCGAGGCTGTGTATGCACTGCTCGACCAGGTGTGGGCACCCGCCGTTGCAAAGGCAAAGGAGGAGATTGAGGATATCCGCGCCGAGATACGCAAGGAGGGCAAGGACTTTGAGCCTGCAGGCTGGGACTACATGTACTACCTTGACAAGGCAAAGCAGGCGAAGTTTGCCGTGGACGAGCAGGAAATAAAGAATTATATGGAGGCCGAGAACGTGATGCAGGGAATCTTCCATGTAGCCACCAAGCTCTATGGCATCACCTTCAAGGAGGTGACAGCCGAATTGCCATCGTACGAGCCGACAGCAAAGGCATACGAGGTGATTGACCGCGACGGCAGCCTGCTTGCAATCTTCTACAGCGACCAGTTCACACGCGACAGCAAGAACGCCGGTGCATGGTGTACATCGTTCCGCCCACAGAGCTACGAGAACGGCAAGCGCATAATCCCTGTTGTAGTGAACAGCTGCAACATGACGCCAGCCACAGAGAACACCCCTGCATTGCAGAACATTGACAATGTAAAGACAATGTTCCACGAGTTCGGTCATGCACTGCATAACTTCATGCGCGACGTCCAGTACAGCGGTGCAAGCGGCGTTGAGCGCGACTTCGTCGAGTTGCCATCGCAGATTAACGAACATTGGGCACTTGAGCCCGAGGTGCTTGCAGTCTATGCAAAGCACTACCAGACAGGCGAGGTGATACCAATGGAGCTTGTAGAGAAGATACAGGAGAGCGACAAGTATGGCCAGGGCTTTGCTACCGTGGAGTACATTGCGGCATCGCTCAGCGACATGGACCTTCACGTGCTCACCGAGGTGCCTGCCGACCTCAATGTAATGGAGTACGAGACACAGAAACTTGCCGAGCGCGGCATCCCATCACAGATTCTGCCACGCTACCGCATGACAAACTTCAGCCACACAATGGGTGGCGGATACAGTGCCGGCTACTATAGCTACATGTGGGCCGAGGTGCTCGATGCCGATGCGTTCGAGGCATTCAAGGAGACCGGCGATATCTTCAACTCCGAGGTTGCCGAGAAGTTCCGCAAATACATCCTCACCCCTGGCGGCATTGATGATGGTATGACAATGTACCGCAACTTCCGCGGCCGCGAGCCACAGATTGATGCACTGCTCAAGAACAGAGGATTCTAAAGAAACCACACAAGTAAATGTATTAACCCCGAAAGCTTTTAAAAAAGCTTTCGGGGTTAATATCAAAAAAAACACACTCACATCAAGCCTATTTACATTAGAAGCTGTTTAAATTATATCGCCAAGTTTTTATAGAGCAAGAGTGGGATATTTATTTTTAAGCTATAATATAAATGTTGACCCCAAATGTCATTTTTCGAGCAAGCTCTCAACAGCACGTCTGAGCGCAGTCAAAGGATATCAAACCGCAAACAAAGAGATGTCTCCACTACGGTCGACATGACATCTACGCGTTTTTCAGAATGTGGGTCAACTGCTATATTATTGCCATTTTTTTAGAAATTAAAACAGCTTCTAAATTGCACCAACCCAATTTGTTGCGAACAATATTATTCCTCGTTCAGGTATTCTTTAATACCTCTTTCGTGGATAGGAATTGGAAATCGGGGTAAAATTTTCACTCCCATTTCTGCATAATCTTCGAAAAAAAGAAATGGTTCGCTATCTTTTAGAACTTGTGTATTGCGGACAATGTCTTCATTTGTCATGAATTCAGCACAATATTCCGGATACATAAAGTCAAGGTCAAGAATTCGTCCCTCCACATCTATACAAATTATTACTTGAATACAATGAAAATTATCCTTACATTTTGCCATCAACTCTGCGCACCTCTCTTTTCCATAACCTTCCAGAACATTTTTGAGAACATATTTTAGAAAAGCTACTCTGTTCTCGTCATCACTATTGAAAACATCAATGAGATATTCTAAATCTATTTGGTTATACTGCTCATGTAATTTACGGAATAAATTCTCTTCGTATTGCTTTAAACCGCAGAAAGTGCTAACACTGGTAGGGGTATACTTTATACGGTATATCGTGTCATTGCCATAACTTTGATATTCCACAACAGCACTATCTGCAGCGTACTCTTGCATCGCAAAGCACAAAGTTTGTGTAAATACAATAATAAAAAGTGTTGTAATAAATCGTTTCATAAAATTATCATTTGTATTCTATCTGTTTATCGGTATATCAATGCTTATGCCATTACAACCATACTTGCCAGGGGATACAAACTTGATGTCCTTTATTTTTTTGGTTATTTCATAAATGTGCTCGGGCCAGATTCCATCACTATACTCCGATGAAAAAACAAAATTGCATCGTACAGCATCTCCTGTTTCATTTATATCAAGCCGTACACAAATATCCTTACCCTCCACAAATGCAACGCGTTTTAAATGATGCAGAGCAATCTTTTGCACAGAATCGACAGTTGTCATTACATCCTTGTCTTGAAGATATTTTTTGACAACCGTATCGGACTCTGTCAAACCTGATTTGCCGTCTAATCTTGTATCGTCATCGTATTGTTCCTTTATATATGCAATCACTGTTGTATCAAGGTGTACATCAAAACGAACGGTTTCACCATCATACTTAAAGTCGACACGCTTTTCCAAATATCTCTGCAGAATTTTGGAGGTAATTGAAAAAGTTATCCATGGCGAAAGTTCTATACCAAATTCGTCCAAGCGCGGATATGGATCCGAAGGCCTATTTAAAATGATTTCTGTATTGCGTTTTATATCCTCGTATGTCATGAAAGGCGCGTAGGTATTAGGATACATGAATTTTACGCAAGCAATGACACCATTTGCGTCAACTCTTATACGGACATACAATTTAAGACTTTTTTCAGATTTGGAAGATAACGCAAACATTTCCTTGCACCGTTTTTTTCCATACCCCCCAAGAATGTCTTTAGTCATTGCTGCAACATTTTTCTTCATATATTCATAACCTGCATACTCGATGATATCATAATCCGCATTTTTATAGTCTACAGGCTTGTCATCTATATATTGCTTAAAGCCGGACACGAACATATATTCAATTTTTTCGATAACCAATGTATCATTGCCATGTACTTGATATTCTATTTTTGTACTGTCAGGTATGTTCTCATTTAATGCATAACAGAATGTCTGTACGCATACAATAACAAAAATTGTTGTAAGAAATCGTTTCATAGAAGTATCATTTATATTCAATACCAAATATTTGCAATAATTTTATCCAATTATATTTAAAACCCTCCACTGCAGGCGTTTGATAGGAGTTACTCGGTACATATTCTTCTTGAAAGCTTTTGATAAATTTATTGATGCCTGCAAGGAACTTATTCAAGTCCAACACTCCTTCTTTATCAATAGCCGTATCCATTAAAAATATATAGTCATTATCTTTGGAGGCGGAATGCTCATCATAACCATTGCCACCGTTTAGCTTTCGTCTTTTTTGATTATAATATAAATCCTTTATTACGTGTTCTTGAAATTCCAGATTCGATTTTCCAATGCCAGTCATTCCTAAATGGTCTTGTACAACATGGACAGCTTCGGAAAACATTGTATGTTCATTAACATATTTGCTATCAATGTAAATTCTGTTACTCTTATCCAGATATATACCGTTTCTTTTTCTATATTCTCCTTTATCAGTTGTTGTATATAAATTATCCAAAACTTCAATTTCAGCCACGTGTTGTTTTAATATATTTGAAGCTGCTACCGGTAAATTTCCTATCAAGGTATCTAACTGTACTGCATAATCTTTTGTACGTGGTTTTCCATGAACATACAATCTCGTTTTTGCGGTTGGTGGTTGGTTGTTTTTATTCAGTCCTAAACTACTGTTTGTATTCCAAACAGTATCTGCAACAGATTCTATTTTCCTGCCTTCTAACCGCAAACTGTCATTCCTGACAGTTGTTGTGCGTGGTTTGTTGCTACCCACTGAACGCAAGCCGGGGAATTGGATGGCGGTACTGAAGGGGCTGTTCTCTTCCCTGGTGCTGTTGCCATCAAAATCAAACGGTGATTTTGGAACTCTTGTTTCATTCTTTTCCTTTTGTGGGTTCAAGGATGTGGCAACATCTTTCCCGTTCCCAAAGCCAATAGCATTCCCATTGTTTCCCCAATTGGCCAAGCCCTGTGCCATGGTTTGCGCATTATCGTCCTTTTTAGGTTTCTCACTCTGCAATCCTCCTATTCCGCCTATGCCTGGCATTGCCTCGTTCTTGCTTAGTGCAGGAGGTGTCAATGGACTTACAGGTTTGCTCTCAAAATAATCGGTCTGTTTCGGTTTGTCATCATCCTGCAGCACATACTTTGTTTCGTCAACCGTCCCCAACATCTGGGGAAAGTGTAACATCAACTCACGCTTTCTCTGTTTCTCTTTTTCAATTTCCTGGCAGTTTCCGTGGAAATATAATTCATATAATTCATCCATATCATATTTTTACTGCAAAACTATATGCAGTCCGTACAAACATGGTTGCTGAATTACCACAAAAACAGCATGACAGGAAATAATAGTGCTAATATAGCAAATGAAAGAGCCTTTGTCAATAGGAGAAGGGGAAAAAGATTCTGTACTGAAAGGAAAAAATCATCATTAACAAAAGTAATAATATAGATGTTGACCCGCATCTTTGTATTGCCCCCTATTAGGGGGATGAGCGAAGCAGAGGGGGTTCAACCCCTCCGGTCTTCGACCACCTCCCCTAAGACAGGGGAGGAATTTGC
>JAZTXR010000075.1:0-25094 GCA_045636545.1 Bacteroidaceae bacterium
ATGTCGACCGTAGTGGAGACATCTCGTTTGTCGTTGTTAGAGATCCCTCGTCGCTTTACTTTTAGTGAAGTTGCTCACGCTCGGCATAATTCAAGTAAACTTGATTCTGCACTCACTTACTCGCAACATTGTCTCTGTCGGGATGACATTGCTGGGTCATCTGCTATATTATTACCAAAAATAATCAAGTAAACCTGTTATTTCTCGCTCGTTTGTAACTGATTTGCGGTAAACCGCGAATATATACTGCACTCGCTTTGAAAAATAATCAAGTAAACTTGTTATTTCTCGCTCGTTTGTAACTATATTTGCAAATGGTTGTTAATCAATTGAAAAATAGTCCATGAAATACAGTTGCTTCAAATATCTTTGCTCTGCTGTGTTGCTTTTATGTGCAATGGCGGCAGGCGCTGCCGATTTTCAGGTTGGTGGCATTTGTTACAACATCTTGTCCGAGGAGGAGAGGACGGTTGAGGTTGCCGTTATCGGTGACGGCTACAGCACATTTCACGGTGAATATACCGGCAATATGAATATCCCGGAGAGTGTCTCCTATAATGGAATAACATACCGTGTCGTGGCTATTGGCGAGGGGGCGTTCTGGGGGGCTTCCGACCTTTCGGGTATATCAATGCCCGTCAGCGTTACAAGCATTGGTGAGGGGGCGTTCAGTGATTGCACCGGGCTTACAGCCATTGTGATTCCCGACAGTGTTACCTGCATAGCTGCAGAGGCATTCAATAATTGTACCGGACTTGCAAATGTCGTAATTCCCGCCGGTGTTACAACTATTGGCAGTTCTGCGTTCGGTAACTGCACTGCTCTTACGTCCATTGTGCTTCCCGACGGTGTCACAGACATTGCGGCTTCTCTCTTCTCCGGTTGCACCTCCCTTGCAAGCATTGAAATCCCCGAAGGTGTCACTGCCATCGGTAATTCTGCGTTCCTTAATTGTGCCTCCCTTACCGCCATCATAATCCCCGATGGCGTTATGGCTATTGGTGATTATGCTTTTTCTGACTGCTCGGGTCTTGAGGGTATTGTAATAAGCAGTGGTGTAAAGCGCATTGGAAAGAGGGCATTCTATAATTGTTCAGCTCTTGCAAATGTGGTAATTCCCAACGGTGTAACCGATATCGATGTGCTTGCATTCGCCAATTGTTCGGCTCTTGAAACTGTTGTGATGGGCAATCGTGTCGCAAGTATAGGACGTGAGGCTTTCAGCAACTGCACGGCATTGACAGGCATTGAACTTCCGGGGAGTGTAAGAAGCATTGGGACGGGTGCGTTCGGTAACTGTTCGGCTCTCTCAAGCATTGTTGTCGCTGGGGAAAATGCTGTCTATGACAGCCGCGACAACTGCAATGCCATTATAATGACCAAGAATAACACGCTTTTGATAGGTTGCAAGAACAGTTTAATCCCCGGGACTGTTACGGCCATTGGAGCTTCGGCGTTCGCAAACTGTTCAGCACTCACTGATATTGTAATTCCGGGCAGTGTCACAGCTATAAAGAATTATGCGTTCCGCGGTTGCACCGGCTTGACGAAGATTGAAATCCCCAACAGTGTCAAGACGATTGGTGATTATGCGTTCAATAATTGCACCGGGCTTGCAAGTGCCGCAATATGCAATGGTGTAAAAAGCATAGGGCATTATGCGTTCGCAAACTGTAGTGGCATTGCAAACATAAAACTCCCTGATAGCGTAACGAGCATTGGTCAACATGCGTTTGATGGCATAGCCGAGGTTTCTTATCCCGAATAGTGATACCGGGATTTCCACTCGTTAACTGTATGTGGTGTCGGGCTTGCATCATTTCACTGTCTTGTATGGCATACCGTCGATGCGCTCTATCGGGTACTGCCCCTCGAGCAGGCCGCTGATGACGGTGTCGCGCGCGCCTGATGTCTGGAACGGATAGAGTTCGAAAAGCGGCATCATTGATGCAAAGTGTTCCATAATCTCGGACTGTATGCTCTCGTATGCAATCCACTCGGTTGTGGTGGTGAAGCAATAGAACTGTATGGGCAGTCCGTTGCCGTTGGGTTCAAGAGTGCGCACCATTATTGTCATGTCGTTGTGTATGAGCGGGTGACGGTGCAGGTATAAGTCGGCGTATGCGCGGAACAGCCCGGCATTGGTGTCTATGGTGCCGTTTGTGAGGCCATCGGGGTTCGATGTGTTGGCGGTCATGCCGCCAAGTGCCTGCTGGCTCTTTCGCGCTATGTAGTCTGCCAGTTCATCGTCGAGCATGCCGATGCGCTTGAGCAGTTCCTCGCTGCAGGGCTTTATGGTGTCGAGCTTTATGGTGTATCCGCGTGCTATGCGCCGCCCACCGCTCTCGCTCATTCCGCGCCAGTTGGTAAAGCTCTGGTTAATGAGTGTATAGGGTGGGATGGTGGCTATGGTGTTGTCCCAGTTGCGCACCTTTACAATAGTGAGTGAAATATCGATTACGTTGCCGTTGATGTTTGTACCCGGGATTTCAATCCAATCGCCAAGGCGCACCATGTCATTCTCCAGCAGCAGGAACCCGCCCACAAAGCCCATGATGCTGTCTTTGGCGATGAGCATTAGCACGGCGGCGAATGCTCCCAAGCCGCCTATGAGGTAGAGTGGCGATTTGTTGGTTAGTATGGATATTATTATTATGACAGCGACAAGGGTGACAATGATTTTTCCCACCTGTATGAATCCCTTTACCGGCCTGTCGTGGAACTTGCTGTTGTTGAATGCCGAGTCGCCAACGGCGCAGAGCACGGCAATTGTCGCAATTGCCATTGCAATGACATAGTATATTGTCACGGCTGTCTCAATGTAGTGCAATGCTATGCTGTCACCCTTGGCGGTCAAGGGCAGCAAGGTGTTTATGGTTATGGGGACAAGCAGATGGGCGGTCTTGCGCAATCTGTTTGCTTTTAGCATCTGCGTGAGGAAATTGTAGTGCTTTCTTCTCACAATGCGCTTTATGGCAAACAGCGAAATACGGTAGGTTATCTCCATTACCGCTACGGCTATTATTATGACTATTGCAGATATGATGAACGTGTCGTAACGGTTGATGGCTTCACCGGACAGGCCTGCATATTTTATCAGCTCCTTTACCTTATCATATATATATCCTGTTATGTCCTCTTGCATCGTCGTTGTGAATTTGGGCACTCCCCTCCGTCGGCAAGCCGACACCTCCCCTCTGCAAGAGTGGAGGAGCTGTTTTCTTGACATGCTGGGAGATTGCTGATGTTTTGGTAAATTTGTTTTTCTCTTTACAACAAAAAAGTGCGCTGTTTTGCTGTCGGGGAACGGCGAATTTTGTATATTCGCGTAAGAAATAATACGAAGAATACTATGCCAAAGATTGGAATGACTTTTACAAGCGGGACTATTGTTACATTGTCCAATTGTGCAGTGACAATGGGGTCGGGCAACCTGGAGGTTTTTGCAACGCCTGCCATGGTTGCGTTGATGGAAAATGCAGCAATGAATGCCGTGGCTCAGGCTCTGCCACATGACTCTACAACCGTGGGTGCCGAGATGAATACCACGCACATAAAGCCGTCGGCCATTGGTGCAAGGGTACAGGCTACTGCAACGCTCATTGCGGTCGAGGGACGTAAACTCACGTTTGCCGTTGAGGCGGCCGATGAGGCCGGCACAATAGGCCGGGGAATCCACGTCCGTTTTATTGTAGACAAGGAGCGCTTTATGGCAAAATTGAGATAATTATCCCATTTTTTTTTGCAGGCGGTTGTAACAAATCGGCCTTTCATTCGTCTTTAGAATAAAAAGATCTTATTATGAAAACAGACAGATTCTCGATTTTTGCGATTTTCGCATTTGCTGTTTCATTGTTTGCGTGTTCAGCGCAGGAAAAGGCAAAGCACCGTCTTCCGCTTGACAAGCGAGTGGCGATAATGGAAAAATATGATTACATACGCAGGGATTCGTGCTTTGTCATTGCTGTAAAGGATAAGCGATATTTCTTGCTTGATGCCGATGGCGGTGAGATTGCCTTGACGGGGTATGACGAGGTCTATTGTCCCAAAGATACTGCAACGCTTGCCCGTGTGCGTATTGGTAAAAAGTATGGCTATATCAATAACAAGGGGGATGTTGTAATTCCTGTTGAGTATGACTATACGCACTCGTTCAGCGAGGGGTTGGCATCAGTTGTGAAAGATGGCAAGTATGGTTTTGTTGATATGTCTGGGAATGTGGTAATTCCATTCATATATGATGGTGTCCGTGGCAGTTTCTCTGCGGGTGTGTGCTCGGTTTCTTTGAATGGAAGAACCGGTTTCATAAATGCAATGGGCGAAACGGTGATACCTTTTGAATATGATGATGCCTTTATGTTTCTCGAGGGATTGTCGCCTGTCGAGGTTGATGACAAATGGGGCTGCATTGACAAGGACGGCAAGGTGGTTATCCCCATAAAATATAAGTTTGTCTCTCCTTGCCGCGAGGGCATTGTGGGCGTAGAGCATTTTGCTGCCGGTTGGGGCACCGTGGACAAGGCCGGCAATGAAATTGTCTCTCCGCAGTACGCAAACATGATGGGCATATATTACATGAATGGCAGGGCTTTGGTTGAGCGCATTGATACGACATTCTATGAAATATGGGAGAAGAATGGCAAGATGTGGTTGGATGTGGCTGCCACCGGAATAATTGACCGCGAGGGTAATGAGATTGTACCTGTGAAATATATGGGTGTCAGGGAACTTCTTGACTCAAGATACTATGCGGTGCAGAGGGTTGATGATGAACTTTGGGGAGTGCTCGACTATGACGGCAAGGAGGTAGTACCTGTGAAATATGATGATGTCAGTGCTGTTACTGCCAATATCGCAACATACGCGATGAAGATTGACGGTAACAGATTGTATGGACTGTTGGACAGTGGACTCAATGAGATTGTCACTCCACAATACACAGAAATCAGGTTTTATCCTTTTGTCGATTTGATAAAGGCTGTTTTGCCCGGCGGCGGGTATCATATCTATGATGCCGATGGCGCAGTGGTGAGAATGTAGTAGTGTGAATCCATTTATATAAAATAATTATACTATGAAGAAAAGTGTATTTTCCCTGTTGGCGTTTGTTGCGCTTTCTGTTGTGTCGTGTTCTACTCCGGCCGAAAAATCAATAAAGGAGCTGGAGGCTATTGTTGTGAAAGTAGAGACCGGCTGTGTCGATACCGAGAAAGAATTTGAGGAGGTGTTGCAGAGTGTTGAACTGTTGACCGAAAAATATAAGGATGTCGAATATACCGCCGGGCAACAGAGTGAGATTGAGGACTTGAATATGAGGCTTTCTGCTGCATTGACCGAACAGTTCGGCAGGTATTTGGGACATGCTTTCTCTGGTTTGATGAATGGAATGGTAAGTGGGATGAGTGGATTCATGGACGGTATGCATGATTTTGTCGATGGCATGCAGGAACTTGTTGATGAAATAGAGGTGATGACCGACGACTGGAATGATATGTAATGTCTATAAATTTACCATGCCATACAAAAAATCAAAAACTCGACATCTGTCGAGTTTTTGATTTTTTTAACATAACCGGTAAAACCTTTGCCTCTCATTTGATGTTTACATTGTGCAAGTCACCGAAAACCGCTGCATTGATGTGCGAATGTCCTGCAGCAAAATAAAGTTAATACACTGGTGATTTTGCATAGTAGTTTTGTCGTGTTTTATTTTGTGTTTGTGTTTAGGTTGCCCTCTGATGTGAATCACGGGGCAACCGCTTTTTATGTTTCTCTGTTGAAACAATCGCAATCCCAATTTACGGGATTGTTCTCAATGTATTGGGATATGTTATTACGGTCTTTGGTACCACGTATGGCATGGTCATGATATCGTTGTTGCCATTTGAATTTGCTGTTTATCGTATGGGCATATTTTGTTATGGCCGATTTCAGAGAACCTATGTATGTGGAGAGTAAAGGCCGTTTGTGGTTCTGTATTCCGTTTTCTACACGTTCTTCGTGCGTAGGGACACGGCATGCCGTGTCCGTCTGTTCAATATCGATGATTGCGTGAAAATGGTTTGGCATTACCACGTATTGCAAAATATTGATATGGGGGTGGTGTTTTTTTGTGTTCTCCAGGCATTCTGTCAAGAAAAGCCCTATTTGTGATAATTGCATTTTGCCATCAGCTATTTCACCGAAATAATGTATCCAATTGTGAGTGCATATTGTGACGAAATATTCTCCCTCATTGTAATCCAGCCATTTTGCACGTGGGGATTTTCTTTGTGGTAGCTTTGTGGTCATTTCGTATAGATGTAGTTACTATGTTTGCATTCGTAATGAGTAGTGCTCGTCGGGATGGGTGGTCCCACCCCTTGCCGCACGGCGCTCCCCGACCGATGATATAAAAAATAGGTGTATAATAATTGGTTTCTTATCTTTGAATAAAGATATAGAAAAATCCACACCCCCAATTATATCTATACACCTATGAAACAAAGTAACAAAATTAATTTCAAAGGACAAAATATCTACATAGGTATTGATGTCCATTTGAAGAGTTGGCACGTGACAATTATGACCGATTTCGGTTTTAAACGCAAGCATAGCCAGGAAGCATCAGCGTCAGTGCTCTTTGAACATTTGAAGAATCATTATCCAGAGGGTAATTATTATGCCATATACGAAAGTGGCTTTAGCGGTTTTTCAACCTATTACAGTTTGAAATCTTATGGTATCAACTGTGTGATTGCACATGCTGCGGATATACCAACCGGGCAGAATGAAAGTGTAATGAAAAGCGACACTGTCGATTCTGAAAAACTTGCGCGTACATTGCGTGACAAAAGTTTGAAAAACACCATCTATGTTCCATCGAAAGATATACTTGATCATCGTGGCATAGTCCGCTATCGCAAGCACTTGCAAGATTGTATGTCAGGATGCAAATCACGTATCAAGCATCTTTTATACAGCAATGGAGTTTGTATGCCTGATTGTTTTTCGAACAGCAGGACACATTGGACAAGACGTTTTATAGAATGGTTAAAGAATGATGTGAAATTGCTGTCTCCCACCAAGAGGACTCTTGAACGTCAATTGGAACATATAGAAAACCTGCGTTTGGAAGTGCTGTCCATAACCAGAGAGATAAGAGAACTCTCACGCAGTGAATATTATGCAGAGAAAATAAGGCTAATCCAATCCGTCCCTGGAATAGGAATGATAACCGCCATGAATATATTAGTAGAACTGGAAAACATAGAACGCTTTAATAATGAAAAATCCTTTGCTTCTTATCTTGGTCTTATCCCTACCTGCAGAAACAGTGGAGAAAAGATAAGAACCGGAGAGATTACCTTCCGTGGAAATAACAGATTAAGGATAATGCTGGTCGAAAGTTCTTGGGTTGCCATACGCCGTGATATTGCCCTGGCAGCTGCATATAGTAACTTTTGCAAGAGGATGAAACCACAAAATGCTATAATACGTATTGCAAGAAAACTTTCAAACCGTATCTTTGCAGTATTGAAGAGCGGTAATATATATGAATATGACAAATACCGTCGATAATAGAAGCCCTTTAGACAAGCTTCATGCCGGATGACTCCTAGTGTCCCTTGATGAGCCTTGCGCTGCATCTTTTTTGTAGATTGTTGCATCCGACCTATTAGTCTGAAGAAGTAAACTGTTGCAGTATAATACTGTCAACTAATAGAAGGTTGTCTAATAGGGTTTTTAATGAAAGGCAGAGTAATAAATGCATATATCTATTACTCTTTGAAAACCGAAGATTTTCTTTGGAAAGGGTATTATGCGCCTTTAAAAAGACACAAAAATGCCAATTGTTTGATTTTTAATATCAAATAAACAAAAATAAGAAACAATTATTTGGAATACAACATAGAAGGGACACGGCATGCCGTGTCCGTCTGTTGAATTTCAAATGTATATAGGGCGCTGTCTTCGGACACGGCATGCCGTGTCCCTACGTTTTGCATTCAGTGTGGCGTTTTTTTCTTTCTTACATCTTTTTGCACCAGCAGAACATTCCGGGGAAGAGCTCCTTTATCTTTTCAATATCCTGTTCCTCGTTGAAGATGCCGAAGAACGAAGAGCCGCTGCCCGACATTGAGGCATACACAGCGCCAAGTGAGTAGAGTGTCTCTTTTATCTTCTCCATAGCCGGGTGCTTGGCAAAGATGCTCTTCTCGAAGTCGTTCTTCATTGCGCCTTTCCATTCGTTGATGGGGCGGGCGGCAATTCCGGTCAATGGCTCTTGTGGTTTCTGTGGTGTTACCAGCGAGTATGCATCCTTTGTCGATACGTGTATGTCGGGCTTCACAAGTACAAGGTGATATCCGCTTATGCTGCATTGTGTGGGTGTGAGAATGTCGCCTATTCCGGTGGCGTATGCCGGGGTATTGTCTATGAAGAATGCGCAGTCGGCACCAATGCGTGATGCGTATGCGCATAGTTGCGCAGATGTGAGGCCGAGGCCTGCAATCTCATTTAGCATCTTCAGGGCAAAGGCCGCATCGGCGCTGCCGCCACCAAGGCCTGCGCCTGTGGGTATGTGCTTGTAGAGCGAGATGTCTACCTTCGGCAGCTTGTGGTCGGCTGCAAGAGCCTTGTACGCCTTGATGACAAGGTTGTCGTCATCGCTTCCCTCGAACACGGCATTGTACATCTTGAAGGTGTAGTCGGGCGCATCGGGCTCGGTGGCTGGTGTAATTTCCAGAATGTCGCACAATGGGATGGGGTAGAACACTGTCTCAAGGTTGTGGTAGCCGTCGGGGCGCTTCTCGACGATGTCGAGGCCGAGGTTTATCTTTGCGTTGGGGAATGTTATCATGTTTTTAAAATTTATACCCCCTCCGCAACCTTGTTGCTCGTCCCCCTAAAACAGGGGGACAATATTGTTCCCCAAATAAGGGAACTGTCCGCAAGGACTGAGGGGTGTTTTATTGTCAAATGTTTGCTGCAAGCAAAGATAATGCTTTTTTCTGTTCCGTTGATAACTTGCCCTGTTTTGTTGAAAAAGGTTATTGCGTTTGTTGCGTTATTTGTGCGGTTGTGTGTATCTTCGCAGTCGAATTTAAGAAGTTATGGAAGATACAAGTACACCAAAGAGAAGGGCGCCCCGACGTCAGGCTGCCGATACTACACCAAAATTAAGTGATTATGGACACGTTCAGCCCCAGGCTCTTGAATTTGAGGAGGCTGTGTTGGGTGCCTTGATGATTGACAGCGATGCCATTGGCCGCTTGGGCGGAATGTTGAAGCCCGAGTCATTCTATGACAAGCGCAACCAGCTGCTCTTTGAGGCCATTCAGCAGATGGACCTCAATGACCGCCCTGTGGACATCCTCACCGTGACGGAGTTCCTGCGCAGCAAGGGAACGCTCGACGAGGTGGGTGGCCCTGTTTATGTTGCACAGCTGACAAGCAAGGTGGTCTCATCGGTGAACATCGAGTATCACGCGAATATCATCGCGCAGAAGAAACTGGCGCGCGACCTCATACGTTTTACAAGCAAGACACAGGTGCAGGCGTTCGACGAGACACAGGATATCGATGAACTGATGCAGCAGGCCGAGTCGGAGCTGTTCGAGATTTCGGGCAGCAAGATGAAGAAGGATTATACGCAGATTAACCCTGTCATCAAACAGGCATACGACCAGATTATCACTGCTTCAAAGAATACAAGCGGTATCAGCGGTCTCAGCACCGGCTATCACCGCCTCGACAAGGTACTGTCGGGCTGGCAGCCAACCGACCTCATTATCCTTGCGGCACGTCCTGCGATGGGTAAGACTGCTTTTGCCCTTTCGCTTGTGCGTAACATGGCCATTGACCAGGGAATCCCTTGCGGCATGTTCTCACTTGAGATGGGTAACGTGCAGCTTGTGCAGCGTCTTATCTGTAACGTGTGTCAGATACCGGGTGACAAAATACGTAGCGGACAGCTTGAGCGTTACGAGTGGGGACAGCTTGACAGCAAGATTGTAGCTCTTGAGAACGCCCCTCTTTATATTGATGACACTCCGCAGCTCTCGGTCTTCGAGCTCCGTTCAAAAGCCCGTCGAATGGTGCGTGAGCATGGCGTGAAGATGATTTTTATTGATTATCTGCAGCTGATGACTGCCAACACTGGCAAGGGTAGCCGTCAGGAGGAGATCAGTACCATTTCGCGTGCACTCAAAGGCTTGGCCAAGGAGTTGAACATCCCAATCATGGCGCTCAGTCAGTTGAACCGTAACGTCGAGGGTCGTGAGGGTCTCGAGGGTAAGCGCCCGCAGCTCAGTGACCTTCGTGAGTCGGGAGCCATTGAGCAGGATGCCGATATCGTTATGTTCGTTAACCGTCCCGAATACTTCCACATCTACAAGGATGGTGATTTCGATTGGCGCGGCAAGGCCGAGATTATCATTGCAAAGCACCGTAACGGTGGATTGGACAATGTACCTCTGCTGTTCCGCAAGGAGTATGCGCGTTTCATGAACCTTGATGACGAGACCCTTGCACCGCCTCCGGGTGATATGCCTGTGATGCGCGGGTCAAAGATGAATGTCTCTGTTCCGTCGGAGCCTGAATATATCCCCGATATTCCTGACTATCTGCAGAACCAGGGCGCTCCAATGATGCCTCCGGGTCTTCAGGGTGGAGGCAATGACCCGGTACCGTTTTAAACCGAACTGAAAGGTGAAAGCTGCGGTTAAGCGAGCGCAACGCAAGTTTACTTGCAAGTTGCACAGCGAGCGGAAGCAGGTTCAAGCGCACGAAGTGTGGTTAAAGCTGAAATGTGAAAACTCGTGCAAACCGGCAAAATGCAAAGCTTGCTTTAGCATTTTACAGCGAGTGCGGCCGAGGTTCAAGCGCATAAAGTGCGATTAAAGGTGTTTTCCGCTTTCCGCTTTACCCTTTCAGATATAAAAAGAATGCCGGTTGCGGGTTTCTCGCAACCGTCATTCTTTTTATTTATGCAATTATTTTCCTTCGGCGAATTTCTTTGCCTGCTCTTCAATGAGTTCCTTGTCCTCGAAGTAGTTGATTTTCATTGCACGGCGAACATCGTTCAATGTGTCGGCTGCAACGGCGCGTGCTTCTTCGCAACCCTGCTGTAGCAATGCATATACCTCGTGGATTTTCTGCTCCCACTCCTTGCGGCGTGCGCGTATTGGCGCAAGCTCCTCCTCAAGTATTGCAATGAGGAAGCGTTTTACCTTGACGTCGCCTAAACCACCACGCTTGTAGTGTGCCTTCAGCTCGTCGAGGTTGGGGTAGTCGGGGAGGTACTTCTCGAAATGCTCGGGACGGCAGAATGCATCCAGGTATGTGAACACGGTGTTGCCCTCAACCTTGCCCGGGTCCTGAACGCGGATGTGGTCGGGGTCGGTGTACATTGACATTACACGCTGCTTAAGTTCTTCGGCACTGTCCGACAGATAGATGCAGTTGCCCAGTGACTTGCTCATCTTGGCCTTTCCGTCTGTTCCCGGCAAGCGCAGGCAGGCTGCGTTGGTGGGCAGCAGAATCTCGGGCTCAACGAGTGTCTCGCCATAGATGCCGTTGAAGCGGCGTGCAATCTCGCGTGCCTGCTCAATCATTGGCTGCTGGTCCTCGCCGGCGGGGACGGTTGTTGCGCGGAACGCTGTAATGTCCGATGCCTGGCTGATGGGGTAGGTGAAGAAACCTACGGGGATGCTTGTCTCGAAGTTGCGCATCTGAATCTCGGTCTTTACCGTCGGGTTGCGCTGCAGGCGCGATACGGTAACAAGGTTCATATAGTAGAACGCAAGCTCGCAGAGCTCGGGAACCTGTGACTGGATGAAGATTGTACACAGTGTGGGGTCGATGCCTACCGACAGGTAGTCGAGTGCCACCTCAATGATGTTCTGGCGCACCTTCTCGGGGTTGTCGGCATTGTCAGTGAGTGCCTGTGCATCGGCAATCATGATGAAAATCTTGTCATATAGACCTGAATTCTGCAGCTCAACGCGACGGCGCAGTGAACCGACATAGTGTCCCAAGTGCAGGCGGCCTGTCGGGCGGTCGCCGGTAAGTATTATCTTGCTCATTTTTGTATGGTATTTCTGTTTTATTCTGCGAAGATAGCTATAAAAAGCCAAAAAAACTCTTTCGGCGCAAGTTTTATTTTTCTTTCTTGCCAAAGTTGCTGCATCTTGGCTAAAAATCTACTTTTACCCTATTTAAAATATACATAATATTTGCTGCTCTTTTCCTTATTTAAGAAAAAAAGTGTATTTTTGCATTTCGTATGTCATACTGAGCAAAGCGAAGTCTCCGATATTACTTTTGATTGGATTTTTCACTTCGTTCAAAATGACATTTGTACAGAATTGAAAACAAAATAAAAACAGATATATGAACATTTCTTACAATTGGCTTAAAGAGTATGTCGACTTTGACATGACACCCGAGGAGGTGTCGGCTGCGCTCACATCAATGGGTCTTGAGACCGATGGCGTTGAGGAGGTACAGACTATCAAGGGCGGTCTCGAGGGCTTGGTTATCGGTGAGGTTCTCACTTGTGTTGACCACCCCGACAGTGACCACCTGCATATTACAACAGTGAACCTTGGTGATGGCAATCCCGTGCAGATTGTGTGCGGCGCACCAAACGTGGCGGCGGGTCAGAAGGTGGTTGTTGCAACCATCGGTACAAAGCTGTACAGCGGCGACGAGTGCTTCACTATCAAGAAGGGTAAAATCCGTGGTGCAGAGTCATTCGGCATGATTTGTGCCGAGGATGAGATTGGTATCGGCAAGAGCCACGACGGTATCATTGTTCTGCCTGCTGATGCTGTTCCAGGTACTCTTGCAAAGGATTACTACAACATCAAGAGCGACTATCTTATTGGTGTCGACATCACTCCTAACCGTGCCGATGCATGCTCGCACTATGGTGTTGCACGTGACCTCTATGCATATACAATGCAGAACAGGGGTGCGAGCGAATTGCGCCGCCCGTCGTGCGACGGTTTCAAGGTCGATGACAACTCGCTTGAGATTGACATCGAGGTGCAGAACACCGAGGCTTGCATGCGCTATGCCGGTGTAACCGTCAAGGGCGTGACTGTAAAGGAGAGCCCCGATTGGTTGAAGGAGAAGCTGCAGATTATCGGCCTTCGCCCAATCAACAACATTGTCGATATCACAAACTACATACTACACGCATACGGCCAACCAATGCACTGCTTCGATGCAGACAAGATCAAGGGTGGCAAGGTGGTTGTGCGCACATTCCCCGAGGGTACTCCATTCGTTACCCTTGACGGCGTTGAGCGCAAGCTGTCGGAGCGTGACCTCATGATATGCAATGCCGAGGAACCAATGTGTATTGCCGGTGTTTTCGGCGGTCTCGAGTCGGGCACAACCGAGGAGACAAAGAATGTGTTCCTTGAGAGCGCATACTTCCACCCCACATGGGTGCGCAAGACATCGCGCCGTCACGCACTGCAGACCGACTCTTCGTTCCGCTTTGAGCGTGGTACCGACCCCAACAATGTAATCTATGCATTGAAGCAGGCCGCAATGCTCATCAAGGAGCTTGCCGGCGGTACAATCTCAATGGAGATAAAGGATATCTATCCTGCACCTGTCGAGGATTTCAAGGTTGAGCTTGAGTATGAGTATGTGAACAACCTCATTGGCGTGGAGCTTTCTCATGATACAATCAAGGGCATCGTCACATCGCTCGAGATGAAGATTGCCGGCGAGAGCGAGAAGGGTCTTTCACTGCTTGTTCCTCCTTACCGCGTGGATGTCCAGCGCCCTTGCGACGTTGTCGAGGATATCCTTCGCATCTATGGCTACAACAATATCAATTTCGATACAACACTGCACTCGTCAATCATCACCAAGGGTGCCGAGGACAGGTCGCACAAACTGCAGAACCTTATCTCGGAGCAGTTGGTCGGTTGTGGTTTCAATGAAATCCTGAACAACTCACTCACCGCTGCGGGCTACTATGACGAGCTCGAGAGCTACAAGAGCGAGAACCTTGTACGTCTGATGAACCCGTTGAGCAATGACCTCAACGTTATGCGCCAGACAATGCTGTTCGGTGGTCTTGAGAGCATGCAGCGCAACATCAGCCGCAAGATTACCGACCTCAGCTTCTTTGAGTTCGGTAACTGCTACCGCTTCGATGCCGACAAGCGCGTTGAGGAGAAAATCCTCAGCCCATACAGCGAGAGCTATCACCTGGCGCTTTGGATGACAGGTAACAACATCTCGTCGTCTTGGATTGAGGCAGGCCGTCCACTCTCTGTGTATGACCTCAAGGCTGTTGTTGAGCACATCTTCGACCGTCTCGGCTTCAAGCCGGCTATGCGCCTTGTCTCAACATTCGACAACGATATCTTCACTGCTGCCATCGAGTTCAAGGCACAGAGCAACAAGAAGAGCGTTGCACAGCTTGGTATCTTGCGCAAGAAGGTTGCAAAGCGTTTCGACATTGAGAGTGAGGTGTTCTATGCCGATATCAACTGGAGCGAGCTTATGAAAGCTGTGAAGAATGCCAAGATTGGCTATGCCGAAATCAGCAAGTATCCTGCAGTCAAGCGCGACCTTGCATTGCTCCTCGACAAGAGCGTTACATTCGCGCAGATTGAGCAGGTTGCACGCGAGACCGAGAAGAAACTATTGAAGGCCGTTACACTCTTCGATGTCTACGAGGGCAAGAACCTCGAGGAGGGCAAGAAGAGCTACGCTGTCAGCTTCGTTCTGCAGGATGACAACCAGACCCTTAACGACAAGGTTATCGACAAGACCATGGCGCGCCTGATGGAGAACTTTGAGAAACGCCTCGGCGCAGTGCAGAGATAAACTGAAAACGGAAAACTGAAAGCGGAAAACTGAAAGAGGGAAACGAGAAACGGGAAACGGGAAACGGAAAGGTTAAAGGTAAAACAAGCTAAAACCTTTGAGATGTCTCGCTGTGCTCGACATGACACGTTTGCGTATTTTGCGCTGCTTGTCATTCTGAGCGTAGTCGAAGAATCTAATGCTGACGATATGGTCAATATACATCAATATTGGATTTACATAATGTCGAATAAGACGCGTACAGTCTTGTATATCGGTGTTACGAATGATTTGTATCGAAGGTATATTGAACATAAGGAAAATATTGTAGAAGGATTTACAAAAAAAGTATAGGTGTCACGACCTTTTATATTACGAAGAATATCGCTTTGTTGATGATGCCGTTGCACGTGAAAAACAGTTGAAACGTTGGAAACGTGATAAAAAGGAGATGCTTATTGCAAAAGTTAATCCTGAAAAAAGTAATTTGGCAGAGGATTTTGGCTGGTAATATGTTTTGAGATGTCTCGGCGTTGCTCGACATGACAATAGCTGTTGTTCTCAAAAGATATTTCCCTCGCGGATTTGTCATCCTGAGCGTAGTCGAAGGATCTAAAAAAATGAGTGTAAATAAATGAATTATAAACTAAAATAAATTACTATGGGTAGAGCATTTGAATACCGTAAAGCAGCGAAACTTAAAAGATGGGGTAACATGGCACGTGTTTTCACCCGTGTTGGCAAACAGATTGCAATTGCCGTTAAGGCAGGCGGTCCCGACCCCGATACAAACTCACACTTGCGCGCTATCATAGCCAATGCCAAGCGCGAGAACATGCCGAAGGACAACATAGAGCGTGCTATCAAGAACGCGATGGGTAAGGACCAGAAGGATTACAAGGAGGTACCATACGAGGGCTACGGTCCTTTCGGTATCGCAATCTTCGTTGATGCAGCCACCGACAATACCACACGTACCGTTGCTAACGTGCGCGCTGTCTTCAACAAGTTCGGTGGTACACTTGGTACACAGGGTAGCCTCGACTTCATGTTCACACAGAAGAGTGTGTTCACATTCACAAAGAAGGACGACCTTGATATGGACGAGCTGATTCTTGACCTTATTGATTATGGTGTAGAGGAGGAGTATGACGAGGAGGAGAATGAAATCACTATCTATGGCGACCCCAAGTCATTCGGTGCAATCCAGAAGGCACTCGAGGAGAAGGGCTTTGAAATCACAGGTAGGGGGTTTACAGGGATCCCTAACGACCTGAAGGACGTTACCGAGGAGCAGCGTGCTACAATCGACAAGATTGTAGAGCGCCTTGAGGAGGACGACGACGTTCAGAATGTTTACACAAACATGAAGCCACTTGAAGAGTAAAAAAGCTCTTTTGTTGTTATTATATATAAGGTCGCGTGCCCACACGCGACCTTTATTTTTAGAAACAATATAGCAGTTGACCCAAGACTACAAATGTCATGCTGAGCGAAGTCGAAGCATCTCAAAAACGATATTTGAGATATCTCCACTACGGTCGATATGACACAAACACGTTTTTTCAAAATGTGGGTCAACATCTATATTATTACCTTATTTTTAGCTATAATATAGATGTTGACCCAGTAATGTCATTTTTCGGGCAAGCCCTCAACAGCACGTCCGACAGAGACAATGTTGCGAGTAAGTGAGTGCAGAATCAAGTTTACTTGAATTATGCCGAGTGTGAGCAACTTCACTAAAAGTAAAGCGACGAGGGAGCTCTAACAACGGCAAACGAGATGTCTCCACTACGGTCGACATGACATCTACGCGTTTTTTCAGTATGTGGGTCAACTGCTATATTATTACCTTTTTTATAGTATTTACTGATATTTAAATGTCATACTGAGCGAAGTCGAAGTATCTATAATTAGCGTGAATTTGAGGTTTTTCTTTAAAATAATGTCAAAAATATTTGTCTATATGTAAAGTATACATTACATTTGCGGTATATTCGAATACATAACAGTTTTGTTTGACATTAAAATTGAAGATTTATGAAGACATTGCTTTTTCCGCACAGCTTCCAAAAGTGGGGTTGGTGCATCTTTGCAGTAGGTGTTATATTTGGCATATATGCTATGGTTACGGATTGTGGCGCAAGTTGCCTTGTGAACAATATTGCCATCATTGGCACTATATTGGGCGCAATATTCGCTACCTGTTCGCGCGAGAAGATTGAGGACGAGATGGTTCGTCAGCTTCGTCTTAACTCATTGCTTGTGGCGCTTTACATCAATTATACAGTGCTTATTGTGTCCTCCTTGTTTGTCTATAGCTTGGACTTCCTTTATGTAATGATATACAACATGTTCACAATGTTGATTATCTTTATGGCTGTTTTCCGTTATCGTATGTGGCAATTTAACAAGGAGGTGAAAGATGAAGAACAGAATTAGGGTTGCGCGCGCCGAGGTGCGCATGACACAGCAGCAGTTGGCCGATGCCATCGGTGTCAGCCGCCAGACAATAAATGCCATAGAAAGCGGCAAGTTCGTGCCCTCTACGGTGTTGGCATTGAAAATGGCGAATGTTTTTGAGAAACCCGTTGAGGAAATCTTTTTACTTGAAGATGAAGATTAAAGCTATAATATAGATGTTGGCTCGTTACTTAAATTGAGGAGGTATGCAATAATATTCCTCCACTGTTTTAGGGGAGGTGGTCGAAGACCGGAGGGGTTGAACCCCCTCCGCTTCGCTCGTCCCACCTGATTTAAGGGGACAATACAGAGACACGGGTCAACTGCTATATTATTACCTTAATTTATTGTCCCTCTGTTTTAGGGGGACGAGAGGCTTTGCCTCGGAGGGGGTATTGCTTTATCTTGTAAACCCCGGTGGTCTGGTTGAGCCACCTTGTCCGCCAAAGCCCGGCGGGCGGCTGTTGCCTCCACCGAATCCGGGAGGCCGTGAACCGCCGAATCCCGGAGGCGAGCCCGATGGCGGGCGCGCAGGCGGTGGGGGTAGTGGACGTGGCGGGGGTGCTACAGGGCGCACAACGGGCCGATAGAATGGTGGTGGCGAGTACCAATACCATGAGCCCGGTATATCGCTTGTCAGTCAGTGGTAACCGCTTGTTCCCTCAATTATCCCCGCGTTGCTGTAGGGGTACATATAACCGTTCATGGTTATGTTGCGGTTGTTGAAGTTGGGGCTCACTGTTGCCGATGCCTGGTTGCTGCCGGCCGTGAGTGTCACACTGACTGTTGCCGATATTTCGTTGCCATATATGCCGAATGTGTAATAGACATTCCCGTAACGGTCGACGTTGAACTCCTCGTTGCCCACGCGCCCGGTGAGCGTTATGCCGCCAAGCCCGTTGGGTGAGTAGATATTGCTGTTGTCCAATGCCGTCTGCACAGTTGCCTCGCCATTGTTCATTGAAACGAAGTTGGTGCTCTCGGTCACAAAGTCATTGCTGCCGTTGTTGAACGTGATGTTGCTAGCCTCCAATGCCCATGAGCCGCTTTTCAGTGCTGCAATGGCCTGCATGTACTGCACCGAGTCGTTGTGAATCTCCTGTCTCTCCTCGGCAGCCCGCTTGCGCAGCCGCTCGGCACGCCATGCGGCTTCTTTCTCCCTGCGGGTCATTTTTTTATCTTGGGCAAATGCCCCATCCGGTATCGTGCAGAACAAGAGTGACAAAACACTCAATAAAATAATCCTTTTCATAATTCTATCCTTTAAAAACTCTGCACTAAAAACAACCTCCTCTGTTGTTTATCTTGCAACTGCTGCAACTTTAACCTGGAATTAACTATGCGGGCGGCGTTTGGTAATGATTTCATCTTTGAAAAGCAAATATCCCAACTTTGTAACTTGAATACCGTAAGGCCTCCCGTGAGGTGGGTGACATTGCCATCGGCGGGTATGAGCAGAATCAGAAGCGTGGGTGCTCGATGAAGATGTAGAAAACGCTTTATTAGATAAAAATCATTGAAAAAGTTGCAAAGGTAAGCGTTTTATGTTTACCTTTGCAACAAATACACCGAATATGAGTTTAAATGATTGGATAAAGGAGCAGGAACAAAGAGGGGTAACAACTTTCTCTTTCCAACAAATCCGATGTGTGTTTCAGGAGCGTTCTGAGAAAACTTTGAAAACAGACATCAATAGACTTACATTGTCTAAGAGGATACAAAATGTATATAAGGGCTTTTATGTAATCATTCCTACCCAATACCAGTTAAAGGGAGTTGTTCCACCAAGTTATTATATCAACGAGTTGATGGAATATCTTGGCAAACCTTACTATGTGGGGCTACTTTCTGCTGCTGCCCTATACGGTGCTTCTCACCAGAGAGCAATGATGACTCAGATTGTAACTACAGGACCAAGGCCAAGAACCTCAAACAAGAACACACTGCTGAATTGGAATTACCGTCAGCAGATACCCAATGAACTGATTGAAAGCCGGAATGCCGAAATGGGACGAATATACTACTCATCGGCAGAGTTGACAGCAGTGGATATTATCCAGTTTGCAACGAATATTGGAGGGTATCAAAGGGCAACTACAGTTCTTGCTGAATTGATAGATATAATTGATATGTCAAAAATGGAAAAAGTTATTCCGTATACAACTACTACAGCTATGCAACGATTGGGCTATTTGCTGGAATTTATTTTGTATGAGCAAGATAAAGCGGACAAATTGTATAATATATTGAAAAGACAAAATGGCTATTTTAACGCTGTGCTTATGAGTCCCGAACATCCGGTATCGGATGACTCAGAAAGTAACAGATGGAGAGTGAATATGAATATTGACATTGAAATAGATGAATTATGATAGATAGAGCTTCCATAATGGCATGGAATGAGTTTGTTCCATGGACGGATTTTGCAATGGTTGAGCAAGATTTGATTATCAGCCGTGCATTGGTGGATATATTTAGCGATGACTTCTTGAGAGAGCAATTAGCTTTTCGAGGTGGAACAGCCTTACATAAATTATATCTTTCTCCGCAGGTCAGATATAGCGAAGATATCGATTTGGTACAAATCAATCCAGGCCCAATCAAACCTATTCTATTTCGATTGGGCGAGGTGTTGAGTTGGATGCCCGACAAGGTAATCAAGCCTAAAAGACACAACAATACAATGCTGTTCCGAATGGAATCTGAAATTCCTCCGGTTCAACCTATACGATTAAAGGTAGAGATAAACTGTAAGGAACATTTCAGCGTAATGGGATTTCATAAAATACCGTTCGAAGTTAATAATAAGTGGTTCAGCGGTAAATGTGAGATAACGACTTATACTCTTGACGAATTGATTGGTACAAAACTGAGAGCTTTATATCAGCGAAAGAAAGGACGTGACCTTTTTGATATGCAGGTGGCGTTGGATTATGGAAACATAAATATCGAACAAACGCTTGAATGCTACAGTAAGTATATGGATTTTGTGGTAGAGAAAGCACCGACATATAAGCAATTTGTACAGAATATGGAACTTAAACTTCAGGACCCCGAATTTCTTGATGACACTGATATACTTCTTCGAGCAGGTGCCGATAAGTTTGACCCACAACGAGCCTATGCTATGATAAAGAGTGCTTTTATTGACAAATTGCCAGGAAAACGAGATTAAAGCAATCAGAAAGTGTGCTTTCTCACATGGAAGAAGATTGACCCTATAAAAAGAGCTTTCAAAGTACTGAAACACAGAATCAATGATAACAGAACCCGCCAGCAGGCCTATGGAATGCTGGCGGGTCGCCTTTTTTATTATCTAATTCGGTGTTAAACTCCTGCAATTATTGCTGTTATTTTAGAATCAGCTTGAATTTTTAAGAAAATCTTACAAAAGCCTTAATATTTTTGTTTAGCAAATCGTAAATCTCTTTCGAAGAGATGGACGATTTGTAGCAAAATTACAAAAAACATTGCATTAAAGTGCAAATTTGCTAAGAAATGTTATGATTCAACAATTTGTAAATTGAGAATATTTATTATTTGTTTAGCAAAAAAGTTGGTTGTCAACGGCTATAATGCTGGCAATCAGCAAATAGCAGTTTTGCACATATCTCTTCGAAAGAGATGGACAAAAATAGAGAGCAAAAACAAACTAAATTATACAATTATGAAACATTTAAAACATTTATTTACAGCACTTTTATTGCTGTGCAGTTTAACAGCAAGCGCTCACGACTTTAAGGTGGAAGGTTTCTATTACAACATTCTATCCCCAGAGGATAAGACTGTAGAGGTAACTTACGGAGGAACTTATTCTACCCAGTATTTAAATGAATACTCCGGCAGTGTGGTAATTCCCGAGAGTGTTACTTACGGCGGAACAACCTACAGCGTTACAAGCATTGGAGAGAGTGCGTTCCATGATTGTGATCGTCTTACAAGTGTTGTAATTGGTAACAGTGTCACAAGTATTGGATATTATGCGTTCAGTAGTTGCAAATTCCTTACAAACGTAACTATAGGTAACAGTGTCACAAGAATTGGTGATCATGCGTTCTATTGTTGTATCGGCCTTATAAGTGTTGAAATACCCAACAGCGTAACAAGCATTGGAGTCTATGCGTTCGACTATTGCACTGGCCTAAAAAACGTTGTAATCGGTAACTGTGTAACAAGCATTGGAAGCTCTGCGTTCGCCAATTGCACCGGCCTAAAAAACGTTGTAATCGGTAACAGTGTAACAAGCATTGGAGGCGCTGCGTTCCTAAATTGCACAGGCCTTACAAGCATTGAAATCCCCAACAGTGTAACAAGCATTGGAAGCGGTGCGTTCAAAGGTTGCACAGGCCTTACAAGCATTGAAATCCTCAACAGCGTTACAAGTCTTAATGGGTTCTCCGGTTGCACCGGCCTAAAAAACGTTGTAATCGGTAACAGTGTAACAAGCATTGGAAGTTGGGCGTTCTCAGATTGCACCGGCCTTACAAGCATTGAAATACCAAACAGTGTTACAAGCATTAAAAATCATGCATTCAATGGTTGTACTTCATTAAAAGAACTGCGCATTGAAGATGGAACAAAAGAATTGAGTTTAGGATTTGGAAGTTCTAGTTACGAAACGGGTAAAGGTCTGTTCTATGATTGCCCATTGGAAGTATTGTATTTGGGCCGTAACCTATCTTACGATACGAGTAGTGAACATGGTTATTCTCCTTTCTATAATATAAAGACATTGACAAGTGTAACTATCGGCAACAGCGCTACAAGGATTGGATATCAGGCGTTCTATGATTGCACTGGACTAACAAGTGTAACAATTGCCAACAGCGTTACAAGCATTGGAAAGGGAGCGTTCAAGGGTTGCTCCGGCCTTGCAAACATTGTAATCCCTAACAGCGTAACAAGCATTGGAAGTTCTGCATTTTATGGTTGCTTCGGCCTTACAGGCATTGTTGTTGAAGAGAACAATACAGTATATGATAGTCGCAATAATTGTAATGCATTGATAGAAACAGCTACAAACACCCTAATTGCTGCTTGTAAAAATACAGTAATCCCAAGCAGCGTAACAAGCATTGGACAAGGAGCGTTCTATGAATGCTCCAGCCTTACAAGTATTGTAATCCCCAACAGCGTAACAAGTATTGGAAGCTCTGCGTTCCGCGGTTGCACAGGCCTTACAAGCATTGAAATCCCTAACAGTGTTAAAAGCATTGGAAGCTATACGTTCTATAATTGTACTGGCCTTACAAGCATTGAAATCCCTAACAGTGTAACAAGCATTGGAAGCTATGCGTTCTATAATTGTACTGGCCTTACTGATATTGAAATCCCAAGCAGCGTAACAAGCATTGGACAAAGAGCGTTCCGCGGTTGCGCAGGCCTTACAAGCATTGAAATCCCTAACAGTGTAACAAGCATTGGAGATTATGCGTTCTATGGTTGCACCGGTCTTACAAGCGTTGTAATCCCTAACAGCGTAACAAGCATTCGAGATTATGCGTTCTATGGTTGCACAGGCCTTGCAAGCATTGAAATACCAAACAGTGTTACAAGCATTGGAGATTATGCGTTCTATGGTTGCACCGGTCTTACAAGCGTTGAAATACCAAGCAGCGTTACAAGCGTTGGTGAGTATGCGTTCAATGGCTGTAGTAATGTAAAGACATTATATATAGGTGATTCCATAACGAGTATCGGCTACTATGCTTTTGCTGGTTGTGAAAGGATTACTGAAATCAAAGTGGCTTTGGAAAAGCCAATCAGTGGCAGTAAAAATATATTGTCCGAGGCTGTCTATGACAATGCAACGTTGTATGTTCCAACAGGTACAGAACAATTATATCAGAAGTGTAGGCCATGGAATCTGTTCTCCAACATCGTTGAAATGGACTTTACAGGAGTTGAAGAACTGAAAGCGGAAGACGGAAATGTGAAAGCTATTTACGATTTACAGGGCAAAAAGATTGAAGTTCCAAGTAAAGGCTTATATATAATCAATGGCAAAAAGGTATTGATAAAATAAAATCGTAAATAGTTTAGACAATGCCGGCAGCATCTTGTCAAGCGCAGTATAGCCGAAGGTTATACCGCTTGGGTTGCGAACAGACGGCATTGTCAAAGCATAAAGACGACCTTCAGGGTCGTGTGGTTGAGAACCCCGCAAGTGGCATTTACATCATTGATGGTAAAAAGGTGCTTGTAAAATAAGTATCAGCTAATAGATAAAATTAAAGTGCTCGCCAATCATTCGGGCGAGCACTTTTTCTCTTTTTTATTGCCATCTTTTTCCTCTTTCCAAAGTTTCTTTTGGTTTTTGTTTGCTTGTTTGGTTAAAAAATGATTATCTTTACAAGCAGATTAAGTTTGAAGGTGAAAAAGGTTTTTGTCACATACTTTTTTTTGTTGCAGATGCTTGTTGCCTGTGGCGACAGAAAGGGTGGTGTGCAAAGCGATGAGTGGACTTTTGCCCCGCCGGCGGGTGTTGCTCTTGACACGGTTGCAATAGATGCAATGGATGTTGAGAATCCGTTTATCTGTTACGTGCGCGAGGACGATTGTTACTATATGACCGGTGATGGCGGTTATATGTGGGTGAGCAGCAACCTGCACAGTTGGGTGGGGCCATACGATGTGCTTCGCCAGGACACTGCATCGTGGATAGGTGCAGAGCCGATGATTACCTCGCCCGAGATATATCGCCACAATGGTAAGTACTACTATATGGCAACCTTTGAGCGCCCCGATGTTGTGGTGGCCGGTGCCGATGGCCGTCCTTTTGCACGCCGTTCGTGCGTGGCGCTGGTGGCCGATGATATCCGCGGCCCTTACAGGACAATAGACCGTGGCAGTAGCCTGCTTGTGGAAAGCGAGATGGCGGCGCACCCTACTTTTGGTGTTGATTATAACAATGTAGGCTATATGATATATACTCACCAGGGCGAGCAGAACGGCAACGGAACGGTGCAGATTATCCGCTTCAGCGACGACTTTGGCAGCCGTGTGGGTGAGGCATATATAATGTTCTCGGCCGAGGATAATGCGTGGTCGGGCAGTGTAGTGGATGGTGAAAGACGTTTTTCGCCGGTGATGGAGGCTCCATTCCTGTTCTTTACCGATGAACGCGGGATGGGTATATTGTTTACCTCGTACATCGATGGCGAGAAGGCTATAGGTGTTGCTTATACCGGGACCGGTGAATATGGTTACAACGGCCCTTGGGTGGTTGAGGATGAGCCGCTGCTCACCGGTGGTGTTGGCAGTGCATCTGTCTTCACAGACTATGATGGTACAAAGGTGCTTGTTGTGGGCAAGGATACCGTGGTTGGTGGCGCCGAAAAGTGCGTGCCACAACTCTACAAACTAGATATGCAGTTTGACAAATTGAAAATAGAAGGACATTATACATTTTAATAAATAAAATTAAAGGACTATGCGTTTAATTATTCAGCCAAACTACCAGCAGCTTTCTTGCTGGGCTGCATCTTATGTAGCAAAGAAAATCAATGATTTCAACCCTACACCCGAGAAGCCTTTTGTTCTTGGTTTGCCTACAGGTGGTACTCCACTTGGTACTTACAAGGAGTTGATTAACCTCTACAACAAGGGTGTCGTTAGCTTCCAGAATGTTGTTACATTCAATATGGACGAGTATGTTGGTCTGCCCGAGGAGCACCCCGAGAGTTACCACTCGTTCATGTGGACCAATTTCTTCTCGCAGGTCGATGTAAAGCCCGAGAATGTCCACATTCTGAATGGCAACGCTCCCGATTTGGCGGCCGAGTGTGCAGCCTACGAGGCGGCTATCG
>JAZTXR010000076.1:0-24230 GCA_045636545.1 Bacteroidaceae bacterium
CTTCACGGTCACTTGCATCATCTGTGAGAACTCTCCGATTTTTAACATTGTTTTTTTTCTCATAATCGCGCGATTTTTTAGTCTGATTTCGAAATCTGTGGCAAAGTTAGTCTATGCCCTTGGGTACGAGTCAAGAGAAAAGTGATAAATCTTTAAAGTTTTATTTGACAGTAAGCCCAAAGTCGTAATAATTCGCCCATAGAATGCTTGTTGTCACGACTTCTTTGTAATTTTGCAATATGATTCAAGAGAATTTTAAGTTTTACAAACCATGTGAGCTGTTACGGTCTTACGTCCGGTATTATTGGGTATTCAAAAGCGACCAATCTTTGAATACCTATACCTTTCCTATTGGTTGTCCTCAAATCATTTTTCACAAACAAGAGCCGTTGTATATTCCTGAGCTGGATACGGTACAAAACAAATTGAGCATCAGCGGACAGGTTAATTTCTCTTCACATCTGTGTGCCAATGGGAACATAGAAATGATTGTTGTCGTATTCTATCCACACACGATGAATATGTTTCTTCATTCACCCGCATCACTTTTTTACAATCAGGAAATCTCGGGTTATGATATTGAAGACAGAGGATTGGATGTGTTAGCCGAACAGGTTTTTGAATGTGAAGACAACAATGAATGTGTAAACAGGATAGAAGAATGGTTGTTGGCTCGACTGGCATGTAATTTTGACCATACTGATTACGGGATTAAACGTATTTATGCGGCAATCAAAGAAATCTGCATACATACTCACAACACTGTCGAGGAATTGTCCTCCAGTAGTTGTTTGAGTAAGAAACAGTTTGAGCGAGAGTTCAATACATTGGTTGGTATGAATCCAAAGGAGTACATTCGCATTGTCCGTTTACAAAAGGCTTTGGCACTATTGCATCAGAAAAGGAATGACATCAATCACGCACAAATAGCTTATGCAAGCGGTTATGCCGACCAATCTCATTACATACGGGAATTCAAAAGGTTATCAGGATATACGCCACAATCATTACTGAAAATATCAGAACCTTATTCTGATTTGTTTACCATACCCGTCTGAATGTCTCGTTTGTTCTATTTTCAAATAATGCATTCCTATACTTTTGCAATTTGAATTTAAATCTGTAAAAGTATGAGAGTTGTTAATCCCAAGGAAACAAGTCGGGCATATGCCTTTGAAATGTGGATGAATGCACCCATGCCGATGGTCACATTCTTCAAAACACTTGACGTATCAAATCTTGTAAAAATCAGCAGAAAGAAAAGACTGAAATTCAATATGCTGATGTGTTATTGCATTGGGCGGGCTGCTAATAAAATAAAAGAATTTTATTTATTGCCTGTAGGAGACAAGTTGATGCAATATGACACCATTGCCGTTAACACCATCGTTGCTAACAGAGTTGGTGAAGTGAGTTCGTGCGATATTCCATTTACTGATGATTTGTTTGAATTTAATCAACATTATATACATCTGACCACTCAGGTCGCGGATAGTTGCATTAATCACGATCTTCATGAGAGTATGGTGATTGGGACATCTGCATTGGCTAAATACGAAATAGATGGTGCAGTAGGTATGTATAGCGGGATATTCAACAATCCGTTTATGATTTGGGGAAAATACAAACGCCATTTATTCAAAACAACACTTACTGTTTCGTTCCAATTTCATCATACACAGATGGACGGAGCGCATGCGTCGATGTTTTTAGATAGAATTCAATCAGAAATCAATAAAATTAGAATATAAATAGGAGAAACATTTCTTATAAATTACTACCATAAAATGTTGAGTAGGAAAATTTACAATATATTGTCGGGGGACAAAGATTTTACAAATAAAACCATACTAAATACAAATACATTGGGTTTTGAGCGAGCTTTTTTTTGCTAATTCATATTTGCAGATGTTTGTATTTCATCACTTTTTACCTCAAAAATAGGCATTTTTGTCCCCTTCAGTGCCCGAGGGACAAAAAAGGGACAAAAAAATACGTCCCTCGAGTGCCTGGGGCACAAACGAGGGACAAAATTGAATTTTAGCACTTTACTTATTCTAATTGTAAAACCGTTCTATTTAGTTGCTATTCAGCGTGTTATCTGGCGATTATTGATTAAAATCATTGATTTATGTCAAATTTGATAATGTATTGATTGTCAAAGTATTGACTATTTGTTATTTCCCGATGCAGAAATTTGTGAATAAGTTGCCGAATGCTTCGTCGATAGTGGCTTTGTCTACAATTTCGCAGAGGTTGCAGATAGCGGCATTCAGTTTGTCAGAATATGAATCCCACTGAAAAGCTCAGGATATTGTCGCGGCGGCTCGAGGAGAATGTCTTTCCGTCTTCGTGCGATATGATGTGGCTTGTAGCCTCATTGAGTCCGGCGTCATAGGTGATGTCGAGGAATACTCTGCTTATCTTTATTCCCAGGCCTATCTCCCAAAAGTAGACTTTCTTTTGGAGCACCTCCTCAAGATTCTCGTATTTGAAATGTCTGAACTGCTGTTGGCTCAATGAGGTGAAGACGAATTTTGTACGCGGCCCGGTAAAGAGGCTTAGCCCATAACGCCCTTTCTGCACCACGTTGTAGCCGAACAGTATAGGAACCTGCAGGCAGTATGTCCTCAAATCGTAGACCGTGTTGTTGGGGACAAAATTACCGTCGATGTTGTCCTGCTCGTCATAAAAGTCAAAGTTGTGGTTTGTGATGCCGAAAGTGCCTTCGGTCTGCAGGAAACACTTGTTCTTTGTCACTCTTGCAAAGACCGAGAGCGCATAGCCTATCTTGTTGCTCTGTATATTGTTGGTGTTGAACCTGTAGCCATCTATATCAAATTCGGGGTCATTGTATGTCACGGCCTGAAAACCGGCTTTCATGCCTATATTGTATTGCGCCTTTCCCCTCTGCTGTCCATTGGCTAAAAGTGGAAAGGCTGCAATCAATGCGAATATCAGGCAACGCGCGTTCATACTTTACTTTTTCTTTACACTCCAACCGAACTTGCCTATGAAATCGCCCAGATGGAAGTATTTGCCGTGGGTGTAGACCAACGGGTCGGCAGCGGCAAGGTTCCACTCGCCTGTCACGGGGGCGAGATAGCGGTCATCGGCCTGCACGTTTACAACCTCGGCCAGGAACATGTCATGTGACCCCAGTGGGATAATCTGCTTCACCCTGCACTCTATGCTCAACGGTGATTCTGCGATTATCGGGGCTTTGACATTGACCGATGGGGCGTATGTCAGCCCGGTCTCCTTTGCCTTGTCATACTCCTTGCCCGAGCGCACACCGCACCAGTCTGTGGCACGTGCCATGTCGGCCGTGGTCAGGTTTATTACGAATTCGCCGGTCTCCTTTATGATGGGGTAGGAATGCCGCTCGGGGCGCACGGATATGTAGCACATTGCGGGGTTGGTACAGGTGGTACCAACCCATGACACCGTGAGCATGTTGTAATTCTCGGGCTTGTCACCGCAGGTTACCAGCACTGCGGGCAATGGGTATATCATTGTTCCTGGTTTCCAGCTGATTTTCATCTTTTACAAAAGTGTTATGTCGTCAATGCATATTTCCTTCTCGCAGTAGCGGCATTTCAGTGTGTGCGTGTCGCGGTTCACTACATAGAAGTGCGTGGCCATAGGCTCGTTGTTTGTAATGCAGTTGAGGTTGTTGCACTTGATGATGTTGTGTATTTCATCGGGCATTCTCAGCTCGCGCTTCTCTACAACGTTGTAGTCGCGTATTGTGTTCAATACAATGTTGGGCGCAACAACTGAAATCTTGTTTATCTCGTCGTCTGTGAAAAAACGGTCGGCAATCTTAATAAGGCCTTTCTTCCCCAGCTTCTTGCTCTCGAGGTTGTAGCCGATGGTCACGTTGTTGCGCATCTTGTGTATCTCGAGCAGGTTGACCACCGCAAAGAGCTTGTCGGCGGGGATGTGGTCTATTACTGTGCCATTGCATAGAGCCGATACCTGCAATGCTGTTTTCTTGTTCTCGTTCATGGTCTTTTGAATTAAGAAACAGTTTAAATTTCTAAAAAAAATATTTTCTCATAAAAGCTGATTGTTTCGCCGTTTTTTATGCTCAAGAATGCCTGTTTCTTTCTTTTTTGCAGTTGCATAGCCCGCTATGCGCCCTTAAAAAATAAATAAACATCCTATTCTTGCTCTATAAAAAACTTGGCGATATAATTTTAAACAGCTTCTAAATATTGATACCTAAAACGTCACAGATGATGGCCTCACGTACATAGAGACCGTTCTGTGCCTGCTGGAAATAGTATGCCTTGGGGTTGCTGTCCACATCCTGTGCAATCTCGTTCACGCGTGGCAGCGGGTGCAGTATGCGCAGGTTTTCCTTTGTGTTGGCGAGCATGGCATTTGTCAACCGGTAGCAGTTCTTTACCTTTTCATACTCCATGATGTCGCTGAAACGTTCACGCTGCACACGTGTCATATATATGATGTCGGCATCGGCTATCACCTCCTCGTTGAACTCTGTCGTCTCGGTGTATGGGATGTTGTTCTTTTCACAGAAAAGGCGGTACTCCTCGGGCATACGCAGCTCGTCGGGCGAAATGAAACAGAATGTGGGGTTGAAGTGGCGCATCGCATGAAGCAGTGAGTGTACTGTGCGGCCATACTTGAGGTCACCTACAAGGTGTATCTTCAATCCCTCCAATGTGCCTTGTGTCTTCTTTATCGAGTAGAGGTCGAGCATTGTCTGCGATGGGTGCTGGTTGGCACCGTCGCCGGCGTTTATGATGGGTACCTGTGACACTTCGCTTGCATAGCGGGCTGCTCCCTCGAGCTTGTGGCGCATTGCAATGACATCGGCATAGCTCGACACCATCATGATGGTATCCTTCAACGTCTCTCCTTTCGTTGCCGAACTTGTTGCTGCATCGCTGAAACCGATGACGCTCGCACCAAGTCTGTTGGCTGCGGTTTCAAAACTAAGGCGTGTTCTGGTAGATGGCTCAAAGAACAGCGAACCTACGATTTTTCCCTTTAATATCTCCCTGTTGGGGTTCTCCTCGAACTTCTCGGCAACCTCCAGCAGCGAGAGAATCTTTTCGCGTGAGAGGTCATTGATGGAAACAAAGCTCTTGCTTTTCATTTTAGGTATCTGTTTAAGGAATAAGAAACTGTTTGAAGCTTCTAAAAAATAAATTTCTTGTAAAGGTAACCTAATAATATCTTTTAAGCAATACCTGGCGGGGAATTTCTTTCAAAAAAACAAGAAGCAATCCAAACACTTTCTAAAGGTGTGGAAAAGGTTGCACGGAATTGGATTTTTTATATTAAATTTGCAGGTCTATGGTTTGTCGGCAATGATGCCGCAAAAATATATTTTCTAATATAACGTATATGAAAAAGACAAAAAGGTTTCTTGTAGTGTTGTGGTGCTTTCTTGCAATGGGCGTTTTTGCAGTTGCGTTCCTGTTCTTTGCTATATCGCGCGGATGGGTGGGTTATGTGCCCGATACCAGTGAACTCGAGAATCCGCAATATAAATATGCCTCTCAGGTCATCTCGGCCGACGGCAAGGAGATGGGTACCTGGTCCTACAGCAAGGAGAACCGTGTGCGTGTGGAGTTCGAAGACATTCCCTCGCATCTGATAGAGGCTCTTGTCGCTACCGAGGATGTCAGGTTCTATGAGCACTCCGGCATCGACGGCAAGTCCTTGTTGCGTGTCATTGTCAAGAGTGTCATCCTTCAGCAGGAGAATTCGGGTGGTGGCAGTACCATCACCCAGCAGCTTGCAAAACTGCTCTATTCTGGCTCTTCGGGCAGCATACTCGACCGCATATACCAGAAACCCAACGAGTGGGTCATTGCTGTGAACCTTGAACAGCAGTATACCAAGAACGAGATACTTGCAATGTACCTCAATAAATATGATTTCGGCTACAACGCCGTGGGTCTTGCCAGTGCAGCCGGAATCTATTTCGGCAAGCACGCCAGTGAACTGACGATAGAGGAGGGGGCAATGCTTGTGGGTATGTGCAAGAACTCGTCGCTCTTCAACCCCCGTACCCGTCCCGAAATGACCCGTGACCGCCGCAATGTCGTCCTCTCGCAGATGGAGAAGGCCGGTTATATAACCAAGAGCGAGTGCGATTCGCTCTCGGCTCTGCCACTGGTGCTCAACTATCGTGCCGCAAGTCATAACGAGGGTATCGCAACCTACTTCCGTGAGTATCTGCGCCTTTACATGACAGCAAAGAAACCCGAGCGCAAGAACTACCGTGGCTGGCAGATGCAGCAGTTCTATGACGACTCACTCCGTTGGGCAACCGACTCTCTATTCGGCTGGTGCAACAGGAACGTGAAGCCCAACGGCGAGAAATACAATATCTACACCGATGGCCTTAAAATCTACACAACCATCGATTCGCGTATGCAGGCCTATCTTGAGGATGCTGTGAAACAGCACGTTGCCGGTAAGCTGCAGAACGATTTCTTCAAGGCGAAAAAAGGCAAGAGGAGCGGTCCTTTCAGCGAGGACCTTACAACAGCCGAGATAGAGAAGATAATGCTCCGCAACATGAAGCAGACCGAGCGCTATCGCCTCATGAACAAGAGTGGCTACTCGCAGAAGGAGATTGAGGAGGCCTTCAATACAAAGCAGAAGATGACGGTATTCACCTATAATGGCCTGAAGGATACTGTCATGACTCCAATGGACTCCATCAAGTATTATAAGTATTTCCTTCGCACGGGTGCAATGTCCATGGACCCCCTCTCAGGCGAGGTCAAGGCGTATGTGGGTGGTACAAACTATCACTATTTCAAGTACGATATGGTCAGCAGCGGCCGTCGCCAGGTAGGTTCTACAATAAAACCGTTCCTCTATTCATTGGCAATGGAGCGCGGCTTCTCGCCTTGTGACGAGACACGCAACGTGGAGCAGACACTTTTCGATGACCTGGGACGTGTGTGGAAACCAAGGAATTCGGGACGTGAACGTTATGGCGAGATGGTGACACTGCGTTGGGGATTGGCAAAGTCCAACAACTGGATATCGGCATATCTCATGAACCAGCTCAGCCCCTATTCGTTGAAGAAACTCATCCACGAGTTCGGCCTCACGAACCAGAGCATTGAGGCTACACAGTCGCTCTGCCTTGGCTCCTGCGATGCTTCGGTGTCCGAGATGGTGAGTGCATACACCGCCTTCGTCGGTAAGGGAATGCGCGTGGCTCCTCTTATGGTGACACGCATTGAGGACAATGCCGGCAATGTGATTGCCACATTCTCGGCGCACAGGAACGAGGTCATCAGCCGCGAGAGTTCATACAAGATGATTGAGATGATGCGCGGTGTCATAAACGAGGGTACCGGATACCGCATCAGAGGTGTCTATGGAATGACGGCCGATATGTGTGGCAAGACCGGTACTACCCAGAATATGTCCGACGGTTGGTTCGTGGGCTACACACCATCGCTTGTTACAGGCTGTTGGGTAGGCGGTGAAGAGCGTAACATCCACTTCGACAGGATGAGCGAAGGTCAAGGCGCGGCAATGGCGTTGCCCATATTCGGTCTTTATATGCAAAAGATATATAAGGACAAGGCACTGCCATATGACCAGGAAGAGGTCTTTGACATTCCCGAGGATTTTGACCCTTGCCGCAGCAAATTCCAGATAGTGGATGATGAGGAGGAGAATGATGACGAGAATGCTTCCGATGGCGATGAGGAACCGGTACCCGTTGTCTCCTATGACAGTGAAGAGGATGAACAGCAGGAGGGCTTTGATGATTTGTTTGAATAATTCTAATATAAGTTTTATATAATTTCTTGATATGAAATTTGTAGGTATAATACCGGCGCGATATGCATCGACCCGTTTCCCGGGGAAACCCTTGGCAATGTTGGGCGGCAAGCCTGTAATCCAGCGTGTGTATGAACAGGTGAAGGACTGTTTCGACAGTCTGTATGTGGCTACCGATGACGAGCGCATCAAGTGTGCGGTGCAGGCCTTTGGCGGCAATGTCGTCATGACTTCAGAGTCCTGCAACAACGGCACAGAGCGTTGTCTGGATGCATACAGACGTTTGGGCATTGAGTGCGATGTCATTGTGAACATTCAGGGCGATGAGCCTTTTATCTGCCACAAGCAGGTCGATGCACTCAAGTCCTGTTTCGATTCTCCCGAGACGGACATTGCCACTCTTGTGAAACCTTTTGATGCAGCCGACGGGCTGGAACGTCTTGAATGTCCAAATTCGCCTAAGGTAGTGCTCAACGAAAAGGGCTATGCTCTCTACTTCAGCCGCTCGGTAGTTCCCTATCTGCGTGGGGTCGAAAAGGAGAAGTGGTTGCAGTCGCACACCTTCTACAAGCATCTTGGCATATATGCCTACCGTGCCAACCTGTTGGAGACATTGACAACCTTGCCGCAGTCGCCTATGGAGAAGGCCGAGTCGCTCGAGCAGCTCCGTTGGCTCGAGAACGGCTATAGAATCAAGGTCGGTGTGACCGATATCGAGACTATCGGAATTGACACCCCCGAAGACCTTGAGCGTGCAAAGGCCTTTGCGGCATCTGTCGGTTTTACCTGGAATGATTGATGTAGTTATGCCACAGCCACCGGTTATAAGACCAATGTCAATTGAAGCCCTTGCATTGCCCCGTTTGGTGACAATGCCGAACGGTGTCCCTCTATACCTCCTTGATGGTGCCGACAAGGGCGTTGTCCGCTTCGACATCCTTTTCAAAGGCGGATATGCCGTGCAGGCCAAGCCGTTGCTGGCAATGTTCACCAACCGTATGTTGCGTGAGGGTGCGGGTGTGCTCTCTGCTGCCGAGATATCGCAGAAACTCGATTACTATGGCGCGTGGATAGATATGTACTCGTCGCAGAACTGCAACCACATAACCCTCTATACAATGTCAAAGCACCTTGTCCCTTTGTTGCAGGTGCTTGAGGATATGGTGAAACATCCGCTCTTTCCGCAAGAGAATCTCGATGTGGTCAGGAGCAACAACAAATCATATTTTACTGTCAACTCGCAAAAGGTCGATGTGGTGTCGCAGCGCTATTTCGAGAACAGCCTGTGGGGTGGGGGGCATCCTCTTGGACACGTTGTCGAGGCGGCCGATTACGATGCAATAACACGTGCCGATATTCTTGACTATTACAATGCCTTTTATGGCAGCCGCAACTGCACCATGTTCATTGCCGGCTCTGTCGATGAAGTAAGCCTTGCAGCGGTTGCCGGCAGCTTCGGTAACAGCGTGTGGGGGTGTGAGAACGCTTGTGGTGAGGCGGTTGTGGCGCCGCCATCCCCTATGGCCGGTCGCCGAACAATTCCCGTGGAAGGCACAATGCAGAGTGCAGTGAAGATGGGCTTTATGGCCATGGACTCCTCGCACCCCGATTTTCATAAGTTCCGCTTTCTCTGCGTGCTGCTCGGTGGCTATTTCGGCAGCCGCCTGATGAGCAATATACGCGAGGAAAACGGCTACACCTATCAGATTATGGCCGAGACGGATGCCTACGGTAAGCGCAACGCCTTTATGATAAGTTCAGAGACCGCAACCGAATATGTGGAGCCTTTGATAAAGGAGGTCTATGGCGAACTTGAACGCCTTGTGGCCGAGCCTGTAAGCGAGGCGGAAATCAGCCTTGTGCGCAATTACATAATGGGTGAGCTGTGCCGCGAGTATGAGGGGCAGTCGGCAAAGTCCGAGGTCTTCATAAATGCCTGGCTCTCGGGTGTAGGCTTTGACTCGGTGAACAGGTATATCGATGAGATAAAGAATGTTACAGCCGCCGACCTGCAGCGCCTTGCACGCGAATATTTCATAAAGGAGAATATGATTGAAGTTGTGGTGGGGCAGTAAAGTGAAAACAGCCCTTCTTGTTCAACTCCCAGCCATGCGGGTGCCCAAATTGCTTTTGGAGCACCTGCGTTTTTTTGCTTTTTGTCAAAATAAATCGCTCAACGTTCTTTTTTCTCAAGTTTGTTATTATCTTTGCGAATATTGTATACATTCACATTAAGAACATACGATACAGGACAATAATAGATGAAACATATTTTTACCATAATATTCTCTCTTTTTTTAATATGCAGCGCCTCTCAGGCCCAGGACAGCCGGGATGGCTCAAAGCCTTTCCTCAAGAGTGTCTTCAACTCCTCGGGCAAGAAAAAGGAGAGTGTCAATGTCACGTTGCGCGACGGTTCGGTCTATACCGGCGAGTTGAGACGGAAACGTCCCCACGGCAACGGTAGTGTGCAGTATGCCAATGGCGACAAGTATTGTGGTACTTTTCTCGATGGCTATCGTCACGGTTCAGGTATCTATGAATACAGGAACGGCGACAGGTTCGAGGGTGATTATAAGGAGAATGAAAAACATGGCACCGGTGTCTATCTCTTTGCCGATGGCCGCAAATACAATGGCAGCTGGGTGAATGACCAGATGCAGGGATACGGTCGCCTCGATTATCCCAACGGTGACTATTATGTAGGTGCCTGGGTGCAAGGAAAGCGCGCCGGCAGCGGAACATATATCTATGCCGACGGGGCTACATATACAGGCGAGTGGCGGGACGACAAGTATGACGGAGTGGGTACATTCATCTGGAGTGACAACCGCAAATATGTAGGTGAGTGGAGCAACGGCCGCCGCAACGGTTCGGGTGTCTTCATGTCTCCCGCTGGTGACAACTATGAAGGTATGTGGGCACACAATGTATGCGAGGGGCAAGGCCGCTGCCGTTATGCCGACGGAACTATCTATGAAGGCGGTTTCAAGGACAATATGTGGCACGGCAACGGCAAGTATGTAGCGGCCGACAGCACTGTCTATGAGGGCGGCTTCAAGGAGGGCAAGCGCAATGGTACGGGGGTAATGCTTTTCCCCAATGGTGATGTCTACAAAGGGGAGTGGCAGGACGGCCTCCGCACTGGTAAAGGAACTTATACGTGGGCGAACGGCGATGTGTACGAGGGTAACTGGGAGGATGATGCCATGAACGGTGCCGGTGTGCTGCGCATGGCCGATGGCCGCAGATACAACGGTGGTTTTGTCGAGGGACTGGAGCACGGTGCCGGTGTTGCAACCGATGCCGACGGAACACGCTACGAGGGTGTCTTTGTCGAGGGACAGCGCAATGGCAGTTTCATTGTGAAGGATGCCCAAGGCAATATCCTCCGCGAATGCGAATATAATTTGGGAATAATTGATTGAAAAAAATATGCAGCTATGGTTTTGGACTTGTTGGAAAACCTTGGAACATACGAGGCTCTGAATCCTCATTTTTCAAAAGTGGTTGACTTTTTGCAGAAGGCAGACCTTGCCGCTCTTCCGCTTGGAAGGAACGAAATCTGTGGCGACACTGTCTATGCAAACGTCATGGAGGTGAAACCGAAGAGCAAGCAAGATGCATTCATTGAAATACATCGCCGTTACATAGATATACAGATACCTTTGACGGCCGATGAAACAATGGGTTACACCCCCATCACTGAACTGCCCGATGCTGTCTATGACACAGCCGGCGATGCGGCCATATACCCCGTTGGAATGCCTGCAAGGGACTATTTCAATGTGCGCAAAGGGGAATTCACCATTTTCTTTCCACAGGATGGCCATGCACCGGCAATCACAGATGCACCGCTCAAAAAGGTGGTGATAAAGGTTGCAGTTGAGTAAAAGAAAGAAGAACAAATAATAACCATAATAACATAAAGTATGCTGAAACTTGTAGAACGCGACAGCTATCTGGAACCATATAGCTTGAGCATCGAGGGACGTTACCAGTATTTTGTCAACAGACTGAAACAGTTTACGAAGAACGGTCGTCAGACATTGTCCGACTTTGCTTCGGGTTATCTCTATTTCGGCTTGCACCGTACATCAACGGGGTGGGTGTTCCGTGAGTGGGCTCCCAATGCAACGAAAATTGTGCTCATTGGAGACTTCTCCGGTTGGGAGGAGCGCCCCGAGTATGAACTGAAACCTCTTGCAGGCGGTGTATGGGAAAGAAAGATGCCGCGTAAGGCACTTTCTCATGGCCAGCACTACAAGATGAAAGTCTATTGGGACGGCGGCTGCGGTGAGCGCATTCCGGCCTGGGTGCGCAGGGTAGTGCAGGACGAGGCTACAAAAATATTCAGTGCACAGGTGTGGGCTCCCGAACAGGAGTATGAGTTCAAGAACAAGAAATTTGTTCCAAAGAGCACTCCGTTGCTCATTTATGAGTGCCACATAGGTATGGCACAGGAGGAGGAGAAGGTCGGTACATACCGCGAGTTCCGCGAGAAGGTGTTGCCACGCATTGCAGCTGATGGCTATAACTGCATACAGATTATGGCAATCCAGGAGCACCCGTACTATGGCAGCTTCGGCTATCACGTATCCAATTTCTTTGCCGCATCGTCACGTTTCGGCACCCCCGAGGAGTTGAAGGAACTCATTGACACGGCTCACGGAATGGGCATCGCGGTCATTATGGACCTTGTACACTCACACGCTGTCAAGAACGAGAACGAGGGTCTTGGCCTGCTCGACGGCGACCCCGCACAATATTTCTATGGCGATGATAAACGCATCCACAGCGCATGGGATTCGCTCTGCTTCGACTATGGCAAGAACGAGGTTGTCCACTTCCTGCTCTCGAACTGCAAATACTGGCTCGAGGAGTTCAAGTTCGACGGCTTCCGCTTCGATGGTGTGACCTCAATGATATACTACAGCCATGGCCTTGGCGAGGCATTCTGTTCTTATGCCGATTACTACAACGCCGGCCAGAACGGCGATGCAATCTGCTATCTCACGCTTGCCAACAAACTCATTCACGAACTCAATCCAAAGGCTATCACCATTGCCGAGGAGGTTTCGGGTATGCCAGGTCTTGCAGCTCCCATTGAGGACGGCGGCTACGGCTTCAACTACCGTATGGCAATGAATATCCCCGATTTCTGGATAAAGATAATCAAGGAACGCAAGGACGAGGATTGGAAACCGTCTGAAATCTTCTGGGAACTCACCAACCGCCGCAAGGACGAGAAGACAATCTCGTATGCCGAGAGTCACGACCAGGCGCTTGTAGGCGACAAGACAATCATCTTCCGTCTTGTCGATTCCGATATGTACTGGCATTTCAACCGTGGCGACGAGACATATATGGTGTCACGCGGTATTGCGCTTCACAAGATGATACGCCTCATGACCGTTGCCACCATCAACGGTGGTTACCTCAACTTCATGGGTAACGAGTTCGGTCATCCCGAGTGGATAGACTTCCCGCGTGAGGGTAACGGTTGGAGCCACAAATATGCCCGCCGTCAGTGGAGCCTTGTAGACAACCCTGCCTACAACTACACGCTGCTTGGCAAGTTCGACAAGGAGATGATTGACCTTGTCGGCGGTGTGCGCAATTTCCAGAACCGCCCCGTGCAGGAGATTTGGCATAACGACGGTGACCAGGTGCTGGCCTTCTCGCGCAAGGATTTGATATTCGTTTTCAACTTCAGCCACAACCGCTCATTCACCGATTATGGCTTGCTTGTCCCCGAAGGCTCTTACTCAATAGTTTTGAATACCGATTCCGAGCGTTTTGGTGGCAATGCACTTGTTGACGAGACCCAGACGCACTTTACACAGTATGATAAACTTCACGCACGCCGCAAAAAAGGCTGGCTCTTGCTCTATCTGCCGGCCCGCACAGCGTTGGTGCTGAAAAAGAATAAGGAATGAGGAATATCGAAGAAAAACGTCTGCAAAGAGTGGTGGCAACAGTGTGTGCCACACTCTTTGCTGTTTTTGCCTTTCTGTTCGTGGCGGTCTATCAGGCACCGTTGCTCGAGGCTTTCTATGACGAGGTGGCAACCGGCAAACTCGATTATAACCCTTGGCTTGCGGGTGGGGTGATATCTCTTTTGCTCACTATGCTGGCATTGTGGCTCAACCGCTTTGCCAAGCTACGCCGCCGCTGGACTGCGCTTGCCTTTTTGCCATCGGCGCTGCTGCTGGCCTTTATCACCGACATCGACCGTGGAATCTACACCGGCGGCTCGGTCTCCTCGTCGTGGATTTTTATCTTTGCATCGTGCTTTGCGCTCTATGGCTTTGTGGCATTCGTGCTCCGTCGCATACTTTTTGAAAAGATAAAGGACGTGACAATGGTGACGAACAAGGTACTGTGGCACAATCTGGTGCTCATAGTCCTCACTATATGCCTTGTAGGCGCACTCTCGAACAGTGAAGAGAACTTCAAGCGCGAGACCCTTCTTATGTCGCACTACAACCGTGGCGACACTGCCAAAGCCTTGAGAGTTGGCAAGAAATCGCTCGATGCATCGCGTGAACTGACGACGATGCGTGCATTTGTGCTTGCCAATGCCGGCGAACTTGGTGAACACCTCTTTGAGTATCCGCAACATTATGCATCGGAAGGCCTGTTGCCGGCAATGCAGCGCACCTCGCCGCTCGTCCCCGACAGTGTCTACTCATTGCTTGGCGCAAAACCGCTCGAAGGTGAGGCTGCGGTCGATTTTCTCTCACGCGCAGCACACGAAGACAGCGCCTCAAATGTTGTAAAGGAGTATTATCTCTCCTCCCTTCTGCTCGAAAAAAGACTCATTGAGTTCAAGGACGAGGTGATAGCTTTCTATGGTGCAGAGAATGTTGGCACTATGCCCAAGCACTATCGCGAGGCCTTGATGCTCTATGCCGATATTGTCGGCAATGACGAGCCTCTTCCTTTTGATGTCGATGATGCGGCAATGCGTGGGATGCTGGATGAACTGCGTGCCGAGGAGGCCAAGCACAGCGATACCTTTGTACGCGGCAACTATGTGCGCCGAAAATTCGGCCGCACCTATTGGTGGTATTTTCTCTATTCCGACTGACAACCGGCCGTTGCGTGCTTGCCTGTAATATAAAAACCCGCGAACGTAGAAAAGTTTTGTTTTTTATAGATTTATTTGTTAATAATTTTGCACACTTTGAAAAAGTATTTTATATTTGCAATGCTCTCCAAAAGAGAGTAATGATAGTATAGTTTTTTCTTAGTTGTTTAGTAAATGTTGGAAGTATCTCTTTGTGAAAAGGGGTACTTCTTTTTTTAAAAAGAAGTACCCCTTTAGACGACGCTTGCAGCGATTGGTCGCGCGTAGCGTGGCGTTCAGTCACGCCGCGTGGGTCGCTGAACAGCAAGCGGAGTCAAAAGCACATTTGTACCCCTTTCGCTAATCTTGTAGGGGCAGACCGGCGTGTGTGCCCATCCTGATGCCCTCGCGGGGTGCGATAAGGCTGTGATGTTAAAAGCACATATTTTTTTTTTCGGGCAAACGCTCAAATAGCCCCATAGGGGCGATATTTTATAGCATAGTCCATTAGGGCTATCTCCCGTAGGGCGGTATTTTGTTGTTTATTTCCTCAACGAAAATTCGAACCTCAAGCCACCGCCGGGGCGGTTGGTGACATTGATGCAACCACCGTGGAACTGCACGGCGTGCTTCACAATGGCAAGGCCAAGTCCGGTGCCGCCCATTTGGCGCGAGCGCCCCTTGTCAACGCGGTAGAACCGCTCGAACAGGCGTGGCAGCTGTTTCTCCTCGACGCCGCAGCCGTCGTCTTCAAAACTTATTCTGCACAGTGTCTCACTGTTCTCGAGCAACGAGATATGGATGTTCTTTCCTCCCGAATAGGCAATGGCATTCTCTGTGAGGTTGCGGAATATTGAACCGATGAGCGATTGGTTGCCCTCGATAACTACCTCTTCTTTGAAATCAGCGTGCAGTGCAAAGCGTTCATCCTCCGGCATTATCTCCAGTTCTGCTGCTATTTCGTTTATTATGTTGTTTATGTCAACAGGCTCTTTACCGATGAACTGGCTGCCATCCTCCATGCGTGTGATTAGCGACACATCGCCAAGCAGACGGCGCAGGCGTTCGTTGTTTGTATAACACCTTTCAATAAGCTCCTGGCGCTTCTCTTCACTCAAATTGATGCCCGAAAGCAGTGTCTCAAGGCACACCTGGATTGATGCAACCGGGGTCTTAAGCTCGTGGTTGATGTTGTTTGTGAGCTGTCGTTTGATGCGTATCTTTTCCTGCTCTTCGCGCAGTGCGGCCTCATGTGCTATATCCCTGTCCTTTATGGTCTGTTGCCACTGGGCATAGAGCTGTACAATGTGGCTGGAAATAGAACCGAGTTCGTCGTTGGGGAACGGCTCCTTCTCGTCGAATGACTCGCCCTTTTCAGCCTTTGCAGCAAAACGGTTCAGTCGCTCTATATTCTTGCCCAAGCGGCGTGTTGCAAAATAGGCAAGTACGCTCATAGCAAGGCTAATTGACATCATTGTTCCCAGGAAGGTCCAGTCGGCCTTCAACATCTCCTTTAGTGTATCGGATTGTGGTATGGCTGTGCGCACCACGAACTCCTTGCCGCGTGTTGCCGAGTAGAAATATTCACGTCCGTCACTTGCCGACAGGCGCTCGATGTTGTGCCCTTTGCCTTTTTTCAATGCATCGGCAATCTCGGGTCGTTGGCTATGATTGTCGAGCGAATCAACGGTGAGCATGTTGTCATATATGACAGTTCCGTCGAGCGAAATAATTGATATACGCAAATCTTCAAAAGGCAATGCATGGGTCTTTATGTAATCCTCGAATGACGAAGCACTCTCTATTGTCTGCAATAGGGTCTTGTTGTATACTTGTAGCTGGGCGTTGAGGAATTCCGACTTATACTGTTTTTCTCTTATATATTGAAAACCTACAAAACAGAGTATGATGCTCCATGAGAATGTGAGCAACATCAGGAACAGTCGCCTGTGATAGGACAATTTAATCACGGAAACCATAGCCGAAACCTGAACGTGTTACAATGTATGAACCGTATGCTCCAATCTTGGAACGCAGGCGGGTAATGTTCACATCTATGGTACGGTCGAGCACCACAACCTCGTCGCTCCACACGCGGCTCAGAATCTGTTCGCGCGACAGAATCTTTCCACGGTGCGAGATGAGATAGGCCAACAGCTCGAACTCCTTGCGGGCAAGCTTTACCTCTTCGCCATCAACAATGCAACGCTTGAACTCCAGGTCAAGCTGCAGACCCTCGACCTGTAGTACGTTCTGTTTTTCGGTTGCAGTGGCATTGCCCTTGTGTCCTGCGGTACGGCGCAGCACGCTCTTCACTCTCGCAATCACATTGCGCACGGTGTAGGGCTTCATTATATAATCGTCGGCACCAATGTTCAGTCCCATCACCATGTCGTCCTCGCTGTCACGCGCGGTGCAGAAAATGATGGGAATGTCGGCAGTCGTTACATCGGCCTTCATCATCTTCGCCATCTTTATGCCGCTTATTTCGCCCATCATAATGTCAAGGAGAATGAGCGAGTAGCTCTTGAGGTCAAGTGTAAGTGCCTGCTCTGCGCTGAACGCGATGTCAACGTCATAGCCCTCGTTCTCAAGGTTCAACTTGAGGACTTCGCACAGTGTCTCCTCGTCGTCCACTATCAATATCCGTTCTGTTGCCATATACATTTTTTATTATATGTCGCGAATATAGGCAGAATAATTGACTCTGCATTTCAGTAAGTGAAGATTTAATAAAAATGTAACATACTTGAACCTTTAACCAAAACCCAATTTTTTTGTAACATTTTTGAAACATATTTTATGTTATTTCGCGGTAGAAAATCATTTTAAATTTTTTATGGGAATATTACAACTATTTACACTGTTGGGAGCATTGGGTATGTTCCTTTATGGAATGAACCTTATGAGTTCCGGTCTGCAGAAGGCTGCAGGTGAAAAATTGCGTGGTTTCTTGTCGGCAATGACATCCAATCCGTTCAAGAGTGTCATGACCGGTCTGGGAGTGACATCGGTCATACAGTCCTCGTCGGCAACCACTGTGATGGTGGTGAGTTTTGTGAATGCCGGCCTGCTCACTCTGGTGCAGGCAATCGGTGTCATTATGGGTGCCAATATAGGTACAACCGTTACGGCCTGGATGGTGTCATGGCTTGGTTTCAAGGCCGATATCTCAATCCTTGCCGTGCCTTTGATGCTCTTCGGTTTCCTTTTTTCAAATTCAAAGAAAGATAAGCGCAAAAATATAGGTGAACTCATTGTTGGCTTCAGTCTCTTGTTTTTGGGTCTTTCTTTCATGAAGGATTCTGTGCCCGATTTGAAAGAGACACCCGAGGTTTTGGACTTTGTGACCACTTGGGCTTCTCATGGCTTTGGCTCGGTGCTGCTTTTCCTTGCTTTCGGTACAGTGCTGACACTTGTGCTGCAGTCATCATCGGCAACAATGGCCATCACACTCATCATGCTCAGTATGGGTTGGATACCGTTTGACATGGCCTGCGCAATGGTGCTTGGCGAGAACATTGGTACAACCATAACAGCCAACATTGCAGCGTCAGTGGGAAATACTCAAGCAAAACGTGCGGCAATGTCGCACACAATCTTCAATCTCTTTGGCGTTGCGTGGGCTTTGGTGCTATATCGCCCTTTCTTGAAATTGGTGGGATATATTACCGAGACTCTCTTCGGGGTACCCAATCCGGCTGCTGATGGGTTCGCAGTTACAGACTCTGCATCGGCCGAGGGTACAGCAGCGCTCTATGGCCTGTCAATGCTGCATACTCTCTTTAATTTGACAAATACTCTTATTTTAGTGTGGTTTACCAAGTATATAGCAAAGCTTGTGAGCTGGATTGTACGTGCGCCCGAGAATCAGGAGAACGACGTTTTCCGTTTGAAGTACATCTCTGCCGGCCCGCTTGCCACTCCCGAGCTGTCGGTTGAGCAGGCATTTGACGAAATAATCCATTTTGCCCAGATATCGAAGAACGGCGCCGCTTACGCCAAGGAGGCAATCAATGAAGCCGACACCGACAAATTCGAGGCGTTGCGGGAGAAACTCGTGAAGTACGAGGAGATTTCGGACCGCATTGAGTATGAGATTGCCACCTTCCTCAACGGTGTGTCGGCCGAGGAAGTGAGCGAAAGCACATCGCTCAAAATAAAGGCCATGTACAAGATTGTGGGCGAACTGGAGTCATTGGGCGATTCGGGTGAGACAATCAGTCGCATACTTTCAAGGAAGAATATCCACAAGAAGACATTTGATGCCGATGCTCTCAATGACCTTGCAGTGATGGCCGATGCTGTGCTTGCAGCATATGATGTAATGATTGCCAATCTTGAGGCGGCCCACAAAGGGGAGCTCGTCGACATTACAAATGCATATAGTGCCGAGCAACGCATCAATACCTTGCGCAACAACTATCGTGATGCCGTGATTGAGGATATGGAGAGTGGTGCGGGTAACTACCAGGCAATGGTCTACTATATGGACATAATGAATACTTATGAACGCATGGGTGACTTTATGATAAACATATCACAAGACCTTGAACGAGGGTTCATCAACAGATGACAATTCAACATTCATATTCCTGATATCGTGTTGTTCTTGATTGGACAGCACGATATTTCTTTTGTATAACATGAACTAAACAGCTTCTTAACGCATCTCTAATGCTTTTGTAATATTTATGAAACTTCTTCCCGATACCTTTGCCATAGAAAAAGTAAAGGAGCAACAACTGCAGTCGTAAGGAGAAGGCTAGCATCCCAAGCACAGCAGCAAGTGCTCTGCAAAACAAAAGAAAACAATTTTAAATGACTATGAAAAGAAAATTTATTTTGGCAGGTGTTCTTGCCTGCATTGGTTTGACTGCTCAGGCGCAGGATGCAAAACAGGAAGAACACAAAGGAAAAGCAATTGTTCAGGTGTTCGGAAATTTGAATGCCGGCTTCAGTGGAGGTGATGCGAATGTAGGTTTCGATTTGGAACGTAGCTACATTGGTTACGAGTACAAACTTAATAACGGCCTCTCTGTTAAGGGTGTAATGGATATTGGTAAATCCAATGATATTAGCGACTACCAGCGCATAGCTTACATAAAGAATGCAATGGTGTCGTGGAAAACAGGAAATCTTACATTGAATGGAGGTCTTGTTTCTACCACACAGTTCAATTTCCAAGAGAAGTTCTGGGGCTTCCGTTACATAATGAAATCTTTCCAGGATATGTACAAGTTCGGTAACAGTGCCGACCTTGGTATCTCTGCTACTTACAAATTCGCCGACTGGATTTCGGCCGATGCTATAATCGTTAATGGCGAAGGTTACAAAAAGGTACAGAAAGGCAACGGCTTCAACTATGGTCTGGGTGCAACATTGACACCTGTCAAAGGATTTCAGATTCGTTTGTATGGTGGTTTGAACGACAGCGGCGAGAGCGGCAAGGCCGGTGTGATTAATATGGCAGGTTTCATAGGCTACAAAAACAAGGATTTTACACTTGGCGCAGAGTATAACCACATGCTCAATGCTTCAGGCAAGGAGGGCAACGACCAGTTCGGTTATTCGGTATTCGGCTCGGTGAGTCTGCCCAAGAATGTATTGTTGTATGCACGTTTCGACGACCTCTATTCAAAAGATGACTGGAATATCTCAAAAGATGAGCAGGCTGCCATCCTTGGTGTAGAGCTTAAACTTGGAAAGTTTGTGAAAATTGCCCCCAACTTCAGAATGAACATGCCAAAGGCCGATGGTGCCGATTACAAATACTCGGCATACGTGAACTGTTACTTCGGATTGTAAAATATAGCTATGTTTCAAACATAATATTAAAGACTTAATTATATGAAAAAGATTTTTTCGTCAGTAATGACATTGGCAGTTGCCCTTGCTTTTACAGCTTGTGGCGGTAATTCAAACGATGGTGGCCGTAAAGCCCAGGAACTTTCAGGAGCAGGTGCAACATTCCCTCTTCCGTTCTACAATGTGGTGTTTGAGAACTTTGCTCAGGTTAATGGCGATGCTGTAGCGTATGGTGGTATTGGTTCGGGTGGTGGTGTACGCAACCTCCGTGACAAGATTGTGGATTTTGCAGGCAGTGATGCATTCCTCAGCGAAAAGGAAATGGCAGACATGCCCGATGTTGTCCACGTTCCAACCTGTATGGGAGCTGTGGTTCTGGCATACAACCTTGACGGTGTAAGCGAGCTCGAACTCTCGGGCGAGGTGATTGCAGACATCTTTGCCGGAAATATCAAGATGTGGAACGATGAGCGCCTGACAGCACTTAACCCGGATGTGACTCTTCCGGCAGAAGCTATCATTCCGGTTTTCCGTTCAGACGGCTCGGGTACAACATTTGTGTTCACTGACTATCTGACAAAAGTAAGCCCAATGTGGGCATCCAATTTCGGTGCCGGCAAGTCTGTCAATTTCCCTTCGGGTCAGGCGGCAAAGGGTAACCCTGGTGTGGCCGGTGTCATCAAGCAGACCAAGAACTCCATTGGTTATGTAGGTTCGGAATATGCCTTCGCACAGAAGATTCCATACGCACGAGTGCAGAATCAACGAGGTGAATATGTATTGCCTTCATCTGCTACCATTTCGGCGGCGGCTTCGGGTGAGATTCCAGCCGATACACGTTGCTCGATTACCAATGCCGATGGAGCAGGTGCATATCCAATCTCAACCTTCACCTGGATGATTATCTACAAGGAACAGAACTACTCTGACCGCAGTAAAGAACAGGCTGTGGCAACACTCGACCTCTTGCAGTACATCCTCTCTGACGAGGCACAGAACATAACCTCTGAAGTACACTATGCACCACTTCCCGCCAAGGCTAAGGAACTCAGCATGACAAATTTGAAGACAGTTACTTTTGACGGGGTGGCGATATTGCAATAATAGATAGCTATGAACGATAAATTATATAAAATCCTATTGTTCGCAGCTGCACTGATAATGCCGATAGTGTGCGGGGGCGTTGTTTACGCCCTCGTCACTGACGCCTATGAAGCGTTTGAGCATTTCGGATTCTTTAAGTTTCTCACCTCTTCCGAGTGGAGCTATACTGAAGGTGCAGAACAGTACGGTGCATTGCCCTTCATTACGGGTACGCTGATGACAACACTGCTGGCGCTTGTTTTCTGTATTCCTTTCTCTCTGCCCGTTGCACTATTCGTGGGCGAATATTTCAAGGGAACAAAGGTTGCAGCTGTGCTTAGTACCGTAACAGACCTGTTGGCGGGTATTCCTTCAATCATTTATGGTCTATGGGGATTCTACACGCTTCGTCCAATTATTATGGCTCTCAATATCTCGCCACAAGGCTCTGGTGTGCTCACCGCTTCATTGGTACTGGCGATTATGATTGTGCCTTACGCGGCTTCACTGAGTGCCGAGTTTATCAAGATGGTACCAAACGATTTGAAGGAGGGGGCATATAGTCTTGGTGCAACCCGTGCCGAGGTGGTACGCAAGGTGGTATTCCCCGTTGCAGGCTCGGGAATATTCTCATCGTATATCTTGGCTATTGGCCGTGCGTTGGGTGAGACGATGACCGTAACGATGCTTATCGGAAATACCAATAACATTCCCGACTCCATCACCTCTACGGGAAACTCAATGGCATCCATTATTGCCAACCAGTTCGGTGAAGCGGATGGTTTGAGACTCTCATCTCTGATTGCTATAGGTCTTATATTGTTCTTGATAACTGCTCTCATCAATATGATAGGTAAGATTATGATTAAACGTGCAAGAATTGCTTAATTTATGACGAAACTGAAAATAAAAAACAGATTGGCACAAGACCGCTTGATGCTTTGGAGCGTATGTCTGTTAGCAGCTCTCACAGCCGTGCCACTGCTTGCCATATTGGGCGAAGTGCTGTTTAGAGGTTATGACCAACTCTCATGGTCGTTTTTTACAGAACCTACTCCTACGGCATATAAGGCAATGAAGGCTATCGAGGCTGGAGAACCCATACCGGGTGGTATAGCCAACGGTATCATCGGTACAATGATTATGCTGGGAATGGCTGTCGTTGTTGCAGTCCCTGCGGGTATTTTATGCGGTGCTTTCCTGGCAGAGAATCCCAAGAACCAATTTGCCCAAATTGTGAGTTACCTTACAGACTTGTTGCAAGGTACACCATCGGTAATTATTGGTATCATCACCTACATTTGGGTAGTCGTGCCTATGAAAGGTTATTCGGCAATAGCCGGTAGTGTGGCACTATGCATTATGATGCTTCCGCTTATCATCCGTTCCACCGAAGAGACACTTAAAATCCTCCCTGCATCGCTCAAAGAGGCAGGATTGGCGTTGGGTGGCAATAAGGCAAGAGTGATGATGAAAGTGCAGTTACCCGCAGCTTTCGGGGGTATTTTTACGGGTGTATTGCTTGCTATTTCACGAGTGATTGGCGAGACTGCACCGCTAATGTTCACAGCTCTTGGTTGCTCGCTTATACGCTTTTCAATCGACAAGCCTATCTCGGCAGTACCTCTGCTAATTTGGGAGTTCTTCAACGACCCCAACCTGCAGGAACTCATCTGGGGAGCATCACTCTTCCTGTTATTATTTGTTCTTACGTTAAATCTTACAGCTAAATATCTTGCTAAAAAATGGAATCAGTAACACCTGTTCTTGAGTTTAAGAAAACTTGTGTATCATATACAAAGCAAACAATGGCGGTGAAATATGTATTGGCAGCCATTGAACGAAATACAATCACGGCGATTATGGGGCCTTCGGGCTGTGGTAAATCGACCCTCTTACGTGCCGTGAACCTGATGCACAACCTCTATCCGAATATCCGTGTCGATGGTGAAATCTTACTAAATGGCGAAAATATCCTTGCGATGGAGCCTATCGATGTGCGTCGCCGTGTGGGTATGGTCTTCCAGCGCCCTGCACCATTCCCAACAATGAGCATCTACGACAATGTTCTGTCGGGCTTTGCATTGAACGGAATCAAGCTCTCCAAGGTAGAGAAAGATGCAACCGTGGAGCGTTGCTTGCGCAGTGTTGCCCTTTGGGATGAGGTCAAGGATGTACTGAACAAGAAGGGAACATTTCTTTCAGGTGGTCAGCAGCAGCGTCTGTGCATTGCCCGTGCCTTGGCAATGAAGCCCGATGTTCTTCTGATGGATGAGCCAACATCTGCACTCGACCCCATTGCGACAAAGCATATCGAGGAGTTGCTATTGGAGTTGCAGAAGGAGGTTACAATCCTTATCGTGACGCACAATATGGGGCAGGCAAAACGCATATCATCAAAGTCGATGTTTATGTACTTGGGCGAACTCGTTGAATATGGCGACACCGAAACGATGTTCACCAACCCATCAGACGA
>JAZTXR010000077.1:0-5956 GCA_045636545.1 Bacteroidaceae bacterium
CGTATTTTGTCATCTCGACCATACCTTAATGAAAAAATCATAAAAGGTTTTCGATGAGCGACAGCGAACTAACAGTACGTGAGAGATCTCTTATTTTACGATATTTTTGAGATCCCTCGTCGCTACGCTCTGTCGGGATGACAGGTTCGCGATTTGATTTTCTTATATCGAACTCACGTTATATTATTACCATATAAGACAATCCGGCAAGGCTTTGTGGCCTTGCCGGATTGTCTTATACATTCAGCCGTTTTCAGGCTTTAGGTGAATACTCATAGCTTGTATATCGGCCATAGCCGTATGCGCTATATCCGCCCTTTTTCATTTCTTCGCCATTGACAACAATAGAAACATTGTCGAGTTTCTTTTCGTTTATGAGCAACTTGATGAAATTAGCATCGGCCTTGTGGGTGTAATTGACACGGACCACATAAGCAACAGCATCTGCAACGCGGTTGATGATCATTGAATCGGCAACAAGACCCACTGGAGGACCATCGAGAATGATGCAGTCATACTTGGTACGCAGATACTCTATTGCCCTGTCAAAGTTAGAGCCCGAAATAAGCTCTGTCGGGTTTGGAGGAACAATACCTGCTGGGAGGACATCCAGTCCTTCAATGTCTTTTATATGCATGATAGATTTGTCGAGCAAAGAGAGTTCATCCTCATTTGCAGCCAGATAACTTGACAAGCCCGGATGTTTCTTGTCAAAACCAAACATCTCGGCAAGACGTGGACGACGTATGTCGCAACCTACCAGAAGCACCTTCTTGCCAAGCAAAGCGGTGCTGACAGCGAGGTTTGATGCCACGAATGTCTTACCCTCACCCGACACGGTAGAGGTAAAAAGGATAACCTTGCCCTTTGAATTCCTTATCATGAACTCAAGGTTAGTACGCAAGGTGCGGAAAGCCTCGGCCATGACATTGTTCCTGTTCTTTTCGACAACAATAGCCTTTGCGACACCTGTTCCTGAATTTTTAGACAACCCGGCAGGTATGACACCAAGGAAAGGAAGCCCGATGGAAGCACGTACCTCGGATGCAGAATCAAACTTGTTACGGAGCAACGCACGGATGTAGAGATAGAGCGCCGGGAAAGCAAAGGCCAGGAAAAGAGCCATCAGGTATATCATCTTTGTATTGGGCGCAACCTTACCTACACAGTATGGCGCATCGATGCAGCTGAGATTGTCGGACTGCACCTCAATGCTCAAGAGTGTCTCCTCATACTTCTGCAACAGCATCACATAAAGACCCGACTTTATATCGCACTCACGGGTAATGGTGAGGAGCTGGCGCTCCACCTCGGGCGACATCTCGTAACGGCCGTTATACTTGTCGGCAAGGATAGAAATAGCCTTGCGCTCTATTGTCAACGACTGGGTAAGCGCCTGCAACGCAGTGCGCAAGTCATCCTGCATGGCACGGAGCACCATTGTCGCATTGCGCAGCACGGGGTTCTCCTCGGTAGTTGTCAGCAACAATGTCTTGCGTTCCATAACCCTGTTATTGTAGTTGTTCACAAGAGAAAGGAGAGCCTGGTCAAAATCGACACCGAATGCAGCGGGAAGAACCTGCATCTCATTGTTGGGGTCGTTGACAAAATCAGTCATCTGCTTGACCGCCGCCAATTTGAGGTCCATATTCTCAAGCAGTTTTGCATACTCGGTTCTCTTGGCTACCACTTCCGTTGCCGAGAGTTTTGGGTCTACAAGCTCGTTCTGCTTCTTGTAGGCAGCAAGACTACCCTCCATATCCTCGAGTTCCTTCTTGACTGAGGCCAGACGTTCCGAGATGAACTCCTCTGTGCGGCATGCAACCTGACGTTTAGTCTCATTTACCTCCTTGTTATAGCTCTCTATGATGGCATTAAGGAACATAGCACCCTCGACAGGGTTTGGAGTATTATATGAAAGCTGCGCAACAGAAGCAGTCTTTGACAACGGGGATATACCCAAAGCTCTCTGATAGGATGTAGCCACAGCACCTATCGGCGATACCTTGACAGACATTGTTCCCTCAGCAAGCTCTGCATCAGCATTGCGGACTATGTGCAGATTACCCACCGGAGTGTTGAGTACAAATGGGAACCTGTTCACTGCAACAGCCGGCCCGGGCACCTCGTCAAGTTCATAGTTCGCTGTAACACTGCCATTCCCGGCAATGGTAAAGTCTATTTTTATTGCCTTGGGCAGATTGGCCATAGTCTCGTCATCAAAAGCCACCTGCAGCGGTGTTGTCTGTTTATACAGGACACTGTCCTCGCCCCATTTGTAACGTATATAAAGTTCGGTATCCACGACAGCGCGGCGAACAACGGTCATTGAAGACATGAGAGCCATCTCATTCTCCACATTAGACGCCTTGCTCTGCATACCGAAATCGGCAAGCATATCGGCCGGTGACAACACAGCACCACCCTTCTGACTATCCTGCAGAAGCACTTTGGCCGACATATTATAGAGAGGTGTAGCATAACGCAGATAGACGAAAGCGCCAGCCACGCATACAATAACCGACAGAGCAAAAAGCCACCAATACGAACGCAGGCTCTCAAGGATTATGCGAAAGTCAAAACCCTCTTCCACCTGCTCGTTTTCCAATTTTACAGTACCGTACTCTTTCATAGCTTATGATTATTTCAAGATATTATACAAAAGTGATGCCAATGAAATGAGGATTGATGTACCCGAGAACCATAGCGATGTGCTTGAACCGATATCGGAGTTCTTGGCCTTTGACTCATTGGGTGTCACATACACTATATCGTTCTGCTGCAGATAATAGTAGGGTGAGTTGAGCAACGATACATCGTTGAGGTCAACCTCGGCAATAGTCCTTTTGCCATCGGCAGCCTCACGCACAATCTTCACATTCTCGCGCTGGCCATAGATTGTGAGGTCACGTGCAAGTGCCAAAGCCTCAAGCAGTGTCACCTTACCGTTCTTGATGGTATATGTACCGGGGGCTGTAACCTCTCCAAGAACCGAAACCTTGAAATCGACAAAGCGCACAATCACCACCGGCACTGATGAGAACGAGTTCTTCACACGGTCAAAGACACACTTCTCCACCTCTGATATTGTCTTTCCACCAACCAGCACCTTACCGATGTTAGGCATTGTCACATATCCATCGGTATCCACAAGATAGCTCTGCATTGTAGGCTGGCTTGTCAGGGTCTGATTCCTGTAGAGATCAGGCGATGCAATAAGGTTATATGCCAATGACGAAGTCGGATTGTCGGGGTTAGAGACAATGATACTCAACATGTCGTTAGGCATCACACGTGGCTCATGGACTGCAATGGTCTGCTCCACATCGGCCCACTCGCCGCTGTTCTGCATATAAGGCACCTTTTTGTACGAGGTACAAGAGGCCAACAGCAGAAGCGAAAGCAACGAGAGAAAAACAAATTTCTTTTTCTGCATAATTCTCATTTTTATTTATTTAACAATTTTTCGACATCAATAACCGTGCAGTCAGTGCAACATACGGTTTTCACAAAAGTATATAAAAAAAACATAAACTATTGTTTTTTCATTAAAAAAAAGTGCAAACACCAACAAAAAAGCGTTTAAGTTTGAATTTGAGCACTGTATATTGTATTTTTGCATAAAATATAGGTAATAATATAGATGTTTACCCGCATTTTTGTATTGTCCCCTTAAATTAGGGGGACGAGCGAAGCGGAGGGGGTATTATTGCGAATATTCATACCACCTCCCCCTCTTTGAGGGTACTCCTCCTATCTTAGTAGGAGAATTCAAGGAATGGTCAACAGCTATATTACTCCTTAAATCAAACTATCCACCAAATGGAAAGCAAAGGAAATAAAAAAAAGAAAGCACTGTTACTTGCAGCCATAGCAATACTTGCAGCCGCAGCATACACAGGCTACACGTTGGGATATAAGTACTACTCGGTAAAGGTGATGAGAATTGCGACCGACGGGACGGCATACATATACATCACCCCACAGGACAGCGCCGCATCGGTAATTCAGATGATAAAGTCCGCCATCCCCACAGCCAACACCGACGGCTTTGCAGCCCTTGCCAGGCACAACAATTTCGACAGCCGCAAGCGGAGCGGCAAATACGCAATAAAGGACGGCGACACCATGAGCGACATATACAACCGCATTGTCAGCCGCCAGCAGACCCCCGTCAGGGTGACGATACCTGCCACACGCGACATACAGCAGGCAATAGGAGCCATCAGCCGGCAGCTGATGACCGACTCGGCAAGCCTTGCAGCATACACCCACCCCGTAGCAATGTCCTGCTTCGGGGTCGAGAAGAGCAATATACCGGGCTTTTTCCTCCCCGACACATACGAAGTCTACTGGGACATCACAGCCGAGGATTTCTTTGAAAAGATGGCCTCGTGGAACAGCAAGTTCTGGAACGACGAGCGCAAGGCAAAAGCCAAGGCTGCAGGCCTCACACCCGCCGAAGTGTCGGCACTGGCATCAATCGTCGACGAAGAGACCGCCAACACAGCCGAGATGCCCACCATCGCCGGCCTCTACATCAACCGCCTGAAGCGCGGGATACCGTTGCAGGCCGACCCGACAGTGAAGTTCGCGCTTGGCGACCCCACACGCCGCCGCATACTCAAGAAAGACCTTGAAGTGAACTCGCCCTACAACACCTACAGACACGCAGGCCTGCCCCCGGGCCCCATACGCATCCCCACCAAGCAGGCGATTGAGAGCGTGCTCAACTACAAGAAGCACGACTACCTTTACATGTGCGCAAAGGAGGATTTCTCGGGCACACACAACTTCGCCAAGACCCTTGGCGAGCACAATGCCAATGCCAAGAGATACCAGCAGGCACTGAACAAACTCAACATAAAGAAGTAAAGCCCCAAAAGCAACAAAGGCATAGACGAGCTTTGTGGCGATGGGTCGCGCGTTGCAACGCGACAGTGTTGCCGCGTGGGTCGCCAAAAAACAAAGCGAGTCAACGCCAAGAGATACCAGCAGGCACTGAACAAGCTCAACATAAAGAAGTAAAAAGCAACCCGGCGTTCTGTCCCTGCTTACATCAAAGCAGGGCACACGAAACAAAGCGGAAGAAGTTCGACAATCACCCCGTAGGGACACGGCGTGCCGTGTCCGCCAAAACCGCGGACAAAAAGGGTACAAAAAAATTGTCCCTCTTCAAAGGGGGACGAGCAACAAAGTTGCGGAGGGGGTTCGACAATCAACCCGTAGGGACAGACCGGCGTGTCTGCCCAAACCCATTGACGATTGATTGTTCGCGGTTTATGACCGCGGACATCGGGCAAACACATCGGTTTGCCCCTTCTACGGTTCGCGAGGCTCGTTTTCGCTGAAAAAAAGAAAGCAAAAAAAACTGGGGTTCAACCCCTCCGGTCTTCGACCACCTCCCCTAAAACAGGGGAGGAATTTTATTGCATGGACACGGCATGCCGTGTCCCTTCTATGATTGGCGACATTTGTCCGCGGGTTTGGGCGGACACACCGGTCCGCCCAAACAATCTTTGCGTTTTCTTCCAGGGTCCACACCGGCACAGAACCGCCAATACAACAACGCCATCATCCGGCAAGACAAGAAAAGGCAACAACCTTGCGGTTGTTGCCTTTTTGTCGAAGCATCTGTTACAATTACTTCTTAACCTTGTCTACAATTGCCTTGAAGGCTGCAGGGTTGTTCAACGCGAGGTCAGCGAGAACCTTACGGTTAATCTCGATACCGGCCTTGTGCAAAGCACCCATCAACTGAGAGTAAGACATACCCTCGATGCGTGCAGCAGCGTTGATACGCTGAATCCAGAGAGCGCGGAACTCACGCTTCTTGTTACGACGGTCACGGAATGCGTATGTCAAACCCTTCTCCCAAGTATTCTTGGCAACGGTCCATACGTTCTTTCTTGCACCAAAGTAACCTCTGGTCAAACCTAAAATTTTCTTTCTTCTT
>JAZTXR010000078.1:0-1967 GCA_045636545.1 Bacteroidaceae bacterium
GTAAAATACATCACAGCAACAGAGACAGAAGAAGCAGTCGAGTTGGTATGGGGCATGCAAAGATACACAACAGGTACAGAAGACTTTGAGTCAGGCGACTTCTCAGTATATCCATGGAACAACGAAGTGAGCGAATATCCATTCGCAATCACAACAGACGCATACGAAGGCGAATATGCAATGAAGTCAACCTGCGAAGGCATTGACTACGGCGTATCAGCAATCGAGCTGACATTGGACGTTCCATTCAGCGGCGTTGTAGGCTTCTACTACAAGGTGTCATGCGAAGCGGTGTATGACTACGGAACATTCTACATCGACGACGTTTCCAAGGCAACAATGACAGGCATTTCAGACTGGACATACAAAGAAGTTTCAGTTACAGAAGGCACCCACACATACCGTTGGGAATATGCCAAAGACCTCATGTGGGGAGATGGCGAAGATGCATTGTACATAGACAACATCACATTCTACAAAGAGCCAACACCATTCGAAGGCGGCTGGTTGCACTATGACGACGGCTCATTTGTATCATCAATCGGATTGGGCGAACCAATGCCAATGCACTGGGGCGTCAGATATCCAGAGACAGCAAGCTACGCTGGCTACACAATCACCAAGGTCTCAATCTACGACACACCGGCAGACTATGCAGGCGCATTAGGCACCTACACAGCAAACATCTACCTTGGCGGCGAGGATGTACCGGGCACATTGGTAGCAACAAAAGACGTTGAGCTGACAGGTTCAGGCAACTTCGTTGAAGTCACACTCGACACACCGGTTGCATTGGACGGCACACAGCCATTATGGGTTACATTCTACACATCCACAATCCCATTCCCAGCAGGCGGCTGCTCATACGTTGGCGACAATAACTCAGACTTGTTGTCATTGGACGGCACAACATGGGAACACGCAGCAGACTACGGTCTGTCATACACATGGATGGTAAGAGCATACTTGGACAATGCCAAGGGCCAATCAATGCTTTTGAGCAGAGAAAGCGCAAGACCACAGTTCAAGGGCGGCGTATCAACAGGCACCTTCGTAGCTAACGTAGCACCAGAACCAATCTACGTTGGTGTTCCAACAACAGAAACAGCAGCAGAAGGCACACGCGCATTCGCATCATACAATTTGTATAAGAAGAGCATCATCACAGGCGTTGAAGAAAAACTCTTGGAAAAGACAACAGACACATCATACGTTGACAACACATGGACAACACAAGAAGCAGGCTCATACCAATGGGGTGTTTCAGCAAACTATGAAGGCAACCGCGGTGGATTAGTCTATTTATCAGAAAACTTCGACGGTGGCGTTATGCCAGAAGGTTGGTCAGTTGTAACTCAAGACGTAGAATCATGGTGGACAGGTTACTATGCTCCTAACGGTTATTGGTGGGTTGGCGACCAATTCTACACAGGTTACGATTATCAATTTACATCTTATGAAGGCTATTCAGCAATGAGCTTGTTCAGCTATATGTGGGGCGGCATGAAACTTTATCTCGTATCTCCACAAATGGACATCAAAGCTAACTCAACATTATCATTTGTATATATGAACCCAGCATGGGGATCTGACGTATCTACATTGAGCGTTTGCGTTGCTGAATCATTAGAAGGTCCTTGGACAGAAGTATGGACAACAGGCGAAACATCAACAGGTGATGGCGGAAATTCAGTATGGACAGAAATGACAGTTGATTTGTCAGACTACGCTGGCAATGGCATGTACGTAGCATTCAAAAATTCACCATACGCTGGCGGTTATGGCGGCTGGGGTACAGCAGTTGACAATGTGTCAATTTCATGTGTGTCACCAGAATCAGAAATTCTCTGGTCAAAACCAATCGACAAGGACATGTACACAACAGTAGCTGTTGCTGCACAGACAGACAACGGTGACCCAGTAAGCGGCACAACAGTAAGCTTCACAAATATGGTGGAAGAAGGTGT
>JAZTXR010000079.1:0-10238 GCA_045636545.1 Bacteroidaceae bacterium
TAGTTGAGTGAACCCATGTGTGAAGGGAAGTTACAGATAGCCGATGTTACAGGACGGTCGGTCTCGGCAACCAGGATACCCCACATCCAAGAAGCATCCTCAATGTCGCTGAAGCCCGGGTGATCAACACCCTCAACATCGTATGGAGCAGCTGTTGTGTTGTCAATGGCAGCCTGTGCATCGGCAGCAGCCTCAGCCCAGTTGTTCATCACAAGGTTGACACGTGCACGCAGACCGTAGGCTACTGCCAGGTCTACATAACGCTTGTCCTCGCGAGCAGTCTCACTGTTTGACAACAGCCCGATTGCGTTGTCAAGGTCACTCATAATCTGCTCGTAGACCTCGGCAACAGTTGCGCGTGGGCAGTTTGTAGAGTCGGCGTTCACCTCGGTGAAGATTGGTACGCAAGGTTCGTTCTTGTTACCGGTGTATGTGTGCTGGAAGTACTGTGCCAGGGTGTAGTAGTCGAAGGCACGTATGGCCAATGCCTGTGCAAGATGGTACTTCAAGTGGCTCTCCTTGGGGGTGGCACCGATGGCCTTTACGACATCGTTTGCTGCTTTGATTTGATTATAGGCTGTCATCCAAATCGAGTAGGGCATAAAACTTGTTGCACTGATGTCTGTATAATCAACACTGGCATTAAACCAGTTGTATCCTATGTCATCCGATACCATATCCATGCCGCGTGAGTCTGTGAACAACATTGTTGCGGGGTAGAGGAGGTCGTTGTGGTTACCCTCGCCTGTCAGCTTGCCGAAGTTGTAGAACAGTGATGTCACGCTTGAGGCATTGATGCTGTTCTTTGTAACGTTGATGATGAGCTGTTCACCGTCCTTGTCAACAAGCAAAATTGTTCCTGTGAGGGGGGCGGCTCCAAGATTGTCTTCGGTTGTGATTTTAAGCCGTGTATACAAATTCTTGTTCTCTTCTATAGGTTTTGATACTCCTTCGCCCTCGTTCACGCACTCAATCTCCTTAATCCACTCTGGGTAGGACTGCAACCTGATGCCGAATCCTGGGAGCATGGCGATGCTTGTTGTGCCTGCATTCCATTCAATGTAGAGGTCGTCTTCCCTTTGTGGCGAGATGTCTGCTCCGTCGTGGTACTTGAATGACGAGAAGTGTCTGTGCTGGTAAATTGTTTTAACTATTTCCTTATTGCCTGACTTGATTTTCAATGGAGCACTTCGCCCATTTTCACTGTCGTTGATGGCTGTCTTTATGTAAAGGTAGTATAAGTGGTTTCTTGCCGTGCTGTCGAGCTGGGCCTCTACCAGATTGATGTCAAACCAATCACAATTCTCGCTGAAGGTGATTGGGTCGCCCGATATAATATTGTCAGCATATGTGTATTCGGCTGCAGGGGAGAACCATATGGTGTCATTGTCGCTTGAGACTATGTCTGTATTGTACTCAAATTCAATGCCCATTATGCTGTCGGTGTTGATATATTTCTTGTTGCCGTTCTTGTATGTTATCTGCAAAATTTGTATCTGCGCATTGGTGTACTGTATGCCAACGAGCGCAGTCAACACAAGGAGTGCTGCAAGGCTTCTTATAATCTTTTTCATTTCTTCATGATTTTAACGTTCAACTTATCGTCGTAGCAGACAATGTATAATCCTGCCGCAAGGTCTGTGACGGACAATTCGCAGCCTGTTCCGCTCTTTACAAGCACTCCTTTCGGGTTGTATATTTTCAAGGTGGCATCCTCCTTGCCGTTGGCTATGATTACGCGTTGCTCCTGGATGTCGTAGTAGATTTTTGTCTCGTCGGTTACAATTTCTGTAATTCCGCTTATGTAGTCATCGGCAAACCTCAATGTCTTCAAATCCCTTATGTCGAAAGTTCGGGTTTGAGAACTGGTGACAAAGGCAATCCTGTTCATGTCGTAGGCATCTCCCTCGGCTGCTATTGGAACAATTCTTTTCAATTCATTCTTCTCAAATTTTATTGAATCGCCATTGACCAGAATGAGGGTCTGTGACTGCGCTGTGATGCACAGGGCGAAAAATCCTAAAAGTATGATGTGCTTTTTCATAATCATTCTTCTTTTTTAATTATTCAGCAATGAAAGTATCTTCGGCAACCTTGAAGGTCATCTCGCCCTCTTTCTTGGTCTTTTCTTCTCTCTCGGCCTGCTTGCCTCTTTGCTTTGTCTTGGCAAACGTTGTTGTGCTCAAGTCGAGCTTGAACAAGCCACTTCTATTTGACTGGTAGAGACCACCACCGTTGTAATCGGCCATGCTGATAAGTATAGTACCTGCAGGGAATGTAATGCAGAGGTTCTCATCGAGTGTACCGCAATAACCGGCAGCCTTGACTTCCTCGAATGAATGTCCCTTAGCCATGTAGTAGTATGCCATGCTTGCGAATGTGAACTCACCATAGCCCCAGTTCATACCTGAATCGTGGTAGCCATCCATGTAAACACCCTCGGGGTCCTCGCAATTGAACAGCATGTAGTGCTTCTTTGAGGTGTCATAGTCACCGGGAGCATTGTGTGGGAACGCAGCACCGTATGGGTCAACAAGGCGAATCATATTGGGGTTCAACATATCCTGCTCTACCTCTACCTCGTATGTTACGTTAGGAGCACTGAAGAATGTTGTAATCAAGTCCTCTGTATAAAGCGCTTTGCCGATTGATTTCCAGACTCCGGTAATAAAGTCAAGGCTTTCAACCTCGTTGAGATTCACACTCGTTGTGCTGTCCTTCTGTACAATGTGTACATAATTCTGTGCCTTTACCCCTATGCCTGATAGCAGTACAAAGGCAATTGTGAGTAGAAATTTCCTCATAATTCCTATATTTAATAGTGTAGTTTGTTAATTTCTGCAAATATATGTAAATACATACAAACATATCTATATTATCATTGAAATCTTTTAAACAGCTTCTGTTTTTTCAAAAAATAAGGAGTGCTCCCACGGGAACACTCCTTTAATATCGAAACTGCTATTATAAATCAGCAGATTTTGCGAGAACCGTCGCCGATTACTACATCGTAAACCTTTGGCTGTTTACCATACTTCTCCTGGTAACGCTTCTTGGCCTCCTCGATGAATACCTCGTACAACTCCTCCTTAACAAGGTTGATAGTGCAACCGCCGAAGCCGCCACCCATCATACGAGAACCTGTCACGCCGCAGTCGATAGCAACGTCTACCAGGTAGTCGAGCTCCTCGCAGCTTACCTCGTAGTCCTTGCTCAGGCCGAAGTGTGTCTCATACATCTTCTTACCTACAGTCTCGTAGTCACCGGCCTCAAGGGCAGCGCAAACATCGAGCACGCGTACAACCTCGCCGATAACATACTTTGCGCGGTTGTAATCCTCGGGCTTCAACTCTGCCTTTACCTCCTCGAGCTGCTCGAAACTTGCATCGCGCAATGACTCAACCTCGGGGTGCTTTGCCTTGATAACCTCTGCCACGCGCTCGCAGCTCAAGCGGCGCTCGTTGTAGGGTGAACCAACCAACTCGTGCTTAACGCAAGTGTTCAAGAGAACGAGCTTGTAGCCCTGTGGCTTGAATGGGAAGTACTGGTACTCCAAAGAGCGGCAGTCGAGACGGATAAGGCTACCAGCCTTGCCGAACACGCTTGCGAACTGGTCCATGATACCGCAGTTTACACCAACATAGTTGTGCTCTGTAGCCTGGCCAACCTTTGCAAGCTCGAACTTGTCAATCTTGTTGTCGCCGAACAGGTCGTTCATAGCGTAAGCAAATGTGCTCTCGAGAGCTGCTGATGAAGACATACCTGCGCCAAGGGGCACATCACCTGCAAATGCTGTGTTGAAACCCTTTACGTCAACGCCACGCTTGATCATCTCGCGGCAAACACCGAAGATGTACTTTGCCCAAGATGCGTGTGGTGCATCCTCCTCCTTCAAACCGAACTCAACATAGTCCTTCTCGTCGATTGAGTAAGCGCATACCTTGTCTGTGCCGTTTGGCTTGATTTCGGCCATGATACCCTTGTTCACTGCGCCGGGGAATACAAAACCGTTATTGTAGTCGGTGTGCTCACCAATGAGGTTGATGCGGCCGGGAGATGCGTAGATGCTACCGGTTGTACCGTCGAAATGCTTGATAAAGCGGCTTCTTACAAATTCTATATCCATAATCGTTATGTATTATATAGTTAAACAATAAGTTCTTTCAGTGTCAATTACTTCTTTGCGGGTTTTGAACCTACAAGTGCATAGAAGAGGATGTATGCTGCACAGAAGACAACAACCCAGAAGCTTGTCATGTAGTCGGTCAAGTCGGCGACGTAGCCCTGGATACCCATCATCACTGCGCAACCGAATACCATTGTCATGAAGATACCTGATGCAACGGCTGTGTACTTGCCAAGACCCTCAACGGCCATGTTGAAGATTGCGCCCCACATGACTGATGTGCAGAGACCCACGAGAAGGAATGCGAAGATACCTACTGGGATGTCCTGCCAGATGAGCTCGAGCTTACCCCAATCCACACCAGGGAATGCAACGAGGATGTCTGCGGGAGCGTACATACCGAAGATTACGAGTACCAATGTCGCTACAGAAACTGTTGTTACCATTGCGCGGCTTGATACCTTGCTGCCGATAGATGCGCCAACGAAACGGCCGATGAGCATCATGAACCAGTAAACGGCAACAATCATACCTACGGTACCTGCTGGGATAGAGTAGGGAGCCGATGTCAACATCTGCTGTACTGCGTTGGGAACACCTACCTCAATACCCATGTAGAGGAAGATAGCCAATGCACCGAGAGCGAAGTGGCGGTGACCCATAGCACCCTTTACAAGGCTAATCTGGACAGGTGCCTGCTCGGGCTCGTCAATCTTTGTGAAGAGGATTACGATGAATGCTACAACGAAGATTGCAAGTGCAATCATCAACGCTGGAGTAGCATCGGCAATCTTTGCCTTTGTTGCATCAGAGATGAGCGCACCCATGAGGATGTAGCAGGCTACGGCAGCCGATGAGTTGAACACGCCACCAATCTGGATGAGCTGGTTACCGCTGTTACCGCCACCACCAAGGAGGTTGAGCATTGGGTTTACAACGCAGTTGAGGATACACATGCAAAGACCTGCGATGAATGCACCGATGAGGTATACTGCAAACACGAGGCCAAGGTTCTGCTCAACGTCGAGCAGACCGCTCACCCACTGGATGAGGATACCTGCTGCACCTACTGCCAAGCCGATGAGGGCTGTCTTCTTGTAACCGAACTTTGCGATGAGCATACCGGCGGGGATACCCATTACAAGGTAAGCGATGAAGTTACCGTAGTTACCAATCTGGGCAAGTACGTTTGAAATCTCACCCTGGTTCTTGATGATGGTTGCCATTGGTGTACACAAGTTGGTCACAAAGGCAATCATTGCGAAGAGCGCAATCATAACTATGATGGCTCCCCATTGTTTCTTCTGATTACTCATGATTCTTTAGTTTTATTAGTTATTATTAATATGATTATTCCTAATTAATAAATCACTTCTCTACACCGAATTTATATACGGTAACCTGCTTGTATGTCTCGCCCGGGCAGAGCACCGTGCTTGGGAAGTGCTGGCGGTTGGGTGAGTCGGGGAAGTGCTGTGCCTCGAAACAGATTGCGCTGCGCTTGGGGAATGTTGCACCGTGTGCACCTGCAAAGCCGCTGTGCCAGTTCGATGTGTACACCTGTACGCCGGGCTCGGTTGTGTAGACCTCCATTGTGCGGCCGCTCACAGGCTCTGTCACCTTTGCCGCGAAGCTGAGCTCGCCAACCTCTTTCTTGTTGAGGACATAGCAGTGGTCATAACCTGCACCGTGCTTTATCTGCTCCTCGTCGGCATCGATGCGTGCGCCTACCGCTGTTGGAGTGGTGAAGTCGAAAGCTGTGCCCTTTACAGGTGCTATGCAGCCGTAAGGTACCGATGTGTCATCGATGGGCACAAAGAAATCGGCATTGATTTCGCAAATGAGGTTGTCGATTGTTGCTGTGGGGTCTGCAATGCCCGAGAGTGAGAAGAAACCGTGGCTTGTGAGGTTCACGATTGTCTTTTTGTCGGTTGTTGCAGTATAGTCGATTCTAAGTTCGTTGTCGTCGTTGAATGTGTAGACTACCGTAACGTCGAGATTGCCGGGGAAGCCCTCTTCCATGTCGGCCGAGAGGTAGTGCAGCTTCAGGGTCTGTGCATCGGTCTGCTCTGCATCCCAAACTCTTGCGTGGAAGCCTGTTGGACCGCCGTGAAGGTGGTTGGGGCCATTGTTGATGGCGAGGTTGTACTCAACACCGTCAATGGTGAACTTGCCTTTGCAGATGCGGTTGCCGTAGCGGCCTACTAGTGTGCTGAGGAAAGGTTCGGGGCTGTTGAGCAGGTTGTCGATGCTGTCATGTCCCTGGATTACATTGGCGTGGTTGCCATTCTTGTCGGGAACCATGATGCTGCATATCGCACCACCGTAGTTTGTTATTGCAACTTCGTTGCCCTGCTTGTTCTTGAGAATGAACAAGGCTGTCTCTTTGCCGCCAATGGTCTTTTTGAAGTCAGCGGCCTTCAATTGTGAAAGATTTTCTGTACAACTCATATTTGTGTCAGTTATAATAGCTATTCTTTTGCAAATAAAATAAAAAAAAGATTTACAGCAAAGGAAATGGAGAATAAAAATCGGCAGAAAAGGAAAATGGGTTGTTTTTCCCTTTCTGCCGGTTGTGTACAGATGGTTTTTGGCGTCTGTTTCTATCGCTCGTTTGCTGCTGACAGCAGGTCGGCAACAATGAAGCAGCTGCCTCCCACAAAAATGAAGTCGCTCGCAGCGCTGTCGCGGCGCGCGGCCTGCAGTGCTGCCTGCACGGTGGGGTAGCTGCCGCCATTGAGCCCGTGCTGTGCAGCCTTTGCCTGTAATTCGTCGGCAGGCATGGCGCGTTTTATGCTTGCCTGTGTAAAATAATATGTAGCTGTGTGGGGCATCATTGCAAGTACCGCTGTGATATCCTTGTCATTAACCATGCCGAACACAATGCGCAGTGCGGTGTGTCGCTTGCTTTCGCGCTCCAGCTGCTCCACAATGTACTTTATGCCGCCAATGTTGTGTCCTGCATCGCACACGGTGCGGGGGGCTTCGCCAACTGTCTGCCAACGGCCGTTGAGACCGGTGAGGCTGCATACGTTTGTAAAACCTTTTCGCACAGCATCGCCGGGTATTATGAATCCTTTCTTGCTCAGTGTTCTTATGGCCGAAAGCAATGTGTTTGTGTTCTTCAGCTGGTAGTCGCCGCCCAGTTCTCCTTCAATGGTCGCGTACTGTGCAGTCTCGTATGCAAAGCCTCCTTGTGGCAACGGGGTGGCGCGTTGCAGGAGCTTCTCCTCCTCGGCAAAGATGATGGGAGCGCCACACTCTTTTGCCTTGGCGGTGAACACCTCTTTTGTCTCGGGCGTGGTCTCGCCAATAACGACGGGCACGCCGGGTTTTATGATTCCGGCCTTTTCGCCTGCAATGCAGGCAAGCGTGTTGCCCAGGAATTGTGTGTGGTCGGGGCTGATGTTCGTTATTATGCAAAGTGCGGGGGTGATGATGTTGGTGCAGTCGAGCCTGCCGCCAAGTCCCACCTCAATCACGGCTACATCTACCTGCTCTTGGGCAAAGTAGTTGAAGACCATTGCGGTAGTCAGTTCAAAGAACGAGGGTTGCAGTGGCTCGAAGAAAGCCTTGTGGCTCTCCACGAAATCAATGACGTACTCCTTGCTTGCCATTTTGCCGTTGACCTTTATGCGTTCGCGGAAGTCGACAAGGTGTGGCGATGTGTAGAGGCCTACCTTGTAGCCGCTCTCCTGCAGAATTGCTGCAAGGGTGTGCGAGGTTGACCCCTTGCCGTTGGTGCCGGCAACGTGTATTGTGGCGAACCGCCTGTGCGGGTTGCCCAGATGGTTGTCGAGTGCAATGGTTGTCGACAACCCCTCTTTGTAAGCGGCACCGCCTACTTGCTGGAAGGGCGGTGCGCAGTTGAACAGATATTGGACGGTCTCGTCGTATGTCATATCAGCTTCTTATTCAAAAAAATTCTTGAAGCGGCGGAAAATCTTCTCCTTGATGCTCTCGCTCGGGCGGAAATTCTCCGAGTCGCGGAAGCTCTCGATTGACTTCTTTTCATCCTTTGAGAGTGTCTCGGGGATGTACACGCTTATGTTGACAACAATGTCGCCCTTGCCGTAGCCGTTGATTGAGGGCAGTCCCTTGCCTCGCAGGCGCAGCACCTTGCCGGGTTGTGTTCCGGGGTCGATGGTAACCTTTGCCTTCCCGTCGATGGTGGGGATTTCGGCAAAACCACCCAAAGCGGCTGTGGGGATGTCGAGCAACAGGCTGTAGATGAGGTCGTTCTCGTCGCGTACAAGGGTGGGGTGCTTCTCCTCCTCGACCAGTATCAACAGGTCGCCCGGTATGCCGTTGTGCTTGCCCGCGTTTCCTTTGCCGCGCATCGATAGCTGCATGCCCTCGTACACGCCTGCGGGTATGTTCACCTCTACAATCTCCTCGCCCATTACAATGCCGTCGCCGTTGCAGTGGTGGCACTTGTTCTTGATGACCTTTCCCTGACCGTTGCAGTGCGGGCAGGCAACTTCGGTCTGCATCATGCCAAAGAAGCTCTGCTGTGTGCGCACCACGCGGCCTGTTCCTTTACATTCGGGGCAGGTCTCTACGGCGCCGTTCTCTGCTCCGCTGCCGTTACAGTGGGTGCAGGCTACATATTTCTTCAGCTTGAACTTCTTTGTGACACCGTTTGCAATCTCCTGCAACGTGAGCTTTACCTTCACTCTCTGGTCGCTGCCGCGGAATCTCGCGGGGCGGCTGCCGCCGCCACCACCACCGAAGCCGCTGAAACCGCCAAAGCCTCCACGGCCGCCGAATATGTCGCCGAACATTGAGAATATGTCATTGATGTCCATACCGGCGCCGCCAAAGCCGCTGCCGCCGCCTGCGCCGTTGACACCTTCGAAACCGAACTGGTCGTAACGCGCTTTCTTGTCGGCGTCGCTCAACACGCTGTATGCCTCTGCTGCCTCCTTGAACTTCTCCTCGGCCTCCTTGTCGCCTGGGTTCTTGTCGGGGTGGTACTGTATCGCCAATTTGCGGTACGCTTTCTTTATGTCGTTTGCCGATGCGTTCTTGTCAACGCCCAGCACTTCATAGTAATCTCTCTTTGCCATATTGCAGTACATTATTCGCCAACCGCAACCTTTGCGTGACGTATTACTTTGTCGTTCAATGTATAACCTGTTTGCACACAGTCGAGTACCTTGCCTTTAAGCTCTTCGCTTGGAGCGGGGATTATGGCAATCGCCTCGTGGAAATCGGTGTCGAATGTGGCGCCCTCGGTCTCAATCTTCTGCAGGCCGTTCTGCTTGAGTATGCCCACGAATTTGTTGTAGATGAGCTCTACGCCGGTCATTATTTCGGCCGCGTTCTCGTCCTTTGCCATGTTCGCAAGCGCTCTCTCAAAGTCGTCGAGCACGGGCAGTATCGACTCGATGGCACGCTCGCCACCGTTCTTTATAAGCTCGGCCTTCTCTTTTACCGTGCGTTTGCGGTAGTTGTCGAACTCTGCCACCTGGCGCAAGTACTTGTCTTCGAGTGTGGCAATCTTTTCGTTAGCCTGGTCCAGTTCCTGCTGCAGCTTCTCCTCGGCTGTCAGTTCAATGTTCTCCTGTGCTTCGCAGCTCTCCTCGTTGATGCCGTCCACGTTCTCGCCTGCGGCCTCGTTCAAAATTTCCTTATCTTTTTCGTCCATAGTCCAAATATTTTCTACTTTTATTATAACAAATAGTTTGCCAGTGCAGTTTTGGCAGAAATTGTGGCAAAGATACCTCTTTTTTATGTGACAAAGGGTGTCATAATGGCAGAAAATGAATTTTTTGTCGCACTTGTTTCGCAATTTGTTGCCGAATAGCTATTTTCGCACTTTTGGAGATTGTTTGCGATAATATGGCGATTGCCCACTGTTTCATTTTACCACGGTAGAGTGTGGCGGCGTGGAACCTCAGAAAAGAGGGTAATAATATAGCAGATGACCCAGCAATGTCATTTTTCGGGCTAGTCCTCAACAGCACGTCCGACAGAGACAATGTTGCGAGTAAGTGAGTGCAGAATCAAGTTTACTTGAATTATGCCGAGCGTGAGCAACTTCACTAAAAGTAAAGCGACGAGGGATCTCTAACAACGACAAACGAGATGTCTCCACTACGGTCGACAT
>JAZTXR010000080.1:0-20032 GCA_045636545.1 Bacteroidaceae bacterium
AAGAAATCTTCGGCAGAGGTATCATATGCCTTAAAAAAGATACAAAAAAGCTAATTGTTTGATTTTTAATATCAGATAAGCAAAAATAAGAACCAATTATTTGGAATACAACATAGAAGGGGCAAACCGATGTGTTTGCCCTGGAGCCGCGAATGAGAAACCGCGGAAACAACTGCCAATGTATTGGGCAGACGCCGAGCGGGAGCGGGTTCAAGCGCACGAAAGTGCGGTTAAAGATTAAACAGAATCAATTGACGACATGGAAATAAACAATATATGCATATACTGCGCATCGAGCAATAAGGTGGCAGAAATATATGGCGAGACAGCATACGAGCTTGGTGCACTGCTTGCCAAGGAGGGAATAACCGTGGTTACCGGCGCCGGGAGCATAGGGCTAATGCGCAAGGTTGAGGACGGAGCACTCGACAACGGCGGCAAAGCCATTGGCGTAATCCCACAGTTTATGGTAGACCAGAACTGGCACCACACAGGGCTCACTGAACTGCACGTGACAAATTCAATGCATGAGCGCAAGCAGATGATGGCCAATCTGAGCGATGCCGTCATAGCCCTTCCCGGCGGCTGCGGCACAATAGAGGAGCTGAGCGAGATTATCACATGGAAACAGTTGGGGCTATACCTCAACCCTATTGTCATCCTCAACATCAACGGCTACTATGACCACTTCATTGCACAGCTTGAGAAGGCTGTGGAGGAGCACTTCATGGGCGAGATACACAGCCGTATATGGAGCGTCGCCACCACACCGGCCGAGGCTCTCGAGGCAATACGCAACACTCCGAAGTGGAGTGCCGAGGTAAGAAAATACGCTGCACTATGACCGACACGCTTGCACCATACTGCATGACAAATGACAACATCATCATGCTGTTGCTCATTTTCAATCTCGTAGGCATTGCATACGCACTGCTGATGAATGGCGCGGGCATACTGGAACGCACGAAGTGCATCTTCTACTACGAGAACAAGTCGACACCATACAACGACAGGACACATATCACAAGAATATGCAACGCCCTGCTGGACTTCCAGTTCATTTTCCACGCGACAATAGTTGCTACCGCAGTGGTCGACAAGCACAGCCTTGACATCACCACCCAGAACTCAATGCGCGTAACAGCCACAATTGCAGCCATCTTCGCCGGGGTCCTGCTCATAAAAAGAGGCCTGCACGCCATTGTCAACAACATCCTGTTCTCAAAGAGCATAAGCGAGGAGTGGGACAGTTTCTGCCTCTTCGCCGTCAAGCTGTGGGGCTTCACACTTGCACCTGCAGCATTGACCACACTGTTCTTGCCTGCAATACCTTTTAAATATGTAGAAATTTATTCAATTCTGACACTCGCACTGCACCTGTACACCATAATCAAGGGGGCTTACAAAATCATTTTTGTAAAAAAATGCATTTATGTGGATATTTTTTTATACCTTTGCGCACTTGAATTTCTACCCATCGCTATGGTGTGGAAAACTATACTACAAGTGGGCGATTTTATAACAATAAAAATTTAGAGCATTGAAGGTAAGTAAGATTCTGGTATCACAACCCAGACCTGCGACAGAAAAATCTCCATATTTCAGCATTGCGGAGAAACATAACGTGCAGATAGACTTTTGTTCTTTCATAAAGGTTGAAGGAGTAACGACCAAGGAATTCAGACAGCAGAAAGTATCGATTCTCGACCACACTGCCATCGTGTTCCTCTCCCGTCACGCCATTGACCACTTCTTTACGCTATGCAAGGAGTTGAGAGTCACAATACCCGACGACATGAAGTATTTCTGTTTGTCGGAGACTGTATCTCTGTATATCCAGAAGTATGTACAGTACCGCAAGAGGAAAGTTTTCTTCGGAAACGGCCACATAAAGGACCTTGAGCCCCTGTTCGCAAAGCACAAGGGCGAGAAGTACTTCGTACCCTCATCGAATGTACACAATGACGAGCTGAACGTCTTGTTCGGCAAGTACGAGATAAAGCACTCACAGGCCGAGATGTACCGCACCGTCAGCACAGAAATCGCACCCGAGTACATAAAGTCTTTCGACATGCTCATCTTCTTCAGCCCGCACGGTATCGACTCCTTGAAGAGGAACGTCCCCGACTATGAGCAGGGCGAGCAGCTGATAGCCTGCTTCGGCAATGTGACTGCCGAATACATAAAGGAGCACGGATTGAGGCTCGACCTTGAAGCGCCTTCGGCGGCGGCGACCAATATGCCGGCAGCCCTGGACGTATATTTGACTGCAAACAACAGATAAAGAGATACAACAGCAGCCCCGTCCAAAGACGGGGCTGCATTGTTCAACAAAACCGCCTACACAGCAATGCAACGCAACACATTCCCTTTGAAGGAGCACCTTAAGAGCAAGAAGGTCATTGAGCAGGTATATGCCAATGGAACTTCGGTAACATCGTTCCCGCTACGTGCAGTCTTCATAGAGCAACCGCAGGATGGAGAGGAACCCACAGCGGCAATACTCATCAATGTTGCAAAGAAAAGGTTCCGCCACGCTGTAGACCGCAACCTTGTGAAGAGGCGCATACGCGAAGCCTACCGCACAAGCAAGCACCCTTTCATCGAAGCATTGCAGAAGAATGGCAAGAAGATGGCCGTCGCCATCATATACATAGACAACAAGCACAACAGCACGGCATTCATAAGGAAGAAAATGGGCAAGCTGCTCGAGGGTATACTTGCAAAGCACGGGAAACTATGCGAAAACTGCTGACAACGATACTGATACTGCCCATCAGGTTCTACCAAAAGGCAATATCGCCAATGACACCGCCATCGTGCCGTTTCACCCCCACATGCTCACAATATGCCATTGAGGCACTGCGCAAGCACGGCCCGCTGAAAGGCCTGTACCTTGCCATCAGACGGATACTGCGCTGCCACCCTTGGGGCGGTTCGGGATATGACCCTGTGCCATAAAGCATCACAATGGAACTCACAGACATACATACCCACAACGCAGCCCCCGCTCCCCACACAATATACAACAGCGGCAGCATCTACACCCCAGACAGGAATATTTCCATTGGGATACACCCTTGGCATATAAACGGCAGATGGGAAAGGGAACTTGCAGCCGTAGCAGAATGGGCAAAGGCAGACAATGTTGTTGCCATTGGCGAGTGCGGGCTCGACATGCTCAAATCACCTGCATCTCTTGAACTGCAGGAAGAAGTATTCCGCGCACACATACGGTTATCCGAGGCACTGCGTAAGCCCCTTATAGTACACTGCGTGAAAGCGCATGACAGACTCATTGCACTGCATCGCGAGGCAAAGCCCTCACAGACATGGATAGTCCACGGATTCCGCGGCAAGCCCATGCAGGCCGCACAACTGACAAAAGCCGGATTATACATCTCATTGGGCGAAAAGTTCAACCCTGACAGTGCAAGAACAATCCCTGCCGACAGGCTTTTCATCGAAAGCGATGAAAGCAGATGCAGTATAGAGGAGATATATTCAGCCGTTGCGGCGGCAAAAGAGACAGCGGTTGAAGAACTGGCTTTGCAGACAATGCAGAATGTCGCAAGGTGCGGTATCATATTATAATCTTTTTCGTGGCAAAAATTGCAGCAGTAACAAATTTTCGATACTTTTGCGATATAAAGAATTTACCCGATGGACAGACTGAAGACCTTTACAGACAGCCGCGGCAGCCTCACAATAGCCGAGGTGGGCATTGACGTTCCCTTCAACATACAACGTGTCTACTGGATACACAGCGTACCACCGGGCGAGGAGCGCGGCAAACACTCGAACAAGGTCTCTTGGGAATATGTGGTTGCCGTGAGCGGAAGCGTGGAGATTACCCTTGAGAACAGGAGCGGCCGACAGACCTATCTGCTCGACTCAAAGGACAAAGGCCTGATAATTCCGCCCGACACATGGGACGAGATAAGGAATTTCTCACCCGATGCTGTACTGCTTGTACTGGCATCGCACAAGTATGACGAATCGACATACATACACTCATACGAAGAGTTCTTGAAACAGATAGGCAAATGAAGCAGAGCGAATACAGGATAGAGAGATATGCCCCCGCCAAAGAGACCGAGTGGGACAGCTTTGTAGACTATTGCCGCAACAGCACATTCCTGCACAAACGCGGGTATATGGACTATCACGCCCACCGCTTCACAGACCACTCACTCATGTTCTACCGCAAGACGGAACTGATAGCCCTTCTGCCGGCACATATAAGAGAGAACACATTCTGCTCACACAACGGGCTCACATACGGCGGTCTGCTGCTGCCAAGCGGCATTGCCACCGAGGCCGTGCTTTGCCTTTTCGACACCCTTAAGGAGTACCTGCTCAAGAACACCACGGTAACACGTATCATCTACAAGCCCACACCACACATATACCACAGCTACCCTTGCGAGGAGGACCTGTACGCGCTGTTCCGCCACAATGCGGCACTCACGGAGCGCAAGGTATCATCGGCCATCCCATTGAGAAACCCACTGCCAATAAGCGGCAGGCGCAAGCTGACCGCAATCACAAGAAGCAGGCTCAGCATCATTGAGGAGAACGATTTCAATGCATTCTGGAAGATTCTTGAAGAGAGGCTCCAGGGAAAATACAGTGTGGCACCGGTGCACAACATTGACGAGATTACGATGCTCAAGAACCGTTTCCCCGAGAACATAAGACTATTCTGCGTTGCCGACAGCAACGCAGAGATACTTGGCGGAGTGGTACTGTTCATTACCGGCAACGTCATACACATGCAATACTCGGCCACTACCGAGGAGGGACGGCGCCTGAGCGCACTCGACTACCTCTACGAAGAGCTCATAAACAACCGCTTTGCCGGCAAGGAGTACTTCGACTTCGGTATCTCGGTGGAGGATGGCGGCCGATACCTCAACAGCGGGCTAATAGCCTACAAGGAACGCCTGGGTGGCCGTGCCGTTGTGTATGACACATATATCATAGACCTGAAAAAGCCTGAAACATGATTAAATACTGCGACCTCAAGACAATCAATGACAGATACGAGCCACAACTCACCGATGCCATAACAAGGGCGGCACAGTCGGGGTGGTACATACGCGGCAGGGAGTGCGAGGAGTTTGAGAAAGCTTTTGCCGACTACTGCGGCTGCAGGCACTGCATTGGTACAGGCAACGGACTTGATGCACTGACGATCATCCTCAGGGCATACCGCGAACTGGGCGCAATGCAAAAGGGCGACGAGGTAATTGTACCTGCAAACACATATATCGCGACAATACTGTCAATAATGGAGGCCGGGCTGAAGCCCGTCCTTTGTGAGCCCGATGCCACCACCTGCAACATCGATGCTACACTCATAGAAAGCCTCATCACCGAGCGCACACGCGCAATAATGCCGGTACACCTGTATGGACTGGTGGCCGACATTGACAGCATCAACACAATCGCAGCCAAGCACTCATTGAAAGTAATTGAAGACAGCGCACAGGCACACGGGGCACTGTGGGGCGGCAAGCGCACAGGCAACCTTGGCGATGCCGCAGCGTTCAGTTTCTACCCGGGCAAGAACCTTGGTGCATTGGGCGACGGCGGCGCCATAACAACCAATGACACACAGCTTGCCGAGGCCGCAAGAGCCATAGCCAACTACGGCTCGCACAAGAAATACGTGAACATATACAGGGGAGTCAACAGCCGCCTCGACGAGATACAGGCAGCAGCGCTGACGGTAAAGCTGCAGCACCTTGATGCCGACAACGCAAGGCGCAGAGAGATTGCTCTCCGATACATAAACAGCATAGACAACCCGCTCGTGACACAGCCTGTTGCCGACAAAGACGGCAACCACGTATATCACATTTTTGCCATTACATCGCCACAACGCGACAAGCTGCAACAGCACCTTCTGCAACAGGGCATCGAGACACTCATACACTACCCCATCCCGCCACACAAGCAAGAGGCCATGAGTGAATATTCACACCTTACACTACCCGTTACCGAGCAGATACACGCCTGTTGCCTTAGCCTGCCATGCCACCCGGCCATGAGCGACAACGAGGTGGAAAAGGTCATCGATGCCGTAAACAGTTTCACTGTATAGCATACACGCACGGAGGCATAAGCAAAAACAGCCTGAATTATTTGGCATTTACACATTAAATGCCTACCTTTGCATCGCTCTTCAAAAGAGAGCACAAGAGGATTGTCCTATGGTGTAATGGTAGCACAACAGGTTTTGGTTCTGTTTGTCCTGGTTCGAATCCGGGTAGGACAACAACAAAAAAAGTCAGCTTCGGGCTGACTTTTTTTGTTGTATGGATGTTTTTACTCGGCGAGCATCTGTTCGAACCTCGCCTCCTGTTCGGGAGTCAGGTTTTCCAGCAACTCCGCCTTACCCATCATCACCTCATGATATTTTCTGAATGCAGCAGTGAGAGCTTCAGTCTCTTTTGCGTACAGTTCTTCGACAGCATTTTCGTCCAGACTGTCAAGTTCGTTCATAATTTCGCCAAACTTCTCACTAACCTCATCTGTCTCGTCCTTCAACGCAGCCATCACATCAATAATATCATCGACATTCGCAGCGTTCTCAATTTTCGCCGCAGCGGTTTCGATAATGTCTGCGGTCATAAGCATAACATCACCGGGTGTCTTAACCTCTTTCTTTTCACCGCAACTTGCCATCAGCAATACAGCCATCAAGGCAACAAACATTTTTTTCATAACAATCTATTTTTAATTAATTCAAAGGTATCAATCAAGCCGGGTAATTCAAATTCTTTTCAGTAATATTCTCAAGTACCTCGCGGAGATACTTGCGTGCCTCCCAACGCGCCTCGGGCAGGTTCATCAGAAGATAGTTGCCGCAGTCGCGCGCCGTAGCCCCGGGCACCTCGCCCTCGTATGCAGCAACAAAAGCAAAGGTCTCCTTTACAAGCGGCAGTATCCCGGCCGATGTCAAGTCACCTTTTACAATAAGATAATTGCCAGTAAGGCAACCCATTGGTCCCCAGTAGATAATCCTGTCGGCCCACACGGGGTGGTTACGCAGGAATGTCGCAGCCAGGTGCTCAATGGTGTGTATTGCGCTTGGGCTGAGCACCGGCTCGCGGTTAGGTTCTTTCATGCGCACATCAAAGGTGGTCACCACCTCGTCACCTACATTATCCTGGCGCGACACATATATTCCGCGCTCAAGACGTATGTGGTCAATCGTAAAACTTGGAATCTTCTTCATTATAACATCCTTTAGAAGCTGTTTGAATTTCTAAAAAAAATATTTTCTTATAGAAGCTGGTTGTTTCGCCGTTTTTTATGTTCAAGAATGTCTGGCATCCTATTCTTGCTCTATAAAAAACTTGGCGATATACTTCTTTAAATTCTCATAAGGAAACGGCGGGTAACACCGAACGAACGGTTGGCCATCTCGCCCCAAAAATTCTCGTACTGCTCAATGTGCCTGTCAACACCCGGCGTGTCGCTTATTATGCGGAAACTCACGAACGGCACACCGTATATGTGGCATGTCTGCGCAATGGCAGCCGACTCCATATCAACAGCCAGAGCTGCGGGGAAGTTTCCTTTTATCTTGTCAAGCTCATCACGGTTGGTGATAAACTGGTCGCCGGTGCAGATTAAGCCGGCGTGAATACGGGTCTTGTTATCGGCATCGTCATTCAACGAGCTGGCTGCACGGCACATCGCCTCATCGGCAGCAAAGACAGCCGGCATTCCCTGAACCTGACCATACTCGCAGCCCATACCGCACCACACATCGTGATAAACGATAGACGAGCTCACCACCACATCCATAACACCCAGGCAACAGTCAATGCCACCGGCCACACCGGTGCTCACCATTGCATCGGGAGCGAAAGCACGTATCAGTTCGGCGGCACCAAGCGCCGCATTCACCTTGCCAATACCACACTGGCGCAAGATAATCTCATTCTCACCCACACGCCCGGTGAGATACCCTATGTTATTCTTTTCACACTCGGCAACCCCATCGAGCATAGCAGCAAGCTGCTCGAACTCAGAGGTCATCGCTGTCAAAACACCTATCCTCATTCCAAATATACTTTTATTTAAAACAAATCTTATGCAGCAATTAATGTAACAAGCACATATATCCAGTGCGCTGCAATTCCGGCAGCAAGACCACCTATTGTGTGTGAAAGAATATCCTTTGAAGTAAGACGACGGTAACCGAGAGCATCCAGCATTGCAGTATGCGTACTAAGAAAGCCGCTCCAGCACATACCTATGGCTGTGAACACAGCGATTGCATTACCGTCAATCCAACCCTCTGCCGCAAAGTTGGGAATAAGACCCAGCGCTGCACCAACGGCGCCGATAGCAGTGATTGGGAATGCAATAAGGTGAGGGTCGGTGAAACCGAACAGCCACTCGAACACAAAACTCAACTTTGCGCCAATCCATGGAAGCAGCTCCACACCCTGATAAGCAGCACCGGTAAAGTCTCCGGTCACCTTGTCGGGACCGAATGTAAACACCATCACCAAGGTAGATATTACAAGTACACCGGGAATAATCATCATACCCACGTCAACACCTGTACGTCCACCATCGAGCAACGAATCAAGTACACGCAAGAAAACAGGCTTTCTATTATGAACCTCCCTGCTATCCTCAATCTCGTCCAATTCCGCAGCATTCTCATACTTAAAACGAGGGTAAGCCTTGACCACAAAATGCTGCATAAGCCTTGTAGAGACTATACAACCAATCATGGCACCGATGAATCCGACAAAAGACTCCATAAAATAGCCTTGGCCAATCATAAACACAATAACCAAAAGCCCCATACCGAAGGATGTACCGAAGTTATTGAGCGAAATAAACTGGTACTTCTTGAAGTATGACGCAAACTTTTTGTCCTGTGCCAATGAAATGATGGCAGGGTTATCCGAGAGGAACGTAAGCACAGCACCCAACGAAGCTACACCGGGGAGGTTGAAAAGAGGCTTCATTAGCGGACGGAGTAACTTCTCGAGCAGGCTCACGACACCGAACTCGACAAATATTTTTCCAATGGCACCGGTCAGCACACATATTGCCATAAGATAGAACACCGTGTTAAGCAACAAGTCGTGCGCCGTGTTCATGATGGTGTTGAGCATATTTGCCGTTCCCATCTTTGAGCCCAGATAACCGAACAGGGCAACAAATACCAAAAGACAGATTACGCCGGCCGGAATCCATCCGAAAAGTCTCTTTAAAAGTCTCTTTATTGTTTTCATAGTTATTGATTTTGTTTACGTTCACAAAATATCGGCACCCCGTTTCCGGGAAACTGTAAAAAACAGTTTCTAAAACCTTGTAAAAATATATCTAAAATCTGAAAGCGACAACATTATACAGGCATGATTACAAAAAGTGAAGCAATAATCACCCTATTTTTTCAAAAAAATTGTTTATTGAAATTTTTTGCCGTATCTTGCATCGGTCAGTGCAACATAAACAGTACTACACCAACAAAGCGACATTAAAAACACTATAAAATCAATTATATGATACCAGCTGAATTTAACGAAATCCGTCCATACCTACCTGAAGAACTTCCACAAATCTTTGAAGAACTCATTGCCGACCCCGAATTTCAGGCCGTGATGGGCTATGCATTCAAGGATATACCATTTGAGCACATCGCCGGCATGATGCGTGCATCCAAGGACAACCTGGAGTTCCAGAAAGCACTCATCTACCCATTCCTGCAGGGAGTGCTCAAGAAACTGTCGAGCGGGCTCACAGTGAGCATTGAGAACAAGGAGAACATGGCAAAGTCGCTGTGCATATCGAACCACCGCGACATCATCATGGACTCGGCATTCCTTTGCATAGTATTTGTTGAAGCCGTGGGAAACACCGTTGAGATTGCCATTGGCGACAACCTGCTAATCCGCCCCTGGATAAAGAAACTGGTACGCGTGAACCGCAGCTTCATCGTTCAGCGCTCGGCAAGCATACGCGAGATGCTCGCGTCGTCAAAACGTCTCTCGTCCTACATGCACCACGCCATCACACAGCGCCAGCAGCCCATTTGGATTGCACAGCGCGAGGGACGTGCCAAGGACAGCAACGACCGCACACAGGAGGGTCTCATCAAGATGTTCTCGATGTACAGCAGCGGCGACATCATCGATGCACTGAAGGAGCTGAACATCGCCCCCACAACAATATCATACGAGTTCGACCCCTGCGACTACCTCAAGGCAAAGGAGTTCCAGCAGAAGCGTGACAACCCCGAGTGGAAGAAAGCGCCACAGGATGACCTCATAAACATGAAGACCGGTATGTTCGGCTACAAGGGCGGCATCCACTACCACATTGCCGATTGCATCAACAACGAGATTGATGCCATTGACCGTTCACTTGGCAAGAACGAAAAGACCGCAGCCGTGGCACGCATCATCGACCGCCACATACACAGCAACTACAAGTTCTGGCCAATCAATTACTACTACTATGAACTGCTTACCGGCGACACCCGCTTTGCCGACAAATACACTGCCGAGGACAAGGCCAAGCTCGATGCCTACCTGCAGGGACAGATTGAGAAGATTGACCTCCCCGACCGCGACGACGTGTTCTGCCGCACCAAGATACTGGAGATGTATGCCAACCCGGTAATCAATTACTTAAAGGCTATAGAGGAATAAATAATTACAATAACAAAAAAGCAAATCCGTGCGGATTTGCTTTTTTGTTATACTATCTCACCACCCCAAAGCATCTTGAAAAAGTCAAGGACATATATCATCTCAATACCATTTGCTTCGCGTGTCATTTTATCCAATGAAACAATTATTTTTCTTGCATCGGGATGTTCTTCGGCAAATACTTTAAGATTCTTCTTATGCTTAGTCTGCACCTCATCTGTTGATTTTATTTCAATAGCAATACGAGCATCACCTATCACCGCATCAACCTCAATGCCGGTATATGTTCGCCAATAGGTAAGTTTTTCCATAGACTCTGTGTAACCCAAATATGCAATAATCTCCTGAATTACCAAATGTTCAAATGCGTGCCCAAACTCATCTGTGCCACGTTTGAGTTTTGTTCTGTTCAATAGATAATTTACTATTCCAACATCAAAATAGTAGAAACGCGGAGCCTGCACCAATTTTCGTTTAATATGCTTGGTATATGCAGGAATCTCATACCCCACCAAAGTGTCGTACAGAATTTGAAAATAAGCTGCAACTGTTTTTGCCGACACTCCACAATCGGCAGCAATGTTCTCATAATTCAGAATCTCACCATCGCAAATTGCAGCCACCTCCAAAAAACGTTCAAAAGAAACAACATCCCTGACAAGCGCCTCTTCTTTTATTTCCTCTTTAAGATAAATATCCACATACGCCCTCAGACGCCTCACAGCATTCTCTATCATATAATGGCGAGGAACCATACCATTCTGCACCGCACGGTATATATCAAAATCAGGAATCTCAGCACTTACCAAAGGATACAGAAACATAGGCACAGCCCTTCCACCAAGCGTGTTAGAAGATTGCTTCTTCAACTTTCTTGCACTTGAACCACAAAGAATGAAACGGATATTCTTATTGGTCATTAACCAATGAACCTCGTCAAGCAATTCAGGTACTTTCGGTATTTCATCTATAATAACCAACGTACCCTCGGGCTTATTCTGAAGCACCTCTCTGAGCAGCTCGGGATTCTTTTGAAACCTTTTTCTTATATCGGTATTCAACAAATCATAATAAACAGTACCGGGAAACAACTCTTTTAAAAGAGTCGACTTACCTGTTTGACGTGCCCCAAGCAAAAAATTAGCATCGTCCAATCGATTTTTAATATCAATGACCCGTTTATACATATTTCGCACATTAAATCAGTTCCAGTTTTCAGAATATCATTAAAAATCGGAATCGCAAATACTTATTTTCATTGAAAATCCGAATTACAGATGCAAATATACCAAATTTTCACAACATACAAAATAATCTATATAAACATATTACATCTTACTACTTTCTACAATCTTAAAAAACATCTGCCGCACCAAGATACTGGAGATGTATGCCAACCCGGTAATCAATTACCTGAAGGCTTGCGCAAACGAGTAGAACGCAAAGCCTGCTTTAGCGTTTTGCAACGAGTGCAGCCAAGGCTCGCCAAAGGCAGCCGGCTACAGAAGAGTAAATAAAACAGTTTGAGCTTCCCGCGGGAAGCTCAAACTGTTTTATTTACCATAAATCTCCACTATCCTGTCAAGGATTGCCATCAGTTCGTCCATCTTCTCACAGCGTAGCATCTCAATGCGCAGGGGGCGGAAGTCGGTCAAACCCTTCAGCAACGGTGTTGCTGCAAGATGACGGCGCACGTGCAGAATGCCGGGGCGCTCGCCAAGCCACTCCACGCTATCCCTCACCTGCTCGCGCAGAATGTCCATACACTCCCTGAACGTGAACGGCACTGCAGGCTCGCCGTGCTCCAGGTAGTGCTTTACATCGCGGAAAATCCATGGTTGCCCGAAGCTGGCACGACCAATCATCACCGCATCCACGCCATACTTGTCGAAACACTCCTTTGCACGCTCGGGAGTCTTCACGTCGCCGTTGCCAATGATGGGGATGTGCATACGGGGGTTCTCTTTTATCTTGCCAATGAGTGTCCAGTCGGCATCGCCCGTGTACATCTGTGCGCGTGTGCGGCCATGAACGGTGAGGGCTGCAATGCCGCAATCCTGCAGGCGCTCGGCAAGGTCGACAATGCACTTGCTGTTCTCGTCCCAACCAAGACGGGTCTTCACGGTGACAGGGATATTCACTGCATCCACCACAGCCTTTGTAATCTCGAGCAGCTTTGGGATGTTCTGCAACATACCGGCTCCACACCCCTTGCGTGCCACCTTTTTCACGGGGCAGCCGAAGTTGATGTCAAGAATATCGGGTTTTGCAAGCTCCACGCGCTTAGCAGCCTCGACCATAGGCCCTACCTCATTGCCATATATTTGTATGGCCACCGGGCGCTCCTTGTCATAGACCTGCAGCTTGCGCACCGTGCTGTTGACATCGCGTATGAGAGCATCGCTCGAAACGAACTCGGTATATACCATATCGACACCGAACCTTTTGCACAGCAAACGGAACGCAGCATCTGTCACATCCTCCATAGGAGCAAGAAAAATGGGATATTTTCCGAATTCAATATTGGCTATCTTCATGGACTATGAGTTTGTTATTTCCTTGCAAAGATATATCTTTGTAGGCAAATTACAAACAACTGACACTGTTATCAAGATTCTTCACTTCCGTTCAGAATGACAAAACCGGTGGAATTGTCATTTCGAACAGCAGGGAGGAAACGACATCCCCCTCGCCCATTGGGCACTCCCCTTACAAAATGGGAGAGCTAAAAAAGCTCCTCCACTCACAAGTGAGGGGAGGTGGATGAAAACAAATGTTTTCGGACGGAGGGGAGCAAGCATAACGACATTGCAACACATCAACCATGAACTACAAGAGAAGCGATTTTGAGATAATGGCACCTGTGGGTTCGCGCGAGAGCCTCGCGGCAGCCATCCAGGCAGGAGCAAACTCCATCTATTTTGGTATAGAGCACCTTAACATGCGCGCGCACTCGGCAAGCGCGTTCTCCATCAATGACCTGCGCGAGATTGCCGAAATCTGTGACCGCCACGGCATAAAGAGCTACCTGACAGTGAACACCATCATCTACGAGGATGACATACCGATGATGTACAGGATTATAGATGCAGCCAAGGAGAGCGGCATCTCGGCTGTGATTGCTGCCGACGTTGCCGTTATGCAATATTGCAACCGCATTGGAGTTGAGGTCCACCTGTCGACACAGCTCAACATAAGCAACAGCGAGGCAATGAAGTTCTACGCGCAGTTTGCCGACGTTGTGGTGCTTGCACGCGAGCTGAAGATGGAGCAGGTTGCGGCAATACACGAGGTGATTATTGACGAGGACATACGCGGCCCCAAGGGCGAGCTGTTGCGCATAGAGATGTTCTGCCACGGAGCATTGTGCATGGCAATCTCGGGCAAGTGCTACATGTCACTGCACCAGCTTGGCCGCAGCGCCAACCGTGGCGAGTGCATGCAGGTGTGCCGCAGGGGTTATATAGTAAAGGACCGCGAGAGCGACATTGAGCTGGAGGTCGACAACAAGTACATAATGTCGCCCAAGGACCTGAAGACCATACGCTTCATCGACCGCATGATTGAGAGCGGTGTGCGTGTGTTCAAGATTGAAGGCCGTGCGCGTGGCCCCGAATATGTGCAGACCGTTGCCGGCTGCTACAACGAGGCGCTTGAAGCCTACCTTGCCGGAGAGTTCACCGAGGAGAAGAAGGATGCCTGGGACGAGCGCCTTGCAACGGTGTTCAACCGTGGATTCTGGGACGGATACTATCAGGGGCAGAAGCTTGGCGAGTGGAGCAACATCTACGGTTCACAGGCTACCGAGCGCAAGGTATATATTGGCAAGGCAATGAAGCACTTCTCAAAACTTGGTGTGGGTGAGTTCCTCATTGAGGCCGGCACCATAGATGCCGGTGAGAAGATTCTCATCACCGGCCCCACAACCGGCGCCGTGTACCTGGAGCTTGAAGACCCGCGCGTGAACCTTGAACCGGTTGAAAGGGTGAACAAGGGAGACAGGGTGTCGTTCAAGGTACCCTGCAAGGTGCGCCCCAGCGACAAGCTCTACAAGATTGTCAAGACCGAGCACGGTTGCTGCGACTGACCCGCGCATAAAACAGCCACGGCAAATGCTCACATCGGGGTTCATATACAATGACAACATCTTCGACGACAAAGAGCCCGCCGGCAACGGCGGTGCCACGTCGTTGTCCTACAAGGTGCGCATTGACGGCAAGCAATATTTCATGAAACGGCTGCGCCCCGAGCTACAGGATGAGCAGCGCTGCCGCACACTCTTCCACAAGGAGTTCGAGATTGGCAGCACCATATCAAACGGGCACATTGCCCGGTATGAAAAAATCGGCGAGGACAGCAACGGCCTCTACATCCTTATGGAATACATCTATGGCTCCACCGTGGAGGAGACCCTCAACGCCAACAAGGAATACTTTGCCAGCGAACGTAACCTGTGGAAATTCCTGTTGCAGCTGCTCGACGGTACAAAGGCATTCCACAGCCAAGGCATAGCATACCTCGACTTTTCACCGACCAACATAATGCTCACCCAAGTGGGCGGCAATGTAAAGATTATTGACCTGGGGTTCTGCTTCAACAACACATACGGACACACCGCCGGCACCACTCCACTGTTTGCACCACCCGAAATCGGGCACATCAACGAGATTGACGAGCGCAGCGACATATACGCCATTGGACGGCTTGTAAAATACATTCAGGAGAGGAGCGGGGCAAAATACTCAAAACAGCTCAACGGTATAATCGGACGTTGCCTCAACGAGAAGAAGGAGAAGCGCTTTGCATCGACCGATGAGATGGCGCGTGCCATACGCCGCCGCAACCTGCGCCGCAACGCGTTGTTCGCATCGGCATTCATTGCGTTGGCATTCACCGCCATTTTCACGCTATTACCCCAAAAAGAGACAATAGCAACCGCTTCGCTCGGTGGAGTCGATTACCGCATTCTCTCGCGCAAGGAACGCACCTGTGAGGTCACCGGCGGAAAAGGCGACGAGTGGAACATCTACATTGCGGGCAAAGCCACCATCGATGGCAGACAGTACCGCACCACGCAGGTAGCCAAAGAGGCATTCAAAGGCACGGCAATAAAATCGGTATACCTGCCCGAGGGTATAGAGACAATATCTGCCCATGCCTTTGCCGACTGCGATTCCGTTGTCACCATCTACATACCAAGCAGCGTAAAGAACATCAATGCCGCGTTCTGCGGAATGAGAAGCCTGAGGAGCGTGCGCATACCCCGCGAAATGACCACCATAGGCAACGCAGCCTTTGTGTTATGCACATCACTTGACAATGTGGAGATTCCCGAAGGTGTCGAACGGATAGAACTTGATGCGTTTGCAAAATGCAGTTCATTGAAGAATGTCCTGTTGCCGCAATCGCTGAAGGCCATTGAACGAGGTGTGTTCTGGGAGTGCACGGCACTACGGGAGATAACCATCCCTGCCGGTGTCAGCGAGATTGGCGACTATGCCTTCTATAACTGCACGGCATTGACGGATGTATATAACCACGCTGTTGAGCCGCAGAGCATAACCATGATTTTCAACACGCCGCAAGTAACAGTTCACGTCCCGGCACAATCATTGGAGGCTTATAAAAAGGATTTCAACTGGCGGCAGTATAATATTGTAGGGGATTTATAATGGTTCACCTGCAATAAAAAAAGTTGCAGACATTTGTGACAACATCTGCAACCTTATATATATATAATAAAGAACACTCTATTGTTCCTCCACCACCTTGTACCTTATTCCATCGACCTTGCCACAAACATATTTGGTAGGAGCCCCACCATCGTGCACAAGGTTGGTAAGCAACAAAGGTTCACCCTCCACAAAAAGCTCAACCTTGAATGTATCGCCCACCGACAGTTTGCTGTTCCTGCTCTCAAGAACACTGAACACACAACCACCCATTGAACGGGCATGCACAACCCTGTCGGGTGCCCAGGTCAGTTTCAGCACAGAGCCCTGCATCACCTCGGCAGCCGGCAAGTCGGCCTTCAATATAAAATCACTGCTACCTACCCCGGTAACATTATAATCCTTTGCAAAGACATCCCAACTGCTGTAACCCACATATTGCGACAATATGTTCAATGTGGAACGGCGTGGTGCCACATTGTAGCAAGCACACTCCTTTTCGCTCCAGAAACGCCTCAAGGTTATTGGTGCAAGATAAGTACCCGCAGCCTCAAGTATCCTTGCCGACAGCTCGGTAAAATCACTCGACACAACCACCCCTTTTCCAAAGCGCTGTTCCACAGCCAGCCTCAAGGCCTTGTACAGTTCCCCCTTTTCATTCTCTTTCATACAACAAAAGTAGGCAACAAAAACCAAACAAGAAACAATAAAAGCCCCTCATTTCGCGTACAGCGCAATAAGATACAAAGTGATACAATACACATCGGCCATTCATAAGTATTTTTGCAAAAAACCAACTTAAAACAATCACTTTATGAAAATTTCCAGACTTTTAATCTCACTTATGCTGTTGCTGTGCACAACAGTGGCAAATGCCATGGAGGTGAGTGATTCCTACACTGCAAAATTCATTGTCGACGGCAACGAATATGCAAGTTATACTCTGTCCGAAGGTGATGCTTTGGGAATGCCCGCACCACCCTCGAAGCCGGGCTACGCCTTTGTGGGCTGGGTAACATCGGACGAGCTCAACGAACTTCCCCTTGCATCAAACGCCGATGCCATGCTCTATTCCAACGCCCCGTGTAGAGAGACAAAATATGGCGACCAGTTCCAGGGCTGGCACGTTCTGTTCGATGGAAATCCCCAAACGATTTTCCACTCCGATTATAGCCACACTGAAAGCGAAGACGGCCTCGAGCACTACCTCCGTGTTGATATGGGCGAGGGGAACGAAATTTCCACTTTCACATTCACATACAGAAACCGCGATTGCAACAGCGATGTCAACGCCCCCAAGACAATCATAGTAGAGGGTTCGGACCAGAGCACAGGGAAATACACCCAGATAGCACGCCTGACCAATCTGTCTTCAACAAACTCATATATTTATGAGACAGAAAGTCTTTTGGGTAATGGAGAGAGCTACCGTTATATACGTTACCGCGTGACAGAGACACAGCAGAACCAACTGAACGTTGAGCACCCGTTCTTCTTCATATCAGAGTTCGGCATGGATGTTTCACCAGCGCTCCCCAAGACAATGCCCGCAAACGACATCACCCTGCGTGCAATCTTCAAAGAGCATGACTGCGACATTGATGCAGACGGCATATTGTATGACATCATTGACGAGGAGCGGAAGAACGTGAAGGTGATAGGCAAGCACTATGGTGCAAACTACAGCGGAACCATCAAGATTCCAGCATCGGTAGAGCACAACGGCACGACATACAACGTGACAGAAATTGCAGCATCGGCATTCTATGACTGCACTTGGCTTACAACAATCAAAGTACCGAACAGTATTACAGCAATTGCCGACAATGCATTCACCAATTGTCTGAACCTTAAGACCATAATAAACCTCTCGGGTCTCACATTCGAAGAGGGAACTACAAGCCATGGAAACATCGCATATTACGCCGAAGAGATAATCAACTACGATGAAGAGGTCGGCGACTACAGATTCGACATTGTAAATGGTACATTCACATTGACAGACTACGTTGGGAATGACACAGAACTGGCATTGCCTGAGACATATTATGGCGAGGAGTATGCTGTGGCAGACGGAGCATTCTCGGGCAACACTACAATGACGAGCATCACTATTCCAAGTAGTGTCACAAGCATCGGCAACGAGGCTTTCAACGGCTGTACCTCATTGGCAGAACTGCGCATAGAGGATGGGGAGAAGACCCTCACATTGGGCTACAACACCTATAACGAGACAGAAGATGGTAAGGGCTTGTTTGCCGACTGCCCATTGGAAACATTGTATTTGGGACGTAACCTGGAATATCCCGAAGAGAAGAGCTGCGGTTACTCTCCACTTATGAATAAGGCAACTTTGGCCAATGTAACCATAGGAGAAAATGTAACACACATCAACAGCAGCCTGTTGTGCTATAGCACCAACCTCACACACCTGACAATACCCGGCAATGTCACATCTATCGGGAACCACGCTTTTGGCGCCTGCTACAAACTGACCGAGCTGACAATAGGCGAAGGTGTCAGGACAATTGGCAACGATGCATTCAACAGCTGCACAAGCCTTGAAAGCGTTACAATCCCTGCAAGTGTCACAAGCATTGGAGAAGGTGCATTCCTCTATTGCCTCAAACTTGCAAAAATAACCTCTTTGGCAACAACACCCGCCACTGTCGGCATCAACGCATTCAAAAACATAGCCAGCGGCGCAACCCTTTATGTACACAAGGAGTGCAAATCGGCCTACAGACAATCAAGTAACTGGCCGACACGAATCTCGGGATTTGCATCAAATATAATCTACAAGGTAAACGGCAGCATATACAAGACTGTAGAAGTAGAACACGGAGCAGCAATTACCCCCATCACGGCACCCGAACAGGCCGGCTGCAATTTCATAGAGTGGGAAGGTATGCCCGAATATATGCCCGAGAATGACATTGAGGTGAACGGCATATATGAAGTCTATGCAGTGGTAATCAGCATAAGCAAATATGGCAGTGCAACATACTCATCACAGTATGCCCTCGACTTCAGCGAAGTAGAAGGCCTCAAGGCCTACGCCGCAACAGGCTACAACACCGAGAGCGGCGAGATAACGATGACCCGCGTAAAGAGCACCAATGCAGGTGTCGGCATCTATCTTGCCGGTGAACCCAACACAACATACCTTGTGCCACTCATTGACCATTCAAACAACCACTCGTTGAACCTGCTCGTAGGAACGCTTAAAAAGACAATGGTCAACACCTACAGCGATGACGGCAGCTATGTCAACTACCGTTACGGAGTAGCCACAGGCGAGACAAATCCCAAGTTCTTCCGTTACTCAGACAACTCAACCTGCAGCGCCGGCAAGGCCTATCTGCAGATACCGGCAGCCTGGATAGAGAATAGCGCGGCAAAAGCAATAGGGCTACGTTTCGAGGATGATGAAATCATCGGCGATGACGAGGTGACAGATGCAAACGTAGATGAGACCATAGTCTACGACCTTAACGGTCGCCGCATCGCCGACGTAGACAACCTGGAGAAAGGAATCTACATCATAAACGGCAAAAAAGTACTGGTCAAGTAAACACAGTAAATATAAACAAGTGTCATTCGGCGCAGAACAGCACGCCGAATGACACACCAGAAGAACACTTTATAAAGTATCAATCAATAAAAAAA
>JAZTXR010000081.1:0-22465 GCA_045636545.1 Bacteroidaceae bacterium
AGCAAAAAAGAAGAGAATAACAATTTTTACAAAAGATGAAAAATCGGAAATGCAAATTAAGCGTGCATTACAAGAAATGACAAATTGGAATTTATCTGCATTATACAGTATGAACGATTTGCAAATAATAAAAACCGATACCTGCAATGAAGATAAAACATTGCTTCGTAAATATGTAGAACGATTTTGTGATGATGAATATGATATGGATTGTATAATGTCTGGAGATAATTATAATTGTTTATTAGGACAAAAGATCTTCAATAAGAAACATAATTTTAATTAAACAGAGAAATATGAAAATAAGGGAGAAAGAGATAACAGACAAAGAGGTGCTTGATATGTTGAATTGCTCCGCTTGTTTATCAGTTGTAAAAGCAATCAAAATAAAGCAATGTGAAACAATAAATTGCCCTCTTTACCAAGCATACGATCTTGTTGCAAACAAATATGAAATAAGTTTTGGAATTGAAGTGGAATTTACTAAATTTTACCCATATGTAAATATAAGCAATAAAATTAGGCTACTTGATGCACAAAACACAATGCTTGAAGCGCAAAAAGAGATATTGCATCAAACTATGTACGAACTAGCACATCGTATTGAGAATGGCACGAAAAACATATACGAATAAAGGAATATGCATATTCTGTGGTAGATTATCACAAGAAGTAACCTTTTATACCTAACCTCACATACTTCCCAAAACCATGGAGGGGACATTATAGGTTTTGATATTTGTGATGAATGCAATCATTATTTTGGAAGTCCAGACTCTTTAATTGCAAATCCGCCAAGGTTGCCACAAAACGATACAAAATAACATAAAGAAATCACCGGTCAATCTTTATTTTTCCTATGATTGTCCTTTCTATTCGCCGTAAATTTCGGGCGAATAATTGGGTTTTTGTGTTTAAGGGCTCGAATTCGCGAGCTGGCTTGGGAAGCTAAGGGGTATTGCAAGGGCATAGGCTTCCCAAGCCGAGGGTCTCGGGTTGGTATGTCCTACATGCGCACCATCGGCAAACTTCACCGCATAAATTTATAGAAACCCTCCATTTCTTGCTGGTATCGGCAAGAAAATGCGGTTCAGGATTGAATATTGATAAATAAAACCGTTGATAGCTATTTGTGGCTATGAAGAACTGGAAGGTGAAATGTGAAAGCGGAGAGGTTAAAGTGATTAAACAAAAGTGCATAAACCAACGTGTTTTATACACTTTTAATTTCGTTGAACCTGCTCCCGCACGCTTTGTGTGTAAATAAATTTCTGTCCACTTGTTGTTCTTAAGCTTTGACAATGCCGACCGTTCGCAACCCAAGCGGCATCCTATAAAATTGCTCCTCTGCCAAATACCCCTCCGTCCTTCGGACACCTCCCCTAAAACAGGGGAGGAATTAGCTGTCACGCAGTGACTGAGGAGAGGTGTGCTACGTGTGACCAACTGCTGCCGATGTTAACTTCGTTGAACCAACTCCCCACGCTGTAAAAGTTCAAGTATACTTGCGTTGCTCTCGCTTACTCGCAGCTTTAACCTTTCCGCTTTCCGATTTCACCTTTCCGCTTTAACAGCACTGCGTGCGCTTGAAACTTGGCTTTGAGGCGACTTTGTCGCACTCCTTTGGGGAGCTAAAGCTCCCGTCGTCGCAAACAACGCTCGTCCGCGTTGTCGCTGTAAAACGCTAAAGCAAGCTTTACGTTTCGCTCGCTTACTCGCAGCTTTAACCACACTGCGTGCGCTTGAAACTTGGCTGCACTCGCTGTAAAACGCTAAAGCAAGCTTTGCGTTTCACTCGTTGGCTCGAGCTTTAACCTTTCCGCTTTGACCTTTCAGCTTATAATGAGGTCCCTTAACAGCAACAGCTCGTTTTCGCTTATGCCGCGGGCGGTGAGGGCTTCGCTGTCGTTCAGGATTTGTTCGGCGACTTTGTCGGCGCTGCCGCAGAGTGCTTTTGCTTTCTCATAGAACTCTATGGCTTGGGCATTGTTGTGGTTCACCCACTCGACGTGGCCGGCGTTGAGGTAGTCCTGGTAGCTTGCCGATGGCATTGCGTGCAGGCGCTGGTAGTAGGCGCGTGCCTGCTGGTCCTTGCCGGTGATGAATGAGCACCAGGCGATGGCGCGTGTGGCGCGCAGTGAGCCTGGCTTAAGGAACTCCACTTTGTAGAAGCGGGCGAAGGCCTCTTCGTACTGTTTCATTGTGGCAAAGCTTTCACCGGTCTGCAGCAGTAGCGGGATGTTGTCGGGGGCAAGTTCCTCGGCCATGCAGTAGTATGCCAGTGCGTTGTCGAATTCGCCTTGCATGCGGTAGCATTGGGCTATGTGGCGCAGTGTCCACAGTGTGTCGGGCTTTATGATGTCGGCTTTTGTGTAGTAGTCGATGGCTTCTTTGTGGCGCATTTCCTTTTGCAGGCAGTAGCCCATCTCCTGGAAGAACTGTGCATCGCACTCGCCGTTCTTCTCGAACTGCTTGCCGGCGTTGTAGGCCTCGGTGTAGTACTCTTTCTCCACAAGGTAACGGAATGTGCGCAGCACGGCATTGCTGTCGCTGATGAGCGGTGCAAGCGTCTTGCTCTCGAGCAGGTTGAGCTGCATGGTGAACGGGTCCTTGAACTCGCCCTTGAAGTTAGATACTTTGAAGAAGCGGTAGAGGTCCTGTATGTACTGGTTGCTTTGGGTCTCGGCAAGGCGCTCCTTGTCGGCCACCATATTGCTCTCGGCTTCGCTCACGGCTGCTCCCTCCTCGCCGTTCAATTGCCCCATGAGCATGTCGCGTTGGTCGGTGGGTATGCGCTGCACGGTGAAGCAGAATGAGTATTTGTCGCTGTTGCAGAAGACGGGCGACTTGCATATCGCTCCAATGAGTGTGTGGGCTTGGTTGTCGCTACCGGGGAGGATGTCGCTGATGCCGGGCACGTTCTTGTCAAAGGGGCGCAGCCAGTTGCATATCTCGCCAAAGAAGGGGTAGTTCTTCAATTGCGAGAAGGTGCTCATGTAGACGTCGGCACCCTCTATCTGCCACTTGGTCATCTCCTCAATCTTGCTCTTTATGCCATCCTCGTCCATCCACTTCTGCCACTCGGGGTTCTTGTCCTCGTCATTCTCAATCTCCTTGAGGATGTCTATGCTGAGCTTGCCGTTGAGTTTCTGCGAGTTCTTCATCATGGCGGGGATAATCTCCTCGCGCATCTTGCGGTCAATCTTCTGTGTCTCGCGGCAGCGGAGCAACTGAATCTGTATTGTCTGTATGCGGCGCATGACTGTGGGGTTGTCGCGCAGTGAGTCGAGCGCGGCCATGAGCGTGGGGTAGTGGTCAATGCGCTGTTCGTACTGGAACAGTGCAATGATGATGCCTGTTATGGCGCGCACGGCAAGTGTGTTGCAGTCATTTGTGGCTATATGACAGAGCGCTTCAATCTTTATTGGCTCGAAGCATTTGAGTGCGCTTAGTGTGATGGCGCTCACTACTGTGGCGCGGTCATTGATGTTTATCTCCTCGTCGCTGATGATGTGGTCGACAAGCTCGGCATCGCTCTTGTTCCAGCCGGTGCTGCTCCAGATGGCGCCGAAGAGTTCGGACAACAGCCTTTCGTGCTCCTGTGACAGTTGCCGGCGCACTCCCTTGCATTCGTTTGCCGGCAGGTTCTCAGTGACGGCGAAGTTTGCGGCATTCTCCTTCAGCATCTCATATATGCCGCCAAGTGCCGCAAGGTTCTTGTATTTGCGGCGCATCTGGCAATAGACCTTTGTGGAGTGCTCGGTGAGCCTTGCAACGGCAATCTGGTCGTTGATGATGTAGCAACGGCCAATGAGTTCGGCGTGCAGGCGCTCCCTGTCGGGGTCGGGCATTCCCTGGCGCATGTAGTCGAGCATGTAACGGTATGCAGTCTGCATCTCGGTGAAGCGCGTGCGCAACTCCCAGTCCTGCAGCTGGTCAATGCCGTCGGCCAATGTGTCAATGGCCTGTTTCAGCCTTTTCTCGTCAAGCAATGCCGTAACCTTGTGCTGTATGTCTGTAATCTGTCTTTCTTCCATAAATGTGCGAGAAATGTTGTTGTCACATCAAAATTTAGTTATCGAGTTCCTCCTTAAGAAGATAATTTGTACTTCGACCACCTTCGTTAGACACAATCAAAACTCCCTTTTGAACGAGGTCGGATATATCACGCTGGGCTGTCGGTTGCGATGTCTTTGTTATCTTCGCCCATTTAGAAGATGTCAGTTTACCCTCAAAACCATCCCATAGCATATTAACGACCTTTACTTGTCGTTCGTTCATTGCTACCTCGCGGTGCTGCTGCCAGAACAACGACTTCTTGACAACGCGCTGTACTGTTGCCTCGGAGCGATATATTGCACTATAGAGTGTCTGCAAAAACCACTCGAGCCAGAGGGTTATATCCATAGTTCCCGTTGTGGTCTTCTCAAGTGCGGCATAGTAACCTTTACGCTCACGCAATATCTCAGCCGACATACTATAAAATCGATGTGGCATACCATCTGCCTTTGCTAGGAGCATATCGGTTATTGTGCGAGTCAAACGACCATTACCGTCGTCAAATGGGTGGATGGCTACAAACCAGAGGTGCGCTACTGCTGCCTTTAATATAGGATCTATATTTTGTTCGCCATTTATCCAGGCAAGGAACTCGTCCATCATTGCTGGTACAGCCTCCGAAACAGGAGCCTCATAGTGTACCTTCTCGCGGCCCATAGCGCCCGACACAACCTGCATAGGCTCTGCACCCTTTCGGTAAGCTGCCACGGTTATAGGATACATACCACTACGACCTGTTGGGAACAATGCTGCGTGCCAATTGAAAAGTCGCTCGTGTGTTAGTGGCTCATTGCCGTTTCGCACAGCATCGAGCATTACCTGCACCACACCTTCAGTGTAGTGGTCAGGCTCTGGCAGACCTTCTGTATCTATGCCAAGATGACGAGCAATTGACGAGCGCACTCGGTCGGCATTGAGCAGCTCTCCCTCTATCTCCGAGGAGCGTAATACATCCTCCACCATCACATCGAGCGAGGTGGCATTCTGTACGCTGAAGCCAAGACTGCTCATCAAACCAAGTACGCGACCTTCAAGATTGCGCACCTCGGAAAGGAGTGTTATTAACCTTCCGTTATCCCAAGTGAACTCTGCCCATGTGGGCTGTTGCCATATATACAAAGGTCTCATAATCCTTAAATTTTACTGTAAATATAGTACAATGATGCGAAAATCACAACTATTCACATCAAAATATGATGCGATTGGAGCGTTTGTTCACTTCAAGGCTTCTCCTGCTATTTTGGACTTTGCCTCTCGTTCCCCTAAGACAGAGGGACAATCAATTCATTTTTTTTATAAGGGTCGCTGTTATCTTTTGCTTTAAAAAATAAACAGCGTGCGTGGGCACGCTGTTTATTGATTTTTATTAAAGCGGTAAATTATTCGCCCTTGATTGCAGCAACGCCGGGGAGAACCTTACCCTCGATTGCCTCGAGAAGAGCACCACCACCTGTTGAGATGTATGATACCTGGTCGGCCATACCGAACTTGTTGATGCAAGCTACTGAATCACCACCACCGATGAGTGAGAACGCGCCGTTAGCGGTTGCCTTGGCGATAGCCTCGGCGATAGCGCGTGAACCGGCTGTGAAGTTGTCGAACTCGAACACGCCTGCAGGACCGTTCCAAAGGATGGTCTTTGCATCAACGATAGCAGCTGCGAAAGCCTTCTGTGCCTCTGGACCTGCATCCAAGCCCTCCCAACCTGCGGGGATAGCCTTTGCCGAGCAAACCTGTGTGTTGGCATCGTTAGAGAAGTCATCGGCAGCAACGCAGTCCTCGGCAAGAACAAGGTTTACGCCCTTTGCCTTTGCCTGCTCCATGATGTTGAGAGCGAGGTCGAGCTTGTCGTCCTCAACGATTGAACGGCCGATTTCGCCACCCTGAGCCTTTGCGAATGTGTATGTCATACCACCGCAGAGGATGAGGTTGTCTACCTTGTCCATCAGGTTCTCGATGATACCGATCTTTGTAGATACCTTTGAACCACCCATGATAGCTGTGAATGGGCGCTTGATGTCCTTGAGGATGTTGTCAACGGCCTGAACCTCCTTCTCCATCAGGTAACCGAGCATCTTGTTGTCAGCATCGAAGTAGTCAGCGATAACGGCTGTTGATGCGTGACGACGGTGAGCAGTACCGAATGCGTCGTTGATGTAGCAGTCTGCGTATGAAGCGAGAGTCTTTGAGAACTCCTTCTGTGACTCCTTCATAGCCTTCTTTGCATCGTTGTATGCAGGGTCTTCCTTGTCGATACCAACAGGCTTGCCCTCCTCCTCGGGATAGAAACGGAGGTTCTCGAGCATCAGAACTTCACCCGGTTTCAATGCAGCAGCAGCCTCGGCAGCCTTTGCGCAGTCGGGAGCGAACTGTACAGCAACACCCAACTTCTCTGAAACTGCATCAACAATCTGGCTCAAAGAGTACTTTGCGTTAACCTTGCCCTTTGGCTTGCCCATGTGTGACATGATGATGAGAGCACCACCGTCAGCAAGAACCTTCTTCAATGTGGGGAGAGCACCGCGGATACGTGTATCGTCAGTGATTTTACCCTCCTCGTTCAAGGGCACGTTGAAATCAACACGAACGATTGCCTTCTTACCGGCAAACTGGAAATTGTCAATTGTCATGATTGAAAATTTATTTGGTTAATAATATCAGTTTCTGTTTTCTGCAATATTGCAAAGATATAATATTTTTAAATAAACAAGGTTATAAATGGGGAAAAAGTTAATTATAAGCTGAAATAATACAACTGTGCGTGTATGTCATTTTTAATGTATCTGTCCACAAGCCGATAAAAATGTTATCCCAATGTTTCATGTCATACTGAGCGTAGCGAAGTATCTTTAATTCGCTCGTTTTCAGAGATTCTTCACATACTGTTATTCGCTTCGCTCATCGAAAACATCTTTAATTTTTACATTAAGGAATGGTCAGAATGACAAATTGGAGTATATGACAAACTTCGGTTAACGGTCACTACAAGCATCATATTTTTATATTTTATGCAATTTTAGATACTCCTTACAAATCTCCTTCAGTCCGCATTTGTCGCACTTGGGCGAGCGCGCCGTGCATACGTAGCGCCCGTGCAGTATGAGCCAATGGTGTGCCTTGGGGATTACCTCGGCAGGCAGGTATTTCATCAGCTCCTTCTCAACACTGTAAGGGGTGGTACAGCGCTTGGGCACAAGCCCAATGCGGTGGCTCACGCGGAATACATGGGTGTCGACCGCCATGGCGCTCCTTTCCCACACGACTGAGAGGATGACATTCGCCGTCTTGCGCCCAACACCTGGCAGGGTGGTGAGTTCCTCGAGCGTGTCGGGCACCTCGCCGCCAAAGTCGCTGCACAGCTTCTGCGCCATGCCCACAAGGTGCTTTGCCTTGTTGTTGGGGTAGGATACGCTCTTTATGTAGTTGTAGATTTCGTCGGGGTGTGCCTGTGCCATCTCCTGTGCATCGGGGTAACGTGCAATGAGGTCGGGGGTGACCATGTTCACACGTTTGTCGGTGCACTGTGCCGAGAGGATGACGGCCACCAGCAGGTCGAACGGGGTGGAGTAGTCCAGCTCCGTCTCGGCCACCGGCATGGCAACCTCAAAATACTCTATTATTCTATTGTATAGTTCTTTCTTTCTCATAGTTCGTCTGTATGTTCTGCGAAGTTAGTTTTTTGACACCGCTTTTCAAAATGAAAAGTAGAAAAAGACAAGAAACTTCATAAACAGATTCCACCCGGATGCGCCGGGTGGAATCTGTTGGTGGAATGCCCCTGGGCTTTACGCCGGTGTGTTATTTGCTTATCTCCTGGATGCCTTTCTCGAAGAGGGCCTTGAGCAGTTCCTTGTTTATTTTCTCGCCCTCCGCCTCGGCGCTTTTTGTGATGGCTTCGATGATTTTACTGCCTTTGAGTTCAAGGACAATGTAGTTTGTGTATTGTCCGTTTTCATCCTTTGTCCACTCGTCGCAGACGATTGCTGCACCATTGAGCACTTGCTTTACCACAATGATGTTCTTCTCGTCCAACAGGCTCTTGGATTGCCCATCGCGGCCTTCGGTGAGTTCGGTTGTGTACTGCTCGGTCATTGTGTTGACAGTCTTTGAAAGGAGTGCGGCAAGTTCGGCCGATGCTGTGGCCATGGCTTTCTTGTGGGCTGTCGTTTCGCTGTCCGATGTTCCCGATGCCCAAACCCTGAGTGCATCATCGGCCTTCACGCAGTCGCTGCAAGGCATTACAAAGGTCTTTATTGGGCTTCTCTTTGAACTGCAGCTACAGAATGTGGCAGCTACAATTGCCATAAGGACAAACAGTGTGTACTTTTTCATATCTTCCGGTTTTTAAAGGTTGATTTTTTCAAGTTTCCTGGGCATCTCTCTTTTTGCCCTCTTCATGACTTCTCTTATACACATTGATATGGTCTCCTCTACCGAATTGTGTTCAGGAGCAAGAACCTTTACATTGTTAAGGCTGTATTCGGTAAGCAACTCCAGTGTCTTGTTGTTGTATATCTTGACAATCAGTGTGCAATAGCATGTGTTCAGATTGTACGCACTGCCGCTGACAATCTCTCCAATATCAAGTTTCGTTGAAATGTCGACAAAACAGTCGGCAATGTCGGGGTCCTCTGAAATCTTGAAGTACTTCTCGGACAACAGGTTGCTTATGTGTCTTTCAATACCCTCGAGGTCGTGCTGGTCATTGATGCTTATAAAGGCAGTGGTGGCTCCTTTTGAAAGTGTCACGGTAACCTTTGCTGTCGGGAAATTATGACTCCCGACAAGTTCCCTGTAACTTTCGGGTAATGACTTCATGAAACTGTCATCGATTGAGATGCGTATCTCCTGTATCTTTTCATTTGACAGGATATTCGTTATGTAGAACTCGGCGGTGCCGTTGTAATCGGTAGATATTGATGGGGTGATTGCTCCGTCACCGTTCACGAACTCCGCTTTCAGTTTTACATTAGGCACTACTTCGCCTTTCTTGGAGAGACACGCTGCAACCGGGATGTTCACGTTCTTGAATGTCTCGGCCTCAATGTTGACGGTGTTGGTGGTTATGGCCATTCCGCTGAACACGTTTATGAATGCCGTGTACAGTTCAGCAGGGATGTTTATCTCGTCTGCTGTAAGATTCATGAACGTCCATGGCTCCACAACCTCCAGTCCTTTGCCATACAACAATGCCGCTTGCGAGAGATTCATCTCCATTATTGCCTCATGGCCTTTCTGCAGATAGTCAAGACCTTTTTCTACAGCCTCTTCTCTGCGCGCATCGACATTCTTCTTGTATAGCTTCTTGTCCAGAGTGCAATATACATAGTATTTGCCGTTTCCTGTGTGGCTTTCCTTTATTTCCACGCCTTCAATCCATGCCACCATCGAATTCTTTATCTTCTCTTCAAAGAGCTGGCGCGATTTTCCGTCCAGGTCAACGGTCTGCATGAAAGCCTCGCTGTCGACCTTTGTGGCAATCTGTGATGCTATATCGGCATAAGCATTTGTCTTTGCTATGTCCATGTAGTCCCCGTCATTTACTTCGGCCATACCGATACCTATATACTCTTTGTCTGAGGCCGGGCGTTTGGTAACCCATGAGGGTGTCTGCGCCATTGAGCAGAGGGTGCTGAACAGGAGGGTCAGTATGAGTGATGTGTACCTTTTCATAATATTCTTGCTCTATAAAAAACTTGGCGATATAATTTAAAACAGCTTCTTGATTATTCTATAGAAAGAACTGTTATCATTATGTTATTGCCTGTTGTGATAAAACGTGTCTCTACACCAACTTCGTACAAGGCATCCGAAAGCATACCGGCAAAACGGTCGGCATTCATTCTCTTGTTGTTCTTGTCGGCTCTGGGAATCTGTACATGGTCAAAGATTGCGGTCTCGTCAACAATGTCCTGAGTGTTGTAGACACCGTTATAGGCATTTTCTGCCAACCAGTCCTGAATCACGTCGGACAGGCGTTTCCCGTTCTTGCAGCGGTCACGCAATGTCACCATTGCATCGTCGCTTACGTTTACTTCAATAAGTCCGCTTGCTGGTTTCTCGTAATTCTTGACTATCTGTTCCAGGAAACCAGGCAGCTTGTCACTTACAATCTTAGCACATATCTGGCTGAGGTTGTTGCTGTCATACATCCTGCTTATGAAGTTGTCGTGTCCCCAGTTGTCCCCAGTTGCAGACTCGTAGGCATCAACAATGATGGAGATTCCATTGCTGTTGCCGCTTGTCTGTTTGTTCAGACGAACCTCTACATAAACATCTGCATCGTAACTGAGTATCAGTTGTCTGTCATTTGAATTTGCAACGTTTGCATTGTCGGCAAACTGGCTTCTTCTTTTTGTACCGTTATTTATGGCCTTGATGTTCTTGGTTTCGATATTATGTCTCTGGAAACCTTTTTCAATTTCAGCTACCGCAACACTGAGTTCCCAATCGTTCTTCAGGATGTTCTCATAGCTTTCGCTGTCATCATTCTTGAATGGTACGACCATTATTCTAGGTCTTGGAGCGGTAGATTGGGGGCCGGCTCCTGGTCCAGTCGATACACCTGTGTTCTTTTGCACATCCTTTATCAAGGCTTTCAGTCTGACGGTTATATCGAATGTCCCCTGATAGCTATTTCCAATTTTCTTGGTTTTACCGCTCTCTTTTATTTCGACAACATAGTTCATGCAGCGTTTGCTTGTGTTGAAGAATGCGTTGGTGTAGCTTGGCTTGTCTGTCCCGACAAACCTGATGCCATCGTTCACCTCCTCGACACCATCAAACAGCAGTGCATGGAACAATGCCTCTATCGCATTTTGCTCTACATCCTTTTTATTTGCAGCGATTCCGACAGAGGAAAATGTGGCATTCATACCTTCGGTTGAAACCAGGCAGACATCCTTGATATAATCCTGTGCGCGGACAGCCGACAGGGACAGCAGGAGTGTTGCTATTAAAAAAATCCTTTTCATGATCATAATTATTTTTTAATTACGACTTTCAACAGTTTGGCATTCCCGTCGCCGGCATCGGCATTCTCTATGTATCGTTCCATAGCCTTCATGACTTCCTTGCCACCCTTTGTGACCTTGCACTCGGCAACCTCCTTATGGACATTCACAACCGACAGTTCACCTACTTCCTCTACAATCTCTGTTCCGACTCTTGTAACCGATTCGAATATCGTGAACTTGTTGCCCTCTTTTACTCCATGCGCTTCGCCGATATTTATAAAGCAAGCGGTCAATTTGTCCTTGTTGACGGTGTAATCCTCGGCAAAGATATTTCCCTGAAGAGGGAACACCTCATTTACCAGTTTCTTTATATCGTTATTGATATGCTTGAATACTTTCTGTTTTGCCTTGTCAGGTGTGTTTGCTTCGCCCGATGCTCTTCCGGCAAGAAGACCGAGGGCAGATGAACCCAATCCTTCGGCAACTTTGCCTATTGCAGGAGGCGTGTGTTTGTACGTCTCGGTTACAACAGTGGCATTTTCCTCCAAATCAATGATGGAAACCGTATATACCAGTATACATGCATAGGAGTCGGTGCCTTCATACACCTCTTTTGTAACTTTACAGACAGAGACTTCACCTTCCAATGCATATCTGTTGGCTTTTGTCTTTATGTCGCCGGCATTTGAGTCCATGTCGTATATCGCATTTGAACTGACACGGCTGACACTCTCCTTGTCAATGAGCTCCTGTTGACCGGCATTGAGCATCTCAAAACGTCCCGATTCATCAAATGCCGATATGACCATATTCCTTACTGTAATGAAATCTCCATCATTTACTTCCGGTGATTTTGTAAACTGGTGTACTATCAGACGTTCTTTCTGTGCATAAAGAGCGGTGCATGTCAAAAAGACGATAACTGTAAATAAAAATTTTCTGCACATAGTTGTATATTTTATTAGTGAGACATTTTACTTATAACTTGGCTTTTGCTTCCTCGGAACCCAGTTTCGCAGCCTCTTTGAATGCCTGACGTGCTTTCATGGCATTCTTGGAAATAGTTCCGCAACCATTTTCATATATGACTCCTATCATATATTGCGACTGTGCGCTGCCCGAAGCCTTGAATTTCTTTATGGCTTCCACTCCATTGTTTGCTTCGTAGGCTTTCATTCCATCTTCGTAGTTGTTGTCTTTGGCAACCGGTTCGTTCTTTTTAGAAGCAGAATTTGCCGTTTCTACAGTTTCCCGAACTTTTGGCTGTGATACAGCAGGCTCGGTCTTGGTCTCTTTTTTAGGCTCAGCCTCCTTCTTTGGTTCTGTTTCTTTTTTTACTTCAACCTCTTTCTTTGGCTCGGCCTCTTTCTTTACTTCAGTCTGTTCATTTTTAGTATCGGTAACAGTCTCGGCTTTTTTGTCACCGCCCGTGAAATAGAAATATCCGGCAACAGCAATCAACAGAATTGCAACCAGTATGAACTTTGAGCCACCACCTTTGTTTGTCTTTTTCTCATCCTTGGACATTGTCAATGGTTTGCGGCCGCTTAAAGAGCCTACACCTTTGCTCTCTTCGGCCTGTGCCGATTGTGTCTGCTGTTGAGGCTCTTCTCTTCTGCTACTCTTGAACAGCGCAAGAATATCATCCTCTATTTTCTTGGCCGAGTCAATGACATTCAGCTCCTCGGCCTTGCGCTTCATGAGCCTTTCACCGGCAACACCTATGTTGCCGTTTGTGGTGTATATCAGCTCCTGATAGGCCAAGCGGTATTCATCAACGGCTTTCTTTTCACATTCGGTACATCTGTTCTTGCCGCTTACAAGGCAGTCGGCGCAGATTGTCTTCTGGCATTTGGGACAACGCGCCTTGTTGTTGCCGTTCAACGACTTGCCGCAGACGGTGCAGAATTCGGGTGCAGCCTGTTGGTTTATAATGGTGTTGGTTACATTGTTGCTGTTGCTTGTATTTGTACTTCTGTTTATTACATTGGTATTGACATTTTTGGTGTTGTTGGTAGTGGTGCTTGAACTGTCATTGACCGTGGTGGTGTTTGTATTGTTGACAGCCGTGTTGTTTGTCTTGTAGACACTGCCGGTAATGTTGCTGCGTGATATTACGTCACCGTCACTTACCGGAACAGAATCGGTGGTCACATTGGTGAAATCCTCCATTGGTCTCTGTTCTGCCTGTACTGCACTCTCTTCTTCCTGCTGCACTGTGGCGCCACAGTTCAAGCAGAATGACTCGTTCGGTTTTATGATTGCGTTACATTCGGGGCAACGTCTTTCAGCTGTATTCATAATGTTATTTTATTTGTTTCTTTAAAAGTTTCTTCAATTTTCTCGGGATGCGTGTTTTCTTGCCACATTCTTTCTTGTCAGTGCAGCTCTCTATGAAAATGCTTTTGCCAAGACCCGGCAATGTCATTGCAGGGATGGCAATCTCTTCACCGTTTTCCGAAGTGATAGCCTCTACACAGAAATAGCCTTTCTCTTCAATATTGCCATGCAAAACAACTGTGGCTTCTGCCAATGAGCAGAGGAACTCATCGTTCTGCGGCAACATTCCGGCGCGGTATATTGCATATCTGTTCTTGCTTTCATTGCAGTTGATATATGCAATCTTGCCTTGTGATTTTGAGCCGTCGTCAATGACATCGACTGTAATTTTACCCTTTATAGTCTCCATGATTCTTCTTTTTTATTACTGCAGATTTGCACCGCACTCCTCGCAGAAACGTGTTCCGGGCTCACAGGCAGCACCGCATTCGGGGCACGTATCCATAGCTTTCTGCCCCGCAGGCTGCTGTACCGGCTGGGGCTGTTGCTGTGCGGGCTGGTTGTTGGCTTTGGGCATACCTACATTGTTGCGGGTAGTGTAGTCGAGTGCCCTGTCGTATGCAGTGTCCATTCTATGCTCCTGACGGCGGAGTCGTTCATCACGCTCGCGTAGCTGATCCTGTCTGTCATTCAACAATTCATTGGCGCGGCGTGCATCCTCGCGTGCCCGTTGTGTCTCGTGGTTGTTCTGGAATGCCATCTCCATCATTCTTGACATCATTTCATCATGCTTGGCACGTTCTGCATCGACACGTCTGTTGGCCTCTTCCACAGCCTCTACATTGTATCTGCTTCTTGCATAGGCAACAGCCTCTTCGCCACCATTCAGTGCAAAAATCTGTCCCTCGCTCATGTTGCGGGCATTCTCCCACTTCAGGCGTTCTGTTTCCTGGGCATTTCTCATGCGTGCCTCTTCCAGTCTTGCCTCGTGCTCTCTCTCGTTCTGCTTTGACTGCTCCTGAGCCCTCTGCATTGCCATGAACTGCTCGAACTGTGCCGCATCTTCCTCGCGCTCCAGCTCGCTGCGGCGCTTGGCATCATTGAAAGCCATGTCCTTTTCACGCTGATTGATGTCAAGCTGTGCATTGGCGGCAGCCTTTTGTTTCTCAAGCTCCTTGTAGAAGCGTGTATCCTCATAGTCGTCCTTTATGGCTGCAACCTCTATCTGTTTCTTTGCCACAAGAACAGCCTTGTCGGCCTCGCCCTCGAGCCTGATGCGCTCAAACTCTATGCTGTCACGCAGCTGCATCATTGCAAGCATTGTTCCACGCTTGTACTGCTCCTCCTTCAACTTGTCACGCAAGGCAAGAATCTCCTCCTCCCTTACAAGTCCTGTCTTTACAATCTCGGCAAGTGCCTGCTCACGTTCATTGTCGCTCTGTGCCTGGCTTACGATGCGCTCATTGGCCAGCAGGTATTCGAACTTCTTCAGTTCCTCCTCGTGGAGGATGTTGTCCTTGTTTATCTCTGCCAATTCGCGCTTGATGTCCAACTCCGTGCGTGCCTCGTGGATTCGCTGGCTGTTTTCGGCATCGGCAAGCCTGTTCTTGAAATCGTTTGTACGGCGCAGATAGTCGAGTTCCTTTTCTGACAGGTACATCTCGCGGCTCAAGGCATTGAAACGCGCGATGTCTGCATTGTCTGCCGAGATTTCGACAATCCTGACAACAGACAATCCGAACAGCGCCTCCGGCAAACTGTTTATCGATGTCTTTATTTCATCACACAACTCCTTTGGTATGCGGCAGGCCTGGAGCTCACGGTTGTACAGAACCTCCTCAATGCTCTTGCGTACGATGTCGGCAATCTCATCAAGAATATGTGCAGTGTTGAGCTGTTTCCTCTCAGTGAGGAAGTGGGCTACAAAACTCTCCTTGTCTTTTATACTGAAATATGCATTGAAACCTACATTCAGCACGCCGAACTGTGTCGCTACCTTCATAGGGACAAAATTCTTGTACTCGTCAATGCTGTTCTGCTTTGCACCTACAAGCAGGGGGAATGCCTTGTCAAGAAGTATTACAATAGAGAAGGTAGCCCCTTTCCTTGCGTTTTCAAGAATCACACTCTGTTGTGCGACAAGCGGGTCAACCTCCGCTGCTGTTGCGTTGTTGTCTGCTCTCCTGCTTGAGAAAAGGTTGGTAATGAAGCTCCATACCTTGTTTTTCTTGTCGCCGCTGTTGTCGACTGGTGTGTTTGCAGTCTTTACAAAATCGTATGTACCCCCGCTGATGCTTGCAACAGTTGCTCCATTGGCACGTATAAAAGCAGTTGTACCTTCCTGTATGATGACACCTTTTATGTTGTTATATGAGTTGAACTCCGTCTCGTCTATTATACGGGCAACCTGTCCCGGCAGTATGTTCCACAAGATGCGGTCCTTTACCTCTGTTATATCCTCGCTCCTTTGTGGTCCGTTCTTTTTTACCTCGGCATTTACATTGCCGCTTTCCAATTTATATCCGCAAGCTGTGCAGAATTTGGCACCCTCCCTGAGCTCTTTGTTGCATTTGGGGCATACATTGCTCTTGGGGGGAGTCTCCACGGTCTGTTCTGCAAGTTTTGTTCCACAGAATACACAGAATTTTGCACCTTGTCTCAGTTCTTTGTTACATTTAGGGCAGTTCATAGTATTATAGTTTAAAGTTATTTAAATTCAAACAGCTTCTTACTTGTTGTCACATTCGTTATGTTTCCTTCCACAGTAGATGCCACAGACATATATACAGGTATTTCGGCATCCTTGTCGCTCATCACGTAGTTGAATTCAAGTTCCTGATATCCGTCGGCATAGCTTATCTTCAATATACTGTCTATATTACGCGGTTCTATACCGTAACTTGCATAGAGCTGTCTGTTTATCCTGTCATGTATCTGCATTATGTTGTTGTCCACGGCATTGCGTACGCGCGCCAAGAGTGAACTCTCTTCACCTTTGCATTTTACCTCTTCAACATTGCATCCCACAACAATACTCTTTTCATGGAATGGTGTACTGGGGGAAACTGCCTTTTCCAATGATACTTTTTCTCTTGGTACCCCCATTGCCATCAACGGGTCGCCATAGAGATTGAATTCGGTCACGGTCAGCGCAGCCTTCAAGTCGCCGGCGTGGCATGACTGCAGTACAGAGCGGCGTGCAAGATATAGTGCCTGCCCGGCTGTTGCACCCTGCATGAGCGCCATCATGTAATATTTGGCCAGGATATCGGCGTATGACAAACCGACGGCTGCAGTGTCATTCCCGTCGACAGCTCCCCATGCTACGCGTGAAGAACCTACGAATGCCATGGTCTTGTTGTGTATTGAAGAGAGCATCATGCTGTGCTCCTTGTCAAACCCGATGAACCTTGCGCCATAGCACGCCTCGCTTATGACAAAATTGGGATTCCCGCATGTCCTCTTGTGTTCCGGCTCAATGACGGGAACTGTCTGGTTAGTGCCATACATTGCACCAAAATATCCTTTAGAGCGCACGGTATTTCCTCCGTGGAGATTATAGTAGTACAGCTGCGCCTCGGTGTTGAAAATCTGATGTACGTTTTCATTGTATACCATCGGCGACAGAATCATTCTTCTGAAATAGTGCTCGTCTGTGAGCCTGCCGTCATAGTTACGCATATAATCCCCTGCAATCACCTCATCGGCCACAGCTGTCGAGGTCCTTTTCCAGTTGGGGTCGCACTGTCCGTATGCTTCCTGCAACTCAACGCCCAATGTCTGCTCAAGGTCTCTGTAGAGATAATTGTACAAATCTTCTATCGAGGCATCGTTGCCGAACGGAAGTCGCCCGATGAAGAACTGCTGGTCATATTTGAAAATCTCCATATTCTCGAATAGAGCCAGAACCTTTTCTCCGTAGGGGTATGCATATAGGAGGTCTGTGTCTATTGTGTCATCATGGTTGTCGTTCTTTATATAATGCCTGATACATGGCATTGGGATTACGTCATTGCCACCGATTATGAAGAGATACTCGGGTGCCTGACCGCTTTCTTTGGTTATCTTCCCGTTGAAGTCTCCCAATACATCCATATAGTCCCACACGTCATTGTTGGGGCCAAGCGAGACATGTTTGCTGCTGCTCCAGAATCCTTTTTTCTGATAGGTATAGTCACCGGCATCCAGCAGATGATAGTTTAACCCGATACTGCATTTCTCTTCAATGAATCTCTTCAAAAGGCTCTTCAGATCCTTTTGGTCAACATCCATTGAAAAGGCAAGGCTCTTGATGTTTGTGAATATTATACATGACGGCAATGTACTTTCCTCAGAACCTTTGGCACGCATATCCAAGAGCTTGCCTGTGGCGTACATTGCTTCGGAAATATTGTTTGAGAAAGATTTTCTGTCAACACAGGATACAAGCTTTGTGACATGATTCTTGAGATTGAAGAATTTGAACTGTCCGTTTCCTGTTATGCTGTCCACGGCATCTGTAGCCTGGGAACCATTGATGTCGCAACCGCTCTCAGGGCGTATATCCTCTTCGGATTCCTTGACTTCATCCTTGAAAAACTCTTTTAGATTAAAACCGCAGTTCTCACAGAACATATCGGTCTTTTCGACTTTATTACCGCAATCAGGACAAAACATGGTACTGGATTTTACTTAGACTCTATTACCGTTTTATATATTTCTCTCTTCTTCTGCTCACGCCGCTTACATATTTTCTTGCTTCGTCAGTACTTAACTTGTTTGTAAGGTGACGGTACAGCTCGTCGTATGACATCCTGTTTATCAGTTCTACCGCAGCCTTTATGTTTGTCTTGCCGGTGAATGCGCGGCATACATTGCCGGCACCGGTATTGTAGCCGGCAATCACGCACAGTCTGCGACAATCGGGGTCGGTCACATTCTTGAACTGGTTCATCAGTATGCGCAGGTATGCAGTCCCAAGCTCAATGTTCTGGTGCGGGACATAGAGGTAGCTCATTGTCGGGACCCATTCACGTTTATAGACGTAAAGGTATGCATCGAAGCCGCCGGACTTTGGTACAAGCTGCATGAGACCGTAGGCAGGAACCCAACTCTTGGCCTCAGGGTTGAAGCTGGACTCCTGTTCAATCACTGCAAATATGAGCGGTTCCTCTATGCCGAAACTGGTTGAGTACTTTGCTACATAATCCTTGTAGAGAGAGGCGCTTTTTGAGAGGTTGTCATCGACAAGTGCCATATTAACCTTGACAACCTTGCGCTCTTTGTTGTCTTCGCCCTTTATTGTAGTGATGCTCTTTTCGCTTTGCTTGGCAATAGCCTTGGCAATATCGCCCGACGATTTCTTTTCCTCCTTTTTCTTCTCCTCGGCAGGCAGTATTGTCTTTTCCAACTCCTGTTGCTTCTTCTTCTCGGCAAGCAGCTTTGCCTTTTCCTGTTTCTCTTTTATATCAGCAATTCTTTTGGCTTCTTCTTCGCGTTTCTTCTCCAGTTCTTTAAGCCTTATGTTTGCTTTGGTCTCCTTCTCCTTTTTTGTTTCTTCAATGTATCCTCCTTCATTGTTCCGGCTTTTGTCTTTGTTGTCTTCTTTTGCTGTGTGGCCGGGAAGCTCCTTGCCTCTTACAGTGGGAGCCGGTGGTGTCTTCTTCTCCTTCTTGGTGTTTGATATGTCTTCACTTTTTCCACTCCTGTCAATATCGTATTTAGACAAGTCTACAAGCCCATCAAGGATTGGTTTCTTTGTCAATCCTGTCCCTTCTTCATTCTTGTATGGGTCGGTGCTGCCTTTGCTTTCGAGCATTCTTTCAATGGCATCGGCAAGCCTTTTTTCAATCTCCTCGGTGTCATTCTCGTCCACATCATCCAGTACCACCTCTACGCTTATGCTTCCTTTCTCAAAATCTACAACCGAGCGCGACTTGTAATCATTGCCATATTCAACCCACTCGCTCTGAGTATCATCAACCACGTTGTCCTTTCCCCAAGTCTTGCCAATTGAATTTACATAATTCTGATATTCGGCACGCATCTGTTTTTCATATTTGTCGTATTCGTCATGCGCCCTTTTGACATTCTCGTTGAACGTGTTGGAGATAGCTTCTCTATCCTGCTCGAATTTTTTCCTCATAGAGTCAATTGAGCTTGAGGTTTTTATCTGTGCTTGGATAGTAACAGACAAAGTCAGTGCTAAAAATGTGAACAATGCTTTTTTCATAGGACTTTTCTTTGACTGTGTTTTTCAGTAATCTGTTTGGAGTTTTCAAATGTATGTAAATAAATCAAATAACATCTTTTTGCAGTGTTAATAAAAGTTAATTAGATGTAAACTTCCTTTTTTGTGGGACATGAAAAAGTCCGGCTCTTTTTAATAGAACCGGACTGATTTATATTAAATAAGGTATGTATTATACTATGAATTCCCTTATCTCGCAGTTGCCGAAGAGGGTGACATCGCGGTGGGTGACTCCCTTTATCTCCGCTTCCATGATGCGGCAGAAGAATCCGTGGCTGAAGGCAAGGATTTTCTTTCCCGGGTATTCGCGGCGTACTTTGTCCAGAAACTTGTGGGCGCGCTCCTTCATTGACTCCTCGGTCTCCACCGTCTCGTTGTAAACAGCACCCTTTATTGGGGTGCCGGCGAGGTTCCCGAGGTCTCGCTCGCGCAGCAACGGCTCTTTTATAAAGGTGCACTCAACGCCTTCGAGCGCAATCTCTGCTGTGTCGAGGCAACGCTTGAGGTCGCTACAGAGCACTACGTCAAACTCAAGCTCGGCAATGCGTGGGCGCAACGAGTGTGCCTGCTCAATGCCAAGCTCCGAGAGGTGACCGGGTGTCTGTCCCTGGAACAGTCCCTTTGAGTTCTCTATTGTCTCGCCGTGGCGAGTCATGTATATGGTTGTTGCCATAGTGTCGTGGGATTGTTTAGTTTGCGCTCTCGAACAGCTTCAGGAAACGCACATCGTTCTCGCTGAAGAGACGGAGGTCCTTCACCTGGTACTTGAGGTTGGTGATGCGCTCGATGCCCATACCGAATGCGTAGCCCGAGTATACCTTGCTGTCGATGCCGCAAAGCTCAAGCACGTTGGGGTCTACCATACCGCAACCCAGAATCTCAACCCAGCCAGTGTTCTTGCAGAATGGGCAACCCTTGCCGCCGCAGATGTTGCAGCTGATGTCCATCTCGGCACTTGGCTCTGTAAATGGGAAGTATGATGGGCGCAGACGTATCTTGGTATCCTTGCCGAACATCTCCTGTGCGAAGAGAAGAAGCACCTGCTTGAGGTCGGTGAACGATACGTTCTTGTCAATGTAAAGACCCTCCAGCTGGTGGAAGAAACAGTGTGCACGGTAGCTGATGGCCTCGTTGCGGTAAACGCGGCCGGGAGCGATGATGCGGATTGGGGGCTGGCTTGTCTCCATCACGCGGCTCTGTACGCTGCTGGTGTGTGTGCGCAGGATGATGTCGGGGTGAGCCTCAATGAAGAATGTATCCTGCATGTCGCGTGCGGGGTGGTCCTCGGCAAAGTTCATTGACGAGAATACGTGCCAGTCATCCTCCACCTCAACACCATTGGCAATTGAGAAGCCCAAACGTGCGAAGATGTCGACAATCTCGTTCTTTACAATTGACAATGGATGGCGTGTGCCAAGGGTGGTGGGGTAGGCCGGGCGTGTGAGGTCTATCTCGCACTGTGCCTCCTCCTTGTTCTCAATCTGTTCCTTGAGGGCATTGAAGCGTTCCTGTGCCGCGTTCTTCAGCTCGTTGATTTTTACACCAACCTCGCGCTTCTGCTCGGCGGGCACTTCGCGGAACTCGGCCATAAGGCCATTGATGATACCTTTCTTGCTCAGATATTTGAGGCGCAGTGCCTCAAGCTCCTCGGCGTTGGTCGCTGTTGAGGCTGCAATTTCCTGGAGCAAACCGTTTATTTTCTCTATCATAATAGCATGCGTTTTTTACAATAATGTGCAAAGGTAAACAAAAACGGTGTAAAAAACGAAATAAATTCAGAAACTGTTTAAGAAGCTGTTTAAATTTCTTTCAAAAATAATATTACATTATGCGCGAGTTGTGCTTGCCTTTTTATGCTCTTTTTTGCCTGTTTTTCCTTTTTTTGCAGTTACATTGCCCGCTATGCGCCCTTAAAAAAAGAAAAAACATTCTAAAAAAGACCTATAAAAATTTCAAGGACATAAATTTAAACAACTTCTAAGAAACTGTTTAAATTTCTAAAGATAAAGCCGGGCTTCGCCGTTTTTTAGGTTTTTGTTTGGTAATAATATAGCAGTTGGCCCATATACTGAAAAAACGCGTAGATGTCATGTCGACCGTAGTGGAGACATCTCGTATACCGTTGTTAGAGATCCCTCGTCGCTTTACTTTTAGTGAAGTTGCTCACGCTCGGCATAATTCAAGTAAACTTGATTCTGCACTCACTTACTCGCAACATTGTCTCTGTCAGGATTGCTGGGTCAACATCTATATTTTTGCTTTTTGTTTAGCAAAAAATAAATCTCTTTCGTAGAGATAGACGATTTATGGCAAAATTACATAAAATATCTTAACGGAGTATTAATTAGCCCAAAAAATGTTATAAATCAGTAATATATAAATTGTGAATATTTATCATTGTTTAGCAAAAAAGTCGGTTGCCAACGGCTATAACGTTGGTAATCAGCAAATAGCAGTTTTGCTGAAATCTCTACGAAAGAGTGGTACAAAAGAACAATGATAACATATAAACAAATACTATTATGAAACATTTAAAACATCTATTTGCAGCACTACTGTTATTGTGCAGCTTAACAGCAAATGCGTACGACTTTTATGCAGGTGGTATTTATTACAATATCATCGGCACAACAGACAAAACGGTGGCAGTGACTTTTAAAGGAACCAAATACCATAATTATTTAAATAAAGATTACGTAGGCAGTGTAACCATCCCCGAGAGTGTAACCTACGATGGCGCAACCTACAGCGTTACAAGCATTGGAGATTATGCGTTCGATGGTTGCTCCAAGCTTACAAGCATTACTATACCTAACAGCGTTACAAGCATTGGAAAGAGTGCGTTCAGTGGTTGCTTCGGACTTACAGGTGAACTTGTAATCCCTAATAGCGTTACAAGCATTGGAAATTATGCGTTCCATGGTTGCTCCAAGCTTACAAG
>JAZTXR010000082.1:0-62210 GCA_045636545.1 Bacteroidaceae bacterium
GGGATGCTCGCACAGATATTTTCTAACGAAGTTTCGCTCTTCTGCGGTTACAGTCCCTTCGACATAACAGGCAATCAGTTCATCACTTATTTTCATACCAGTCTTTTTTAATCTGTTCTACAATAGCTTTGACCTCCCTGAGAGCCCTTGCCTTATTCATATCTACATAATGAGCATCGGGAACGACTATCTTGCCTTTATAGAAAGTTACTTTGTTTTCTTTCTTCCTTTTTGCAATCAACATTTCAGCAATCTCCTTATGATTATATCCTTCAAGTTCCTTAATGAGAATGAACCGATAGTCATCATTTTCAAGTCGATTGATAGCCTCCATAAGCATTACCAGATTCTGATTTTCAGGTTCTGGTTTTGGCTCTGACAACGGTTTATCTTCGCCATATACTCCGATAGAGCCGTCTTTTCCCCCTAAACCTATCAATTCATCTCTTTTTTCGAGAAATAAATGTGATGCAACGGAGCAGAACCATGTTCTGAACTTACATTTCCATTGGAACGACATCAGAGGTTGCCAGTCTCCATTCTTTCCTTTAAATTGTAAATACAGGTAATTAATCAAATCTTCAAGATAGACCAACGAATCGTAGTATCTCCACGCATAAAACTTCAAATCATTCTCATATCTGTCATAGAGAAGATAGAGCATTGCTTCTTCGTTTCCTGCAATTATCAGATCGAGAATCTCCTTGTCGGTCATATCTTTGTATGATTTATTTAATTGCATATTAGGATTTCGCGTTATCTTACACTGGATTTTAATTTTACCAATTAGGATCAGTTTTAGCAATTTTGCCCCAATCAATGTCAATATATACATTGCCTAACATTGACAATGGCTGAAAATATGCCTTTAATCCCATCTTCACACCTTCTTTAATATTTAACAAAGTTCTGTCTTTCCAGTCAATATTATTTTTTCAATTCTAACAACATCAGTATTAAGTATCTGAGTAATCCTTGCATCTCTATTAAGTATTGCACTTACGACTTCATCATCCCGTTTTAATTCATTTCCGTTCAAACGTCGGCTCCGACTCCCCGTAATCATTGACATAGTATTTGTAACTATCAACAAAGGATGAAATACATCAGCTGAAATAATGAATCCACCCAACATGTACCCATTATGAATCATTTTTAAAGCCTGTATTGAACTGATATCATTACGACCATGCCATGAAAGAATACGATTTTCTACTGATGTAGAAATTATTTCGCAAAAAGATTTAAATTGTTCCATACATATTTACAGGCTCTTTTTCCAAACAACCAATCTCTCTTTGTCAAAATTTCGATAAACATCCATAATTCGTTTTTCAAGTTCTATTACATCTTTAAATCTATCAGATCTTGATAATATTTGAACTATCTCATAATAACAGATTTTCCCAGAGCTTAACAGAAATACAGCATTCTCCAAATCACTATTTTTCACATACTGATTTCCAACAATTCGATAATATTCTTCACCATCAGAAATCAATTGTATAGTTCTAAAAGGTATAGACAATGAGAGTTCATCATAGGATAATGTATCAATACTATCAAATCCCCAATTACATACCGATGTAAAATAATGCTTATATGCCTCTATTCTTTTAGACTTTGTATAATACTGTGTAGTCATTCCATAATCACGAGCCAAGATGTAATGAACTAAAAGTTCATTATTGTCAAGAGTTTTCACAAGTTCATCCATCTTTTCAGAAATTTCCTGCTCAAATATTAACTTAAGTTGAAGTATTTTCTGTTCTTTTAATTCTTCGGTTACAGTTGATACGACATTACCATCACATCCTCTTAGCAAATCTTTATCTATCAGTTTTATACCATATTTCTCTGGATAGTTTCGCATTGGGGTTCCAACGTACGGAGTAAAAAGAGAAGCCCCAACTTCTACGCATCCCGGAGCTGTGTCAATAACTTCTTTAGCAAAATTCAACGTATCATTAAATGTTTCTAAAGATTCAAAAGCACCGCCAATAATAAAATTAACATAAATAGATGGTATTCCTGCTTCATAAATATTTCTTACACATTCGAGCAACTCTTTTGTTTGCATATTCTTATTATATGCATTAAGAACATTTTGATTTCCAGACTCTCCACCTAACTGAATACGTACAAGCCCAGCTTGTTTGAGTAAAGGTAGTAAATGTATATTTTTTTGAAGGATATCCACGCGTGCCTCACAAAACCACGCGACTGAACCATTATATTTTTCAATTAAGTGCTTACAGATTTCAGTAGTTCTATCAGAATTTAGAATAAAAGTATCATCCAAAAATGCAAAACATTTTCGTTCGCCTAGATTCGAAATTATATAGTCAACTTCTTCGATAACACTATTTACATTTCGTAACCTTAACTTATTTTCTTTTTTATTTCCTTCAAAACAAAAAGCACATTTACCGACACAACCTCTACCAGTTAATATCTGATCAAAAACAATATCTTTGTCTAAAGAATATTCTTTTCTTCGAGGGAAAGGGTATATTTCTAAATCTTTTACAGGTTCTTGACTACCATTAAAATGAAAAGCGCCATCTTTTGTGTTATACGCCAATCCTTTAATAGTATGTAAATTGGATTGGTGTTTTAATAGCCCATCAAGAATTTCAACAACAGGCCGTTCACCCTCGCCTACAATCGCAAAATCAACCAGGGGAATCCTTTTTAAACATAATTCCGGATCACCTGTTACTTGTGGACCTCCAACCAAAACCAATAAGTTTGGGATTTTCTTTTTTATATAAATTATAAGTCTACGTAATATCCAAATATTCTCACTATCAACATAGAAACCTACAATCTTACATTTTTGTTCCTCGATTAATGGAATTATATCACTTAAAATGGGCTGATTTGAAGAATACTTCTTTACTCCTATTTTGTATCCATGTTTTTTTGCATATTCGGCAATATAATATAATCCTAATTGAGGTTCACTACCTCTTACATCTGTTTCTATATAAGAAGTAGCAATTTGAAACAAAATAAGATCAAACATTGTCAATATTCTATATCACCTAAAGAACTTAACAAAATGGACTTTGCATTCTCATCATCAACAATTGACACGTAACTTTTGTAACCACTCAACAAAGGCTGTACATCTATTGCTTTATCAAACTTTTTGACCAATTCTTTTGAAAGAACCGCTGCACAAGCTGCGCCAAACATTGTAAGAGAAGGCATAAAATTACCCTCTTTTGTTACAACGTACTTTTCACCTAAATTTTTAATTTCCATATTTTTAAATCATTAAAAACACTATAATTTCTTCTCTTGGTAAGAGATAAAAGTTTGCCTCTTTTGTGTTGTAAATCAATTCATTCGGATATTAACACATTTGGATTGGTTAAACAAAATTTTAGATATTCTAAAAATACAGTGCATTTTTTATATCAACTTTTGCTTTATTTACAATATTTTAGATATATTTGCAGAAATTATCCGTCTCTTACCAAGAGATTCCATTTTTGCTCAACATCCACTTTCCCTTACAAATCCTTTAGAATCTGCGCATTGGCGCGGTCTACCACTGCGGTGTCGAGCGATGCAAGGTAGATTTGCGTTGTCATTTCGCTGTCGTGGCCCATGCCTTCGCTTATTACGGATATTGGAATGTTCTTGCTCTTGGCGGCGCTGGCCCAGGAGTGGCGGGCAACGTACATGGTAAGTTGAACAGGTATGGCTGCGAGGGTGGCTATCTTCTTCAGGCAGTAGTTTACACGGTGCAGCATTGTCTGGTATTGGGCACGCTCGGCATTGCCGAGCGCGGTGATTATTGGCAAAAGATACGGGCTATCGGCCGCTGTGCTGTATTTTTTCACAATCTCTTGCATGCATTTCTCCCAACGGATGAGTAGTTGCTGCCCGGTCTTGCGGCGGCGGTAGGTGAGCACACCGTTTGCAAGGTCGCGCTTTCTCAGGTATGCCATATCAATGAATGACATTCCGCGGGTGTAGAACGAGAAGAGGAACATGTCGCGTGCAAACTCCAACGACGGTTGCGACAAGAGGTCAAGGTTCTTTATCTGCCTTATTGCCTTTAATGGGATTGCGCGCTTTACTGTCTTGTCGACACCGCTGTATACATGCTTGAATGGGTTTCTATTTACCGTCAACCCTTTTTCAACAGCTCGGTTATAGACCGCGCGAAGTATGCGCATGTAGAACGACGTGCTGTTTCTTGCAAGGCCTTTCTTACGCAGATGTGCCTCGTAGGTGAGCATTAAATCGGCATCAATATCCTCCAATGGTATATCCTTGTCTTCGCGGAACTGCATGAAACTGCGCAGTGTGGCGTGGTAGGTCTCACCGGTGCGATGCTTGCCCAGCTGCTGCAACCGTGCAATGATGCCTTGCATGAAGTTGAAGAGTGAATACTCTTTTGCCGACTGCCTGAATGTGGTAATGATGTCGTCGGCCGTGTATCGCTGTTGACGGCTGTCGAGCTGGTTAATGATGGAACGCAACAGTTTCAGTTCCCACTCTATGCGCTCGGCGGTTGTCTTGAGGTAAGGCAGACGTGCCGTGTCACCCGCCGGCACAATGGACTTACCGTCCCATTCGTCCGAGAAGATGTGGTAGTCCGTTGCCAATTGGCGCACCACACGGTTGTGGATTATCCTGTAATAGATTACTCCTTGCTTGGCATCCACGGTGGATGCCCTGAACATTGTCTTTACACTTGTCATTTTTGTATTGTCTTTTGTTTCATACAAAAATGCACCTTATTCAAGGCTTTCTGTTTGCTATTTTGACAGAAATGCTTCAAGCGAAAGACTTGTACTCTATAGCTATTACCCCTCCGCCTGCGGCACCTCCCCTGTCAGGGGAGGAATTATCTGTCTGCGAGTAAGTGAGTGCAGAATCAAGTTTACTTGAATTATGCCGAGTGTGAGCAACTTCACTAAAAGTAAAGCGACGAGGGATCTCTAACAACGGTATACGAGATGTCTCCACTACGGTCGACATGACACAAACGCAGTTTTTCAGTATATGGGTCAACTGCTATATTATTACCAAAGTTTGTACTCAATAGCCAATACCCCTCCGCCTGCGACACATCACCTACAGAGGAGGAATTATCTGTCTGCGAGTAAGCGAGGGCAACGCAAGCTTTGTTCCTCTACCCTAAGGGAGCACCTTAAAAAAGCAAAGATTATCTGTTTGCGCCGGACATGATGTCGAGAAGTTCGTTGGTGATGGCCTGTTGGCGGCCTTTGTTGTATTCGAGGGTGAGCTGCGAGATTAGGTCGGTGGCGTTGTCAGTGGCTGTCTGCATTGCAAGGACACGCGCTGCGTGTTCGGCAGCCACGGCATCGAGCAGTGCAGTGAACAGCTGTACCTCAACAACCTTTGGCACAAGGGCATCGAGCAGTTCCTTGCGCCCGGGCTCTACTATATAGTCTACAGTTGCCGCGCTTCTCACTTCAGTCGTTTTCAGCTCAAACGGCAACAGCACTTCATTTACCGGTTCCTGTTTGGCTGCCGACCTGAAGTGTGAGTGTATGACCTCTACCCTATCGACCCCACCACTGCGAAAACGCTCCATCAGCCCACGCGCAACGGTTGCCACATCGTTGTATTGCGGTGCTGTCGACTGGGACATAAGTTCCTCGCGTGGTGTGTAGCCAAGCTTGCGCACGGCATCGTGCATCTTCTTGCCCACAGTGTAGACCTCAACCTCGGTATCTGATGCTTTGTAGCCATCGAGCACGGCACGCACTCTGCCGATGACATTCGCGTTGAATGTTCCGCACAAGCTGGTATCGGAAGACACGGCTATGACGGCGACCTTCCTGCACTCGCGCCCCATGGCCAGTTCTGTCGTGAACGCGGAGGATGAGGAGAGGAACGAGGCAAGCAGGCCTTTGAGCCTGTCGCTGTAGTGCGACATTCCCTCAATTGCCGTCTGTGCACGGTGGAGTTTGGCAGCAGATACCAGTTTCATTGCCGAGGTTATCTTCTGCGTGCTCTTTACCGATGCTATTCTGTCCCTTACTTCTCTCAGGTTCATGGTGTTGGTTTTATTTTTGCAGTATACCCCCGTCCGCAACTCCGTTGCTCGTCCCCCTAAAACAGGGGGACAATATTATTACCTTAAAAGACAACGGTCGTATGAGTCGGGAGCTAAAATCACTTCATCGATGCTACCACATCGGCGGCGACATCGGTCAGCAGTTTCTCTACGTCGGCGTTCAGGCGGCCGGCAGAGAGCACGTCAATCACACTCTCCCTGTATCTTGAACGCAGCACATCGAGAAAAAGTTTCTCGAACTCAGGCACCTTGTCAACGGCAATACCCTGCAACAGGTTCTTTGTTCCGCAATAGAGCAACGCCACTTGTTCACCAACAGGCATTGGAGAATATTGCGGCTGCACAAGCAGCGCATTGGTGCGGCGGCCGCGCTCGATGACCATCATTGTAACGGCATCAACGTCGGTACCGAACTTGGCAAATGCCTCCAGCTCGCGGTACTGTGCCTGGTCAATCTTCAATGTCCCCGCAACGCTCTTCATTGACTTTATCTGTGCATTGCCACCCACACGCGACACCGATATGCCCACATTAACAGCCGGGCGGAAACCACGGTTGAATAGGTCACTCTCAAGGTAAATCTGTCCGTCGGTGATTGAGATTACATTGGTGGGGATATATGCCGACACGTCGCCCGCCTGTGTCTCGATGATGGGGAGCGCAGTTAGCGAGCCGCCACCCCTTACCTTGCCCACAAGGCTTGGCGGGAGGTCGTTCATCCTCTCGGCAACCTCCTGTTGGTTTATTATTCTGGCAGCGCGTTCAAGCAGGCGCGAATGGAGATAGAAGACATCGCCGGGATAGGCCTCACGACCCGACGGGCGGCGCAGGATGAGCGACACCTCTCTGTAGGCTACAGCCTGCTTCGAGAGGTCGTCATAGACTACAAGTGCGTGGCGGCCGGTGTCGCGGAAATACTCGCCTATTGCTGCTCCCGCCATAGGGGCGTAATACTGCAGCGCAGCAGTGTCGGCAGCCGTGGCTGCAACCACAATGGTGTACTCCATTGCCCCGTGCGTGCGCAGCGTGTTGACGATTGAAGCCACCGTGGAACCCTTCTGGCCAATGGCAACATATATGCAATACACAGGGTTGCCCGCCTCGTAGGCCGCACGTTGGTTAAGTATGGTATCTATGGCAACGGCGGTCTTGCCGGTCTGGCGGTCGCCGATGATGAGTTCACGCTGGCCGCGGCCTATGGGAATCATGGAGTCGATGGACTTGAGACCTGTCTGCAGAGGCTCGGTCACAGGCTGACGGAAGATTACGCCCGGTGCCTTGCGGTCGAGCGGCATACAGCACTTCTCACCCTCAATCACGCCCTTGCCGTCAAGCGGCTCGCCAAGCGGGTTGATTACACGCCCGAGCATGGCATCGCACACATCAATGGATGCTATGCGCCCGGTGCGTTTCACCGTCATTCCCTCCTTTATCCTGTCGGTCGGTCCCAACAGCACTGCGCCGACGTTATCCTCCTCAAGGTTCATGACAATGGCCTTTATTCCATTGTCAAATTCGAGCAGTTCCTCGGCCTGGGCGTTGTAGAGACCATATATGCGCACCACACCGTCGCTCACCTGGAGAACAGTGCCTATCTCCTCGTACTCAATCCTGCTCTTCAAGCCACGCAGCTGTTCAAGCAACACACTCGACACCTCACTTGGTTTAATGTTCATAAGGGATAGTTGTTTTCAATTAGACAAGTTTCCTGTTTTGTTTAACCAATTCCTTTTCAATATCGCGCAGCTGGCGCCTTATACTTGCATCGAGACGGTATGTCTCGGTTTCACAGAGAAAGCCGCCTACGATGTCCTCGTCAACGACATTCTGCAGCTCAACCGTTGCACCGTCGCCGGCAACAAGCGATGTCATGCTGCGGCACAGAGCCTCATCGGCAGGCCCGGCTGTCGTGATGCGCACAGCAACAATATCCTTTGCCTTGCGGTAGAGCGACACATAGCAGTGGCAGATGAAGATGAGCAACGGTTCGCGCTCCTCATTGACCACAAGATGCATGAACCTCCGGTACACCGGCGAGCTGTCTACAGCCGAACAGAGCAACCTCACGCGCTCCTCTTTTGAGAGCGAGGGAGCGGCAAGCATGGTGCCCAGTTCCTTCACCTGCTGCAGTGTAGCCATCAGCTGCAACATGTTGTGGTATATTGCATCCTCAGCACCCTGCTCCTTCGCGTATGCAAAGAGAGCCTTGGCATAACGCATTGAAATTACTCCTGTATTCATTTGCCCTCTTTTGCTTTCAGTTCATCCCTCGTCTCGTCGACAAGGCGTGCGATGTACTCCTCCTGGCTCTGCGGCGAGGAGAGTTCGCGGCGCAGAATCTTCTCGGCCACGGCCATTGCCACCTTGGCAGCCTCTTCGCGCACAGCACTCATTGCATCCTCGCGCTGCCTCTCAATCTCACACTTGGCTTCGGCTATAATCTTCGCGGTCTCGGCATCGGCCTTTTCGCGTGCCTCCTTGATTATCTGTTCCCTTGCAGCCGTTGCCTCGCGCAGAATCTCCATCTGCTTGAGGCGCGCCTCCTCGACAAGGCCATTGCACTGCTGCTCGATGTTCGCAATCTTTTCGTTGGCCTCCTTTGCCCCTTTGAGCGCTTCGTCAATGTACTGTTTGCGGGCATCAATCATTGATGTGATGATTGGGAAGCCATACTTGTAGAGCACAAAGAAGACCACTCCGAACGCCAGGAGCATCCAGAACAGCAGACCTGCATCGGGCAATAACAGTGACATCCTTGGTTTGGTTTTATGAGGTTACACAAAGAGCACAAGGAAGCACACCACGATGGCGAACATTGCAACACCCTCAATGAGCGCGGCTGCCAGAATCATACCCGAGCGGATGTCGCCGGCAGCCTCGGGCTGGCGTGCAATAGACTCAAGCGCTGTGCAGCCGATGCGGCTGATTCCCAAAGCCGCAGCAAAGACTGCAGCAGCGGCAGCTATGGCTGCGCCCATATTGGCAAACGATGCAACGTTCACAGCTTCAAGCATAATAGTCATAAACATAATTTTCAATATTTATAAGGTTAGTAATTATCTATCATGGAACCGTAAAGGGATTTCCTCCTTCGGTTCGAAATGACAAATGTCCTTTAGTGCCCATTCCTGCGGTGCTCGGGCTGCGAGAGCCCAATGAACACCGACGAGAGCATTGTAAACACAAATGCCTGTATAAAAGCCACCAGCAACTCCAATACATTCATGAAGATGGTGAAAAACACCGACACCACCGTCATTGCTGTGCCAATATACACATTTACTGCCATTGTAACAAAAATTATTGACACAAAGGCCAGCAACGCTGTGTGCCCGGCAAGTATGTTTGCAAACAAACGTATTGTCAAGGCAAAGGGTTTCACCACCACCCCCACAAGCTCAATCACCGGCATAAGTGGCACGGGCACTTTGAGCCACGCAGGCACATCCGGCCAGAAGATTTCCCTGTAATACTCCCTATTGCCGAAGAGGTTCACCACCACAAAGGTGCAGAGCGCAAGTGCCAGAGCCACAGAAATGTTGCCCGTGACGTTAGCACCGCCGGGGAATATTGGCAGCAATCCCATAATGTTGGTGAGGAATATCATAAAGAACACCGTGAGCAGGAAAGGGACATACCTTTTATACGTGCTGCCCACGTTGGGTTTTATGACATCCTCCACAATCATAATTATCACCATCTCCATCAGACCCACAAAACCACGTGGAGCCTCATCGGTGGGTTTTCGCCCTTTGTACCACCGCGCTGTGCCCACAACAATGAAAACAAGCAACAGCGATATTATGAGCACGGAGAGAACATTCTTTGTCAGCGAAAGGTCGAGCAACGGTCTCTGCTCGTTTCCATCGGCATCAAGTTCCACAATCTTGCCCTCATAATTTCCGCTTTGGGATATGCGGAAACCGTTATGTTCGTAAACATGGTGGAACACCGACGAGGAGAAGCACTCCCACCCGGTACGCGACGAGTAGAGGATTATTGGCAACGGCAGCGTAACATGCTTGCCGCCTATGGTGGTCATGTGCCACTCGTAAGAGTCCTTGACGTGGTCGAAGATTATCTTCTTGACATCGACTGTCTGTGCCTCGCCGTCACCATGCGGAGCAGCGGCTGCCACCCCACAGCAAGGCAACAGCATCAACAGCACCATTATGTACCTCAACAACCTCATTAAACGCTTTTAGATATTTTGTTCTTCAGTTTCAACACATATATATTTTCAACAAACATCATGGCAAAGGAGTAGATGAGAAAAGTCACCAACACCACTGTTGTCTGTTCCCTGAAAACGAGGCACATGGCAAACAAGACAGCTATCGAAAGCGCCAGTTTCAAGGATTTGAAAATCATGAACCGTTTGAAGAACAGCTTTGCATCCAGCGGTTGCGGCATAAGAGCAACAGGAACGGCATAAAGTATAAGGAAAAACACCGGCACCAACAAGTGTGCCTTGCCGGCATAACCGTCTGAAAACACGGCAAGCAACACCTGGCCCGCAACCGTCATCAACTGCAGCATGGTCGCCAATATCAGTATCGTCTTTCTTTTGTCCATATTTTGTATTATTTGTTTCAAGCGCACTTCGTGCGCAACAACTCCCTCCCGGCCAAGACCGTAGAGGATGTTTAACCTTTCCGTTTTAACCTTTCACATTTCACTTTAGTAATAATATAACAGTTGACCCATATACTGAAAAACGCGTAGATGTCATGTCGACCGTAGTGGAGACATCTCGTTTGCAGCTGTAGAGATCCATTGCCTATGGCGATTTTGCAAACACTCGTTGTAAAAAGTCAAGTAAACTTGGTTTTAACTCGTTTAATTGCAAAATTCGACTGCGCTCAGGATGACATTTGGGGTCAACATCTATATTATCACATTTCACATTTCACATTTCACATTTCACTTTCACCTTCAAAATCCACCTCCACAAGTGCCGTCACCTTATTCTCCTTAACCTCAACAAAACCGCTTTTCACAGCCATTGTCCGTTCCTCCTTGCCCACTTTCCATCTTATATTGCCGGCACACAGGGTGGAGACCAATGGGGCGTGGTTGTATAGCACCGTAAAAGGAGCCTTGCCACCGGGCAACATCACCCACTCCACATCGCCGGCGAAAACAATCTTCTCGAGCGACACAATCTCCAGTCCAATCAACTCCTCGTCCATGGCATCAGTTCAATTGGTCAAGTATCTGCTTTCCCTTGGCAATGGCCTCGTCAATTGTGCCCACGTTCAGGAATGCCTGCTCGGGCAAGTGGTCGAGCTCGCCATCAAGTATCATATTGAAACCGCGTATGGTCTCCTCAATCGGCACCATCACACCCTTGAGGCCGGTGAACTGTTCGGCCACCATAAAGGGCTGCGAGAGGAAGCGCTGTACACGGCGGGCGCGGTTCACTGTGAGACGGTCCTCATCCGACAGTTCCTCCATACCAAGGATTGAAATTATATCCTGCAGTTCCTTATTGCGCTGCAGAATATGTTTTACCCTCTGTGCCGTATCGTAGTGCTCCTTGCCCACAATGTTGGCATCGAGTATGCGCGACGTGGAGTCCAGCGGGTCAACAGCCGGGTATATGCCAAGCTCGGCAATCTTGCGGCTGAGCACCGTTGTCGCATCAAGGTGGGTGAATGTAGTAGCCGGCGCAGGGTCGGTAAGGTCATCGGCAGGCACGTACACAGCCTGAACCGATGTTATAGAGCCGTGGATTGTCGATGCAATACGCTCCTGCATTGCGCCCATTTCACTGGCCAGTGTTGGCTGATAGCCCACCGAGCCAGGCATGCGGCCAAGCAGTGCCGACACCTCGGACCCGGCCTGTGTGAAGCGGAAGATATTGTCGATGAAGAAAAGTATGTCGTTGCGCTTGCCCTCGGCTGCGCCGGCATCACGGAACGACTCGGCCACCGTGAGACCCGAGAGCGCCACTGCGGCACGTGCGCCGGGAGGCTCGTTCATCTGGCCATAGACAAGTGTAGCCTGTGACTTTGCCACCTCGGCATAGTCGACCTTCGACAAGTCCCAACCGCCGGTCTCCATATCCTTCCTGAACTCTTCGCCATAGCGTATGACGTTAGAGTCTATCATTTCGCGTAACAGGTCGTTACCCTCGCGCGTTCTCTCTCCCACCCCCGCAAACACCGAGTAGCCGTTATATCCTTTTGCAATGTTGTTTATAAGTTCCATGATGAGCACGGTCTTTCCCACGCCTGCACCACCGAAAAGACCAATCTTGCCGCCCTTGCAGTAGGGCTCAAGCAGGTCAATGACCTTTATACCGGTATACAGCACCTCCTGCACGGTGGAGAGTTCCTCGAATTTCGGCGCCTCGCGATGGATAGGATACGCCCCACTGCCGTCAAGGCTTCCAAGACCGTCAATCGATGCACCCGTCACGTTCATCATACGTCCCTTTATCTGCGCACCCACAGGCATTGTTATGGGTTGTCCCAAAGCCACCACCTTCATTCCACGCGAAAGCCCGGCAGTCCTGTCCATAGCCACAGTGCGCACCGTGTCATCACCAATGTGCTGCTGCACCTCGAGGATGAGTTCACGCCCGTCGGGTGTCTCAACCTTCAGTGCATCATATATGGCAGGAAGAGAATCCTTACCCTTGCCTCCATCGGCATCGAAACAGACATCGATGACAGCACCTATAACCTGTGCTATGCGCCCAATCTTTTGCGACATAATTTTAAGGAGCTTCTAAGAAGCTGTTTAAATTTATAAAAAAATATTTTCTTATAGAAGCTGATAGTTTCGCCGTTTTTTATGTTCAAAAATGTCTGTTTCTTTCTTTTTTGCGGTTACATAGCCCGCTGTGACTACGTCCAACTGCCTTGCGCTCGGCAAAGTAAATGAATTTCCTTTGCACTCGCTTAACCGGCACTTTGCGCCCTAAAAAAATAAACAAACATCCTATTTTTACCCTATAAAAAACTTGGCGATATAATTTTAAACAGCTTCTTAATTTTAAGCAATAATATAGATGTTGACCCCAAATGTCATCCCGACAGAGACAATGTCGCGAGTAAGTGAGTGCAGAATCAAGTTAACTTGAATTATGCCGAGCGTGAGCAACTTCACTAAAAGTAAAGCGACGAGGGATCTCCAACAACGGCAAACGAGATGTCTCCACTACGGTCGACATGACATCTACGCGTTTTTTCAGTATTTGGGTCAACTGCTATATTATTACCATATTTTAATAGTAAACCAACAACTATCGGCTTTGTTTCCACAAACGCCGATATCGGCAGTCATGCTCTAATATGCATCATTTTTCAAATATACTGTTTATTTTTCTATTTCAAAAGCAACTTATGCATAATCAACAACAATTAACTAAAAATGACTGCCGGCGGGTGCGCCGGCAGTCACTACAATAGCCCAAGACCGCATAAGGACACGGCCTTTTAAGAAAAAGGAATCCCCTTTCGGAATCAGAACATCTCAATCCTGTTCACAACCTTGAAGAGCGCGCAGACATCGTTCTTGTGCACAGGAAATGACGGATAGTTGGGCGACACGCACCAGATAAGGTTCGGGTCATTGTTGTCGTGATAGCAACGTTTAATCATACGGTTATCGTTGGTAACTACCATATATACATCGCCATGCACAATACCCTCGTTACGGTTCACTCTCTTCACGCCCACAATGTCGCCATCATTGATTTCGGGTTCCATTGATGTACCCGAGACGGGGAAATAGAAATCGGCACTCTTGCCGGGCAGCGAGATGTATGATGTCGGAGTTTCGCGACCACCATCAATCACATCCTTGAAACCGGCACTCACCGGCAGGTCATTATAGAAAGGAACCTGATACACAGGCTCTACTTTTGGTCCCTGCACCATATCGCCCTCGCCAAGCAACAGCCAAAGCGGAGAGATATCGGTGTATGTATCAAGTATGGCGTATAGCAAATCCATACTGATGTTGCCATCCTCGTTCACCTGCCTGTTCAACGTGCGCTGCGGAATACCAAGAATCTTGCTCGCACGGTTCACATTGATTTTCTTGTAGCGCAGCACGTCGGCCACTCGCTGTTTAATACCATTGTCTTTCATAATCAAATCTCAAATATCTGTTAACCAGCCATATAAAGCACCATCTTATTTAGACGGTTTCCAAAATAGCATTTTTTTACTAATTCAACAACTCTTTTTCGGACTTTAGGCTTTATATTTGTAGCCACAAACGGCTATTTGTATTATTTCACATCCATTTCCGGGGAAATAAAGCAGAAAATCCTAAACCCAGACAAACATAATACAAATATAATTAACCGCAAAACAAATAAATATCGATTTACTATGAGAAGTAGAGTTATTGTAAAATGCCGGCAGATATTCGGCTGTTATTTCGAGAGGGTCATGGAGTGGCTCCACTCCGTCAGTTTCAGGATTGTAAACAGAAAAGCCGGAGAAAGGAACCTTGTCGAGGAGTATGTAATTTATGAGCATTATGCCGGAGAGGAGTTTGTCAAGGATTTCCTGTATGAGCGCACGGTCAACAGCACCACCAACAGATACTGCATAAGGATAAAGACCGCACCCGACGAGGAGAATCAGAACGGGAGCAACGGCAGAACAGAGGTCATTGGCAAAGCCAGACTGCTGAGAAAAGACACCCTTATAGATGAGGCAAGGCTCATTATCAAGAGCCGCGAGAAGAAACTGATATACTGGGAATTCGACAATTGAAAGAACCGCCCTAAATGAAAGGAAACAACACAAAAATCACCATACCATGAACGCAAGACAACTGATATCACTGCAGGTAATAAGCCTCATAACAATGATTGCCACAGCCGGCACGTTGTTCGAAAGCAGGATTGTGACACTGGTTTTTGCAACGGCATTCTTTGTTTTCGCACGTTGCAGCGTGTACATAAGCACAAACAGCGCACGCCTGCTACGCGAACTGGAGAGAGAAAAGGATTTGTGCAAGGCAAAAGAGTAAGATAAATTCCGCCCCTCCAAGGCTTGGTGGTGTGGGTTGGCAACCGCATAATCCATAGGCCGATGGCCTATGCTATAAAACACCGCCCCCTGCGGGGCTATACCGCGGTACAATACAACCCAGCCCCAAAAGGGCGACATTACCTAGCATAGTCCGCGAGGGCTATGAAAATGTCCGTCAATGCTATGATAACGGAAAGGCCGATGGAAACTATTCCAAAACAATCTGGAAGGTCACCTTTTCTTCGCTGTTGTGCACAAGGCGCAATGTTCCACCATGCAGGCGGATTATCTGTTTTGACACTGCAAGGCCTATGCCCGAACCGTCGCGTTTGGTTGTGAAGAACGGTGTAAAGATGTTTTCGGCCACATCGGCCGGTATAGCACCGCCACTGTTGCTCACCTCAATGCAGACCGTCTCATCGGGGGTAATGCGCGAGCACACCTCAATCAACTGCACGCCACCACGCTGGGCGCATGCCTCAGCAGCATTCTTCAACAGATTGACAAAGACCTGCTGCAACTGCACCCTGTCGGCATAAAGCATTGTATCCACAGGGTCTACACTTATGTCCAGCGACACATTGCCGCAATTGACAAGCGCCCTTGTATCATTCAGCAACACGGCAAGAGAAAATGGTGTTTTCTTTGGTGGAGGAATACGTGTAACCTCGCGGAACGAATCGACAAACAGCATCAGGCGGTCGCTTGTTGCGTGAATGGTCTCGAGCCCCTGCTGCAGAACCTCGGGATTTTCCTTGGTGTGAAGCAATGTACCGCTTATTGAAGTGACCGGTGCAAGCGAGTTCATAATCTCGTGTGTGAGGATGCGGGTGAGTTTTTCCCACGCAAGCCCCTCCTGAGTATCAAGCTCCCTGTTGATATCCTCTACTGATATTACCCGCAGGCTGTGGCCATCATACGCCATCGCCGAACAGGTCAACAACAGATTCACATTACCCGTTTCGGTTGCAAGACACACACTCCTCTGCTCCATTGGCGAAATCGAGAGCATGGCATCGGCCAATTGCACCGATAGCGGGCGCAACCTCTCGATGTGGCTGAGCATCGGGACACCAAGCAGGCTTATGGCCTTACTGTTGTGCTTCATTACCGTGCCATTCTCAAGTACGACTATAATACCCACATTGGCACACTCAATTATAGCCTCGAAATACTTTTCCTTCTCGGCAGCCTTGAGCTTTGTCTCGTCGAGCACCTCCTTTATGCGGTTCAGAGAGTGGTTTATTACTGAATAACCTGCACGCCTGGGATTCTCGACAAAACGGTAAGAAAAATCATTGTTGTGCACGGCCGTGAATATGAAGTCGAGTTTCTTCACAATCCCACGGAACACATTCACAAGCTTCGCAGCAAACAGCAGAAGCAGGATTGTACACAACGCACACAGACGATAATACCCAATCGCAGCAAGCCACCCCGCCGATACTGCCGCCGTCACCAATAAGACAACGGTGAACAATGGTTTCGAAAGAGGCAACCCACGCATTTTCATAATCCGTAGCGTTTGATTTTGTTATAGAGAGTCTGGCGTGTTATTCCCAACTTCTGCGCAACCATAGACATATTTCCACCACACGAAGACATCGCCTCGACTATGGCATCCCGCTCCAGATTCTCAAGTGTAGAACCGGTGCTACGCGCCGCAGCAGGCGATACATGCAGTTGCAGATGAACAGGCTCAACAAATGCACCATCGCACATAATCACCGCCTTCTCAATAATATTCTGTAACTCACGTATGTTACCCTCAAACGGGTGTGCCATGAGTTTCTCAGCCGTCTCCTGTGAAATGCCAATAGGCTCCTTGCCATACTTTTCACAATAGTGCTTGAGGAATATCCCGGCAAGCGGTATGATATCTACCTGACGATTGCGAAGCGGTGGCAGATTGATATGCACGGTATTTATGCGGTAGAGAAGGTCTTGCCTGAACCCGCCGCTGTCGACCATTGAATAGATGTCGCGGTTCGTAGCCGCCACAACACGTATGTCTATCGGCTGTGGCGTATTGCCACCGAGCGGTGTAACCATACGGTTCTGCAGCGCGACGAGCATCTTTGCCTGCAGATGAAGCGGCAGGTTACCAATCTCATCCATAAAGAGTGTGGAGCCGCTTGCTGCAACCATCTTTCCGGGACGGTCGGCATGGGCATCGGTAAAGGCACCCTTCTTGTGACCAAAGAGTTCACTCTCGAAAAGCGTTTCTGGTATGGCACCCATGTCAAGTGCCACCATCTCCTTTCCGCAACGTTTGGAAAGGCGATGTATCTCACGTGCCAGCAGTTCCTTACCTGTACCGTTTTCGCCGGTAATGAGGACATTGGCATCGGTGACTGCAACACGTTCCACCAAAGCGCGTATATCCTCCATCTTGGCACTGCCACCCCAGAACATGGGCACCTCCTTGCGCACAGGCATCTCCGTTTTTTTCTTTCCCTTGCCCATCGACTGTTCAAGCGCATTGAGCAGTGTCCCCATCAGCCTGTCATTGTTCCACGGTTTCACGACAAAATCAAAAGCACCCTGTTTCATAGCCTTGACAGCAAGGTCTATGTCACCGTATGCAGTGAAAAGTACCACCTTCAAATCGGGGAACTTACCGTTCACCTCCTTTAGCCAGTAGAGACCTTCGTTACCGGTGTTTATTCCTGCATGGAAGTTCATATCCAGCAGCAGTACGTCCGGTTTCTCTACCGCGATTGCAGAAAGCAGTGTCGTTGGCGAAGAGAGGGTAACCACCTTCGCAAAAGAGCTGTCGGCAAGCAATTTCACCGCCGACAGTATATTCCTGTTGTCATCAACTATAAGTAATGTTCCTCTCTTTGCCATAAAAAAGATTATAGTGCGAAGTTAATAATAAATTTTCTCATTCCGTGCACGTACGGAATGAGAAAATCAGAATCAGTTCGAATTCACCACATCGGCAGGGTTTTCCGTTGCTGCTTTCAGTGAACGCAGTGTAACCAACGCCACCGTAACAGCGACAACAACGGCCAACACAGCCAATGGCAGCCACAATTCAAGTCCAATGCGGTTCACGAACTGCTGCAGCCATCTGTCGGCTATAATCCACGCCACCGGCGCGGCTATTACAAAGCATACAGCTATTATAGAGAGATAACGGCGGTTGAACATCGCAACCACACCACCGACAGTTGCCCCGTACACCTTGCGCACGGCAATCTCACTGCGGCGGTGCTGTGTCTCGAACATGACAATGCCGAACACTCCCATCAATGATATCACAACAGCAATGAGGGCGAACATTGAAATGAGCACTGTCTGTTTCTTTGTATCGCCATAAATCTTGGCAATGGTATCATCCACAAACTCAATCTCGGGTTCGTAAGCATTCGGTTCAACTTCCTTTGCTATTGAGCAGATATCATGATAGACAGCCTCAACATCCACATTCTTATGCAGTCGGACATAGAAGTACTTCCTGTAAGCGGATTCACCCTGACTATAAAGCATTGTATTTGTCTTTGCTTTGTCTGCACCAACAAGATTGATGTGCGGTATCACGCCTACAATCTCCTCGTCGTCCCACTTGTCACCTATTCCAAGACCCGTAGCCTGCGAGGTATAGTCGGTTATGAGATAACCCGGAGTTCCTTTGACAAAACCATTGCCCATTATCACAGGAACACCAAACACCTCGGGAGCATTATGGCGCACATAATGAACCTGCATCCTTATCTCCTTGCCGTCTATGATTCTGCCATTATATCCATCGGATGCAAATATTTCCCAGTTGGTAGATGTAACCGCAGCTATATTCGGGTTCGCGGCAAGTTTTTCCACAAAGAGTTCGTGCTTTGTGGCAAGGTCTTCGCTTTCCACCACAAGCAGGTTCTCACGGTCAATACCAACGTCGTAGCGTATCATATATTTATACTGCATTGAGAACACCAATGCCAGAATCATAAGCACCATTGAAACAATGAACTGTACTGCAACAAGCCCTGCGCGCAACATACGGCCGGCCTTTGAGGATGCAAAACCCTTTTTCACAGCCATCGAAGCATTGAAGCGAGTGATGTAGAATGCGGGGTACGCTGCCGCACAGACGGCCATTGCCACAGCTATGAGAATTACCAGCACCACTGCAATAATATTATCTCCTATTGACAGCGAATAAGTCGTGTACTCACTCAATACACTGCCATCGATGAGTGACACTGTACACAATGCCACTATAAGGGCTACAAGCACAAGACCCACGGCTTCAAAGAAGAAGTTCCTGCGCAGTGTCCACTGCCCGGCTCCAAAGACCTTGCAGATGTTTACCGAGCGCATACGTACCGGCACAAGCGCCATAAAGAAGTTCACGAAGTTAATGAATGCCACAACAACAATAACAAGAGCAATGGCAAGCATTGTCATTGTTACTCCCCATGAGCCGCAGGAATAGTACTCATACTCTGTATTGAAATAGAACTCATCCATAGGCATCAGCCTCACCGGCATATTGAGCATTGACTCCTTTTGCTCTTTACTGACCTCCTTACCTGTAGCTGCAGTATATTCGGCAAAACGCGCCTCGCTGAATTCATAGTGTTTCTTGCTCCACAGAGCCACATAATCGTCAGGGGCGGCATCCGTGCGCAGTTTAACGAAAACCGAATAGTTCCAGTTGGCATTATCCATACCAAACTCGCGGTTGTCGTTGCGGAAAGCCTCGCGACCCGCAAGGATTGTATTCTCGGGGAAATCCTTGAACAGAGCCACCACCGTGAGCGGCGTTCCGGGCTGTACGTTGCCTTCGTCAAGATTTATTATCGAGCCAATGGTAATGCCCATGGCCTCGGCTGCACCCTGCGACAGCACCACGGCATCCTTCTGCTTGAAATCATCAATGTTTCCGGCAATGATATCGAAAGAGAATACATCAAGTATTGAGTTTGTACAACGTACGACTGTCATTTTGTTTCTCTCGTAGTTCTCACCCTCTCTCTTTATCCACACCGGCACATCGTCGCCAAAAGGATTCATCGATGCAATAGCCTCTACCTGAGGCAGCTCGGCAGCCGTCTCGTAACAGATAGGGTTAGGAACATTCTCCGACCAACCTCCAAGTCCTTCGAGGAATGGCGATACCATATAGACCCTCTCATTATCCTTGATGGCCTTGTTGAATGTCATTGAACTGTACACTTGCGACATTATCATGTAGAAAGCCGCAAATGCCAGCGCAAGACCCGCAATGTTCAACAGCGAAGCAACCTTGTAGCGCTTCAATGTTGTCAAAAAGTTCTTGAATGCTATTTTCATAGTTTTTTTGTTTTATCAATTGTTCTTTTTTATAGTATCGACAGGATTGGCACTTGCGGCACGCAACGATAGCAGCAGCTGCACTGCATACACCACAGCCACCACAAGCAAAGCGCCACAGCCAATCCCAATGACAAGGAGAGTAACCTTGCCAACGAATTGCCGCGATTTTTAAGCAGATAACGGAATGAATAATTGAATAATTGCATAGTTTTTTTCAATATCAAAGACAAGGCAAAGGCTGTAATGCCTGCAAGAGTGCTGAAGAGCAAGCACACTGCTCATTTGCCTTGTCGCAGGTGTAATACATTACAGTTTATTTGCCACATCGGTCACAATCTGGCCATCGAACAGACAGATGGTACGCGATGCAAACTGTGCATCGTGCTGTGAGTGGGTAACCATGATTATTGTTGTACCCTCGCGGTTGAGTTCCTGCAACAGAGCCATCACCTCCTGTCCGTTCTTTGAGTCAAGATTACCTGTAGGCTCATCGGCAAGCACAAGTTTTGGGTTGGAAACAACTGCACGTGCTATTGCCACACGCTGCTGCTGGCCACCCGACAGCTGCTGAGGGAAGTGCCCTGCACGGTGAGAGATGTTCATGCGGTCGAGCATCTCATTGACACGTCTCTTGCGCTCCGAAGCCTTCACCCCCATATACACAAGCGGCAGTTCCACATTCTCAAAGACAGTCATCTCGTCAATGAGATTGAACGACTGGAACACGAAACCGAGATTGCCTTTACGGAACTGTGTACGCTCCTTCTCGCGCAAACCACCCACCTCGTTACCAAGCAAATGATAACTACCGCCTGTGGGGTTGTCCAGCAGACCAAGAATGTTGAGCAGTGTGGACTTTCCGCAACCCGAAGGTCCCATAACGGCTACAAACTCACCCTCCTTTACCTCGAATGATACACCATTAAGAGCAATTGTCTCTACTTCCTCTGTGAAGAAACTCTTCTTCAAATTTTCTACTTTAAGCATAATTGTATTGTTTTTATTGATTGATATTTTGTTTTTTATTTGGTAATAATTTATCCCCACTGTACCATGTCATACTGAGCGCAGCGAAGTATCTATTCCTTCGTGCGATTATAAGATTCTTCACATTCTGTTATTCGCTTCGCTCATCGAAAACATCTTTAACTTTTACATTAAGGAATGGTCAGAATGACAAATTCGCTTATACAGAATGATTTTAGCCCGACTGCCATATCATTGATTATCTTACTTATTTATTGCATCCACGGGATTGTCATTTGCAGCCTTGTAGGCGCGCATTGTCACCGTTGCAACCGTTATTGCAACCACAATGGCAATGGCAAGCAGATAGACCCAGAGAGCCATCGTTGCACGATAGGCAAACTGCTGCATCCAACGGTCAATAACAAGGTAACTCACAGGCACTGCCACAAGCGAACATAGTGCAACGATGCGCAGATACATTATATTGAACATACTGAGAATTGAAGCAACCGATGAACCGTGTACACGACGTATGCCAATCTCTTTGCGGCGATATTGGGTTTCAAACAGTACAAGACCGAACACACCAATCACCGATATCAGTATGGAAAGCATTGTAAACAGGGTAATCAAGGACGATAATTTCTCCTCTTTCTGATACTGCTGTTCAAGTTCTGCATCAAAGAGTGTCACATCGTAGCTGTCAGCGGGAGCACTCGGTGCATACTCTGCAATAGTCTGCATTATATACTCCTTTACCGCAGGAATATCGGCGCCGGCCATTGTGCGCACATACAAATGTTCGCAAACTCTCCAAGGATATTTGCCGAATATGTAGAACGCGAATGGTTCAATGTTGTACTGCATTGGGCGATAGTTGAAATCACGGCATATACCCACGACATCGGCATCGGAACGGTGACCGGGAATCTTGTCATGCACTTTTATACCCACCTTGCGTGCTGCATCTTCATTAAAAATGTAAACCCCATTGACAGTAGTCTCGTCACTGCTACAGAAATCCCTGCCATCCACAATGTCAATCTTCATAAGCTGCAGAAAATCCCACGAAACAGGATAGACGTTGAAATAGATTCCCTTGCCGTCGACATTGCGTCCCCACTGCATTCTCGAAGGTGTCACAAGCGAGCCGTTGGCAAAAGCGACGTCAATGATTGCGGGGTTCTGTGTAAGGCGCTCGGCAAAGGCATTGCGCCTTACCTGCGACAATCCGTTCTCCAAGTCAAAGGACTCGAACACAGCCTCGGCAGGTAGTTTGTCGACTACAAGAAGATTCTCCTTGTCAAAACCCATATCGTAACCGAGCATAAACTCACGCTGGCGGTGTATGAAGAGTGAGCATATGATGAGTGTTATGGAGATGAAATACTGCACGGCAACGAGAGTGTAGCGCAAGCGACGGCCCGGGGCCGATGCCTGGAAGCCGGAAAGCACCATTGCCGGCGAGAAGCGGGTAATGTAGAATGCGGGATATATGCTTGCAACAATACCGGCTGCGATGGCTACCACTACAACAAGAAGTGCTATTGTCAAATTCTCACTGAAAGTTACAGATGTAGAGAGTTGGTCAACCATCGGTGTCTCGGCAAACAGTCCTACCAGTATTGCAGCACCGGCAAGGGCTGTAACCACAAGTCCCAAGGCTTCGACAATGAAGTTCAGGCGCAGCCTCAATGTCGATGCACCAAAGACCTTGTATGTGTTTATTGCCTTTATGCGCACGGGAATGAGCGCAAAAAAGAAATTCACAAAGTTTATCATTGCAATTAGAATTATGAGCAGTGCTATTGCAATGAAGGTATATGTAGTCAATCTATTGCCCACCTCGTGATAAGCACTGCTGACATCATTCGAGAAATAGAGTTCGGTCAGCGGGCTCAAACGCGGATTTGCCATTTTCATAAACTGCTCATAAGTCTCATCGTCTACCTCCAGTTCAATATTAAAGGCACGTGGCAGAACCTCTCTCATCTTCTCAACAACAGCATCGGGTGATGCACCGTCTGCGAGCTGTATGTAATAAGGGTTGTTCCAATTGTTGGGGTTTTCATTCTCCTGAGCAATCGACATACCACCCCAGCCATCTGTTCCGTCAAGAATACTTGGTGAAGGAGTGTCCTTGCATATTGCTACAATGGTTGCAGTGTTCTCCTCGTTGGCATCACGGCCGTAACACAACACATCACCCACGGAAAGGTTGAACCTTTTTGCAACCGACTCTTTAAGAACCAACGAATAGTGGTGTATCAAATTATCAAGCGAGCCCTCAATAATTTCAATGCCAAGAATCTCCAGTCCTTCGCGCTCCGTCTCGCACAGGTTCAACTCGATATTATCTATACGGTCGTCCAACTTTCTCGAATAAACAGAGTTTATATTGAAATACCCGGTAGGTGTTATTGTGGCACTCTTTTCAATCTCGGGAATATCCTTGCAAAGGTCGTCGGGCAACTGGCGCGGCCAAGTGGTATCCCAATACCCCTCCTCGCTCCAGTTGGGATGTTCAAGACGGTAGATGTTACGCGCATTGGGTATGCCTTTGTTGTAAGACAGGTCATAGTTTACCTGCACCATTATGAGATACACCGCAGCAAAGGCCAATGCCATTCCAAGAATGTTGAGCACCGACGATGTGGTGTAACGTTTCAGCAATGTTATGAAATTCTTTATATACATGGTTATTGTTTTTTATTACTTTCCTACTTTAAGAATAAGTTCTTCGTTGTCGCCAAAATTGTCATAGGAAGAGGTTATCACCTTCTCACCCGGTGCAAGACCCTCAAGTACCTCATAGAATCTTGGATTCTGGCGGCCTATGCGAATCTCGCGGCGGTAGGCCTTTTCGCCCGTAGCATCGACAACATATATCCAGCGGCCACCGGTCTTCTGGAAGAATGCGCCACGCGGTATATACACGGCCTCTATAGGCTGACCGAGCTGCAAATTAAGGTTGTATGTCTGGCCGGAACGGATATTGTCGGGCAGTTCGGCGGTAAATGTGAGGTCGACCTTGAATTTTCCCTCGCGCACCTCGGGGTAGACCTTGCGCAGCAACATATCGTAACAGTTGTCGCGACGTACAAACGAGGCTGTGAGACCGGTTACAACGCGGTCGATGTAGTGTTCATCGACCATGGCTGTCACTTTGTAGGCCGAGAGGTCATTTATCTGCCCTATAGCACTACCCTGCGAGAGTGTCTGTCCAAGCACCACGTTCAGCATGCCCACCTCGCCATCAATGGGAGCCTTGACTTTAAGATTGCCTACTCGCTCGCGGATAAGTTGCATATTAAGTTGCATAGAGCGCAGGTTCTCATCGAGTTGTGCTACCTGTACGGTACGGTAGAGCGAATCCTGTTTCTGGCGTTCACCAACAAGGGAGCGGCGCGCAACGGCAAGCTCATAATCTTCTTTTGACTGCAAGTAGACCTCGCGCGAAATGAGTTCACTCCCATAAAGTTCGCGGTTCTGCTCGTATGCACGCTGTTTGCGGGTTACATCAAGGTCCAGCTGCAGCATCTCCTGGCGCAGAGCCAAACGCTCCTGTTCCATTGAAATGAGGGTGTTGCGCAGGATGTTCTGTTTCTCGGCCAGGTCGGCCTCGGACTGCAGAATCTGCATTGACAACTGTTTGTTTGTCATTTCAAGGATTACGTCGCCGGCCTTAACGGTCGTTCCCTCCTCGGCAACAATACGCTCCACCACTCCGCTCTCCAACGGCGACAGCTGCATAGTCGTTATAGGCTGGACAATACCGTTGAGAGTGGCATAATCGTTGAACTCACCCTGTTCCACAGCCGAGACAACTATTGTTGCACTGTTCACACGCAGTGTGGTAGTGTTCTTTTTGAGCAACAGCCACGCAACAAGCAGCAACAGAAGTACACCAAAGAGATAAGGCAGACTCTTCTTGCTCAGGATGGCACGCCATCCTTTTTTCTTTTCCAATTTTATATCCATAGTTTCAAATTTATTATTATCAATATTAACATATATTTCATTCAACGTCGACAAGCGGAATGCCGCTATAGTAATCGACCATGCGCTTCTCAATCATGTACTGCAGCTTCGAACGCAGGCAGTCCGACTTTGCCTGCAACAGCGTTGTTGCCGACATCTGCAACTCGATTGCTGTTACAAGCCCCTTATCGAATTTTGCAGCAATGCCATCGTATGCCAACTGAGCAGCCTCAATCTTCTTCACCGCCTGAATGTACTGCTTGCCATAGCCCTCCATCTGTCTGCAGGCCTGCACCACCTCGCTCTCCACAGCATTGCGTACAGCATCCATCTCAAGCTCGGCATTACGCAGCGCGTTGCGTGATGAGCGTACCGAGGTCTTGCGGCTTAAGTTAGAGAAGATTGGAATGGACATTGAAACACCCACATAACCACCGCGGTTATTCTCGAGCTGTGTACGGAACGGGGGATAGGCTGCACTTCTGAAATTTGTATAGTAACTTGTCCCTATGCCACCCGAAAGGTTTATTGTAGGGAACCAGCTGCCTTTCGCCTTCATATAGTTGAGCCTTGACTCCTTGACAGCAAGCCCGGCCGAGACGACCTGTGCATTGGCGGCAAGTGCATTGTCAACGACACTCCCGGTCGAAGTTGTATAGAGTGTAGGAACAATATCACCGGCTGCAGCAACCTCAAGCGCGCCTCCCTGCGGGTAGTTCATAACCTCGCGCAGTGCAATGTATGCCATTGCAAGGTTATTCTGCTGTTCGGTGAGCAAGTAGTCATAACCGGCCTCCTGTGATGCGACCTCAGCAACCTCGGCAGCGCTCTTGAGGCCCAGTTCATAGAGTTTCTGCGCCTGAAGCAGTGTCTTGCGCGATGCCGAGAGCTGTTCACGGGCAATCTCGACAGCCTCCTTATAATATACGACATCGGTATAAGCACGCATCACCTCCATAGCCACCCTGTCACGGGCTATCTGCAGGTCGCTGCAGCCTCGGTCACGTGCTACCTTTGCTGCACGGACAGTATTCACGTAGCGCAAGCCTGCAAAAAGCGGCATTGAAGCTCCAAGGTCGTATGAATTGCTGAAAGTAGAGACTGTCGTGTAGCTGTTTGTCTCGGGGTCGATTGAACGGCCGAAATTGGCCGAAGCCGAAACACCGGCCGACACCGACGGGAACAACCCTGCAACGGCTTGCCTGTAGTTCATTGTGGCATTATCGAGACTGTTCTCCTGTTTGGCAACCGAAACGGAGTGCCCGACAGCGTATGCCATACATTCATCCATACTCATTGTCTGCGCTGTGGCAAAGGCAATGTTGGCAAATAGTGTAATTATTGCAAATATATTTTTCATAAATTTAAAAGTATTTCTGCAAGATTACGTGCCAAAACCGTGCCAAAACTACCAAATCATTAACTCACAGCAAATTAAGCAAAACTGCAATTCCTAAAAGTGTAAAATTTTTAGACAACGGATGTAAAATGGTTTGACACAAAAAAATATCCGTGCAATCCTGCGGGGGATTGCACGGATAAATTATACCCAATCATTGCAATATGGCTATCGGAGCCTGTTGCGCCAAGGGAACTCCACATCGATATCCATTCCTGTCAGCACGGTTGCAGCCCCCACCTCACCTACTATGGCAAATAGATAGTATTTGAAGGAGCGCGTGGGGAAATAGGGAAACAGCACATCCTGTACCCCCGCACTCTTTTCGCTGCCTGCCACAATCTTGAAATGTGTGCCGTCGTTGCTGCCAAGCAGATAGCAGGCCAGCAAAGGCACTCCCTGCGTGGGAGTTGCCGATGACTCCACATAACAGTGCAGCAGAAGTTGCATAATGCGTTTGGGCAGTTTGGAGCCCCATATCTGCGGTCGTGTAAACAGCTGTATGCGATTGTCGCCCGACACGGCATCAGGGATTGTGACAATCTCTGTGCTCCCGCCCGTAGAGAGAAAGAAGTATGGCATTGACGTGCCCTGTACCATGCCCGTGAAATTCACGTTATACCTTGTCCACACGTTATAGGAGAAGGAGTAGACAAAAGAGTATCCAAAGGCTGCATTACCTACAAGAATCTCATTATGCGACGGCAGATTGGCTACAAACGCATCGGCAATGAAATTACGGAAATCAAACCCACCGCCGATGCACCCAAGTGACACCAGTCCCGACATCTTTGTGAAAAGGTCGGCCGGCACGCCGTCCAAAGACGGAGAATCGCCGTCAACTGCAGCAGAAACACGGCTGACACTGTTGCCCGCTATCAACATCATCCCCTGCTTGCCGGCAAAGAGCACACCGCCTCCCACCCCGCATATTGAAGCCGGGTTCACACAGATGTCACGTGAGACCTGATTGCAGGTGAGGTAAGCGACACTGCCCGATGTATCGACCGACATCGCCCATATTCCGTCATTGCAGAACACATAGAGCGGGAACTGTCCGAACTGCCCCGGGGAGAGAGCTATGGTATTGCTCGAAAAACCTACGATACCGCTCTGCGAAGGTGTGTAGGTGCAAGCTGCAGGGAACACAAATGGATTCTCAACCATGGAGACTTTCATCACATTGAGCCTCTCCTCGCAAGGTGTAGGGGCTGTGACGGGCATACCGTCCACCTGTTCCCATGTATCATCAAAGGTAATATTGTCAATATCCTTGAAAGTAAAATCGGTCACTTGACCATACTTTATCTTGAACAGCAGTTTGTCGCCATCAACGGCATTGCGATGAATACCGAAAATGCGCAAGTCACTGTACTGGCTTGGCGGGAATGAATTACCTTTGTATGTCCAGCAGTTGCCCGAAGCGCTGTATATCACCTCGTGCGTTCCCGTCTCATGGCCAAAGAGTTGCAGCACATCCTCACTCGGTATACTCGCCATAGGTTGTCCGCCATTGGCAAAGAGTGCCGAGACCGTCACATTGAAAGGCACATACCACCTGTGCAGGTAGTAGGCCATGTTCAGATACTTGTGCGCCTTCAGCGGAAACACCTTGCGATATACAATGCTGCCCATCTTGAGATAGACAGTCATCTCACAGGCACGCGCATCGGGGTACGTCAGCAGAGGCGGCAGCAATGGAGCAAAACCATTGTCTCCCAACGGCGGTTCATGGAAAGTGTTACCTGTAACAAACTCGCCCTGCGTAGTCCTCAGTTTCACCTGGACAATCATCTCATCGACATAGCCACCCGTACCCTCAGCTGTCCTGTAGGCCTCGACATTGTATCCCTTGAAGAAATACTCCTTGAATGCAGCTATATGCAGACGGCCATTGTAGAGGAAGCTGCAACCCACATCGTAGCCCGACTGCGATGAAGGCACAGTCGCAGTCCCGAGCCCCTGTTGCAGAGCCAGATTCGTGGACGAGACATCATCGAGACGGTTGAGCAAGTTGCCGTCGACATCGTACTCGGCAACCTTGTAGTATAGCGATGCCGATGCTATATCCTCCCACAGCTCCTCGAGAGTTTTTTCCATGTAGACCTCGCTGTTGTCCACACGTTTTTCAGGCACGCTCTTCTTTCCGGGGATTGACACAGTGGAGAATATATCCACCCCGACGACAATGTTGCGCCACGCCTGCAGAGCCGGTGACGAGGAGAAAGAGAATTCGGGCCTGAAGCCGCGCACACTCACCTTGTACCTTGACGGCGAGGATGTATCCACAGCCACTGAAACCATATTCTTGCCATCGCGCCCTACTCCGTCGCCGTTGGCCTCATCGCTCATATATATGACATTGGATATGTTCATGTAGCTGCCGTCATAGAGGCGCAGGGCCACCCTGAAAAGAGCCCTGTCAATATAATACCCCGCCTTGTTCAAAACCGAGATGCACTCATTGATGTAGCCTTTTTCGTTATAAATCCAGGAATGCTCCAACTCATCAGTGTCGGATGCCTTGTAATAGGCATCGTCAGTGGTCAAGCGCTCCACCTTCGACGAAAGGGTGATTTTCACATCGGGCATCGGTGGTCTCTCGCCAAGCGACAGGTATGTGCCATTGTCAAACAGCAGATAGAAGATGCCGCTATCGGTGAGGCAACAGACTATATTACCCACGAACTCAATGCCGTTCACACCACGCAGATTACTGAATGCGAGCATCCCATCGCCCGACATTATGGGTGCGAAGCTGCCGTCATAGAATCGCAAGGTACGCTCCTCGTCGGCTGTCACGCCAATGTAGCAGCCGGCTGTCGGGTGATGGTAAACTGCCGGACAGGCAGAGCGCAGGCTGGCCACCGTCACAGGCTGCGGCATTGGCAACAGACTGCCGTTCGACATACGCATATTCACGACATCGAGGCACTCGCCATCCTGTGCCAGCACAACATCGGTGCTCCTGTTTATCCCTTTAAACGAAAAACTCTTTTGCATAATTCAACTGCTTTCATAATCACATTCAACAAAACACGCCACAGCCCCGTGCGCCACAACACAATGGATGCAAGCACAAGCGCGACAGGCAACAATTTCCGGTAGAAAGGACTCCGGCATCCCTCGTCACGGATACGCTCCACAACCACCTCCCTGTCACGGTAGAGTGTATCGCACCGCACTATGGTGTCTACCTTGAGCCTCTCCTTGTATATTGTCCTGTATTTGGTATAGAACACCGTGTCGCTCTTCTCGCGTATGAATATGCTGTCGCGCAGCATCACGCTGTCCACCCTGGTGTGCCCCACAAAGTTCTCCTGCGAGGTATGCTCCACCTCATTTGCCCTCTGCACCGTACCACAGGCTGCCAATGAGAGCAACAGGGCGCTAAGAATCATCTTTCTTCTGCTTTTCATAGTCAATATAATCTTTTAGAAAGCCACTGCGTTCAAGCATCTTCAGGCTAAATATATAATAGAGGAAATTGAGCACACTGTAGAGCGTGCTCTGCTCGTTGGTTATCACACGGGCATTGCGCAGGATATTGGTTCCATAGAAATAAATTGCAACATATATTGTGAACGACACGCAATGTACGGCTGTCTCCTCTTCACCCTTGAAGTAACCGAGCAGGTAGATGCAGGCAACCATCGCAAAGTAAATTGCAGCATCGCGGAAAAACCTGAATGCTTTCCTGAAGCTCCAATCGCGACGGTTGCACACATCGGCAAGCAGGCCAACTACAAAATTGACCGTGAAGAGAAGGACAAGCCCGAAAATATCGTTCTTTATAGGGAATAACAGCCCTAACACATTTGCGACGGCAGATGCCGTAAAGATTCTCAAGCCATCCATAACAATAACAAATTCTTATATTTTCCCCGCTTGTGCACTGCAGGCTGCCAAGGCGAGCGCCAACATTGAATTGGCGGCATCGTAACGTTCGAACAAGGTGTAAAGCCTCGAGGCACATTGGTACACCACGGCATCCACCATCCACGTATCATAGCCTGCAAGACCGGCATCGGCATCGAAAGCCGCTTCGTAGACAAAATGCACCGGTTTTGCCCCATCGCCTGCAGGGAGAGGAAACAGCTGTGCGCAACGTTCACCGGCAGGCGTGAATGCCTCAATGCAGACCGGCTTGCTGCAGCCGGCACGGGTGTACTCGTTGCGTTGCCAGGCTGCCTCGCGCGAATCGTACGCGCAGAGGCTGCTGACAGGCCTGTTCCACCCACCGAGCTGCAACGATACAAGAGCCACAAAATCATCGGGCAGCAGGAGCGTGCCCCCACCGGCACTGTCGGCCGTAATCTCCAGAGCCGACGGAGCCGCTGCTTTTGTGTTGACACGCCCGGCTCCGGCACCCTTGTTCTTTTGTATGAAAGTGACTGCACCCGGCAGAAGCTCTGCAATGGTTTCATCGAGCGAACGGGTGTCGGCCGACAAGAGCGACACATCACTATCGTCCCCCGCCTCGTTTATCACAAGCTTTACTCTATCTATAAGTTCACTACACTCCATTACAGCCAGTTGGGAAATGAAACGGAATGGGCCTTTGCAACACTCTTTATGGAGTTCTTGTTCTGCAGCTGCGACAACTGGCAGTTATAAGGCTCGGCCATAAGGACGGCACGTGCCTGCTGCGCATTTGTCACCTCGGCAACCACGGTGTATTGTGGTTCCTCGGGCTCTTCGCCTGCTTTCTTGCCCTCGTCAAGCACATCTACCCTGCCGCGTTTTATCTCGCCGCAACGGAATGCGTTGCTGTTCTCTATCGCACGCTGGAAAAGCGGGTTATCTGTAGTGTACTGCGCCGGGTAGACACCGGTGGAGTTTATTGTGCCACCGGTAAAATCAATTCTCACCAAGGCCTTGCCAATCCTGAAGTAGCTGTTACGCTCTATCTGGCCATGTATCTCGTATGTAATGCGTTTTTTCATATCCATTCTTTTTTAGTCATCAATGCCGGCGGCCACACAAGCCGCCGGACAAAGAGCGGTTACACAATAATTTCACCGGTATACTCCACCCAGGTAGTTCCGTTGTAGGTGACTACCGAACCGGCGGGGAACCACAGTCTGCTCTCGCCATCGACAGTGCGGTTCACATCGGCCGAGAGAATCACAACGTCATTGATATCAGGCTCGGCAGGCAATGTCGCTGCGCTTGTCACGTGCGAAGCACCGGGGATATCACTCTCGGCAGCCGAACCGTTCACCCAGATGTGTGAATAGCCCTTGAGACAGAGGCAGTCAATTGTCATTACAACCGCGCGCTTTGCCTCCTCGCCGTCAACATTCTCGGTCTTGGCATCCTCGTTCTTCATGTAGTAGCGCACAAGGCCGTTCTCGTCAATGAGACCACCGCAATGCGCGTAGCCCAGAGCATCGAGTGTAGGGTCATGGACAAGATCAATGTCGCCAAAGACGGTGTGTATCTTTGTACACTCTATGCCAAAGACCTTGTCGCCGCTGACACTGATGTTCTTGTGCAGTGTGAGGTCAATCTTCTGTATGTCGTTGAGCAACTGCTTGCCAAGCAACCATATTGCACGCTTGGTGCAGTTGAAGCCGGTGAATTTCACCATCGACAGGTTGACAAGGTCGGCAAAAGTGATTCTTGACGAAAGGTCATACTGACGTTTGAACTGCCAACGGATACCCTTTGAGAAGTAGTCCCACTGGTAACCCATGGCATTGTCCATGGCCTGTACCTTGAACTTGCCCGGCTGTCCGACCCACGCGGTGCGGCAGCTCTCGAGACGGAACTGGCGGAGCACAGCCTCGGCAATCTGCGACTCATTGAACTGCAGGCGCTTCTTCTGCGCAGCAAAATAGTCGCTCACTATGCTGTTGCAGAGCTGTTTCTGCAAGAACATACGCTCGGGCACAGGCACAATGGTCGATGGCGCAATGAACTTCTGTGTCTCGTAGGCGGCCGACGACAAAAGAATAATCTCTGTGCCGGCAGGGATGGTAGGTACAACGCAATAGTCATCAGTGGGGTTTGTCTTGGGGCCGTTCACAGCCATTGCAATCGGAGCCTCGGTTGTGCTGTTCTTGCCCACGAAGAAGAGCATGAGGTCAACACCCGGCAGCTCAATCTGCCCGGTTGGGTCATAGCCGTTCACACCCTTACAGATGGCGGTGTAGTACTCCTGGAAGATTTTTCTCTCACCGGTTGTGGAGAAAGGAATCTCGGCACGTGTGGCCTTGATACCGTTGTACACGGCATTGGTGTAGGCCTTCGAGCGCTTGTCGTCGATGAGATAGTGGTCGACCTCGAACGAAGTCACGCGCACCTGACGGCGAATCTTGCGCTTGATGGTGTCAATCACGCTCTCGTCACTGGCAATGCTGACAATCTGGTCATCCACATCGGCATCAATGAGGTCGGGCGAGAGTTCGCTCGCATTGGAGACTGTAGTAGCCTCGCCCGAGCCTTGAGTGGCAAGACCCGCAATACCCCTCGAGGCCTTTGTCGAGCCTGCAGGGACAACTGTCACTGCAGCAAGAATTGCACCCGCCCCGGCATTGTCAAGCGCATAGAGCAGCACCGACACCAGAGAAACAATCACAAAGAGAGGATTCTCTCTCAAGAAATTCAAAATTTTCTTCATAGATTAAATTATTTGTAGTTAATAATAGGAAGCTGTCATTGATTTTCAAGCGCAATCAGGCATTGAGCGCTTTTTCGATGAGGGAGTTGCGTGAGCGCTTGCGTTCGGGTGCCGGAGCTGCACTGCTCATACCCTTTGGCAACCCGTCACCGAAATCCTCCTTCATACGCATTATGTTCGAGTTGCGCCCCTTGATGTCACCGGCAGCAAAGGCATCCTTGACATCCTGTTCGTACGTAATGGCATGGTCGAGCGCCGTGCACACATCCACACTGTACTTTCCGGCCATAATGGGGAATACCAGCTGCTCCCATACTTTGTCCATGAATTGCGACGGGTCATAGCCACGCTCACTACAGAAAGTCTCAATCACCGGCATACTCTCCTCAAGGTTCGTCTCATACTCGCGACGGTCATTGGCAAGGCGCATAACCTCGTCCTTGCGTTCCTCGTCGGCAAGCATAATCTCCTCGAATTCGGGGCTGTTCTCGTCAATGTTCATGAACCCGCGGCCGAAGTAACGTGCCACGGCACTGTGTGCACCACGCTTGCCGCCAACCACATCGGCCAGCAGCTGCGCCAGGCGCGGGTCGCTGTCGAGCATCGTTACAAGGCGCTCGTTCTGCTCGCGGTTCAGTTCAAGATGGCGCATGAGCAAATCCTGCGATAACCTGTCATTGATGTCAAAATTACCGCCGAAAAACACATTCAGCCTCTCATTGAAATTCTCCAAAGAGGGTTGCTTGCCCTGCAACGCTGCTGTGTTGGCATCGGGCACGGCATTTGGGATGCCGTTCTGCACTGTGGGCTCCACCTGCTGCGGGGTCCCCACTCTGTCTTTAAAATTCTGTTCCATAAGTTGATTTATTTTTCAACGGCAAAGAAACAACCGAAAAGCGCCGGCAAGGTTGCTATTTTGCCACTTATTGCTAAAAAATATTACAATGCACGGCAACGGGGCATATACACCTTTTTGAATAAGAAAGCGACTCACTCCACAGTGGCAAATTCCTGCGAACGGCAAAAAATGGGGCTGTTGATAAATAAAGTGGTAAAACAGCATTGAAATCAGCCGTTTTTGACTATATTTTTGTATTCAAAAAAGCAGAATGGAAACAATTATCAACGACAATGTACGCAACATGCGCAAACAGGATGTTGTAAACAGTTTTTTTGAATCATTGAAAGAAGTGAGAAAAACAAGACCCTTTGCCACACAGGATGATGTCATCAGGCACGCAGCCGGCAGCAAGGCACCACGTTTCTATGTAACCTTTGAGAACGCACGGCGCTTTGTGTCGCTCATGGCACGCAAGAAGAGGCTGCCGCTCATCAACCCCAATAAATTGGCGATGTACAAGGAGATATACCGCCGGTACAAGAAAAGGGTCAAGGGGTGTGGCGAGTGCTGCAGATACATAATCCTCGACGAGATAATCAGAGAGCCGGCACCATCGTTCTACCTCGACATAGAGACTTTCCGCGGTATTGTGTACAAGACACTCGCGCACAGCAGAAATTAGCACAAAATGGCAAAACAGCAACCTTCGCCGCAACAACAGACAATATATTTGCAAAAGAAAAACAATGAAACAGATAAAATTTGACATAACAAGAGCAGATGTATGCAAGCGCATCTTTGCAACAACTGCCTGCACGGCACGTGCACGCGAGGCGATGGGCACGCCGCCGGCAATCACAGAGAGAATGCTGGCGACAGCCGATGACAGCGCTATGCTCTACCCGCTGATTGAGGAGAGCGTGAACGAAGTCTACGGCGACATTGCCCGCCACCACCCCGGGAGCACGGTCGACTTTGTAGAAGAAGAGCATGGCGGCCACTACGCCTTCGACATCAAGGTACCCGCCAACTACCCCGACGGCAATGAGCGTAAGCTGGAACATTGCATCTCGGGCTACATTGCCGGCCGTACACTGCAGGAGTGGTACACAAACGCAAAGCCCGACGAGGCAGCCATTACCGCTGCAAGGATACAGAACGAGACAACGACCCTGCAAGCGCTGCTCACACAACGCATAAAACCTACAAGACAAGAGGAAAAACTATGAAAAACAGAATAACTATTGAGAGAAGCGAGCTGCAACAGCAGATTGATTTAAGGAATTTCTACATGGGAGAATCGGCCAAAAGAAACGACAAGGATGCCGACACCATACAAAGCAGCAAAGAAGACGAAGACCTGCTCATTACATTCACGCACACGGCTTGTAACGCACTGGTCACTGCTGTTGCGCTCCGCTTCCCCTCAATAAGCTACACGATTGACGAAAAGGAGATTGTCATTGAGTTCGAGACACCGAACGACAGCCGCAGCCACCTGTTGCCGGTACTGGAACGTGCAACACTTGACTACCTTGTAAACGAAACGAGAGTACAGTGGCTGCTGCTTCGCCGCCCCGAGATGGCAAAGAGCAGCATATCACTGCGCCCCGAGCTTTGCAGCAACGTGCTCTTTACCTTTGCCAAGCTATACAACAATAAAAAGATAAGGCGGCGTTCAACAAACCTCGCCGGGATATAAAAAAGTTTTACAACATGCAGACTGAAAAGATAATAAAGGAGAATTATAGACGGTTGAAAGAGATTTCGGCCGTCTATAATCCCATTACGGGCGAGGGGTCGACATCCGTTCCGCGCACCGAGGTGAACATAGCAGGCTTTCCCATTGAACGGATGTACCTGCCAACGACGATGAGCGAGGAGAGATTCGTGCAGCAGCTGCAGGAGTATGGTGCCGAAGGCTACCTGCGCGAAATTGAGGGCACCACCCCCGGCAACCGCGACGTCATAAGGCTGTGGCTGCGGTTCTGCCTCTTGCGCATCAGGCACGACTTTGAGTATTGGGCGCGCACAATGACCACAATCTCGGACAAAGGCAAAGGGCGCGACACAGCTTTCATACTCAACCGCCCGCAACGCATCTACCTGAAGGCAATGGAGACACTGCGCCTGCAGCAGAAACCCATTGACATAATCCTCTGCAAGGCACGCCAATGGGGCGGCAGCACACTCACGCAGCTCTATATGCTGTGGATTCAGCTTGTACACAAGCAGAACTGGAACAGTGTCATCTGCGGCGACATCGAGAAACAGTCATCCATCGTTGCAGGCATGCTCGCAAAGGTCATCAGCCGCTACCCACAGTGGGCAAGCGGTGGCAAGAGACTTACCACCACCCCATATCAGGGCGCACAGAAGACACGTGTCATCAGCTACAGCAACAGCCGCTACTCACTTGGCTCGGCACAGAAACCCGACTCGTTGCGCAGCGAAGACATCAGCATGGCACACCTCACCGAGGTTGGCCTGTGGAAGGCCACGCAAGGCCGTAAACCCGAGGACCTGGTGCAATCCATCTTCGGCTCAATAGCCGCCGGCCCCTATACGATGAAGGTCATTGAATCGACAGCCAAGGGAGTAGGCAACTACTTTCACCGCACCTGGATTGACGCCACCGAACATAGAAATAATTTTACACCCGTATTCATTCCATGGTTCACAATCGACCTCTACAGCAAGCCACTGAAAGAAGATGAGTATGCAACGTTCGTCGACAGTCTCGACGAATATGAGCAGCACCTCTTTGAGCTTGGTGCCACATTGGAGGCCATTGCCTGGTACCGCGACAAACGCCGCGAGATGCCCGACGAGTGGCGCCTCTTCTCCGAGTTTCCTTCCACTGCTGCCGAGGCATTCCAAAGCAGCGGCCGCCGCGTGTTCCGCATCCCATACGTCAACAATGCACGGCGCGACTGCCTGCCACCTACATTCATCGGTGACATAAAGGAAGGCTTTGAGAATGGCCGGCCGGCAACGATATTCGAGCCGCTTGCCCCGGGCGAAAGAAGCGACATGAACACCCTTAGCGTGTGGCTCATGCCCGAGAAAGATGACACACTGCGCGACCGCTACATAGTTGCAGTGGATGTTGGCGGCACAAGCGACAAGGCCGACTACTCCTGCATTCTGGTAGCCGACCGCATGGCAATGACAGAGGGCGGCGTACCCGAGATTGCAGCCTGCTGGCACGGGCACATAGAGCACGACAGGCTTGCATGGAAAGCAGTGGAGATTGCCCGCGCCTACAACAACGCGCTGTTGGTAATAGAAGCCAACACCCTTGAGACCGAAGGAACCGAGGGCAACAACTTCGAGTACATACTCAATGAAATTGCCGGCAAATACGGCAACCTCTACTGCCGCACATCGCAGACAGAGATAAAACAAGGACGCCCGCGCCGCTGGGGATTCCACACCAACAGTTCAACAAAACCAATGGTAATAAACTTCCTCATCAAGGCATTGCGCGACGGAATGTACATTGAAAGATGTTTACAGACAACATACGAGCTCGACCTCTATGAATTCAAGGAGAACGGCAAAGAGATGGGCGCCATTGAGGGCAACCACGACGACCGCGTGATGGCCACCGCCATACTCGTGTGGGTGTGCTACAACCACCCCTTACCTCAGCGACAGACAACCGCCGGCACCCCAAAGAAACGCACCCGCATCATCAGCGAAGCAAGCATTTGACAAGTGGGAAGGTGAAACGTAGAATCGTAAGCATCCGCTAAAGTACCAGTTGTAGTTTTGTATGAATTTTGCATCGGCAATATTGCTACAGAACTACAACTTTTTAATATTATGACAAAAGACGGTTCCATTCAACTCCACGAGGAGTATCTCTCCAACGGACTTGGGCTCATGGCTTATCTCCGTAAAAAACACATCTGTCATTATATATTATTGTCACAATCTTTTCCTGCGGAAGTAAGAAGCTGTTTGAAACAATCGGCTTCTATGAGATTTTTTTTAGAAATTCAAACAGCTTCCAATAAAACGTAAATTTATTTTAGAAGAGCTATTCTTTGTTTTATAATTAAAGGCTATTACCTTTGTATAAATTTTAGATCTCCTTCCATCCAATGAAAACCATCGCAAACATAATACGCGAAGGATTGAGCTGTCACTACACCACAGGTGAAGTGGATGCCCTCACACGCATCATTGCCACGGAGTTGCTTGGCGTATCGCAAATGACATTCTTTTTAAAAGACGACATCACGCTAACAGCCGAGCAGCAAGACCAGTTAGACAATGCCATAGAGCGCCTGAAAAAGCAGGAGCCAATACAGTATATTCTCGGTTACTGCGACTTTTGCAGTTTGAGATTCAAGGTGACCCCTGCGACACTCATCCCGCGCCCCGAGACAAGCGAGCTTGTGGAGTGGATTGCAAGCGAAGCCACTGGCTGGGAGAGCGTGCTTGACATTGGCACCGGCAGTGGTTGCATAGCTGTGAGCCTTGCACACAAACTACCCAATAGCAAAATAACAGCGTGGGATATTTCGAACGAAGCGCTTGCCGTTGCCACCGCGAACAGCAAAGCAAATGGTTGCGCTGTAACCTTTGAGCAGGTGGATATTTTGGCATACGAACCTGATGACAAACAATTCGACGTAATAGTGAGCAACCCACCTTATATAAAAGAGAAGGAGAAGGAGGCAATGCACAGCAACGTGCTCGATTGGGAACCACACACAGCCCTGTTTGTGCCCGACAGCGACCCGTTGTTATTCTACCGCACAATAGCAAAAAAAGGCTTGCAGGTATTAAAACCCGGCGGTCATCTCTATTTTGAGATAAACCGCGCTCACGGCAAGGAAACAATAGCGATGCTTGCTGCACTTGGCTACACAAGCATTGAACTGCGCAAGGACTTTGCCGAGAATGACAGAATGATTAGAGCAATAAAATCAAAGACAGAGAATTCCTCCCCTGCGCTTAGGGGAGGTGCCGAAGGCGGAGGGGTAAACAGACCGAGCGAAGCAACGAGGGATCTCATTAACACCGCGGAACAATAGATCTCTCACACAAGGTTCGAGATGACAGATTGTGTTTTGCAACTTATATATTATTTCTAATACAATGAAAAAGCCCCTTACACCCGCCGAAGCCCTGAACAAGGCCGCAGCCTACTGCACGCTGTGCGAGCGCTGCATAAGCGAAGTGAGCGCAAAGCTCACAGCATGGGGTGTGCCACACAGCGAACATGAGAAAATCATTGCACGCCTGATTGATGAAAAGTTCATCGACGAGGAGCGCTACTGTCGCGCCTTTGTAAACGACAAGGTGCGTTTCAACCGCTGGGGGCGCATAAAAATAACAGCAGCGCTGCGCGAAAAGCACTTGCCACAGGAGTACATTAAAGAGGCTTTAGAGAACATTGACGAAGAGCAGTATCAGCAGGCTCTGAAAGAGGCTATTGACATCAAGCGCCGCGAGCTGAAAGGGAAGGAGGACTTTGCCACACAGCAGAAAATCATACGCCACGCGGCAAGCCGCGGCTATGAACCAGCACTGATAATGAAGACAATAAAATACAAAAGCGATGAAATGGATTTCTGACCTCATAGACCTCATTTTTCCACGCCACTGCTGCGTGTGCGGCGAGACACTCTCGCGACAGGAGCGCGATATCTGCCTCAACTGCCTCTACACGCTTCCAAAGATTGAGCCACAGCACAGACAGGAGATTGAGCAGACATTCTGGGGCAAGATTGAGATTGAACGGGCAACATCGTTCATCTACTACCGCAAAGGCTCGCCCTACAACGCACTGATGCACAAGCTAAAATACAAGGATGCGCCCGAGATTGGTACCCGCCTTGCCGTGATGGCTGCGAAAGAACTCATGGAGAGCGGTTTCTTCGATGGCATAACACGCATTGTCCCTCTGCCCCTTTCAAAAAAGAAACTGCGCAAGAGAGGATATAACCAGAGCGAATACATCGCCCGGGGATTGAGCGAAGTGACGGGAATACCCGTTGACACACGCCTGGTAAAGCGTGACATCCCCAACGAGACACAGACACACAAGAACCGCGACGAGCGCTGGGAGAATGTAAAGGGCATCTTCTCGGCCGACACAGGGCAGATGCTAGAAAACGAGCACATTATGCTTGTCGATGACATACTGACCACGGGAGCGACACTGTGCAGTTGCGCCGGGACACTGCAGCAGCATAGCGGCTGCAGAACAAGCATTTTCACGCTGGCATATACATACAACGGTTTCTGAACAACGTAAAATTCAAACAGCATCTAAAAGAATAAAAACGTATACTATTTTGATTATTGAATAATATTCATACCTTTGTAAAATTGACAATTCATTGAATTAAACACAACGATAATGAGCAAGAAAGTATTTGTATCGGGGTGCTATGACATGCTACACTCGGGTCACGTGGCATTCTTCAAGGAAGCATCTACACACGGCGACCTGTACGTGGGTATCGGTTCTGATGCCACAATACGCGAGTTGAAAGACCGCAAGACAATCAATACCGAGAACGAGCGCCTGTATATGGTGAAGGCCATACGCTATGTAAAGGATGCGTTCATCAACAGCGGCAGCGGCATGCTCGACTTTGCCGAGGATGTCAAACGCCTCAAGCCGGACATCTTCTTTGTGAACAGCGACGGTTACACCCCCGACAAGAAACGTTTTTGCGAGGAGAACGGCATAGAGCTTGTAGTGAGCACACGCATCCCTGAAGCCGGCCTCCCCACGCGCTCCACAACAGCGCTGCGCCAGGAGTGCAAGATTCCCTACCGCATTGACCTTGCAGGCGGGTGGCTCGACCAGCCATACGTGAGCAAGCACCACGGCGGCCCCGTGCTTACCATAAACATTGAGCCTGACTACGACTTCAACAACCGCGGCGGCATGAGCACATCGTCACGCAAGGCTGCCATTGAGATGTGGCAGGTAGACATCCCCGAGGGCGACCGCGAGACACTTGCCAAGATGGTGTTCCGCTACGAGAACCCCCCAGGCAGCCCATACATCAGCGGCTCACAGGATGCCATCGGCATTGTAATGCCTTGTCTCAACCGCCTGAATTATGACGGCGGCTACTGGCCCGAGAACATTGAGACCGTAAAGGATACCGACGTGCTTGACTTCATTGAGAAGAATCTGTGGCTTGTGCCGCTTGCACCACGTGACAGCAACTACGACGTGCTTGCCGACACGCACATCAATGCTGAACGCGCAAAGGCACTCTCCATAGCTGCCGACGACTGCTGGAAAGCACTGCTTGCAAAGGACATCACAGCCTGGGGAAAAGCCTGCACGGCATCGTTCGAGGCACAGATAGCAATGTTCCCCAATATGGTATCGCCTAATGTGCAGAAAGCCATTGACGAGTACAAGGACAAGGTAAGGGGCTACAAGATAACAGGCGCCGGCGGCGGCGGCTATCTTGTGCTGATAAGCGACACTCCCATAGAGGAGGCAATACAGATAAGAATAAGAAGAAGATAAAAAAGCCAATGGGAACCAAACGGTTCCCATTGGCTTTTTTATCTGCGTAGCACGTTATGCCACAGTCCACTTGCAACGTACGGGCGACACAATGGCACCCTCCTCCTTCAGCTGCTTCATGGCCTTGTCAACCTCCTTGCGGTCAATGCCACTCAATTCAGCAATCTTGCCTGCATTCAAAGGCTCGCCGGCCTCTCTCATTGTTGCCAATACTTTCTCTTTTATCTCCATAATAAAAACTTTTTTAATGGTTAACGATTATTGTTCCTTATACTCAATGTAACATCGATATATGAGCGCTTGCCATCGATGTAGTCGGCATAGAGTGTCTCGGGGTCACGGCCTTTGAGAATGTGGCATTTTCCACACAATTCGCAGTTTCCCAAACACTGCCATTGAGCCTGCACAAAAGCACGGCGCTCGTCCATGGTTGAGTGTTCTATATCAGGTGTTACCATATCAACATTGTAATCGTTGCAAATTTACAATAAAATTCCATAAATCTTTAAAAGTTATATTTAAAAAAACTTAAGAAACTGTTTGAAATTCTAAAAAGCGAGCAAACTGCGAGCATAAGGCACCGAAAACAAACGGCATAGCTTAATCTCTGTCAACAAAAATAACACCTACATCCCTATTTTTCAAATATTTTAATATATATTTGCATTTAATGGATTTGTCCACTACTAAAAAGCACACACCCCCGTTATGCACAACACAATAAAAAACTTCATAAAGAAATATTCAGACAGATTCCTCCCGATTCTATGCTTAATTATTATAATTACATATATCATAGATTTCCTGCATCCTACACGGATTCTGGAAATCACGACAGGAGCAATTGGTGCCGCATACTGCATAAGGTATCTCATAATAATGTTCTTGAAGCCAATAAAGCGTGACTGGCTTTTGGCTAAAGGAAACTTTTTGATAAAAGTGATAAACTTTGTATTGTTCATCCCATTCATTGTCACAGCATTCATCCACATCTTCAACCATTTGACCCCAAAGGCCGACAGCCTGTCAAGCAAGGAATTTGTTTATGAAGATAATCTGTACAGATTCGGAAATTCAGAAACAGACACGCTCGGCATTATCACACCTGGGGACACAGGCTGCCACCCATCAACCTGCAATATTATGGGAGGTAAAAGCGTTACCATACTCAAACAATCCAACCTACCGGATTCAATAACAAAAAAACAGAAAGACCCATCACTTTTGTGGACTGTATACTACCATTTTATAGACCCGGGAAACCAACACATGACAACAACCCACCCGGGGCGTATAATATCCGGCATTGTGGCGACAGCAGGCGTTCTTCTCCTGAACGGCCTGTTGATTTCCATGCTCATCAGCTGGTTTGACCGCCGCAGGGAGCAATGGTTGAAGGGAGAGCTGCGATACAGACGTTTTCTACGTAGAGCAAAAAAGAAATTCTACACAGTCATTGGAGGCAACGATGTTGCCATTGGCATTGTATGCGAATTATTCAATGAAAAAAAAGGCAACATGCCATACATAGTTATCCAGACCTTAAGTGATGTAGAGACCTTCAGGCGCGAGCTATTCTCTGAACTGACAGAGGAGCAACAGAAATATACAATCATCTACTATGGCAGCCGCACTTCAAAAGATGATATTGCAGATTTATACATTGAGAATGCAATAGAAGTTTTTGTCATTGGCGAAGATACAAGAACCGATGACATCGAGTCATATCATGATACAATAAACATGAGATGTTTCGACTTAATATTTGAGCATTTCAAGGCTACGGAGAATGGTAAGAAAATCACCCTGATGCTTGAAAAAGTCAAAGAACTGAATAAACTCATTGCAAGCTCTGATGCAAATAAAAAAAATATACTGGAGACCCAAAAAAGCAGACTGGAGAAAAACTGGAAAGAGTCATTGCTGAACTGCCATGTCATGTTTGAATACCAGACCACTTTCTCGGTATTCCAGTTCTTTGATATAAATGAAGAAATTGATGCCTATATAAAATTCAAGCCTTTCAACTATTACGAGGTGTGGGCCCAGAAGACACTGATAAACAAGGAGATTTTCAAGAAAAACATAGAGACAGCCTTTGAAAACGGTGGTTATTTGCCATTGGAGGGAGCAACCGGCATTAAAGAACGTGACGACAATTATGTACACCTGTTTATTGTGGGCATGTCGCGTATGGGTGTTGCCATGGCTATTGAAGCTGCACATCTATGCCACTACCCCAATTATGAGAGCAAAAATATACGTACCAAAATAACATTCATAGATAAGAATGCAAAAGAGGAAAAGAATTTCTTCATAGGCCGTTTCAAGGAACTCTTCGAACTTTCCCATTGGCGATATGGCAACATCAATGAAAGCGGGTCTTTGGAGTGGAAGACACAGGACATCCACATCCCGGTTGGTTTTGACTACCTGGGAGGCGATTTCCTTGACATTAAGTGGGAATTCGTCAACGGCGGTATAGAAGCCGCCGCCGTGCAGAACTATATACTCAAGTCGGCCAATCCGCAAGCAAAGGTGACGATTGCCATCTGCCTGCCCGAGTCGAACCGCTCTCACGCAGCCGCATTGTTCCTGAACAAAAAGATTTACAGTTCGGACTCTGTGCTACAGGTTCTTGTCTACAACCGTTACGGAAATTCCATTGTACACGCAATAAACAGCTGTGGTGCTTTACCCCCTTACAACGGCAAGATAAGAAACTTTGGACATTCAAGAACTGATTTCATAAAGAATCTCAGACAAAGCGAAGAGATTGGCAGAAAGATTGACAATACATACTGCAACATGAATATCCAGACAGAGTACGAGCCAGACAAAGCTAAATATAAAGGAAAATCAGCTGTTGCAAACTTATGGTCAAGTATCTATTGTGGCAATACAATATGGACAAAACTGCGAAGCATAGATTTCAACCCCGTAATCTTCCCTAATGACGAAAAAGCAATCCTGCTATTGGCTTATGTTGAGCATAACAGATGGAACACCGAAGAACTGCTGATGAATTTCCGTCCTTTGACATTCGAAGAACAAGAGAATGAGAGGAAAAACAAGAACAAGAACAAGAATATCCTTAAAGGTCATATGGCGCATACCGACATCTGCTCCAACAAGAAACTTGAAGAGATAGACAACGATTCACGAAAATATGACATTGCATTCACGGAAGAACTTTACAAACTATTCTATGACCAATACATTGCAGACTGATTAAAGAACAACAAACAATGACCGACCAACAAATAATTGAAGCATTGATTGCTCGGGACGAGCGAGTGATGCAGCAGTTCTTTTTCAAGAGTTGCCGCCCGCTTTTCATGAGCATAATGCGTAATGTATTCTCCTATGAGGTTGACTACGATGAATTTGTAAACGAATTCTATTTGCACCTAATGGAAAACGATGCATATCGTTTAAGACAGTTCCAAGGGCGCAGCACCATCTTTCAATGGATGAAAGTCATTGCCATACGCTACTTTATAGCCAAGCGTGACTGCATGATAGATAACGGCTCCAATGATACTCTTTTAGACAGTGTTGCACAAGAGAAAACTGTTGATGGAGAAAATAGGATGACTGCAAAAATTGATATCGAGAACCTGTTTTCACGAATGCCGAGCAAACGCTATGTCCATGCCATAAGAAGACTGGTTCTGGAAGAAGCAGAGCCCAAGGTTGTGGCACAGGAACTGATGACCAACGTGGATAATTTGTACAACATCAAGAAACGTGCCATTGCAGCATTGACTGAGATTGCACTCAAAGAAACAGAGAAATATGAAAAGAAAACCAACAGATAACATCCCGGCCGACATTCTGGCAGCATTCCTCGACGGAAATGCCACAGCGCAGGAGAGCAAAGAGATATTGAACGCCCTTGCTGAAGATGCCGAATTGAGAGAACTGATGCATATTTCTCAATCAGTGGATGCAGAACTCGGTCTAATTCCGCAAGAGTGCGAGCACATTCCAATGACAGCAATGGCAGCCACATGCAACGAAAAGAATTACTGCAGCCTCGAGTGCGAGAAATACATTCTCCGCAAGCTCGACATTGATTTCGACGATGAGCAATTGCTCAAGAATGCAATTACCAATGGATGGCAGAAAAAGGACGGCACTGCACTTCATAACATCGGGCGACACCTTGAAGAGAAAGGTCTTGTGGTAACACGCCGCTACAAATGCACGCTGGATGACATTGAAAACGCACTCAATGAGAATGACAGTGTAATAGCCGCTGTTGATGGTGGCGAACTGCTTGGCAACAGAGCTGCCGAGCAGACGGAAGACACATTGATTGGAGAAATCCCCGACCACACAGTTGTTGTGCTGTCATACAGCGCAAAAGACAGAGAGATTACAATCCATGACCCCAATTCACCAAACAGCAAGGACACATACCCCAGCGGGCTGTTTGTTGATGCCTGGAACGATTCAAAGAACTATTTAGTAACCATAAACACAAAAGATATGAAAACCTACAATCCAAAACCAATAGACCTTTCAGACGTAGAACTGACTGAAGATTTGAATGAGTTGCGCGAAGCCATTGCAGAGAATGCCCATGAAATATGGGCTGTAGAACGCCTTGCACAAGGCTGGAGCTATGGACCGGAGCGCAACGACACCAAAAAGGAGAACCCATGCATGGTGCCCTACTCGCAACTGCCCGAGAAAGAGAAGGATTTCGACCGCAACATGGCCATGGACACAATCAAGCTGTTGAAGAAACTGGGGTATGACATTATAAAACGCGAGGATACCGAATTGTATCGGGTACTCAAAGAACGCATCCGCAACTCACAGCAAGAATTCCACTGCCCACATTGCAATAGCGTAATCTACAAGAAACAGGTATTCTGCGACGTCTGCGGTAAAAGAATCGACATCGACTGGTCCCTGTATGAATAAATTTCTGATGGACTAAAGTTCATTGTTTTAATTCAAAACTAAAGTTTTGTGTCATCCTGAGCGCAGTCGAAGGATCTCAAACCGCAAACAAAGAGATGTCTCCACTACGGTCGACATGACATCTACGCATTTTTCAGCATGTGGGTCAACTGCTATATTATTGCCATAAATATTAAATCCAAGAATAGGAGGTAATACAACACTACTATGATTAAACCATCTGAATTCATTCATCCCGAGGATGAAGCTGCACTACGCCAACTGGAAAGCATTCCGGGTTTCCCGGCATTGGTAAAAAAGATAATGGCACTGGGGTTTGAGCAGTTGCAATATGGCTTGAACATGGCAACGGCGATACGTCTCTCCCCCACCCAATTGCCAAAGCTTTACAACCATTTGCCACCGATATGCAAACGGTTGGGAATTGCCGAACCGGAGTTCTACCTGCAAATGGACCCGGTTCCCAACGCATGGACTTTTGGAGACACAAAAATATACATCACCATAACCTCGGGACTTGTCGAGTTATTGAATGACGAGGAACTGGATGCCGTGATAGCACACGAGTGCGGACATATCCTTTGTCGCCATGTATTGTACCACAGCATAGCCAACTATCTTCTTTTAGGAGCAGACTCGTTGGGAATATTGGGTTCATTGGCTACACCTGTAAGGTTCGCCATTTACTATTGGCAGCGCAAGAGCGAGCTGTCATGCGACAGATGTGCTGCAATAATAACTTCGCCCGAAGTGGTAGCACGTTCTATGGCACGCCTGTCAGGCGGTCCTAAAAAGATAACAGATGAACTGAACATGATTGAATGGGCAAGACAGGCCGACCAATACGAAGCAATCAAGAACGACGGGCTATGGAACAAGACATTACAACTGTCTGTAACATTAGGTCAATCACATCCTTTCAGCGCAGTGCGTGTACGCGAGATTCTCAAGTGGGCGAACACACCCCAATACAGAGCATTGACACAAAAACGTGTGACAGGTGCAACAGAAAAAGTGTGCCCCCAATGTGGCAAGCCTGTACTTGATGGTTGGGCTTTTTGCAAATACTGCGGTGCAAGGTTATAAAACTTTTATAGAACTATATTGCACGTTTCCTGATGCATCAACAAACAGACAATATTATGGAAAACACATATCACTACTATGCATTTATAAGTTATGCTACGACCGATTCAAAATGGGCGAAATGGTTACAACATCAACTGTCATATTACCATATCCCCTCTGCTGTAAAGAAAAGTAAGATTGGTGTACCTGAAAAAATCAGACCAATTTTTATTTACGAATACGATTTAGCAGGAAATCAGTTGCATCAAGCCATTGAGCAGGAATTATCTGCCTCAAAAAACCTTATTCTGATATGTTCTCCATCGGCAGCCAAGTCGAAATATGTCAATCGCGAAGTTGAAACTTTTATTAAACAGGGGCGTCAAGAGTATATTATACCTTTTATCGTAGAGGGCAAGGTCAATGCCTCTAATCCAGATGAAGAGTGCTTCCCTCCTGCATTGCTCGAGTTGATGCAAGGTGGTAATATGGAGTTGCGAGGTGCAAACATTGCAACAAACGGTAAACATCAGGCGTTGGTAGATGTTGTCGCTACAATGTTAGGTGTAAGACGTGATTTGCTGTGGAACCGATACAAGGCCCGCCAAATGAAACAGCGTATAGCACTGGCAACTATTGTTGTTTTTGCTATGCTTTTGGGACTTTTTTATTTGGATTATACTCGTCCTACCTACAAATATTATGCTGATTATGTAGATGTTTGGGGAGTGCCTACAGGTGTTCTCGAACTTAACAAAGAGCAGATTGAGCATCGCAATGGTTCATACCGCTTTGAATATCGCAGAATACCATTCGGGCAACCCAAAGCATATAGTTGGCGACTAAAAAAGGTCTCTCACATCAATTCAGCAGGCACTCCAACAACTATTAATGAGACCGCCTTTATTGACCGATACCCAATACAGGAACTCAAGTATAGCCCCAATAATGGCACATTGACGGAGATTACGTATTGTAATGAAAAAGAACGACCTCAAATTGTCCACAAATTATCGCGTAAAGACGACACGCCTGCAGCTATTGTCGATATTGAAAGTGTTGTTGCCGGTGATGGTGTCGCTTTTGCTAAAAGCTTTACAGCCATAGGCCCAAACAATGCCGATAAAACATCAAACATCACTCGCTATGTTTATGAGCGCAACGCAGATGGCTATATCACAAAAGTTACATTCCATGCCAATAACAGTAGAGACTTTAACAGCAGTGCTGTTGCCGACAATTTTGGTGTGTGGGGTATGGCTTATGAGCTTGATTCCATAGGTCGTCGCACAACTGTTCGCTATCTGAATAAAGATGGCTCCTATCATTGTAACAAAATAGGTGTTTCGGCTCGTCACTATGGGTATGATGTATCTGGAGGAGTATGTTCCGAACTCACATCAGATTTACAAGATAAGCCGGTGTTGAATGAGTATCTTTGCTCTTCGGCCATTGTTGTATTTGACAAATATGGCAACAGGATTGAACAAAACCATTTCAACACTATTGGTGAGACATGTATAAACAATCAGGGTTACGCAAGATATACTGCAAAATACGATGATAACGGAAACATGATTGAAGTTGCATGTTACGGTATAGATGGAAAGCCGTGTTTACATAACGATGGTTTTGCAAAATGGACTGCAAAATACGATGACTGCGGCAACATCATTGAACAAGACTGTTATGGTGTCAATGGAGAGCTGTGTATAATCAATCCAGGGTATGCAAAAATCACTCTCAAATACGATAACTGTGGAAAACCAATTGAAGAAGCTTACTATGGTGTAGATGGGAATCTGTGTTTAAACAAAGACGGCATTGCAAAATGTACTGCAAAATACGATGAACGAGGAAACAGAATTGAAGCGACATGTTATGGGATAGATGAAAAGCCGTGTTTAGATAACAATGGCGTTGCAAAATGGACTGCAAAATACGACGAACGAGGAAACAGAATTGAACAAGTCTGTTATGGCCTAGATGGAGAGCTATGTTTAGATAATGATGGCGTTGCAAAATGGACTGCAAAATACGACGACCGAGGAAATAGATTTGAAACAGCCTACTATGGTGTAGATGGAGAGCTATGTTTAGATAATGATGGCGTTGCAAAATGGACTGCAAAATACGACGACCGAGGAAATAGATTTGAAACAGCCTACTATGGTGTAGATGGGAAGCTGTGTTTAAGCAATGATGGATATGCAAAATGGACTGCAAAATACGATGAACGAGGAAACAGAATTGAAGAAGCATACTATGGGATAGATGAAGATCTATGTATAAGCAACTATGGCTTTGCAAAATTGACTACAAAACACGATGAACGAGGAAACAATATTGAAACAGCCTACTATGGTGTAGATGGAGAGCCGTGTTTAAGCAACTATGGCTATGCAAAATATACTGCAAAATACGATGAACGAGGAAACAGAATTGAACAAGCCTGTTATGGTGTAGATGGAGAGCTATGTTTAGATAATGATGGCGTTGCAAAACGGACTGGAAAATACGATGAACGAGGAAATATAATTGAACAAGTCTGTTATGGCCTAGATGGAGAGCTATGTTTAGATAATGCTGGCGTTGCAAAATGGACTGCAAAATACGACGACCGAGGAAACAGAATTGAAGAAGCATACTATGGCATAGATGAAGATCTATGTATAAGCAACTATGGTCTTGCAAAATGGACTGCAAAATACGATGAACGAGGAAACAGAATTGAACAAGCCTACTATGGTGTAGATGGAGAGCTATGTTTAGATAATGATGGCGTTGCAAAATATACTGCAAAATACGATGAACGAGGAAACAGAATTGAAACAGCCTATTATGGTGTAGATGGAGAGCTATGTTTAGATAATGATGGCGTTGCAAAATGGACTGCAAAATACGATGAACGAGGAAACCAAATTGAAACAGCCTATTATGGTGTAGATGGAGAGCTATGTTTAGATAATGCTGGCGTTGCAAAATGGACTGCAAAATACGACGACCGAGGAAATAGATTTGAAACAGCCTACTATGGTGTAGATGGAGAGCCGTGTTTAAGCAACTATGGCTATGCAAAATATACTGCAAAATACGATGACCACAGAAACCAAATTGAAACAGCCTACTATAATGTAGATGGGACACCGTGTATAAGCATATATGGATTTTCAATATCTGTACAAAATTTTAATGACAAATCTCAAATAACGGATGTTTCGTATTACGATACCGAAAGAAAACCAATGAATGTAAAAGGTTATTTCAGAGAAGAAAGGGTATACGATGAAAAAAATAACCTTAAAGAGACCATATACTACGATAAGGAAAGTAAACTATTAGTAGAACAAATATTTACAGGACAGATAACATCTGTTAATGGAGCCGCATTAGCTCAAGGAGTGCCGATTGGAAGCATTATGCTTCAATTAAATGAGTGGAGAGTTGGAGATAGTAAAGCATCTCTTTTGCTGATTCAGCAAAAGAGATACGCTGAAAAGAAATTATATTATTTAACTCCAATGGGTGAAATCGGATATTTGCATGTTAAAGGCGGATTGATGGGTATAATCTATATTGATTACATGGTTGAAAAAAGCAAAGCCCAGGAATGGTGGAAACAATTGGATGAGTGGAAAAGAGATAAACATAATTGATGTAACATTATTATTTATTAAAATTCTTAAAATCAATAGCCATGTTTTTCAACGAAGAGGGAATATTGAATATTGACGAAATGGTAGTCAATAATGCATCTTTCAAGAACATCATGGAAGATGGTGTCGTAACCGAAGAGGAGATTAAGACCCAATCGGACAAAGTTCTTGCTATGCTTCATGATATGGAAGCAAAATACAGCAAGGAGCAATTGGCAGAAATCAAAAGCCTGCTTGCCGAAACAAGCGTGTTGTATGCTGTATACAATTTTAATTCAATTCAAAACATTAACAAACAATAGTTATGGCAACTTTCAGTACTAAAAAGGTTTTATACGGTTCAGCATCTTTGATTCCTATTATTGCCAACCGTATTCAGGAAGAGTTTCAGAACGAGGGTTACGAAGTGGCGATGGATGCCTTGAGCAGCGGTGGCTATGATATTTCTATCACTAAAGGCGGTGTATTCAAAGCTGTATTGGGTATGAAAACAGCATTGAAGGTTACTTTACTTCCCCAAGGCAGCAATATCAACTTTGAAGCAGGTGTGGGTATCTGGGGACAGCAGGCAATTCCTACTGTAATCTCAATGCTCTTCTTCTGGCCGGTTCTCATAACCCAGATTTGGGGAATGGTGGAGCAGTCAAAGCTCGATGACAAGGCCTTGGAAATTGCAGAAGGTGTAATTGCAACGAACAACAGCAACACAATAGAATCTGCACCAGCTATGGGGCATAAATTCTGTACAAGCTGTGGCACAAAGAACAGTGAATCGGCCAATTTCTGTTGTGGATGCGGTATGAAGTTGAATGATTGAATTGTATCGACAGTCAGAAGTTGTTTAAGAAGCTATTTAAATTTCTAAAAAAATATTATGGACAAAACACAAATAAAAGAACTGTGCATAAAGAAAGAAAAGGAGTTGCTTGACAAATATTTTGGGAACATTGTCAATGAAGCAGCTCACGAACAACCCGAAAGCATAGAGGGATATGACAAGAAACTGCCTTTGAGAATAGAATGTGAATATAAAGAGTTCCTGCGGACACTTTGGGAAGAAATTACCCCCAATGACCCACGTTCATTGGAAGATATTCTCGATGAACAGAAACTGCGCCAGTTAATGACCGATGATGACAGAGAAGCCATTGACAACGCCTACAATGATGCAGCGGAACAGACAGTTTGGGAAAGAATAACACACACCAACCACAAAGATGTCACCTACTACAAAGGCCTGCTCGAGGAATACACCCGCGAACTGCTCCTTTGTACAAGATGCGATTTCCTTGAAGAGGCTACTGGAGAGGAGATTACAGGAAAGGCATTTTAAATAGCCTTGGCAATACAGACAATCTATGGCAAACACAACAATTATCCTAAGTACAGCCCTACTCCCAATAGCTGTCCTTGTATTCTACATCTATCACAAGGACAAGAACGCTCCCGAGCCTGTGGGTCAGTTATTGAGAGCATTCTTCATTGGAGTGTTGGCAGTGCCGCTCTCCCTATGCATATCCACGCCTTTGGAATCTCTTGGTCTCTATTCTATGGAGCCGTCAACCATCACTGGAGCCATAGGCACCTCTTTTCTTGGTGCTGCGATACCAGAGGAGATTGCCAAGTTTTTCCTATTATGGTTGGTACTGCGCAAAAACAAATATTTTGACGAGAAGATGGACGGTATTGTATATGCAGTATGCATTTCGCTTGGTTTCGCTGCATTAGAAAATATCATGTACTTGTTCTCTAATGCAGAGACATTCCTGTCGGTAGGTATCACCCGCGCCATATTCGCCGTGCCCGGACATTTCTGCTTCGGTATACTTATGGGATACTATTATTCACTTGCCAAATTCTATCCCAAGACACCATTGAAGAATAAGATTCTTATATTGGTTGCACCTATCATCGTTCATGGACTCTACGATTCAATATTGTTCATAACAGACGTAACTCCAGCTATAAGTGGCATTCTAACAATTGTATTTCTGGTATTCTGCCACAAAATGTGGAAATATGGAAGCAGTAGAATCAAGGAGCTTATTTTAAGGGATAGTACCGATAACATAGAGATGATGGAACTGTAATATCTATTACAACACTTATTTAAATACAATAAAAGCAAAATAGCGATGAAACATATTTATGATATTTTTATAAGCTACCGCCGCAGTTCTTACGAAACAGCAAACCTGATAGCGACACGATTGAAATCGGCCGGATACAGAGTATTCTTTGACCTCGAGTCTATGCGCTCGGGACCATTCAATGAACAATTGTTCAATGTAATAGAAGGATGTCGTGACTTTGTTATTGTATTACCCCCCGATGCTCTCGAACGGTGTAGCAATGAAGAAGACTGGGTGCGCAAAGAGGTGTTGTGCGCAATAAGTCACAAGAAAAACATTATACCGGTAATGCTCAATGGCTTTGTATGGCCAAATCCAATGCCGCAAGGTATGGAAGAGTTGTGCAACTATCAAGCTGTTGCAGCCGGTTCTATTGAGTATTTCGATATGTCTATGAAACGCCTTGAAAGCTATTTGAGCAGTACAAGACATACCAAACAGAGGGTTTTTGCTAAATGGTTCATTCTCTCCACACTATCCATTGCCGCTATACTTTTTTCACTCTTCTTCGTTTTCCGTTCAATAGCAAAACCGTTATGCAAAGAGTTTGCACAACACCAGACATTATATGCCGGTATAGCAGACTTTCTGATAGATGACAACAAGAAACTTGCCGTAGCTATGGACGAATATAAATCGAACAGCAACAATTATAATTTGCTTTCTCAAATAGATGTTATCAAAAGCAATATTGAATATTATAAGAGTAACAGTGTCGCAAGTGTCAAATACACAGCTTGGCAAAAATTCCTTCTTTCATTGTATGGTATAAATGAATTTGAATTACATTCTGTCAATGCGCATTTGTCAACAATGTATATGTTCATCAATGATACAATAGAACTAATCACAGAACTGACCACGGAAGCCGAAGGCAGTAATCTTTTTCCATCCGAATTGAAACTAATTGATATGAGTTTCAAAGAATTAACACATTTAGGAAACATTCTATATTACTCATATTTACAAATCATAAGCAAGTTGCCGGAATCTGTCCTGGAGGAAAGCAATGAAGTCCGTTCAAAATTTGTCAATATGCCAAAAACAGTTTTGGGAGCGAAAGAGTCGGAATATGAGATTTTGATTAAACAGGAGTTTGAACAATTATCGGGTTATGTATCTGAAATAAATGAAGACAACAAAAAAGCCGAAGATGAACTGTACAAGTCAGAAATAAAACTAGATTCTCTCAACAATGTCTATCTGAAAAAGCTTTTGGAATATGACAGCACAAACGTACAAGTTTATGATGGACTAAAGAGGGAATGTACCCTGCAGGATACAGATGAGCAAGGGCTTAAATGGCTTAAAATCCGTTACTGGGGAGGATTCTTGAACGATATTTCATTAGTGTATTACGGATTTAAAGAACTCGATGCAGGTAAGGAAGCTTCAATCAACCCCATAACAGCTTATAGCAACATAAAGTCTATGCTTACGACATTTGAAGAGTGTTATCCCGAAAGCAAAGAATATGTAGCTTCGGCAAAACAGTTTTTTCTTGAGATTGCAGAAGGCAAACGTGAATATGCAGGAGTGACAATACATGCAATATTCGGTGATGAAACACATGCTATATTTAAGAAAGGCGATATAATCATTGGATATGATGGAAATGAAATACAGAACCTTGAGGAACTGAAAACAGCATACACAGTCAATGATAAAGGCGATATCACATTCCTTAGATTGACAGACGGAAAGTTTGTTGAACACAAAAAGCAGATAACAGACACCGACATTGTAGGTTTTCTGGACTTGACAGAACAAATATAAATTTTATATACGATGACAGATTCCGCATCAGAAATTGTTCTATAATATAAACTATAACACAAAGAACAATGAAAAAGAATTATGTACCGCAGCCGGTGGACACAGGCAATGTGCAGTTGCCGGCAGAGTTGGATGAACTTGTAGAAAAGATTGCAAAGAACGTACACGACGTGTGGGCGCAGAGCCGTATGGAGCAGGGCTGGACCTATGGCGAGGAGCGCAGTGATGCTTTAAAGACCCATCCGTGTCTTGTCCCTTACGAGGAACTTTCTGAAGTTGAAAAGGCCTATGACCGTGATACAGCACTTGGAACCCTCAGACTGATAACAAAACTGGGATTCAAGATTACGAAAGAGTAATTTGAATACAACCTACTGAACAAACGGCAGAATCGGATGATAGATTTTGCCGTTTGTTTTTCTCTTAAGAAGAAATTACTATACAAAACGTATAAACCAATAAACGAGACATGGAAAAGCAAAAATACATGTATACGATATTCTCCGAGACCGGCAAGAGAATAGCAAACCAGGATATATGCCGTGTTGTTGAAATGCCCGAAGAGAACCGCTGCCTTCTGGTGGTGTGCGACGGCATGGGAGGCCACGCTATGGGCGATGCAGCAGCCGAGACTGTGTGCAATGCAGTATGCAATTTCTGGGAGGATAACCCCGGCAAGAGTGATTGCGAAGAGAAGGTATTGACAGCGTTTGCACATGCAAGCGAAGCTCTCTACTACCGTTCAAGGATGGTACGTCCCATTGAGATGGGAACAACACTTGTAATGGCAAGTGTGGAGAACAACACGGTAACCATAGCACATTGTGGCGACAGCAGATGCTACCTGTTGCGCAATGGCGAGGTTGTACACCGGACAACCGACCACTCCCGTCTGGGAACAGAGATTGTTACACGCTGTTTCTTCTCAATGGACCCGGAAGTTGCAATCCCGGACATCACCCGCATCGAGGTGGAGAAAGGCGACAGGATATTCCTTTGCACCGATGGTGTGTACAAGGCCATGGCGCCACAGATACTTGCTGCACGTCTGCAAGACGACAAAACGCTGGAGGATGTTGTTGACGTGATAAAGTTCATGTGCGAGAAACTCTCCACCGACAACTACAGTGGGATATTGTATGAAGTCATGTAATCAATACACGTAGGCAACCGGAACAAGCGTCTCATCGTATGGCCAATGTGGTTGGTAGAACATCTGCCGCTCGTTGCCATCGATGCCATCCCAATTGACGTACCTCAGATGCTCAAACGACGGAGGGCCGAACTCGAACGAACGCCCATAGAGCACGACTGCCCCACGGGCATCATCAATGCGCCATAGCCCACCCCCGTATGGGCAATCCTCGTTCCACCGCAAGAGATTGCGGTGGTGGTACACGTGGCCGAACTTGAGTTCACCCTCACCTGTTATAATGAATTTCTGATACATCACCGGAGTTTGAAATGCAATTTACATAAGGTTCATCGGCGTGGTGCAACCTCAAACGGAACCCTGAACGAGACACCGCAGCGCATAAGGTCACTCAAGTTAGGATAGATACGCTGCTTGAAACTCTCCCATCCGCGTTGCTCCATATTGCTCCATCCGGCCTCGGCAATGGCAAGGCCACGGGGGAAGAACATGTAGTTAACACGGTTGATATCCTTGATGGCCTCGGCCCACATAGTCGCCATCACACCCATAACGTGTGCGGTTTCATTGGACGGGCGACCGTAGGCGGGGTCAAGCCTGTACGATGTCTCAAGGCTTGTGATTGGCATACCCCAATTGTTGAACTCGGGCAGGTCGTTGTTCCACTGCGGATAATCGAGATAGGTGTGCTCGCCCGGAGCCATTATAAGTTTGTGGCCATACTTGTGGGTAAGCTCCATACATTTTGGTGTCAGCGCGTTACGCCAGGTCACCAATGTTACATCCTGTGGGTACGGGAACAGGTAGTCGTTGGCAGGCGGCCAAATATTGTCGAGCTCGCACCACAGGATGGCCTCCTTGCCGTTCTTGCGCACAAACTCCAGCATACGCCCGAAGAAGATGTTCATCAGCTGCGACGGCTCGGTATACCCGTGCTCGGCCATCAAAGCTTTGCAGTCGTCACATTTTGCCCAGTTTTCCTTCACTGCAGCCTCATCGCCGCCAAGGTGTATGTAACGCGAGGGGAAGATGGCAGCCACCTCGTCTATGATGTCACTGTACACGCTGTAGGCCTCATCGCAGTGGGCACAGAGCATCATGTTTGTAGTCTGTCCCAAATTCTTTGTATCACCGTGACGGAATGCGCAGCCAAGGTGGGGATATGCGGCCAGTATAGCCACCGAATGGCCGGGAATGTCAAGCTCGGGGACAATCTCCACATTGCGTGCCGCGGCATAGCTCACCAATTCCTTCAACTGTTCCTGTGTGTAGAAACCGTTGTCGGGGCCATTGTTGCCACCATGTCCGTTACGGTGTGCACCCACCTCGGTGAGCTGTGGATGGCTCTTTATCTCAATGCGCCACCCCTGGTCGTCGGTAAGGTGCAACTGAAGTACATTGTACTTGTATTTCGCCATCTGGTCAATGAAGAACTTGACATCGTCGACCGGCAGGAAATGACGTGCCGGGTCGAGCATCACCGCGCGGTAGCCATAACGTGGCGCATCCTCTATGCGCACCTGTGCAGCCTTGCCGTCGGCGCTGTTGCGCTCATCGCCAAGCAGAAGCTGGTCTAATGTCTTCAATGCATAGTATATGCCACTGCGGTCACCCTCAATGGTGATGTTCCTGCCATCGATATCAAGCGTATAGCTCTCGGGCGATGCATCGCTGTTTTCCAGAATAACAATTTTGTTCTTTCCTTTTGCCGGCAACTGCACCTTAGTGCGATGCGCAACTATATCAGCCAGTTCCTTAAGAACAAAAAGGCTGTCGCCCAAATGGCATTCGATTTCCCCAACCTTGGCAAAATCGAATGCCTTGCCCTGTTTTTCAACTACTTTGCGCGGCATTGGCAACAATGCCGAAAGATTATCCTGCGCCGCCGCACTCAAGGCACACACGCACATCAATAACAGATATTTGATTCTCGTCATCATAAATATTTATTTTTTTACAAATATATAAACAAACGAACGAGAAGTAACAAGTTTACCTGATTATTTTTAAAAGCGAGTGCAATGTATATTCGCGATTTTGTGTAAATATATTATATTTGCACAAAAAGAAACATTATTTGGGTGCAAAGCAAGAATATATGAGCAAGAACAGCACATTCAAGGACAAAGTGGTGATTGTTACAGGCGGAGCAAACGGCATTGGCAAATGTATTGCCGGCGAGTTCCGCGCAGCGGGTGCAACCGTTCATGTGATAGACAAACAGGATGGTGACGGCTACTTTGTAGGCGACATTGCAAGCAAGGAAACACTTGAGACATTCGTTGCAGATGTTCTTGAAAAGCATGACAAGGTAGACTGCATAATAAACAATGCCCTGCCGCTGATGAGAGGGATTGACGAGTGTACATACGAGGAGTTCCAATACGCCCTTGACGTCGGTGTCACCGCTCCATTCTACCTTGTAAAACTGTTACAACCACACTTGGCCGCCGGTGCATCCATTGTAAACATCTCGTCGTCACGCGACCGTATGAGCCAGCCGCAGAGCGAGAGCTACACTGCTGCCAAAGGCGGCATTGCCGCACTCACCCACTCCCTTGCAGTGAGCCTTGCCGGCAAGGCAAGGGTAAATTCAATCTCGCCCGGATGGATTGACACCACCGGCACCGTCTACAATGGAGCCGATGCCACTCAGCAACCCGTGGGGCGCGTGGGCAACCCACAGGACATTGCCAACATGGTGCTCTTCCTTTGCAGTGACAAGGCAGGCTTCATCACAGGCGAGAACATCTGCATCGACGGTGGAATGACCAGACAGATGATATACCACGGCGACCATGGCTGGAGATTTGAGAAATAATGAGAAACGGAATATGAAGAGAGAGGTAAACCCTAAAGAGACTACACGCGAGAACGCCTTTTCGCTGTGGATGACATCGCCGATGCCAATGGTGACACTCACAAAGACATTCAACGTCGGCAAGGCCATAAAAACAAGCCGCAAACTGGGCATAAGGTTCAATGCCCTGCTATGCTGGTGCATTGGCAAGGCTGCAAGCGGCATAAAGGAGTTCTACACCCTGCCCGAGGGTGGAAAATTGTACCAATATGACAGGATTGCCATAAACGTCATTATCAACAACTGCAAGGGTGGAATAAACTCGTGCGACATTGCTTTTACCGATGACATGACAGAGTTCGCGCACGAGTACAACAGATTGACGGCACAGGTTGCAACGGAGTGCAAGAGTTCGTTCCTCGAGGAGTGTATGATTGTAGGCACATCGGCAATGATAGAGACTGAACTGGACTGCATTGTAAACCAATACACCGACAAGTTCTGCAACCCAATGGTAATGTGGGGCAAGTACCGGCGTGGTTGGCTGAAGACGACACTCCCAATCTCGTTCCAGTTCCACCACGTGCAGATGGACGGCGGCCACGGAGCAAGATTCCTGGAACTGCTGCAACAGGAGATAAGCAAGTTGTGACACACGTCAATGCAGGAGAAAGTGCATAGAAAAAAGAACATAAAAAGGCAAGTATGACTCACGCATAAGGTAGACCTGTTTTTGAAAGAAATTTAAACAGCTTCTAAATAGACAAACGAAAAAACTGTATTTTTCAAAAAATATATTACATTTGTGCGTACAGGAATTTACAAACAAACATATATATATCACTTTTTATGGCTTTACATATAATTGACCATCCATTAGTGCAGCATAAGCTCAGCATTATGCGCAACAAAGAGACATCTACAATAAAGTTCCGCGAACTGTTGAAAGAGATATCAATGTTCATGGGTTACGAGGTGACACGCGACTTCCCATTGACATACGAGGAGATTGAGACACCGCTGATGAAGATGAACGCGCCCAAGATTTCGGGCAAGAAAGTCGTTATCGTACCAATTCTCAGGGCCGGTCTTGGAATGGTAGAGGGTCTTTTGACACTCATCCCATCGGCACGCGTGGGACACATTGGCATGTACCGCGACGAGGAGACCTGCGAGCCGGTGTTCTACTACTACAAGATGCCCGCAAACAAAGAGCGCCTTGTGATTGTGACAGACCCTATGCTTGCCACCGGCGGCAGCGCCTGCGATGCCATCAGGCGCCTGAAAAATGACGGCTACACCAACATACGCCTCATGTGCCTTGTAGCATCGCCACAGGGAGTGAAAGCCGTAACTGAACAGCACCCCGACGTCAACATCTACCTTGCCGCCATGGACGAGGGAATGAATGACAGGAACTACATCCTCCCCGGTCTTGGCGATGCCGGCGACAGAATCTTCGGCACAAGATAATAAGCACAGAAACACAAAACTTCCATAGGCTCCTGACAATAGCCGGGAGATACGAGAACGGAAACGGAGTCTGTGATATTCCTTGCACATTAAAGCCACTGCCGCCGGAAAATTTAAAATTTTCCGGCGGCAGTGGCTTATTCACTTATATTTTCACTTTGCCTCTTTTATAAGGTATACTATCACCGGCAAGTGGTCACTGTAGCCATTGAGCCATACACCACCGGCATGGGTGCGCTTGGTATTTCCTTTGTAACGTCCCTCTTGCTGGAACATATATCCACGCGAGAAGATCTCGGTCTTGTAGAGTTTCAAGGTAGAGCGGTCGGCACCGAGCAGATTACCGCTGAGCACGATCTGGTCGAAGAGGTTCCACTTTCCTTTATATTTCAGTGTTCCCATACCCTTTTTGCGCAGGATATTCCACCACGGGTTGTAGAGGTCACTTGCAGCCTTCACCTCCTCGCGCTCACGCACTGCACCAAGACAAGTCTTCATACTCTTGTCGTCGGGGTCATCATTCATATCGCCCATAACAAGCACCTTGGTGTCGGGCATCTCGGCCATGATAGAGTCTTTCAGCTGGCGCACAAGCACACCCGCACGCTCACGTGCAGGCGATTTTGCATAACGCGAAGGCCAGTGGTTGACAATGATGTGCACAACCTCTCCGCCCATATTGCCGCTCACGACGAGGAAACCTCGTGTCTTGTATGTGGTATCATTGTCCACTGTTGTATAAGGAGCAAGCTTTGCATTGATAGGCTTGAACAGTTTTGGATTATATAGCAATGCGCAATCCACACCGCGCTTATCGGGACCTTCGATGTGTACGAAATCCCAACCGCGTGGAGCAAGCACCTCGTGCTTGACAAGGTCCTCAAGCACACGCGAGTTCTCAATCTCGGAGACACCCACAGCGGCCATACCCATCGGCAGTACATCGGTTCCCATCTCATTGAGCACCGTTGCCATATTCTTTACCTTGTTGGTATACTTCAACGTCCCCCATTTATTGGTACCGTCGGGCAGGAACTCATAGTCGTTCTTGCCTTTGTCATGGATTGTGTCAAAAAGATTCTCAAGATTGTAGAAACCCACGCTGTAGACCTCATACTTCTTCTGTTTTTGAGCCTGAGCTGTAAAGAGAACAGCAAAAAGCATCACTAATACCAAAAGGCAACTGTTTTTCCTCATTATATATGTATTTAATTCTTTGCTTACGCAAAATATATTACTGCGTGTAAAATTAATATAAATTATTGGAAAATTTGTTTTGTTTTTATCAATTTTACAACTACTTTCGCGAACCGAACAAAAAAGGTAATACCTTTCTCGCTCAGAGAGAGGTATTTTTGATTATTCCAAGACATTAACAACAAACTTAAAAAACATATAGAATTATGGCACAGATGAATTTTGGCGGCGTGGTAGAGAACGTCGTGACACGCGAGGAATATCCATTGGCAAAGGCTTTGGAGACATTGAAGGACGAGACAATTGCAGTAATAGGCTATGGTGT
>JAZTXR010000083.1:0-18627 GCA_045636545.1 Bacteroidaceae bacterium
GGGGTTCAACCCCTCCGGTCTTCGACCACCTCCCCTAAAACAGGGGAGGAATTTTATTGCATAGCACCTCCCCCTCTTTGAGGGTACTCCTCCTACCTTAGGAGAAGAATCTAAGGAATGGGTAAACTGCAATATTATTGCTAAAAATTATCATTAACAAATCATAAAACCAGCGCGCCTATTGAACCAATGCCCAACACCCTGCATTATATATGCAAACGGCGCAACGCGGCGGGTACTCAATAAGTCACTCAACGAGAGACTGCGGCCCGGTCAACACCTGCATCACATTGGGGCCGTTATTACCCAGGCCTGCGGTGCGCCGTTTGACTATGTATAACAAATAAAAAAACAACAGTTATGAGCATGTTAATGAAAAGGAACGGACAGCAGTGGCTGCCAAGCATCTTCAACGATTTTTTCAACAGCGACATCCTGGTACGCAACAACGCTACAGCTCCGGCCATAAACGTCTTTGAGACCGCCAAGGAGTATAAAGTGGAAGTTGCGGCAGCTGGAATGTGCAAGGACGATTTCAAGATTCACATAGACAGCGAAAACGACCTCACCATTACAATGGAGAAGAACTGCAACTGCTGCAAGGAGAACGGCGAGTGCAAGGAGGAGAAGAAGTGTGATGACAAATGCGACGAGAAGAAGTGCGAGGAGAAGAAGCACGAAGAGGGACGTTTCCTGCGCCGCGAATTCTCATACACCAGGTTCCAGCAGACACTCGTTCTGCCCGACGATGCCGACACCGAGAAGATTGAGGCGAAGGTGAAGCACGGCGTGCTGCGCATTGACATACCAAAGAAAGCCCACAGCGATGAGCACAAGGTGAGCCGTATGATTGCCATTGAGTGATATACCGGCTGTATTCATATTTCAATCTCCAGACCGTCGTATGCAAAGAACACATTCTTCGGCAGGCACTTCTCAATCTTTGCGTGTAGGCCTATGTGATGCATCATGTGGGTGAAATACGCGACACGCGGAGATATGCTATCAACAAAGCTCAGCGCCTCGAGCACCGTCTGGTGCGAGAGGTGGGGCTTGGAAAAGCGCAAGGCATTGACAACAAGCACCTCTACACCTTTCAGTTTTTCGAGCTCGACAGGCTCAATGCTGCTCATATCGGTAATATAAGCCAACTTGCCGAACCTGTAAGCCACAATCGGCAATTTGCCGTGCAACACACGCAGAGGCTCAACTCCGATGCCACCAATAGAGAAAGGCCTCATATCTTCAATGGAGTGAAGCTCTATGTTCGCTACACCGGGGTACTTGACCTCGCTGAAACAGTATGGAAACATCGAACGCACCTGCTGTGCAGTGTCATCGTCGGCATAGATGGGAAAACTCCTCAATGTGGTATAGGGGCGCAGGTCATCTATTCCGGCCGTGTGGTCATAGTGTTTATGGGTGAGCACAAGAGCATCGAGACGTGTGACGTTGGCACACAGCATCTGTGCACGGAAATCGGGGCCGCAGTCAATGAGTATATTTGTATCGCCATCACTAAGCAGTGCCGAACAGCGCAGACGCGCATCGCGCGGGTCGGCCGACGTGCACACCTCGCACTTGCAGCCCAGTTCGGGCACGCCCGTGGATGTTCCTGTTCCTAAGAATGTAAGTTTCATTGCGCTACTGTATCACGTTCACCTCCATATTGAGGTGTACACCGAATTTATCTTTAACCGAGGCCACCACTGCCGAAGCAAAATCCAGCACTTCTTTACCTGTCGCACCACCAAGATTCACCACAACGAGTGCCTGATGCCTGTAGACCCCCACGTGCTTGTGAGGTGTCTCTTTCCAGCCGCACTGCTCAATGAGCCACCCGGCCGAGAGCTTTACATCGCCCGACGGGAGCGGATATTGCGGCATTGTGGGATATTCATCCTTCAACGAAGCGGCCAATGCGGCATCAACAACGGGATTCATGAAGAAACTGCCGGCGCTGCCAATCTTGTCCGGGTCGGGAAGCTTTGCCTCACGTATCTCGCAAACGGCACGGCGCACATTGGCAAGCGTTGCGCCACCAAGTTCCTCGACCTTCTCCTTGAGATTACCGTATGACAGTTTGAAGTCGGCACTTTTCTTTAGCCTGTATGTCACATACGTAACAATGTGACGTCCTTTTTCGGCAGCCTTGAAAATGCTGTGGCGATAGGCAAAACCGCAATCGGCTTTTGTAAAGGAACAGGGCACACCATCGGCAATACGAATGGTCTCGACCTTTTCAATGAGGTCACCGGCCTCCACACCGTATGCGCCAACATTCTGTACAGCACTTGCACCAACCTCACCGGGAATGAGTGATAGGTTCTCCAGTCCGCACCACCCTTCCTCTACAGTATACTCCACAAAGGCATCCCAAATGATACCACTACCGACACGTAGCAGTACATCTGTTTCTGTCTCCTCTACAACATCAACATCCAGTATAGAAGAGTGAAAAACCGTTCCGTCGAAATCATTGACAAAAAGCAGGTTGCTGCCGCCACCGATTACAAGAGATTTACCATTGAAACCACTGCCTAAGAAACCGACCAGGTCATCCACCGAATCAAAATCGACGAAATGTGCAGCACAGGCATCAATACCAAAGGTATTGTGCGCCAACAGAGAAATTTCATTATATTGTCTTATCATTCCGGTAACATTGCTTTATTCTGCGAAATTACCTTTTTCCATTGAAATAAACAATTGCCGGCTGTGCGAAATTTCGTTTTTTACGCACAGCCGGCAAGATGTATTCAAATTTTATAACCTCGTGAGGTTCAGAATATCCCAGACTGCCATCATGTGACAAACCGTTCCAAGAAGAACAAAGAAGTGAAACACTGTGTGAATGTATTTTACCTTGTGTAAACTGTAGAGCACAGCTCCGGCAATATAAGCAACACCCTCGCCCACAACCCAAAGAAAGACCGACAGTGGCACGGCATTGTAGAACTGTTTCATTGCCGCAACTATTGTCAGTCCCATAAGCACGTAACAAACGGTCTCTATGAGATTCTGCTTTTTCTGCTTGCGAAGACAGAACAATGTCCCCACAATGGCGCACAGCCAGCAGAAAGCGAAGATGCCCCACCCCCAGTATCCTACATCGCGCATAGCAATGAGTGTTATTGGTGAATAGCAGCCTGCTATATACCAATAGATGGCAGAATGGTCGAGTTTACGCAAAACCTTGCGCCACTTGCCGTCGGGCGAAGAGGAGTGATAGAGGGTTGAGAATGTATAGGACGAAAGCATACCGAACATATACAGCAACACGCTTGTCAACGCCCAGCCATCGCCACCATTTTTTACAACCTCCTTGATGAACAATGCGCCAACCACAAAGCCACCCACAATTCCCACAGAGTGTGAGATGGCATTCCACTTCTCCTCTTCGGGTGTATATTTCTTTATATCTTCACTCATAGTTTCTCAATGATACTACAGCCCCAAGGCGCTGTCAATTTTGACAAAAGCAATAATATAGATGTTGGCCCAGCAATGTCATTTTTCGGGCAAGCCCTCAACAGCACGTCCGATAGAGACAATGTTGCGAGTAAGTGAGTGCAGAATCAAGTTTACTTGAATTATGCCGAGTGTGAGCAACTTCACTAAAAGTAAAGCGACGAGGGATCTCCAACAACGGTATACGAGATGTCTCCACAACGGTCGACATGACATCTACGCTTTCTTTCAGTATGTGGGTCAACTGCTATATTACTACCTTTACAAAAGTAGTAAAAATTCACCAATGACGACTTTTGAACAGGGTTAATAAAACTAAAACTATGGCTACAATGCCGGCAATTGAAGACAGAATTTATAAATTTTACTCGCGAGCTATTGACAAGGGCTTTTTATTGTTGTATATTTGCGCATGTAGGCAGCATTTGCCGACAGTTGCGGAGGAACACCTGTGCAGGCATTGCACTTAAATGCACGTTTGCAGTTTCTTTGCAACACCTTGTGGTTGTTGCCACAAGGTTTACATTTTATTTAAGGCGTTTACACGCTTTGTTATCCGCTCAACCTAAACTAGCAATTTAAGAGCGAAACGGAAACAAGGTATTGTAGATGCCCTGTGATGATATTTCACATTCCCAAAGGGAACTTTTCCCAAACGGGGGTGTTGACAATATCAGCGTGGGGCTCTGCATTACTCATTCTGTTTGCGGGGCTTTGCTAGTGCCAGGTTGGGAGTTTGGGTTTTGTGGGCTTCACGCTCTCTTTTTGCCCATACCAATCGTGTACCGCCATAGTATTTATTAACCCTTCAATCTAAAGTTTTATGGAAAGGTACACAGTCAATTTGAGACTTCCTGCAATTTTGTCTTTGAACACAGTCCCGCAATGCAGCCAAAGGGAAGAGGACAGCATGATTCACCGTTCAATTTTCCTGCACACAGCCACAGGAGGTATAGTCGAAATCTTGATGTCATCAAGATACCTCATTGGTGATGAGTATATGCAGTTGCCTTTCTGCGAAAAGAGCCCAGGCAGTGGGCTTTACCACTACACGGCGGTGCTGTTGAACACACCGCATAGCATCAGTGCCAAAAATGGTCTGAAGGCAATGGAAGAGGTTGCGAAATGGTACACAAAACTGAGCAAAGAGCTTGAGAGTATAACTTCGAGAGAGTGGACAGACTACCCCGTGAGTAGATGAAACCGACTGCAAGGTGTTTGTTTTATCCTATTCTTGCCCTATAAAAAACTTGGCGATATAATTTAACGTGAGTTCGATATAAGAATTAATACTAAAATTTAGCGTGTTTTGTCATCTCGACCATACCTTAATAAAATATTAAAAGATGTTTTCGATGAGCGATAGCGAACTAACGCTACGTGAGAGATCTCTTATTTTACGATATTTTTGAGATCCCTCGTCGCTATGCTCTGTCGGGATGAACAGGTTCGCGATTTAGTTTAGCTTATATCGAACTCACGTTATATTAAAGTCAATCAATAATTATTCCACCAGCCCTCGCGGTTATGGAAAACAATATCCTTGCTGTCGCGGCGCTTGCTCTTGCTCACGAAAGGAATGTTGTAACCAACACCGAACTCAATCTGCTCGGCAATGTGCATGTGTGTCTTAGCCAACGCCTGTACATAGATATTGTCCCATACGCGGCACTTCACACCAAAGCGGATATAGTGCCAAGCCTCATCGGAACCCGCCGAGTGCATCTTGTAGAACAATGGGCGCTTGCCGCGACCGTATATCGGGTGATCGTAATTGTAGAAATTGCGCGCAGGGTTGTAGAGATATACACCCCAGTCAACCATTGCTGTAACACGGCCGAACTGCAACTCATTGTTGATGCTGACACCGGCACGAATCTTGTCCGACTGTTTATACTCGACATCTGTGCGGAAAAGACCGCGGTTTGTCTCTTTGCCGATAGCATCATTGAAGAATACATCGGCACCAAGACCAATACCATACCAGTTGCAAACATTGTACACGGCACCAATATGGAATGTATTGATAAGGAAGTTACGTCCGTCTGTGAGGTCGGCCGACTGAGAACCGGCAGCAATAGTAACATTCAGGCTCCAACGATATGGCAGGTCGGGGAAATGTATTGGCTCCTTCTCCTCTTCCTCGGGGTTAATGGTCGCAATCAAACCAACACCGCCATATAGAACATTCGCACCCATATTAGGCTCCATTATACGGCCGTTGCTCATGTGAAAGAAACCGATTTCGCCGTTGAGCGCCAGATTACGTGTAAGCGGGAAATTAAGGTTCACGCCACCACACAGGTAGGCATTGAGGTGAGAACCGAAGGTGTAGTGTGCCTTTGGATTGTCTCTATTGCTAACATCAGGTTTACCTATATAATCAGGATTTTCCCCTTCACGTTCATTTGTCCAATATGTCTCGGAACAATAGGCCAGACCCGATGCCAACTTTATGGCAAGCTCAAAGTACTTTGTACGCACACAGTTGAGCATAATATATGGGTATACAGAGACAGCCTTGCCCATAACCTTGTCACCCAAATCAATATAAGAGACACCCACACCAAGTGTAGAGTTGTTCAGATATTGCTGCCAAGGGCGCTGCTGATTGGATGGAAATTCAAAACCGAAGTTCACACCGGCAGGAGCCGATGGATTGATAGTCTCCAAATTTCCGTTTGGAGAAAGATAACCTCCCACAAAAGGCTGTACCTTTAGTGAGAATCTGTCATTACCTGTACTGTAGTTCTGTGCAGACACAGTGTTTGAGAAAAGTACTGCACCCAGTACCAATAATAGAAAACGTTTCATTTGTATTTGTGATTGATTTGTTTCTGTTTTTCAATGTTTAGCAAATGGGATAAATTACCAGCCCTTTACTCTGATGTTTTACCACGAGCGCAGCCCATTTTTGCAACGAAGTTGTAAAGGTACTACATTTTTGACAAATAATTATAAAAAAACAGTCACATTTTACACAAAATTTACACAAACACACACCAAAAGTGCAATTCCCTGCAGATACCCGTATTTTATAACACTCTTTTTACCATACATTGGGAAATATTCACTATCTTTGTTGGAAATTGTGAGTTTATTTCCGCAAATTTTCTTAATCTATAACAACTTTAATTATGAGAAATCGTTTTTCACTTTTGCTCACAGCATTGATGTTTTGCTTTACCCTGCAGCTCAATGCGCAGGAGAAGAATGCAAAGCCTTTTGTCATACCCGAACTGCGTGAATGGGTTGGCGCTACAGGCGAGTTTGAAATCACCGAAGCAACAAAGGTTGTGTACAGCAAGTCACAGCCCGCTGTAGCCAATGTAGCCAATCAGTTTGTCTTCGACTACAGAAAAATGACCGGAACCTCGTTGAAGTTTGTAGAAGGCAAGGCTGGCAAAGGCGACATCCTCATTTCACTCAAGAACAACAAGAAACTTGGCAACGAGGGTTACAAGATTACCATCGGCAACAACGTGAAGATTGAGGCAACAACAGAGCGTGGTGCCATTTGGGCAACACGTACACTGATGCAGATTGCCGAGCAGAACGGTGGCAAGCTCCCCAAGGGTACCATCGTTGACTACCCCGACTACGAGATGCGTAGCTTCATGCTCGACTGCGGCCGCAAGTTCATCCCTATCAGTTTCTTGCACGAGTATGTAGATTTCATGGCATACTACAAGATGAACACATTCCACATCCACCTCAACGACAATGCTTTCAAGCAGTTCTTTAACCACGATTGGGCAAAGACCCCATCGGGTTTCCGTCTTGAGAGCGACCTCTTCCCCGGCCTTGCATCACGCGACGGCTATTATACAAAGGAGGAATTCATCGAGTTGCAGAAGCACGCAGAGCGTGTGGGTGTAGAGATTATCCCAGAGTTTGACGTTCCTGCCCACTCATTGGCATTCGTACACTACCGCCCCGAGCTCGGCAGCAAGGAGTATGGTCTCGACCACCTCGACCTCTTCAACCCTGCAACATATACATTCGTCGATTCACTCTTCATGGAGTACCTTGGCGGCGAGGAGCCTGTTTTCCGTGGCCCACGCTTCCACGTAGGTACCGACGAGTACTCTAACCGCGACACAGCTGTAGTAGAGAAGTTCCGTTACTTCACCGACCACTGCATCCGCGAGGCCGAGAAGTATGGCAAGCAGGCTTGTGTTTGGGGCGCACTCACACACGCAAAGGGCAACACACCCGTAAAGGTTGACAATGTATTGATGTATGAGTGGTACAACGGTTATGCCGACCCTACAGAGATGATTAAGCTCGGTTACGATGTAATAAGCATCCCCGACGGCTACACATACATTGTACCAGCTGCAGGCTACTACTATGACTACCTCAACTGCAACTACCTCTATGACTCCTGGACACCTGCCATCATCGGTAACCAGACATTCGAAGAGAAGCACCCACAAATCAAGGGCGGTTCATTCGCTGTTTGGAACGACCACGCCGGCAACGGTATCAGCTGCAAGGACATCCACTACCGTGTATACCCTGCAATGCAGACAATGGCTGTAAAGATGTGGACAGGCGCTAAACCATCTGTTCCTTTTGCTGAGTTCAACCAGGCACGTCTTGCCCTGAGCGATGCCCCCGGCGTGAACATCGCAGGCCGTTTCAGCGGCGAAAAACGCACAATCGTTGAGGCAGCAAAGGTTGCAGCAAACACAAACCTTGCAGCAAATACCGGTGTAAAGGAGATTGGCTTCGACTATAGCGTATCGTTCGACATCGAGTACAAGAAGGAGCAGAACGGAACAGTACTGTTCGAGTCACGCGATGCAGTGTTCTACCTTGCCGACCCTGCAAGCGGCAAACTCGGTTTCTCACGCGACGGTTACCTCAACACTTTCAACTTCCGTTTCTACCCCGGTGAGAAGGCACAGGTAACAATCTGCGGCAACGAGAGCGAGACAAAGCTCTATGTAAACGGCAAGCTCGTTGAGACACTGAACAAGCAGACCATCTACCATAACGAGGGCAAAGACAAGATGTTCTACGTACGCACACTCGTGTTCCCGCTTGAGAAGACAGGCAACTTTGGCAGCAAGGTAACAAACCTCAAGGTAACAAACTACAGCAAGTAATTGCTTGCACAAGAGAGAATAAAAATATTCCGCAGAGCATTGACTCTGCGGAATATTTTTTATGTATACCAAGCTGTCGCTTAAATGAAGATAAATTTAAGGATGAACAATACTGCCAGAACGTACATTGTAGGAGTAATCTTGTCCAACTTGCCACAAAGCATATTCAACACCACATAAGAAATCATGCCAAGCATTATACCGTTTGATATTGAATAGGTAAGCGGCATCATTACAATGCAGATGAATGCAGGGATTGACTCGCAGTAGTCGTTGAAGGGAATCTTTCTCACCGATTCGAGCATCAGCATACCCACAATCACAAGCGCGGCTGTTGTTGCGGCTGCAGGAATTGAGAGGAACAATGGTGAGAAGAACAACGAAACTGCAAAGCACACGGCAACCACAAATGCAGTGAGGCCCGAGCGTCCACCCTCGGCAACACCGGCCGCACTCTCCACGTATGTCGTGGTTGTTGAAGTGCCAAGCACAGCACCGGCTGTCGTTGCAATGGAGTCGGCCATGAACGCATGCTTCACCCTGTAGATATTACCATCCTTGTCAACCATATTCGCTTTGCCACACACACCAATGAGAGTACCTACCGTATCGAACAGGTCAATAAAGAGGAATGTGAACACCACCACAAGCATGTCGAGCGAGAATATATGCTTGAACTCAAACTGACAGAAAATAGGCTTTATCGACTGTGGAGCCGAGAGAACACCCTTGAATTCAGTAATGCCACCGGGAATACCTATAAGCATTGTAATGATGATACCGAGCAGGATTGCCGCCGGCACTCTCTTGGCATACAATATTCCGGTAATTACAATACCGATAAGGGCAAGCAATGCCTGCCCCGATGTAATGTCGGCAAGTGTAACCAGAGTTGCAGGGTCGGCTACTATAAGCCCACCGCTATGCAAGCCTATGAAAGCGATAAAAAGTCCTATGCCGGCACCAATGGCATTCCTCAAGTGCATTGGAATTGCGTTCACAAAAGCCTCTCGCACGTTGGTAAGTGTAAGAATAATGAATATCACACCTTCAATTAGCACAGCCGTCAAAGCAAACTGCCATGGATATCCCATACCAAGACACACGGAATAAACAAAGAAAGCATTAAGCCCCATGCCCGGAGCCAAGCCAAAAGGCAATTTTCCAATGAATGCCATTGCAAGGCAGCCAATGATTGCAGCCAAAGCGGTTGAGGTAAATACAGCACCGCCTGGCATTCCATCGAGAGCACTGAACATTGCAGGGTTCACCGCAAGAATGTACGACATGGTAAGAAACGTTGTCACACCTGCAACAATCTCTGTTTTTACGGTAGTCTGTTCCGGATTGAATCCAAATAATTTCTTTAACATCATCTATTTGTTTTATCTATTGAAAACTGATTTATTTACTTCTCGTTTTGTTCAGAAAGCATATTTCACGGCCACTGTAGGCATCACATCAAAACCCTTTGCAACAAAGTTGTTCGACACCTCTACCTCGGTACCCAAGCTCAAGTTCACCTTCTCCATACCTTTTACCTTGTTGAGGTTCACCCAAAGCTGAGGCTCGGCCATAAATATAAACTCCGTACCCATCAACACATTCTTCTCGCGCCAGAAATCGGCATAACCGTTGAACGAAAGCCAATGGTCGAGAAAATCCAGATTCCACACACCTGTTATCTGGAAATTGCTCACACTTGCGTTACCAGGAATAACCTTGTACATTGCCGACACCGACCAAGTCTTGCTCCAGTCCTTTGAGTGACCCGAGTAGGTTGCACCGACAAGCCAGGCATTATCAAATGAAAATGCGTTATTCAAACCACCATTGTACTCAATGTGAGCCGACAGCCAGTTCAACTTACTCTCCTGCCAAAAGCATAATTCGCGCGAAATCTCACCATACGCACCAACAGCCTTTGGAGCGAAATCCATGTCAATGAAGAAGAACGTGCTACCATAATTGTCGGCACGGAACATCTCAACAGTCGACGTCGCGCAATTACGGCGAAAATCGTAATGGAGCTGAATGTTCTGAGCCTGCACCTTTGCCACGAGTGCCACAAACAGCACAACGACAACAACGAATCTTGACTTTAAGAAACCTGTGTTTTTCATATTATAATTATTATAAGGTTTATACAATCCAATGCAAGGTTGAAGATAAAAAAGTGTAGAAACCATAGACTGCAAAATTAAGTTAAAAACAGCAATAAACAAACTATTGTTTCCGCTTTAACCACACTCTTCTTTCACCTTTAACCGCACTTCGCGCTTGAACCTGCTCCCGCTCGGCATAGTAAAAGTAAACATTTCCTCTGCTGTTAACTCTGTTGATTTTTCATTCGCTCACTACAAAAGTCAAAACAAGTTTTACTTTCGTTCGCTTAACTGAAAAATTCGCTTACTCGCAGCTTTCCGTTTTTCTTGAATTACTAATAATAAAAGTTAAAGTTTCACCCGCAAATCAAATTTACATTTCTAAAACTTTAGATTTCTAAAACATTCGTTATACATTTGCGTAAGAAAGGATAAAAAAACAACAAGATGAAAAAATTCGATACACTTACAAAAGCCGAGATGCAGGTGATGAACGCGCTGTGGGATATGCCCGAAGGTGGCTGCATACACGACATAATTGAAAAGTACCCCGAGCCAAAGCCTGCCTACACCACAGTTTCCACATTCCTGAAAATCCTCCTTAACAAAGGATTCGTGGATTACCGCAAACTCAGTGGCAAGACCCACACCTACTACCCTCTCATCAGTCGCGAGGCCTACACAGGCCAAGTGATGAAAGATGTTAAAGACTCGTTCTTCGGTGGTTCGAGTTCATCGATGGTAAAGTTCTTTGCACAGAACGAGAAGCTGAGCGAAGCCGACATCAAGGAATTGTTGGAAATAATACAAGGAAACGAAAACAAGTAATGAGAACAACGAATTACAAATTCACCACAATCTTCTTCTTTCTTTTTGTAGCATTGACAGCCAACGCACAAAAGATAACAGTTACAAACAGAGAAGGAACAATAGAAACCACTTTTGGTAACACAAAAGGAATTTATTCCGACGGGCTCGACTTCAACGAGTTTTTCACCTGCGCCACAATCACAGCAAAGGTAAAGGCAAACAAAGAGGGAGAAGCCACAAGAATCAATATCACAAAGTGCAAAGTATCATCAGTTGGGAACTGCGACGAAAAATCCTTAAACACTGCAAAAAAGCTACTGAAAGAGAGTTGCAGGAACATCATCGCCGAAGAAAAATGGAACTGCGGCAAGAACAGTTGCCGCATAATTTACAAAGCCGGCAAAACGCAAAAGGCAGAAAAGCCGAAGATTAGTAAAGAGATTCAATCAATAATCAACGCGCACATTACAGACGAGAAAAGGAGAGAGATTTATGGCATAAACGGCAGCGCGTTCATAAATGTGAAAACAGACCACGAGGGTAAAATATACGATACCGGATACATTGGCTGCATAATTTGGGACACAAGGTGGCAGACTGCCCGTCGCAACAACATAAACAACTTGCACATTGCTGTAGCGTCAAGTTCCATTACAAGCATCAGACTGCGCCCCGACTATTCAAGCACAGAATACAAGACTGTGGAGAATGCAAGAAAACTCCTGAAGAACACAGCCAAAAGCATTGGAAAGGAGTTGGAAAGCAAATATTGTCCCACAGCGTCAAAGGAGAATATATGCATTGAGGTAAACATAAACGGATACGATTTTGACATTGAGCAAAGCGAGCCGGAGTACCCCGACGGTTATAAGGCTCTAAAGAACATATATGTCGAAGAGTTGAAGAATGACAGGACTGTTTCACGCAACAACATAAAAGGACACATAGACATCTATCTGAAGATTAAAAAGAGCGGTAAAGCCATATTCTACTCTGCCAACACGGAAATCTCAAGCACTAACGGCAAAAACAGCAAAAGTAAAATTATAAAAGAGATTATAGACTGTTTGAAAAAGACAACAAAAAAGATGACACGCTGGACGCCGGCAACATTCGACGGCAAGGAGATTGAAAAAATTGCCCGCTTGCGCATTGAATTGAATTGAATTGATGACATATGATAATGACATTGCAGTCCTGTCATTCTGAACGGAATAAAATGGAGTGAAGAATCTAATAGAATCAAGTATCAAGCTATGACAGCCATACTAACCTACATACTGAAATGGGCACTTGGACTGGCGGTACTATACCTGCCGTTCGCGCTGCTGCTGTTGCGCAAGGAGACGTTCGCCACACTTAACCGCAGGCTTTTGCTATGCATAATCATAGCCTCGGCAATGCTGCCATGCATCACCGTAAGCTACCCGGTTGAAATAGAACTGCCGGCAGAAGTTTCCGTAACAGCAGTTGTACATGAAACACCTGCAACATGGAGCACGCAAAGCGAAACAGGCAAAAGCGCCGGAAGCAACATTGCAGCAAGCCATGACAACGGAGCAAAGAAGATTATAACCCCACGTAACATATTCATATTATACAGCGTGGGAGTGATTGCAAGCATATTACTCTGTGCAATAAGCCTCATCAAGGCCATTCGCAGTATTAAACGAGGAGCAATCTGGGTCGACAGGCAAAAGACCATGACCATCTACTGCCATGCGGGCAACACCGCACCCTTCAGCCTTTTCAGCAATGTGGTAATCTCACAAAGCGACTATGACGAGTGTGGCAAGGAGATTCTGCTGCACGAGGAGGGACACATCAGGCGTGGCCACTCATACGACATGCTCCTTATTAGCATAGTAAAATCATTGCAATGGTTCAACCCTTTCATCTACCTGTTGGCAAATGACATAAAGGAGATTCACGAATATGAGGCCGACAGATATGTACTGCAACACAACGGCAACACGCAGGCCTACCAGATGCTCATACTAAAGAAAGCTGTCGGCAACATCCCGTTTCCATTGGCAAACAGTTTCAGTCAAAGCTGTGTGCGCAAACGAATAAAAATGATGGCACGCAAGGAGAGTAACAGCGGCAGGCGCTGCAAATGGCTCTACCTGTTACCTGTAACGGCCGCCTACATTGGAGCATTTGCACAGCCCGAATACATATACACAACGTTACCCAAAGCCGCAGAACTGAATTCAACACAACAGCAACAACCGGTGGAGAGTGAGGAAACAGCACTGCAACCGACAATTTGCTTGCCGGCTACCGGCAAAGCGACCATTGCATACAGCAACACAGCGCCCAAACGATTACCAAAGGAGATTGCAAGGATTGAACTGCCGGCGTTTGAAAAGGAACTGCTAATCACCGACAGCTATTGCGAATACATTGACCTTGAAAATTCCGTTGCCGCCGAGGCACTGCGTGCAAGCGGAATAAGAAAATGTGACATCAAGGTAAACTTTACCACAGGTAAAGACGGGAAGCCCGGCAACATGAGCATAGCAAGCTGCAATGTCACAGCACCCGGCAGCACCACCCCGGCCGACATTGAGCAAATAAAGACGACAGCCACTGCGGCAGCCATCGGGCACATTGCCGGCAAGCAATGGTACGCAGAGAGAAAAACACGATACAATGCACATATCATCTACCACTATGGCCCATCAATGGAGATTACAGGCAACAACCCCCGCCTCCCGCTGATGGCCGGCGCAACAGCAATAAGATAACACGCCCTATGTTACTTTTTGAATTCCTCCCCTGTCTTAGGGGAGGTGCCAAAGGCGGAGGGGTTTAATACCAACACCATGAAACGAACAACCATAATACTTTTACTGCTCAATGCACTGCTGCAAGGCACCCTTGCACAGACAACAGGCAATGGCGAGGCGCCACGCAACAGCCTCGACAACATAATCATACGCAGTGCCATCAAGCAGAGCCTCTTCCCCGAGGAGCGCGTATATCTGCACTTCGACAATACCGCCTACTACCTTGGCGAGAACATCTGGTTCAAGGCATACGTGATGAGCGGCGTCGACAACGAGCCCACCACAATGAGCCGAGTACTGTACGTAGAACTGGTGTCGCCCGAAGGCTACGTTGTAAAGACCAACAAATACAGGATTGAGGGCGACGGCAGCTGCCACGGCTCGTTCGAACTGACACCGCTGCTGCTGTCGGGATATTACGAGGTACGCGCCTACACACGCTACATGCTCAACCGCGGCAAGGATGCCATCTTCAGCCGTGTATTCCCAATTTTTGACAAGGTTAATGCCGACAATTGGGATTTCAAGAATATGCTCGACCGCCGCAGAGGATTCCTTGTGGACATTGAAGAGAACGACAGCCTAACCGGCCTCGACCGCAAAGTGGAATGGGTAAACAGCGAACTGCCATCGTGCGACCTGCATTTCTATCCCGAGGGTGGCCACCTTGTCAACGGCATTGAAAGCACCGTTGCATACGAAGTATTCGGTAACGACGGCATAAACAGCGAGCAGAGCATCACCATCACTGCCGACGGCAAGCCGTTGTTCACCTCCACCCCCGAGCATTTGGGCAAGGGCACATTCACCATCACCCCACACAAGGATGTCAAGTACAGGGCTATACTCAAACAGGGCAAGAAAGAGAAAAAATTCGACCTGCCCGATGTCGAAGACGAGGGTGCAACAATAAAGGTTGTCGAGACCGATGGGACATACTACGTAACCAGCAGCAACAACCTTCGCCAGGCAACCGGGATGGGCTGCGCAGTCGTGCACCGCGGCAAGGTACTATTCTATGAGCGCTTCCATTCAACCGATACCTGCATGCTCTTTGCCATAGACAGCAACACGCTCATCGAGGGCGTGAACCGCGTAGTGCTTTTCGCAAACGACAGCATACCGCTTGCCGAACGACAGTTCTTCGTAACACACGCCGAGCCACAGGCAAGCGACAACTCGACAGCCAAGCTGCTTGTGACAAGTGACGGCGAGGATATTGAAGAGCTGCACTTTACCCCACACGGCAAGATAACACTCGACATTGAGCGCGAGGACGGCAAGCCCATCACAGGCGGCACATTCTCGCTATCGGTGAGCGATGCCGACTACCGCCAGCAGACATCATACACCTACAACATCTACACTTATATGCTGCTCGGCTCCGAGCTAAAGGGCTACATTCCCCATGCTGCACGTTACTTTGACCCCGAAAACGACAATCGCGCCCGCGAACTCGACCTCGTCATGCTCACCCACGGCTGGACATCATACGACTGGAGCAAGCTCAGCCGCCGCGATGCAAAGTTAGAGCATCCCATTGAGCGTGGCATAACCATCAAAGGGCGCTTTGTAAAGAAACGTCCCGACAAACGCTTCGGCAAGCTCGACAAAATTATTGTCACCAACAAAGCGGGGGCAAACATAAAGTTCGACATAACATATAACGACAGCCTGCTCACAAAATATAACTTCAGCGCCGATGCCAACGGCGAGTTCCGCATACAGACACGCGACTTCACCGGCAAGCGCGTTGCAAGGCTCATGGGGCCACGCACATCATACGACAGCAGCGACAGCATCTTCGCCTTTGTGCTCGACCGCTATTTCTCGCCCCAGAAGCGCCTCTACCACTACTGGGAGCGCAACACCGGCATGCCCACCACGCAGGAACGCCTTACAGCCGAGAGGGACAGTATCATCAAGGTACGCCCATTCGAGTACCTCATTTCGCAGGTGGAAGTAGTGTCGAAGAAGAAACGCGAGGCCAACTACCGCCCGCCACGCAGCGAAATGCGCTTCGATTTCCTCGACGAATGGGAGTATGCCCAGGATGTCACCTACCTTTGCAACGAAAAATCGCCCTACTTTGGCGGCAATGAGTGGCAATATGATTTCACCGGCAGCGGCGACTTCAACAACTATGCACCCACGGCAACCATCGGAGGTGCCGAAACCCTTTCGACACTGGACCGTGCCGTAATGGCAGGCAATGGCATATACAGCAATCAATTCAACGGATTCAAGCGTGAGATGGGCAGCGGATTCCGTGCCGATGACGACGGCCACTACCGCATAAATGACCCGGCATTCCACAACACACTCACCGCGGCCGACATTCTGCGCAGTGCGTTCTGGCGCCACAACCTCAATTGGTGCTACTGGATACAGTCAATGGTCATCGACGGCGAATACAGTTCGCTGAACACCCCCACACCCGACAGAGAGTATCTCGAAGGTGTTGAACCACGCAAAATGATGAACTTCAAGGAGATGGTCATCCGCTCCGACGAGAACACACGCAAGCAGTTCGGTGGCGGCAAACGCATACTGCGGGCCCATCACAAGAACAATGGCAACCTCGATTATACAGGCTACTACGAAGGGTTCTATGGACAGATGGGCATAAGCGCAAGGAACGGCAGCATTGATGATGCCCCCGATGCAGCCATACTCCACGACCGCATAAAATCACTCTCGCACGATGCCATCCCCAACTACGTCGCCTGCTTCATACCGAACAGCGAGGAGGATGAACAGAAAGGACTGATACCCGAATACACCCAACGCGGCACCACACGCTATACAATGGTATATGGATACACCGAAAGCAAGCAGTTCTACTCGCCCGACTACAGCACCGTCAAACCCGATGCCACAACTGCCGACTACCGCCGCACACTGCTATGGTCGCCAAACATCACAGCAAAGAACGGCAAACTGCAGGTGGAGCTATACAACAGCACATCGGCAAAGAGAATTGCGGTTGATGTAGAAGGATACGCAGGCGGCACATTCTACAGCAGCAGCGACATCGCAACACGCGGTGCCGACCAGAACGATACCGGCATTGACCACCTCACCATGCCCCAGACACCCATTGTGGGCATACACAACATTGATATCCTCGCCTTCTGCTTCAAGAAAACCGAAGAAGGCCGCAGTTTCTTCAAGCACCACATGTACGACGAGGCATTCACCTGCTTCAACGAAGCATCGGCACTTGGCTACCCCGACGCCATCTACAACAGCGCCGTGTGCTACATGAACGGCTACGGTGTTGAGTGCGACACCATCGAAGGCTTCAGGCAATTCCGCCGTGCCGCCAACACCGGGCACGACAGGGCACTCTACAACCTTGCCACCTGTTACCTAATGGGCATTGGTACCATGCAGAACGACAGCCTCGCATTCATCTGTTACGACAGAGCGGGAGAGGCAGGATATGCCAAAGCACTCACCACTGTTGCTGATTGTTACCTCATTGGACGTGGCACAACACAGGACAGCACAATGGCCTATGAGTATTACAGCCGTGCAGCAGCAAAGAACGAGCCACGCGCCCTCTACACCATAGGCGAAAAGGTGGCACAGACCGACTCCCTACTGCAACTAAGCCAAAAGCAGCTACGCAAACAAAGCACCATAGGCTATTACCAAAAGGCCGCCAAGCTCGGCAACACCGATGCACAGTACAGGCTCGCGCAATTCTACGAAGATGGCTACTACGTAAAGAAGAGCAAGAAACGCGCCTTCAGCTGGTACCTTCGCGCCGCCAACAGCGGGCACCCCGAGGCCGCCGAAAAAGTTGCCCGCATGTACGAAAAAGGCAAAGGAACAAAGCGCGATGACCAAAAAGCCGCCGCCTGGTACCGCGTAGCCATGGAACACGGTAGCCAAACAGCAAAGGAAAAGATTGATTGGTACAACATGTTCAGGTTCTTTAGTGAGTAACAAATATAAATTTCAAGAGATAATTATTTATTTATGAGAAAATAGTGTATTTTTGAAAATCATTGAAAAACTTCACATTAACTAATTATGAATAAACTAAGCATTATAGCATTATTGACAATTTTCTCTATGTCGTGTCTGAATTCATCGGCACAGTTTGACTCCAAGGATTGGGATAAGCAGAAAGAACTGACCGAATTCCGCAACAGGCATAAACCTAAAGGTGTCAGCAGGGGCTTTAGGAGACTGTATAAAAAGGAATATGGCTTGAGTAAGGCAAAATTGCCTTTCAACTCTTTTACAAGCATTTATCCAGGGTATGAATCTATTCTATTGCACAGAAATGACTACATAGGAACTTGGAGTAACCAGATTGTTCTG
>JAZTXR010000084.1:0-6176 GCA_045636545.1 Bacteroidaceae bacterium
ACGCGTAGCACTCCCTCCCCTCAGCCACTTCGTGGCAGCTCCCCTCGGGCAGGGGAGCAGTTAAAGGTGTTGCCGCGTGGGTTGCGACAAGCGCGTGTTATCAATTTTGCAATTAAACGAGTTAAAACCAAGTTTACTTGAATTTTTACAACGAGTGTTTGCAAAATCGCCGTAGGCAATGGATCTCTGCAACGGCAAAGAGATGTCTCCACTACGGTCGACATGACATCTACGCGTTTTTCGGCATGTGGGTCAACTGCTATATTATTACCTATATTTATTCCAATCCACGACCCTGGCACAGACAACGCGCCGTCACTCCTTGTCGGCAGTGCGTTTTTCCTCCACACCACCCACAAGCAGAACAAACTCGCCACGTGGTTCGTTTGCCGTGAAGTGCTGCACAAGCTCGGCGAGCGTTCCGCGCACACACTCCTCGTGCAACTTCGATATCTCCCTCACTGCTGCCGCCTGACGTTCGGCACCGAACACTTCGGCAAGCTGTGTCAAGGTCTTGAGTACCCTGTAGGGCGATTCGTAAAATATTGTGGTGCGCTGCTCGTCCTTAAGGAAGTTCAAGCGTGTCTGGCGCCCTTTCTTCTGCGGCAGAAAGCCCTCGAAGACAAACTTGTCGCAAGGCAAACCCGAGCAGACAAGCGCCGGCACAAAAGCCGTGGCTCCAGGCAGACACTGCACCTCGACACCGTTCCGCACACACTCGCGCACAAGCATGAAGCCGGGGTCGGAAATTGCCGGGGTACCGGCATCCGAAATGAGCGCAACATGCTTCTCGCAGGTATTTATACGCTCCACCAACGAACCCACCGTCTTGTGTTCGTTGAACTTATGATGCGAATACATAGGCACCTGAATCTCAAGGTGCTTCAATAGTTTTGCCGATGTGCGCGTATCCTCGGCGAGCACAAAATCGGCCTCGCGCAGAATCCTTATCGCACGCAACGTAATATCCTCTAGATTACCCACCGGCGTGGGCACAACATACAAAATTCCCATAATGTATATTTTTGTTCCAAACAAACTAGCGTAAAGAGAGTGCAACAAATACATGAAGTACTCTTTGCATTCAAGATGCAAAAATAACCACAATTGTACAACATTGCCAAAAAACAACTTCAAATTTACCTTGAAGCTGTTTAAAAATTATAAACCGCCTTATAAACCGCTCTCATCTTTTTGTTGATAACTTGCCGAGAATAATCCTCCCTTTTCTCCTCCAATTGACTATCTTTGCGGTAAAGAAACAATAAAACACAAATATACCGATGAACAGATTTTCAGAATTTAACCAGATGGAGACAACACGCCGCGGCCGCATAGAGGTCATCTGCGGTTCGATGTTCTCGGGCAAGACCGAGGAACTCATACGCCGTCTCAAGAGAGCAAAATTCGCCCGCCAGAAAGTGGAGATATTCAAGCCTGCGCTCGACACCCGCTACTCTGATGTTGAAGTAGTCTCTCACGACAGTAACCACATCACCTCAACCCCCATAGAGTCATCGACAAGCATCCTTTTGCTCACCAGCGATGTAGACGTTGTGGGCATTGACGAGGCGCAGTTCTTTGACAACGAACTTGTAGAGGTGTGCAACGAGCTTGCCCGCCGTGGAGTACGCGTAATAATCGCCGGCCTCGACATGGATTTCCGTTGCCAGCCATTCGGCCCCATGCCTGCACTTATGGCCGTTGCCGACTCGGTGACAAAGGTACACGCCATCTGTGTGAAGTGCGGAAACCTGGCATACGTCTCGCACCGCCTTGTCGACGGCGAAAAACAGGTGCTGCTTGGCGAAAAGATGGAGTACGAGCCATTGTGCCGCGAGTGCTACAACAAGGCAATGAGTGAAGCTGCCAAAGCCGAGAAATGAAAAGCGAGATGAGAAGATACCGCAACCTCTTCATTGACCTTGACGACACGGTCTACGACTTTTCGGCAGCCTCGCGCGAATCGTTCCTCGAGACATACGAACTGCTGCACTACGGGCGCTACTTCGACTCCTTTGAGCAATATATGTCAATCTACACACCCTACAACCTTGAGTTGTGGCGCATATATGGCGAAGGAAAGATAACAAAAGAGGAACTCAACAAAAGGCGATACAGCCATCCGCTCGAGGTGGTGGGAGTCTATGACCAACAGCTTGCCGACACATTCAGCCGCGAGGCATTGGGCCGCATACCCACCAAGGGAAACCTTGTCCCCGGCGCCATAGAGTTGCTCGAATACCTGCGCCCAAAGTACAACCTGTACATCCTGTCGAATGGCTTCAAGGAGTTGCAGTCGCGCAAGATGCACACAGCCGGAATCGACAAATACTTTGATGCACTGATACTGTCCGAGGATATCGGAGTGAACAAGCCCGACCGCAGACTCTACGAATATGCTCTCGACAAGACCTCGTCGGCACTGTGTGAGAGCATCATGATAGGCGACATGTTTGAAACCGACATTGCAGGTGCGGCAAACATTGGAATGGACAGCATATACTACAACCCCAAAGGCAAGAGCGGACACCCGTTTGCGCCAACATACGAGGTCACGCATTTGTTGGAGATAAAGGAAATACTATAAAACATTTACACGCATGAGCAGCAATACCGGCACATCAATACTCATAATATACACAGGTGGTACCATCGGCATGATACAGAACCCCGAAACGGGTGCTTTGGAGAGTTTCGACTTCAACCACCTGCTCAACCACGTTCCGGAGCTGAAGCAGTTCAACCTGAACATCGGCTCAAGAACCTTCACGCCGCCCATAGACTCATCCGACATGGAACCCGAGCTGTGGAGCCGCATAGTGACCATCATAGAGGAGAATTATGACAAGTATGACGGTTTTGTAATACTGCACGGCACCGACACCATGTCCTTCACGGCATCGGCGCTCAGTTTTATGCTCGAGGACCTCATGAAGCCTGTCATCCTCACAGGCAGTCAGCTGCCCGTCGGTGCACTGCGCACGGACGGCAAGGAGAACCTCATCACGGCCATTGAGATTGCTGCAGCCAAGAACCCCGATGGCACGCCTGTCGTGCCCGAGGTCTGTGTCTTTTTCCAGGAGAAGCTCATGCGTGGCAACCGCACCACAAAAATAAATTCAGAAAGTTTCGGCGCCTTTGGCTCCAACAACTACCCACCGCTTGGAATTGCCGGCACAAGCATACAATACTACACCAACAACATAAAGAAGTATGTGCCGGGACTAAAACTCAAGGCACACCACGAATATGACAACAACATAATCATCCTCTCCCTTTTTCCGGGCATAAAAAAGGAGATTATAGAGAAAGTACTTGGCGACAAAGAGCTGAAGGGGGTGATACTGCGCACCTTCGGTGCCGGTAACGCACCACAGAAAAAGTGGCTCATCGATGCACTGTCAAAGGCAACAGCCGAGGGTAAGATAATCATCAACATAACCCAGTGTGCCGGCGGCAGCGTGCACATGGAACGCTACGAGACAGGCCTGCAGCTGCTCGAGGCCGGTGTCATCGGCGGCAAAGACTCCACCGTGGAGGCAGCACTCACCAAACTCATGTACCTGATGGGGAAGAACCTCACAACCGAGGAGGTACGCCGGCTGATGAGCAAGAGCCTTGAGGGAGAGATAACAGAGTAAAAATAAATTATGGCGACCGGGAGGCCGCCATAATTATTATAATAAGGTGTGAGCTCTCTTTTAGAACAGTTTGTCAGGATACTCACCGGCATCAACAAGTGACTGTATCTTCTCAACAGTTGCAGGACGGTCTGCTGCGTATGTAACACCGAACCACTTTGCTGTAGTGTCGAGAACCTCACAAGAAGCCTTGCCGTTCTTTGTCAAGTTGTCAACAACCAATGGAATGAAGTACTCAGCCTTTGGCTTGTTGATATTCTCCTTCAAGAAGTCAACGAACTGCTCCTCGGAGTGTTTGAAGTAATCGGGAGTAAAGCCCCAGAAGTTCATTGAAACAGGAGTCTCCTCGGCAACAGGCTGCCATGCGCCCTCCTCGTCCTTGTAGCAGATTGGGCCGTCTACACGCATAATCTCAGTGCGCTCAACAACACCGGTCAACATATTCTGTTCGTTCTTCTCGCAGATACCACGAGCCACGCTACCGTTCTCGCTGAGAGTATTGCAGATGCGGAAACCAACCATTGAATACTTGCCGGTAGAACCCTCGGGAAGCTCGCTGAGCCACTTACCCATTACAGCAAATGCATCACGGCCATAGAAGTCATCGGCATTGATAACAGCAAAAGGCTCGTTGATGGCATCCTTACCCATAAGCACAGCGTGGTTTGTACCCCAAGGCTTTGTGCGCTCCTCGGGAACAGCAAATCCCTCGGGGAGATTGTCGATAGCCTGGAACACCAACTCTGTCGGGATGTGGCCCTCGTACTTGCTCAATACCCTGTCGCGGAAATCCTGCTCAAAATCCTTGCGGATAACGAACACCAATTTACCGAAGCCGCCACGGATAGCATCGAAAATTGAGTAGTCCATGATTGTCTCACCGTTTGGACCAAGACCGTCCAACTGTTTCAAACCGCCATAACGGCTACCCATACCGGCAGCCAATACAAAAAGTGTAGGTTTCATTTTTAATAATATATTAAGGTTAATTATAGACCTTTATCTTGCACCACAATTCAAGGATGCTCCCAAAGGTACAATTTAATTATTGAATTTATGCAAATAATATTAAAAAAAATGACAACATACACAAACAAAAAGGCCAAACGGCACATTCAAGGGCACAACACCCTATCAGCGACAGCAGCAATACAATATTAGAGCAGGCTGCAAGGCATAACGACAAAAAGCCCAAAAAGCCAAGAAATAAAAAATAAAAAATACATCGCCAAAACTTTGCCAATATGAAAAAAAAGAGTAATTTTGCAAGCTGAAAAGCGAAAAGTCTAAAAAGCGAATATAAACAATATAAAATACATAAGACGATGAAAAGAACATTCCAACCCTCTAACAGAAAGAGAAAGAACAAGCACGGTTTCCGTGAGAGAATGGCTACAAAGAATGGCCGTCGCGTTTTGGCAGCCCGTCGCGCTAAGGGACGTGCTAAGTTGACCGTATCAGACGAGTACAACGGCAAGAAAAAGTAATTGCAATACAGGCTTCGCCTGTCGAAATAAGTTTGCAAATTCAGCGCGGTGAACAGGAAACTGTTCACCGCGCTGAATTTTCGGCAGAAAAGACACATTGGCTGCCGGCATTGTCAAACCCGCGGTTCAATTATACCTAAGTCTTTCACACGTTAGCGCGAGTTTTCACTGTATCCAACTTTAACCGCACTTCGTGTGATTGAACCTCGGCCGCGCCCATTGCGTGCGCAAATAAATTTCCGCCCATTCGCTTGCACGAGATTTCACCTTTCCGATTTTCGTTTTCACCTTATTCACAGACAAGGCGTACACTCTAACCGAAGTTGCAGTCAGAGTGTACCAAATATTACTACCGATAATGAAGGCCAAGGCCAACAGCAGTACTGCACCATCAATGTAGTAGCTGGCACTCAAGTTTTTTTATGATTTGTGCCAGTGCTTGTGGTTCAGTGTTTATTTATTGTCCCATTTGATTTTCAGCTCGTCAATGTACAGTGTGCTGCCAACAGCTCCTTCAAAGACCTCACCGCCTTTGCTTGAACTTGCTACAATGGTTATGGCATATTCACCGTTTTCAAGTTTTTTGCGGTCAAAGATATTGCCGCCAAATTCCTGGTAGGGAATTTCGAACTCGATCCACTCGCTCTCTGCGCCAGGGTTCTCCAACTGCGCCACGAGGACTATGCGGTCGCTCGACAGTACGTTACTGCCGTTCAAAGGCTCAAAATTTTCGGGGTCAATCTCATATAGCACCGAATAGATGGCGCAGGTGTCAATGCGCCTGGGAATCTCCTCCATAGCCTTGTTGGTGAACACCTCACCCGGTGTGTATTTGTAGTATCCGGTCAAAGAGATTGGCTTGCTGTGTACAATGGGAAGGCCAAAACGTGTGGCCTCAAGCGGAGCTTTTGTTGCATTTGCGGTCAAGAACTCGCCAATAAAGATGTTACCCGGTGCAATTGGCATTTCCATCATCTTGCCGAACATTCCCGTGCTGCGTGTGGTGAGTTTTACACAGCAACCCTTGACACCTGCCGAATCCACC
>JAZTXR010000085.1:0-1722 GCA_045636545.1 Bacteroidaceae bacterium
TCTCAAAGAATCCCGAAAACAGAGTTATTATGCACTCCCACCCCACAAACACTCTTGCTATGACTTACGTTCACGAGCTCAGCGAAAAGAAATTCACACATTCTCTCTGGGAAATGTGCACCGAGTGTATGGTAGTTTTCCCCGACGGCATCGGTATCCTTCCCTGGATGGTTTGCGGCACTAACGAAATCGGTATTGCAACTGCAGAGAAAATGAAAGAATTCAGACTCGTTGTATGGGGTCAGCACGGCATCTACGGCTGCGGCAAGGATCTTGACGAAGCATTCGGTCTTATTGAAACAGTTGAAAAGGCTGCCCAGCTTTATATGATGACCGCTCACCTTCCCAGAGTCAACACTATCACAGACCCCGATCTCGTAGAAATCGTTAAGGCTTTCAAGCTTGAAGATATCTACAGAAGAGATTTCCTTAACCTTTAATTTATATCAGGAGGAAAATATAATGGCTAACAGATTTGTACTTAATGAAACATCCTACCACGGCAAGGGCGCAATCGCTGCAATTGCTGACGAATTCAAGGCAAGAGGCTTCAAGAAGGCTCTCGTTTGCTGCGACCCCGACCTCATCAAATTCGGCGTTGCTGACAAGGTTCTCAACGTTCTCAAGGGCGCTGAAATCCCCTACGATATTTTCAGCACAATTCAGGCTAACCCCACAATCGAAAACGTTCAGGCAGGCGTTGAAAGCTTCAAGGCAAGCGGTGCAGACTGCATCATCGCAGTAGGCGGCGGCTCATCAATGGATACAGCAAAAGCTGTTGGTATCATCATCACAAACCCCGAGTTTGCAGATGTTCGCTCACTTGAAGGCGTTGCTCCCACAAAGAACAAGTGCGTACCCATCATCGCAGTTCCCACACCTGCAGGTACAGCTGCTGAAGTTACAATCAACTATGTTATCACAGACGCTCAGAACAACAGAAAGATGGTTTGCGTTGACGTTCACGATATCCCCGTTGTTGCTGTTGTTGACCCCGATATGATGTCAACAATGCCCGCAGGTCTTACCGCTGCAACAGGTATGGACGCTCTCACACACGCTATCGAAGGCTACATCACAAAGGGTGCCTGGGAAATGAGCGATATGTTCCACATCAAGGCTATTGAAATTATCGCAAAGAGCCTTCGCGGTGCAGTTGCAAACACAGATGAAGGCAGAGAAGGTATGGCTCTCGGACAGTACATCGCAGGTATGGGCTTCTCAAACGTAGGTCTCGGCATCGTTCACTCAATGGCTCACCCCCTCGGTGCTCTCTATGACACACCTCACGGCGTTGCAAACGCTATCATCCTTCCCACAGTTATGGAATACAACGCACCCGAAACAGGCGATAAGTACAGAGACATTGCAAAAGCAATGGGCGTTGAAGGCACAGATGCAATGAGCATTGAAGAAGCTCGCAAAGCAGCAATCGATGCAGTTAAGCAGCTTTCAATCGACGTAGGCAACCCTGCTGACCTTAAGGAAATCGTTAAGGCAGAAGACGTTCCCTTCCTTGCACAGAGCGCATTTGACGATGCCTGCCGTCCCGGTAACCCCAGAGATACATCAGTTGAAGAAATCAAAGCACTTTATCTTTCACTTATGTAATCATAATAAAAATTCAAGCCGACAGTTTTTACTGTCGGCTTTAGTTTTTACTTATTCGTCGTTTTCAAGATCCTGCATTTTCTTTTTGTCTCTGACAATAAAAACTACGGC
>JAZTXR010000086.1:0-10290 GCA_045636545.1 Bacteroidaceae bacterium
GTGAGTTCGATATAAGCTAAATCAAATCGCGAACCTGTCATCCCGACAGAGCGTAGCGACGAGGGATCTCTGAATCCGCGAATAATGAGATTCCTCACACAAGGTTCGGAATGACAAAATACACTAAATTTTAGTATAAATTCTCATATCGAACTCACGTTATGTTACTTCCTCAAAAGCTTATTGCCATAGAGAAGCCGTTACCCGAAGCACCAATGCTCAGCGAGGTATTATGTTTTTTCTCCAAACGGTTGAGGCGTGTCTTGTAGACACAGAGCGTGGGTATACCGGCAAGGAAACATGCCGTACCGGCAACAACAGCCCCTGCGCCAAGGAACATCACACTCATTCCGGCATAAGAACCTGCATCCGATAACGCCACATACGCCCAGAAGGCACCGCCATATAACATACCACATCCCACCGGTATGAGCGCAGCACCACCAATAGTCAGTCCAAGACCGGTCTTGTAGCCCGCCCTGTACTTGAGATAATCTGCACTGCAGTCCACGCCGTCAACCGATGAGAAACAGGATGCAGCACTGTACTTGTCGAGCTTTACCCCGTCGACAAACACACGGCTACCCCTAATGTCAAGAGGTTTGTCCACCAACTCTGCCGAACTGGAATACTGCGCCATGGCACCCATCCCGATGAGTGCAAACAGCAATAAAAGAATGTGTCGTTTCATAGTATCAAGTATTAAAATCCATGCAAGTTTTTAAAGTACAATACTTTTTTCACTCCCCTTTTATCGGTAAACAAGAAGCTGACCAAAAAGTGATTTTACAAAGAGTACACCCCTTGTCAGAACACACTCTGACAGGGTGTACTTGTTCTAAAAATGGGCTTTTGAGTCACCCTCACTTAAACATAATCACTTATTCAAAGCAATGTCTTCTCTATTGTCTCCTTGAGCTGCGGCTTGCCCATTGCGCCTTGTGAGCGGTGCATAGTGCCGTTCTTCTCTATAAAAATAAGTGTGGGGATTGAGCGTATGCCAAAGAGCATTGCAAGTTCCTCCTCCTCGTCCACATTCACCTTGTAGATATCCACCTTGCCTGCATACTCGTCGGAGAGTTCCTCCAACACCGGAGCAAGCATCTTGCAAGGGCCGCACCACTCGGCATAAAAATCTATCAGTGCAGGCTTGTCGCCCAAAAAATCAAAATGTCCGGGGTTTGACCTGTAGTCACCCACGCGAGCAATGAACTGCTCCTTTGTCAAATGAATTGTTGCCATAATATTTTTTCTTTAGTTGTTTTGTGCGAATATAACACTTTTATTCTAAAACGGACACTCGACAACATTCTTTAGCACATTTCCATGCCGCTCCATACTCAAAAACAAAAAAAGAGGCCGTTGTTGCTAAAAAGCAAGGGCTCTTTATTGATTGTTTGAAGAGTTTAAACTAAATTAGCACAATATTATCTAAAATAACTATTATGCAACAATATACACCCACCGGTAAATGTCTGCGTTTCCTGCGCAAATATAACCGATACATAAAGGTTTCCGTCATCGCCATACTTGCATTGGCAATAGCCATGTTGCCCACAGCGTGGTTCGGGATTGAGGGGCTCACCCACATCCAGCAGCGCGTGATAGCCATCTTTGTTTGGGCTGCGCTCATGTGGATTGTAGAGGCCGTGCCTGCCTGGACAACGTCACTGCTCATAATAGTGATTATGCTGCTCACTATTTCGGACAGCGGAATATCCATGCTCATCAGCGGCTACGATGCCAAGGAACTCATGAGCTACAAGGCCATAATGAACACCTTTGCCAACCCCACGGTGATGCTGTTCATGGGTGGTTTCATCCTTGCCCTTGTTGCTTCAAAGAGTGGTATCGACGTGAGCATGGCACGCGCTATGCTGAAGCCCTTCGGCTCAAGGCCGCGCATTGTACTGCTCGGTTTCATCCTTGTAACTGCCATATTCTCGATGTTCGTGAGCAACACCGCCACTGCGGCAATGATGCTCACCTTCATGGCACCCATAATAAGGCAATTGCCTGCAACAGAGAAAGGGACAACAGCCCTTGCGCTTGCAATCCCCATAGGAGCCAACATTGGTGGCCTTGCAACCCCCATCGGCACGCCGCCAAACGGCATTGCCCTGCAGTACATCAATGACGTGGACGGTCTTAACCTTGGTGTGGACTTTGGAGAGTGGACGCTGGTGATGACACCCCTGATGCTTGTAATACTCCTAATCTCGTGGGTACTGTTGAGCATGATGTTCCCATTCACGGCAGAGAAGGTTAACCTTACAATCATTGGCGGTGCAAAGAAAGGGTGGAGAACATATGTCATCTATGCCACACTGGCAGTTACCATACTGCTTTGGATGTTCGAGAAGGTGACCGGCATAAACTCATACGTGGTGGCACTCATTCCAATAGGAGTCTTTGCAATAACACGCATCATAAAGTCGAGCGACCTCAAGGACATCGACTGGGCCTGCCTGTGGATGGTTGCCGGCGGTTTTGCTCTTGGCGAGGGAATGTCAAAGACCGGCCTGGCCAAGGCGCTTGTAGCCGCCATTCCTTTCGACAGTTGGCCGGTGCTGCTGGTGCTGCTCGGTGGCGGCTTCATCTGCTGGTTGCTCTCGCAGTTCATCTCAAACTCCGCAGCCACAGCGCTTATGGTACCCATTATGGTTGCAGTAGGCACAGGCATGCAGGATGCCTTGGGCGACTATGGCGGCGTGGGCACACTGCTCATTGGTGTGGCAATGTCGGCATCGTTTGCAATGTCATTGCCAATCAGCACACCGCCCAATGCAATCGCCTACTCCACAGGCCTCATAAAGACAAAGCAGATGTTCGTCACCGGAATGCTCATTGGTATAATATCACTGGTAATCGGCTATGCATTGATTATCACAGTGGGCAAGACAGGTTATTTCGGATAAAAACCAAAACATATATACAGAAGATATGAAAAAGACACTATTCATTGCAGCGCTGATGTCAATGTTCATCGGCGGCGCAAATGCACAGGAGAAATTCAGTTTCAAGCTCTACGGCTTTGTGCGCAACTATGCATGCTACGACACACGCGAGAGTCTCACGTCAAACAGCGAGCAGTTCTACTACATGCCAAAGAATGTGAATGACCCCAATAATGACGGCACCGACCTCAATGCACAACCCAATATGATGCTTCTGAGCATCACCACCCGCCTGGGAGTAAACATCACAGGCCCCGAGTTCCTGGGTGCAAAGACATCGGCAAAGATTGAGTCGGACTTTGCAGGCTTTGGAACAAGCAACACAGTGCTTCGCATACGCCAGGCATACGCAAAGATGAACTGGGAGCACAATGCGCTGCTCGTGGGACAGGCTTGGCACCCCATGATGGGCGACATGATGCCCGATGTATTCTCGCTTGAGACGGGTGCGCCGTTCACACCCTTCAGCCGCACACCACAGGTGCGTTACGACTACACAAACAAAGGCTTTACCCTCACTGCCACAGCACTCTACCAGTTCCAGTACACATCATACGGCCCCGACGGCGCATCGTTCAACTATGCCCGCAACGCAGTGGTTCCCGAGGCGTATCTCCAGGCTATGTACAAGAACGGAGGTTTCCAGGCCGGTGTGGGTGTCGACCTGCTGACATTGAAGCCACGCCAGAGCTACAGCTGGACAGTTATGGAGAAGAGCCAAATTTACACCGAGGACGGAACACCTGCAGCCGACGAAAATGGCCAGCCTGTATTTGAGAGCAAAGAGGTGACAAAAACCTACAAGTGCGGCAGCAAAGATATGTTCCTCAGCATCACCCCGACGGTTTTTGCATCATACAAAGGCAAGAATTGGGGCATTAAGGGACGTGCCACCTACGCACAGAACGCAGCACACCTGAGCATGATCAGCGGTTATGGAGTAACAGCCATCAACCAGGAGAACGGCGAGTGGGAGTACACTCCACTTGAGAGCGTGAGCGGTTGGATTGATGCAACCTACAAAGTACCTTTGGAAAAGGGCAACCTCCAGTTCTGCTGCTTCGCCGGATACACAAAGAACCTTGGTTGCGATAAAGAGATTGTGGGCAACATCTACATGCGCGGCGAGAAGAACATGGACTACATGTGGCGTGTTGCTCCAAGCATCCTTTACACACACAACGCAATGCAGATTGGCGTGGAGTACAACCCGACCACCGTTGGCTATGGCAAACACGATGGCGACTACAAGATGTACAACCCACGCCCTGTGACCAACCACCGCATCTGCGCAATGGTAAAGTACAACTTCTAACCATGCAGGAGTTGTCATTCTGACAGAACGGAGTGAAGGAAGAATCTCAAAACTGCAACAATAGAGTATTAACGGAAAAACAAGATTCTTCACTACGTTCAGAATGACAAACAGTGTAAAAACGACAAAACAACAACTTAACCAATAGAATATGAACAAGAAAGTATTGACATTAGGCCTTATGCTTATGGCCGGCTTGGGCGCAACAGCCCAGGTGAGCCTTGTAAACCCTGTTCCACAGGAGGTTGCAACGGCTACAGAGAATGCAATTTTTGATGCACCCGCAGCATGGAGCATCAATGCAGCAAAAGCACACCAGAGCGGTTACATCTACGATGCCCTGATGACAGCAGCACCTGAGGTTGCAAAGAAAGCCAACTTCAAAGTGACACTTGGCGTGCGCGGCGAAAGTGCTGTGAACAAGTACAGGAAGAACATCCCTGCAAAGAACGAGGGTTACTTCATGAAGGTGACCGACAAGGAGGTTGTCATCGCCGGTAATGACGAGAAGGGTCTCTACTACGGTGTGCAGACACTGCTTGGCATGATGAAAGAGGGCAAGCTCGAAGCCTGCACCATCACCGACTGGCCCGATGTTCCTTTCCGTGGAACAGTCGAGGGTTTCTATGGTACACCATGGAGCCACGAGGCACGCAAGAGCCAGCTCGAGTTCTATGGCCGCAACAAGATGAACGTCTACATCTATGGCCCCAAGGACGACCCCTGGCATCGTGACAAGTGGCGCGAAGCATACCCCGAGGCCGAGGCTAACCGCATTGCAGAGCTTGTGGAGGTTGCCAAGAAAAACGGTGTGAACTTCTACTGGGCTATCCACCCGGGCGTTGACATCAAGTGGAACGACGAGGACCGCGACTTCCTTATGAAGAAGCTCGAAATCATGTACAACCTTGGCGTACGCTCGTTCGCAGTGTTCTTCGACGACATTTGGGGCGAGGGAGCAAAGGCCGACAAGCAGGCAGCACTCCTGAACTACATCGATGACAACTTTGTACAGGTGAAGAAGGATGTTGCTCCGCTCATCCTGTGCCCAACAGAGTACAACAAGGGCTGGGCAAACGAAGAGAAAGGCTACTTGCGCACACTCGGTGCCAACCTCAACAAGGGTATCGAAGTGATGTGGACCGGAAACTCGGTAGTTGCCTGCATCGACAAGCCCACAATGGAGTGGATTAACGAGCGCATCGAGCGCAAGGGATACATCTGGTTGAACTTCCCTGTGAATGACTTCGTACGCGACCACATCCTCATGGGTCCTGCATACGGCAACGGTCTCGACATTGCGACCGACGTATCAGGCTTCGTGAGCAATCCAATGGAATATGCCGAGACATCGAAGATTTCACTCTACGGTATTGCCGACTACTGCTGGAACATGGAGGAGTATGACTACCAGAGCAACTGGGAGAAGAGCCTCAAGAACATTCTCCCAAGCAACCACGCGGCGTTGCGCATCTTCGCACTCTACAACAAGGACCTTGGCCCCAACGGCCACGGATTCCGCCGCGAAGAGGGCGAGGAGCTCAAGGAGATTGTTGCAGCAGTGGAGAAAGGCGACTTCATGGGCGTTGCAATGCTCAACGTAGCATGCTGCGAGCTGGAGACAGCCTGCGACATTCTGCTCAACGACAACAGCAACCCACAGCTGCTGCACGAACTGCGTCCTTGGATTATCCAAGGTAAGAACCTTGCCGCATACGGCAAAGCTGTCTGCACAATGAAGATGTTCGCATCAATGAAGGACAACAAGGGTGCAACAAGCCAGTTCATAAACTTCGAAAACCTCTACAAGCAGGCACGTTCACTGCAGAAGCAGATGTTCGACCTTGAGAACAACAAGGCAATGCGCCACCCATACCAGATTGGTACAAAGCTCGGCACAAAGGTAATGTTGCCAACCCTCAACAAACTGTTTGCACAGGCCACCGAGGAGTACAATGCAGCACACGGTACAGACTTTGACAAGAACGCCGAGTACAACCCATTCAAGCTAACATCTACAGTAAAACAGCTTGCACTGCTCCCGGTGAAGCTCAACGGCGACAGAGTGGAGATTGCATCGGCACTCGAGGTCATCAACTGGCAGGCAGGCGGCGAGCTCATGATTGAGAGCGAGACACCCGTGACATTCCAGGGTATGGACTTCAACTTTGGCGTAAACGGCGTTGCAAAGCACTTCTCTCTTGAACTGTTCGTTAACGGTGCCTGGAAAGAGGTTTCACTGTTGCATTATAGCGACAATGACCCCGTCATCCACACAGGCAACGAACTTGGCGGCATGACAGCAACCAAGCTGCGCATCACCAACAAGAGCGGCGAGGAGCAGAAGGTATACTTCAAGAGCTTCAGTTTCGTAAAACGATAAACAGCAGTACCCTTGCATACAATTTCTCCCCGTTACGGCTAAGCCGTAACGGGGAGAAATATGTTTATAAGGTGGTGGGAGAGCCGGTGAGCAGTGCAAATGGAAACAATGTTTTAGGTAATGATATAGCAGTTGACCCGGCGGACCCTGTCATGCTGAGCGTAGCGAAGTATCTCTTTTTAACGCGGTTTTGAGCTCCATTGACTTTAGCCCCTACGGGCGTTGATCTTCGATTCGGAATGACAAAATACACTAAATTTTAGTATAAATTCTTATATAGAACTCACGTTTATTACTATGTTTTATAGGTTCAGTAGCAAAAAAGGTGTGGATATTGATTCGCTTATAGTATTATTTTACGGCGCAAGTAACCTATCAAACGGCAGTCCTCAACCTTAATCGTTCGCTTGTATTCTCTTCAAGTCTTTCTATATGTTCTTTTCATAACTGAAAAGAACCAAAAGGTTCCGGCACACGGGAATTTCAGTCCACCTTTTCTTTGTTCACGAATTGCGGGCAACATCCCTCAGTCGAAAAGGTGTTACCACAACAAAAAGAAGAATTCCCCTGCCAACGCATTCTTAGCGTTGGCAGGGGAACGAAAAAATTATTTCAAGCTCTATTCAAGGGCACTACTTAACCAGCACTTTCTTGCCATTAATGATGTAAATGCCATTTGTTGGGTTCTCAACCTTGCGGCCTTGCAAATCGTAAATACCTTTCACTTCTCCGCTTTGACCCTTCACCTCGCTTATACCTGTGATGCCGCTGAAGTCGAAACGATAGCCGTTACTCAACTGACCGCCTGTAGAAGTATCAAACTCCTTGTCATAGATGCCCAGTCTATTGCCACCCAACAACAGATAGGCCTTGTTGGCGTTGTTTAGGAAAGCACCGTCTGTCAGTTCGGCACGGTACATTCCAACCTCACCATCAACCATTGAAAGAACGTATGCAGCTTCGCCCGAAGCGACCTTCACCATCTTGTCCTCAACGCTACCTTTGAAGAGATTATCCTCAATTGCCGGTACAGTGTTATCAATAGTGTTGATTTGGTATGTGCAGCCGCTGCTCCCCTTGATAATAACGCCGGTATTTGCAGGGATTACGCCATCAACAAGCTGCATCTTCAAATATTCGCCCTCGACAGCCTTAGCAATGTAAACCTCTGCAGGGGCAAGGATGTCAACAGCGTAGTCGAGATAAAGTGTTGCGTAACCGGCATCAGTTATTCTGAAAAAAATTACAACAGGAATAATATTACCGAAAGTATTCCAAGGCTCTGTTGTATGGTATTTGCTCATGCCGGCTTTCTTCCACTCTTCAAAAGTTCGGAGGTCGGTTGCGCCCTCGGGATTTACGTGCAGGTATACATTTTCAGGATTAGAACCTTCAAAAGCAGTTGCACTTGCCGCAGGCACATCAAAGCCAAAGCAATAAACATCGAGCAGTTCTTCACAGTCTGCAAAAGCATATTCTCCAATAGTTGTAACATTACTAGGAATTCTTATACTTCTAAGCCCTGTTAAATTTCTGAACGCGCCATCGCCAATTCCATACTGTTCACCCTTGCAATTTTCAGGCAAGTTTAACACAGTAACATTTCCAAGATAACCGGCCAAAGTGTTCACACCATTCAGTGTACTCCAAACGTAATCGCCATCAATATAACCATTTGGAGCATTGATTACCTTATCGGCAAAAAGTGCTACATTGCCATTATCATATGTGCCTTTACTGAATGTCAAACTAGACAAATTTATAACCGTCTTAAGTCTGTAGTCATTGAAGAACGCATAATTTTCAATGCTTGTAACGCTATTACCAATTACAACGCTTGTAAGGACGGAGCAACCATAGAACGCATAACCTTCAATGCTTGTAACGCTATTACCAATTACAACACTTGTAAGCCCGGTGCATTCACGGAACGCATTACTTCCAATGCGTGTTACGCTGTTAGGTATTACAACGCTTGTAAGGCCGGAGCAGCCTGAGAACGCACTGTTTCCAATGCTTGTTACGCTGTTAGGGATTACAACGCTTGTAAGGCCGGTGCAATCAGCGAATGACCAAATTCCAATGCTTGTAACGCTGTTACCAATTACAACGCTTGCAAGGCCGGAGCAGTCTGAGAACGCCGACATCCCAATGCTTGTAACGCTGTTAGGGATTACAACGCTTGTAAGACCGGAGCAACCATGGAACGCATAATTTTCAATGCTTGTTACGCTATTAGGGATTTCAACGCTTGTAAGGCCGGAGCAACCATAGAACGCTGATCTGCCAATGCTTGTTACGCTATTAGGGATTTCAACGCTTGTAAGGCCGGAGCATCCACGGAACGCACTTTCTCCAATGCTCGTTACGCTGTTACCAATTACAACGCTGGTAAGGTCTTCGCATTCAGAAAACGCAGATACCTCAATGCTTGTAACAGTACAAATCACTCCGTCACATTCAATTGTTTCCGGAATAACAATATCACCGCTGTACTTTGTTTCACCGGCAATTACTGTCGCTTCTTCTTCTTCCCATGACACAACGTAATAGGTAATCCCATCCACTACCACTACAACTTGGGCAAATGCCACTGTGCTGCACAGCAGCAACAGCGCAGTGAATAAAAGTTTTTTAAGATTTTTCATTTGCTTTTTATTATTTTAAAATAATTTGTGCAGAATAACTTGCAGCCCCACCGGGGGAGGATTTGTGCAGCGAATCCTTTTGAAAAAACGAGTGCAAAGTTACTGATTTTCAGCATCTTTTATTAGTTCATCTTGGTTCTTCTACCACCCCAGTTGGGTTTTAGGGCACATTATGGGCTTTTTTGTTGATATTTTTTCATAAATTCGCAAACGAAAAAAACACAGCAATGGGAATGGAACAGGATAGCACATACATGCTATTGCAAGAGAAGGTGGAAGTTGTTGCAGGACGTAAGATGATAACGCCGCGCGACTTTGACTACCTGTCGACACGCATATTCGACAAGACAAAGACATATCTCTCGCCAATTACACTAAAGAGGTTCTGGGGTTATCTTGGAGAGAGGAACCGCAAGAAACCATACCGCAGCACACTGAATACACTTGCCATATATGCAGGATACACCAATATTGAGGCATTCACAGACAGCATTGGCAACAACAGCAGTTCGAGCAGCGAGATTATGCACAGCCCCGACCTGCAGACGGCATCGCTCAGCAAGGGTGCAGTAATTGAACTCAAGTGGAGCCCGGGGCGCTGCGTGAGAATAAGATACGAGGGGCACGACATGTTCCGCGTCATTGAATCGCAGAACAGCAAACTCGCTGCAGGCGACACATTCTTGTGTTACCAGTTCATCCAGCAGCAACCGCTCTACCTACGTTGCCTTGTACATGACAACAGCGAGCCCACAGGCTATGTGTGTGGCAAGGAGGGCGGCATTCATTATGATGTAGTGGAGTAATTACAAAGGGCAATGTATTCATCATCCGACTTTACCTGTAACAAGAATACTTTCGAGGAGAGTGTGCTTATTGGCGACGATGGTGCAACATCGTTGTCCTACAGGGTGTGCCACGACGGGCGTCTCTACTTCATGAAGCAGTTGCGCCCGGAACTGTTATCCAACCACAGCAACAGAGTGC
>JAZTXR010000087.1:0-1601 GCA_045636545.1 Bacteroidaceae bacterium
ATGCGCCATCTACCGAACCCACCGTCTTAACGGCACCACGGAGCTGATGAGCATTGACGGCGCGAATACAGTAGATTACCTTGGCCATGCCAACGATATGTGTGCGGCACAGGTCGGCTCGGAAGAGTATCTTTTCGTTACTACATTGAAGACGAGCACTGACGCACTTGTGTGCTACAAAATCTCGGGAAATAAGCTGACGAAAGTGGGCAACATCAACATTTACACCAGTAGCGGCGGCAGATTCACCGGAGGAGACATTAATGTCTATGAGGTGAACGGCACAGAGGTAAAGCTTCTCATTGGCAATGGCAACAGTATTTTTGTGGGGACCTATGATGTTGCCAATCCTGCCAAAACACTGTATTGCCCGCTTGGATTCCAGATTAATCAAGTTCAAATGCTGGAGGTCGCAAGAGAAGCTTGCGGCATGCCCGGTTTGGAGATGACCCTTCAGGGAAGCGGCTATTATGACGATACCTATTATATACCCATCACGCTGCATCACAACCACACTACGCAGATTAAGGTCAACAACCATGCAGACTCTACCTCTGTAATTCTTGCCTTTCCAAACATCGCCGATGCAATCACTGTGACGAATCGCAATGTCAAGGCATCGCTGTCCGAAACAATCTACGTCCCCGATGCGGGAGAGCTGTTCTTCGAGATCGAGAGCGTTGACTTTGCAGACGGTATGATGTATTTCAACACCAACCGTGTGCGCATTGATCATACACGCACTTGTGTGTCTGTCCTGCTTGACGAGAGTGTGGATGTAGACATCCTCACGAAACGGGCAGCTTTCTGGCAGGATGGCATCTATATGCTTGCAGGCGCAAACGCAACCGACTATTTTGTGTATGACCCCGGCGCAGACGACGGACATCTGCTGGCCGGTAAGTATCCTGCCGATATCAATACCTATTTTGGTTTTGAGAGCAATGAAGAGGGCTTCTACTATATCCGCAGTATGCTCACGAAGAAATATCTGACGGTGAACGCGGACGGTACAGTGACAACAAGCGAAAAGAAGGAAAACGATCCCAGTCAGCTCTTCTGCCTCACACAGGTCGACTGGCCCGACGAGCTCGGTCATGTGGCGATCATTTCCCTTTACAACTATCAGTATCTCAATCACGAGGCAAGCACAACCAAGGCCATCACAACGACTTCAGTCAAGAGCTACCGTTTGAACAAAATCAAAGATACTGCTGCACTGGAAGCGCTTCTGTTTGATTATACGCTCTACACCGCCTGCTATCCGGAAGAAACCGCGGGCATGACAGAAGCACAGGCTCTGGCGCACTATAACTCTACCGGCAAGGCAAAGGGTTATATCGCAAGCGTCTTCTTTGATCCAAATTACTATTTGGATGCAAATCCGGCTCTGAAATCCCACGCTACCTATGGCACACTTGCAGGTGCCTATGATCATTTCCTGAACTACGGTTTTTGGGAAGGAAGGCAGGGCTCTTTGTTCTTCTCCTGCAACGAATATCTGAACAGCGGCAGCGAAACACTCAAAGGCGTTGAATATCCCAACAAAATCTATTATGTCACACACTTCAAAGATTACGGCGCGAAGGAAAGTCTGACTC
>JAZTXR010000088.1:0-14497 GCA_045636545.1 Bacteroidaceae bacterium
TAATTGTCACATGCCAACTTTTTAAATGAACGTCAATACCTATGTAGATATTTTGTCCTTTGAAATTAATTTTGTTACTTTGTTTCATAGGTGTATATATAATTGGGGTTTGGATTTTTATATATCTTTATTCAAAGATAATAAACCAATTATTATACGCCTATTTTTTTATTTCATCGGTCGGGGAGCGCCCTGCGGCAAGGGGCGGGACCACCCGTCCCGACGAGCAACGGTATTGAACGAATGCAAACATAGTAACTACGGGGTGATTGTCGAACCCCCTCCGCAACTTCGTTGCTCGTCCCCCTTTGAAGAGGGACAATTTTTTATACCTTTTTTGTTCGCGGTTTGGGCGGACACGGCACGCCGTGTCCATACGGGCAAATGCGGGGCAAAGTTGAGACATCCCGTTTATTGCATTATCCTCTTTGTGCTGTCGGTGAGGATAAGTTCCTTGATGGAGTCGCTGTAGCTCTGTTGTATGCTTTGGAAACGGTGCCAGTGGCGGTGTACCTTCTTGACGAATGAGAGGGTCTCCTGCCAGCCGTTGAACTGTCCGTTGCGGCAAAGGGTATCGGTGTAGTATTCGGGCTTGCCAAGGTGAATGAGGAACGAGTCGACGTTGGCTTCCCATTTATAGCGGTCGTAGCCGTGCTTGCGGGCAAGGCGCATGGCATCGTGGATGTATCCGAACCCTGCATTGTAGGATGCCAGCTGGAACTTGATGCGCTCCTCGGGGGATTTTATGGGGCTGAACTGCTTCTCGAGCGACTGCAGCAGGCGGGCTGCTGTCATTATGTTGGTGCGGTTGTCGGTGTGCAGCGAGTCGGGGATGCCGAAACCGCGCAGGGTCTCGGGCATTACCTGCATGACACCTTGTGCGCCCATCTGTGAGACGGCGGTGCTGTCGAAATGCGACTCAGTGAAGGCTATGGCGGCTATGAGGGTCCAGTCGTAGCCGGTGCTGTCGGCTGCCTCGCGGAAGTGGGGGTCGTATGGCGAGAGCGTGGCGTATGGCGGTAGGTAGGTGTATGTGGGAACCTCCTGCCATTGGGGGGCACGGCTGTCGTACAACCGCTTGGCAATTATACCGAACAGTTGTATTGCTGCTATGGACAGGAGCAGTATTGCCGCAGCGGGGAGCAGGTTCCTCTTCATTCTTGTTTGAGGAAATAGCCTATTGACATCTGCAGTGCCTTGATGGCTTTTTTGTTGTGTCCGCCCTGTGGCATTATGATGTCGGCAAACTTCTTTGTTGGCTCAATGAATTCCCAGTGCATGGCTTTGACGATGCGCTCATAGCGCTCGATGACGGTCTCGGGTGTGCGGCCGCGCTCGATGACGTCGCGGCGTATGAGGCGTATGAGGCGGTCATCGGCATCGGCATCGACGTAGATTTTAAGGTCCATGAGCTCGCGCAGCTGCGGGTTGACAAGTGCCATGATGCCCTCGACGATGATTACGTCTTTTGGCTCAATGTGTACGGTCTCGGGCTGTCGGGTGCAGGTGATGTAGGAGTATGTGGGCTGCTCAATGGCCTTGCCTTGGCGCAGCTGTGCTATCTGCTCCACAAGCAAATCCCAGTCGAATGCATCGGGGTGGTCGAAATTGATGAACTGGCGCTCCTCGACGGGAACGTCGCTGCTGTCCTTGTAGTATGAATCCTGTGGAATGACTGCCACTGACCCCGGGGGCAGTGAATTTACTATCTCCTTTACAACGGTGGTCTTTCCCGAGCCTGTGCCGCCTGCAATGCCTATGATGTACATATATGATGTTTTTGAGCAATAATATAGATGTTTACCATTTACCCATTCCTTAAATTCTCCTCCTGAGATAGGAGGAGTACCCTCAAAGAGGGGAGATGGTATGAATATTCGCAATAATACCCCCTCCGCTTCGCTCGTCCCCCTAATTTAAGGGGACAATACAAAGACAAGGGTCAACAGCTATATTATTACCTGTGTTTCTTTGATTTTAGCAAATATAGGACTTTTCATTAAAAATAGAGCCACTTTTGGGTAAAAAAACACATTCTTCCTTTCGGTGTGCATTTTTTACCCAATCAAGTTAGCGTAAATTAAATATTTTATTAATTTTGCAATGAATTATGCCCAGTAGGGTGGAAAAGAGTGATTATCCAACTACTTTAAAGTATTAAATAACTATGGTAAACTACAAAGAATTAGGTCTTGTAAACACAAGAGACATGTTTGCAAAGGCAATCAAGGGTGGCTACGCTATCCCAGCTTTCAACTTCAACAACATGGAGCAGATGCAGGCTATCATCAAGGCTGCAGTTGAGACAAAGTCACCTGTTATCCTTCAGGTTTCTAAGGGTGCCCGTCAGTATGCTAACGCTACTTTGCTCCGTTACATGGCACAGGGTGCTGTTGAGTATGCAAAGGAGCTCGGTTGCGAGAAGCCTGAAATCGTTCTTCACCTTGACCACGGTGATACATTCGAGACTTGCAAGAGCTGTATCGACTCTGGTTTCTCTTCAGTGATGATTGACGGTTCACACCTCCCATACGAGGAGAACGTTGCTCTCACAAAGAAGGTTGTTGAGTATGCTCACCAGTTCGACGTGACTGTAGAGGGCGAGCTCGGCGTGTTGGCAGGTGTTGAGGACGAGGTTTCTTCGGACCACCACACATACACAGACCCTGAGGAGGTTATCGATTTCGCTACACGCACAGGTTGCGACTCTTTGGCTATCTCAATCGGTACTTCACACGGTGCTTACAAGTTCACTCCCGAGCAGTGTACTATTGACCCTGTTACAGGCTTGATGGTTCCTCCTCCATTGGCTTTCGACGTTTTGAAGGCTGTTGAGGCTAAGCTCCCCGGCTTCCCCATCGTTCTCCACGGTTCTTCTTCAGTTCCACAGGACGAGGTTGCTACAATCAACAAGTTCGGTGGTGCATTGAAGGCTGCTATCGGTATCCCCGAGGAGTGGTTGCGTGAGTCTGCAAAGTCTGCAGTATGTAAGATCAACATCGACTCTGACTCTCGTTTGGCTATGACTGCGGCTATCCGCCAGACATTTGCTGAGAAGCCAGCTGAGTTCGACCCACGTAAGTATCTTGGTCCTGCTCGCGATAACATGGAGAAGATGTACAAGCACAAGATCATCAATGTGCTTGGTTCTGATGGCAAGTTGGCATAATCTGTTTCTGTAATTTAAGAACCGATTATAATTTTAACCGCAGACGAACGCGTTCGTCTGCGGTTGCTTTTTTAAGGTGCTTGTTTCGGTGGAATAACCACCCAAGTGGGTGATTTTTTTGAAATAAAAGTCTTTAATATTTTGTTATAATCAGATAATTTGTAATTTTGCAATGACTCAGCCGGCCCGTAAGGGTTGGTGGGTAACATTTTGGATTCAATGATGGCGGTTGGTTGAAAGGTTTATAGCCTGTTGCAATTGCTTTTCATTGAGAAAAGGACGTTTACGGACGTAATCTTCAAGTCTTCAAATCTCGCAAATTTGACAAACCCAAGAAGATGCGGCAACGGGACGTCTGCGTTGGGTGTATTATATCCGTTTGTCACTGAACAAAGTGGCAGGCATCTTTGTATAATATGTCACGACGTGGGCTGGCTGCGTTGCTTATCCTTGGGTGGAGGCAATGCGAGAGCCTGAAGACTGGGATGAGCGAGAAGTAGAAACTCCCACGTCTTTTTTGTATCCATACTCGAATTCACACTATTTATTTACGCCGAATTTGGGGAGCTCATAGGCAACTTAAATTTCATTTACTATGAAAAGGATGTTTTTAATTTTTGCGTTCTTGGGTATGTGTTCATTTGCGAATGCTCAGTACTGGGGTTACGGTGGTGGCTACGGTGGTGGCTATGTGGATGGCTATTATTATAATTCAAGTACAAGTGGTTTTAATATGTCCCAACATATGATAAACACATATCAGAATTTAAATAATTGGAATAACTATTTGCATCAAATGCAAATGCAACAAATGCAATATATGCAAGAGAATGGGATACAGTATCAGGTAGATAAGGATTATGAACGTAAACAGAAAGAAGAACGAAAAAATCAAAAATGTTCTGAATGTTTGGGAACTGGTAAAATAAAGAGTTATTACAAAGTTGGTACAGAGATGAAGACAAGTACGCGTACTTGTACTTATTGCAAAGGTACAGGTCGTTCTGAATATTGAAATAAAAATAATCAAGCTTATTTTGTTCTGCTCTCGGCTTGCACTATCTTTGCAGTGAATATTCATTGCAAAGATTTTTTTTAATGAAAAACATTCAGGAGATAGCTATTGCGGAGTATGATTATCCGTTGCCCGATGAGAGGATTGCGAAATATCCGCTTGCGGAGCGTGATACATCGAAGCTCCTTTTATATAAGGGTGGCGAAATACGTGAGGAGAGGTTCGCCAATTTGCCCGGTTTTATTCCACAGGGTGCGCTGATGGTGTTCAACAACACGCGCGTTATACAGGCGCGCCTGCGTTTCCGCAAGGAGACGGGTGCGCAGATTGAGGTGTTCTGCCTTGAGCCTGAGCAGCCTGCCGATTATCAGCTGATGTTCCAGGAGACAAAGGAGTGCGTGTGGCAGTGTCTTGTGGGCAATTCGAGCCGCTGGAAGAGTGGTGTGCTGTCGCAGGTGATTGAGATTGACGGCGTGCAGGTGACCCTGTCGGTTGAGCGTGTGAGCAGTGCGGCGGTGAACCTGGTGCGTTTCTTCTGGGACGGTGGTTTTACCTTCGCGCAGCTGCTCGAGGCGGCTGGCGAATTGCCAATCCCGCCATACCTTAACCGCAAGACCGAGGAGAGTGACATGAGCACCTATCAGACGGTCTATTCAAAGGTAAAGGGGTCGGTGGCTGCGCCCACAGCGGGGTTGCACTTTACTCCGGCTGTCCTTGGTGCGCTTGATGCTGCAGGGGTGCAGCGTGGCGAGGTTACGCTGCACGTAGGTGCGGGTACGTTCAAGCCTGTGAAGAGTGAACTGATTGCCGACCACGAGATGCACGAGGAGTACATCGAGGTGCAGCGCGGGTTGATTGAGGGGCTTGTTGCTGCGGGTGGCGCGGCTGTGGCGGTGGGTACTACATCGGTGCGCACGCTCGAGAGCCTATACTTCCTTGGCGAGAGGGTGAGCGAGAATCCGTCAATAGAGGAGAGCGAGCTGTGCGTGGGGCAGTGGGAGCCTTATAACCGCGAACATACGTTGCCGACCGTTGAGGCTTTGACTGCGCTGTTGCAGTGGCTGGATGCCAAGGGCCTCGACAGAGTGCATTCGCATACGCGCATAATGATTGCCCCGGGCTACAAGTTCCGTGTGGTGAGGGCCATTGTGACCAATTTCCACCAGCCGAAGAGTACCTTGCTGTTGCTTGTGTCGGCATTCATTGGCGGCAACTGGCGCAAGGTGTATGAGTATGCCCTCGCGAATGGTTTCCGTTTCTTGAGTTACGGTGACAGTTCGCTGCTGATACCGTGAGTATTTGACAACCCCTCCCTGCTTCGCAGGACTCCCCCTTTAAGGGGGAGAATTCAATAGTATTACAAATTTTGCTTTATGATAACGATAATTGACAATATAGCTTATCTGCTTGATGATGAGAAGAGGTGTGCAACGGTGACAAAGAACCTTGTGCCGTACTCGGGTGTCGTTGCCTTGCCTGCAACCGTTGTGAACGGTGGTGTGGAGTATGTGGTGAATGATATTCTTGACGAGGCTTTTGCCGGTTGCGCTGGACTTACATCGGTGGTGCTTGGCGAGAATGTGGAGAGCATAGGTATCGGTGCTTTCGAGGGGTGCGAGGCTCTTGCAGCAGTTACCTTGCCGCAGGCATTGCACCTTGTGGGTATGCGTGCTTTCAAGGGGTGCACTGCGCTGCAGGAGTTGCTGTTCCCTGCAAATGTGATTGTGATTGGACGTGAGGCTTTTGCCGGTTGCTCTTCGCTTGTGAATGTATATCTGCCCGATAACCTTATAAACATTGAGCCGTCGCTGTTCGACGGTTGCCGTGCGCTTGCGAGGGTGTCTGTGGGTGACATGGTTGAGAGTGTGGGCGAGTATGCCTTTTGCGGTTGCTCGTCGCTGAAAGAGGTTGTGTTGCCCGAGGGTGTGGTGTCGCTCGAGGGGTGGGCGTTCCGTGACTGTGCGGCGCTGGAGGCGGTGGCTTTGCCGTCGACGGTGGCCTCAATCAAGAAGGGCGCTTTCTGGGGTTGTTCGTCGCTCAAGGAGTTCGTGTTGCCACAGAGCGTGAATATGCTTGACCAGGGTGTGCTTGCCAACTGTGCTTCGCTCCAGAAAGTGACATTGCACGATGGTGTGCTGAGCATTGGCTACGGCGCTTTCTACAACTGTGGTTCGATAGAGAGTATTACTGTGCCGGCAGCGGTGGTGAACGTGGGCGACCAGGCTTTCCGCAGCTGCAAGGCGTTGAAGGAGCTGCGCGTGCTGTGCGAGGCTGCGCCTATGTGTTCGGGCGACATTGCCGATGCCGATGTGTATGCACGCGCTGTGTTGCGTGTACCGCATGGCAAGGTGGGTGAGTATGGTTTTGCGCGTGTGTGGGAACGGTTCGGGAATGTTGAGGAACTGGCGTGAGGTTGACTGAAAACTTTTTTCTTTAAACAATATTACCAAACAGTGCGTTTATCATGTATGAGGATAGCGCGCTGTTTTTTTATGTTCATTGCATCGGTTGCCGTTGTTGCCTGTGGCAGCAAGTCCCATCGTGTTGGAGGCGCACAGGGTGCAGGGGCACTCCCGTCTCTTGCCGTGGAGAGTGAAAGGGAGAGGGTGCTGCCGCATCTGCACTATTCATTGGATGCCGGCAGTGTAGACCGCCGGCGCGGCACGGTGGAACTGTCATTCTATTTCGCAAAGGAGAAGGGTGACAGTGTGCTGTGGGTGGAGTGTGTGGAGCGTGTGCCTTTGGCATTGGTAGATACCGCGCTGTGCCGCAGATGGTTTTGCCGCTGAAGTGTGTTTTTTCTCTTCTTGTGGGGGCTCTTTCGTTTTTTTTCTCTATCTTCGCGTATAAAGTGAATTTGAGATGAAGATAGGCGATAAAGTACGTTTTATATATGAGAGCGGTGGCGGTGTAGTGACAGGCTTCCGCGGAAAGGATATTGTGCTTGTTGAGGACAAGGATGGCTTTGAAATTCCAATGCAGGTGCGCGAGTGTGTGGTGATTGACACCAACGAGTATAACTTTGTGAAAAAGACCGTGGCGCCCAAAGAGGAGGTTGCAAAGCCGAAGAAAGTGCAGCAACCGGCAAAGGCGGTTGAGGATGACGAGGAGGATTTTGACCCGGTGGTGACATACCGCCCGGCCGAGCGCCCCGAGGGTGAGCGCCTGAACGTGTCGCTTGCATATCTGCCAATGGACGGGAAGTCGCTCAGCAATTCGCGCTTCGAGGCGTATATCATAAACGACAGCAACTATAGCCTCTATTTTACCTATCTGACAGCGCAGGGGCGCAGCTGGAGTGTGCGAGGCAACGGCCTGCTCGAGCCTAACTCAAAGATGTTCATCGAGGAGTTCGGGCGCGAGGAGCTCAATGACATGGAGCGCGTGTGTGTGCAGCTGTTGCCTTTCAAGGAGAACAAGCCTTTTGCGCTTAAGCCTGCGCTGAACGTGGAGCGCCGCATTGACACGGTGAAATTCTACAAGCTGCATCTGTTCCGCGAGAATCCTTTCTTTGACGAGGGCGCTCTCATCTATGACGTTGTTGTGGATGACAAGCCTGTGAAAGAGATTTTTACCGATGCCGAGGAGGTGAAGGTTGCCATTCTTGGCAAGAAGGATGCCGATGCGCCGGCAAGGCAGCAGAGACCGAAACTGACAAAGGGCAGTGACATTATGGAGGTTGACCTGCACATTGAGGAACTGCTTGAGACTACCGCAGGAATGAATGCCTTTGATATACTCAATTATCAGCTGGATGTCGTGCGCCGCACGCTCGACGAGAACCTCAAGTACAAGGGGAAGAAGATTGTGTTCATCCACGGAAAGGGCGATGGCGTGCTGCGCAATGCAATAGGCCAGGAGCTGCGCAAGAAGTATCCGCGTTGCCTGTCACAGGATGCATCGTTCCAGAAGTATGGCTTCGGTGCAACGATGGTGATAATCAAGTAATGAATAACAAAAAAACAATAATATTATGAGCGAGATTAAGGATAAGATGCTTGAGCGTTTTCTCAAGTATGTGACTTTTGATACAGAGTCGTGTGACAATGCTACGGTAGTGCCCACAACCGAGGGACAGTTTGTGTTTGCGCGTTATCTTGAGCAGCAGCTCAAGGAGATGGGTCTGGAGGAGGTTGTGCTCGATGATAAGGGCTACCTCTATGCCACACTGCCTGCAAACTGTGACAAGGAGGTGCCTGTGGTGGGCTTCATTGCGCACCTTGACACAAGCCCCGACATGAGCGGCAAGGACGTGAAGCCTCGCGTGGTTGAGAACTATGCCGGTGGTGACATAGTGCTTTGTGAAAAGGACGGCATTGTGCTGTCGACAGCCGATTTCCCCGAGGTTGAGGATTACAAAGGCCATGACCTGGTGGTTACCGATGGTCACACTCTGCTTGGTGCCGATGACAAGGCGGGCGTTGCCGAGATTGTGTCGGCAATCGCCTATCTGCAGGCTCACCCCGAGATAAAGCACGGCAAGGTGCGCATAGCATTCAACCCCGATGAGGAGATTGGCCGTGGCGCGCACAACTTCAACGTGCCCTTGTTCGGTTGCGATTGGGCTTATACAATAGATGGCAGTTGTGAGGGCGAGCTTGAGTTCGAGAACTTCAATGCCGGCAGTGCATCGTTCACAGTGCAGGGCCGTAACGTACACCCTGGTTATGCAAAGGGCAAGATGTTGAATGCCCTGCGTGTGGCAACAGCTATTGTCGAGGCTATTCCGGCTGTCGAGTCACCCGAATGTACAACAGGCTACGAGGGCTTCTATCACCTTATGGCTATAAACGGTGGTGTTGACCATGCATCGGTGTCATATATAATCCGTGACCACAGCCGCGAAATCTTTGAGAAGCGTATGGCGTTCATGCGTGAGGTTGAGGAGAAAATAAATGCACAGTATGGCGCTGGCGTGGTGACTCTTGAACTGAAGGAGCAGTACCGTAACATGCGCGAGATGGTTGAGCCCAAGATGCACATCATTGACATTGCCAAGAGTGCGATGGAGCAGGCGGGTGTTGTGCCTGTCATCAAGCCCATCCGTGGCGGTACAGACGGTGCGCAGCTCTCGTTCATGGGCTTGCCTTGCCCCAACCTGTTTGCGGGTGGCGTGAATTTCCACAGCCGTTATGAGTTCGTGTCGGTTCAGGTGATGGAGAAGGTGGTGAGGACTATTGTGAATATAGCAGCAGGAGTGGCGGAGAAGTGAAAGGTGAAAGCTGAAAGGTGAAAGGTGAAGGATATAAAACGCGAAGACTGCCCCAAGGCAATCTTCGCGTTTTCCGTTTTCCGTTTTCCGTTTTCACCTTTCCGCTTGACTTTTAGTCAAGGCTGTGGAGTATCTCCTCGATTACGTGCGGGAAGTGCTCATACTCCAGCGCGTGTACCTTGGCTGCGACATCGTCGGGGGTGTCGGTGGGCAGTACGGGGCATTTGGCCTGGAAGAATGTGGTGCCCTTGTCGTAGTGCTCGTCAATCAAGTGGATGGTGATGCCGCTCTCGGTGTCGCCACTCTCAACAACGGCCTTGTGTACCCTGTCGCCATACATTCCCTTGCCGCCGTGCTTGGGCAGCAGTGCGGGGTGGATGTTGACTATGCGGCCGGGATAGGCGGCAATGAGTTTCTGTGGAACGAGCAGCAGAAAGCCTGCAAGTACCACAAAGTCAATGTCGCGCTCGCGGAGCATTGCAATGACTCCGTCGGCCTCCATGAACCGGGCCTTGCTTACGACGGCTGCCTCAATGCCCAGCTTCTTGGCACGCTCAAGGACGTAGGCCTGCGGGTTGTTGGCAATGATGAACGTTACTTGGGCGTAGTCGCTCCCTTTGAAATAGTTGGCAATGTTCTCGGCGTTTGAGCCGCTGCCCGATGCTAAAATTGCGATTTTCTTCATCGTGTAAAAGTGTTGTTATGATATTGGCACAAGGCGGCGCAATACCGCCTCGCCGTAGGTTTTTGATATTGGTATCTCTCTCACGCCAGGCTCTTCGAGCTCAAGGAAAAGGTTGCTCTTCTCGCGGCGCATGACCTTTACAAGGTCAAGGTTTATCATGTATGAACGGTGGCAACGCACGATGTTGGTGTCGGCAAGCTGTTCGCTTATCTCCTTCATTGTTATGTGCAGGAGTTGTTTCTTGAGGATGTCGTTCTTCTTGTACCACACGCATATATAGTTGTCGGCCGATTCAATGTAGAGCAGGTTCTCCTTGGCGACGGATAGCTGCAGTATGCCGCGGTAGTCGCGTATGGAGATGAGGTTGCTGGACTTGAAACCGATGTTCTCGTTCATCAGCTCCTTGAGCTTGGCCGAGCGCTCCTGATAGGAGAAATAGAGGATGCAGATGAAGTATGGGATTCCGATGATGAAGATTGTGTTCTGCATTGCATTACGGTAAATCTCCAACGGGTCGCTGTTTGTGAGGTTGAGGTGATTGCTCACTATGAGTGCGAGGGTGGTGAATGCCCCCGACAGTAACAGTAGCTCTACAAAAACCCATATTGCATATTTCAGGTACGTGACGTTGTGCTCGGGCGAGCGTGAGTAGCTGTACATTATCATTCGGCTTATGGCAACCACTGTCATTCCTATGCACACGAGCACGGTGCTCCATAGCAGGTATTGGGTGGGTGTCATGCCGCGCTGCACCCATTGTGCCGAGCCGAAGGGCTTGTATATGTTGATGAAGATTATGGCGAATATCGACACGAAAAGAACCATTATGATGAGGTTGCGCTTTTCGAGCAGGTATCGTGGTACTTTTTTATATAGTCTTGATGTATATTCTAACATAGGTTTTTGCTGTTGCAAATTTTTTACAAAGTTAGGAAAATATATCTTGTGGGCAACGTTGCGGGGCGATATTATTTTAAACAGTCTCTATGCTTGTTCCCTTTGTGGTACTATGGGACGAATAAATGTGGCCGGCAAGCGCGAAAATTTTGAAAATTATCACTAAATTTGCATCATTTGGAAAAGTGTGCGCGTGCGCGCGTTGTGAAACATCGTAAAAAACGGAGAATATATGCCGGTTATTGAGTATAGGGATGTAGATATACAGATTGACTCCAAGATAATACTGGAGAATGTGACATTTACATTGGACAAGGGTGAGTTTGCTTATGTTGTGGGAACTGTGGGTTCGGGCAAGTCGACTTTGCTTAAGACAATATATGGCGAGGTGGACATTGACGGCGGCGAGGCTCTTGTGTTCGACAAGTATGACCTTGCAGACATAAGCAACAGGAAACTGCAGGAGTTGAGGCGCAGGATTGGCATCGTGTTCCAGGATTTCCAGCTGCTCACAGACAGGAGTGTCCATGACAACCTTGATTTTGTGCTCCGCTGTACAGGATGGAAGGAGAAGGAGGCACGCGAGGCACGTATCGAGGAGGTGCTTGAGCTGGTTGGCCTGTTGCAGAAGGGGTACAAACGCCCTCACGAACTATCGGGTGGCGAGCAGCAGCGCATTGTGATTGCACGCGCCATACTCAACCGCCCGGCATTGTTGCTGGCCGACGAGCCTACGGGAAACCTTGACAGCGCAACGGGCAACTATATTATGAACCTGCTGCATAAGGTGTGCAAGGAGGAGAAGATGGCGGTGCTGATGATTACCCACAACGAGCAGTGGCTGCGCGATTTTCCCGCAACGGTGTACCGTTGTGCCGAGCGCAGGATAACAAAGGAGAACACTGCTGTGTAGAATTGAACAATAATAAAATAAAAGAATATGAAAGTATTGAAATTTGGCGGAACATCGGTAGGTTCGGCCGAGCGTATGCAGAATGTCGTCAATCTCATCAACGATGGCGATACAAAGATTGTGGTTCTTTCGGCAATGTCGGGAACAACAAATTCACTCATCGAGTTTACAAACTATCTGCGCAACGGCAATGTGAACGGTGCCTGCGAGCACTCGACTTTCCTGCAGACAAAGTATATGCAGACAATCAACGAACTTTACAGGAACGAGGAGGTGAAGGCTATGGCTACCGCAAAGGTGAATGGGATATTCGCCCATCTGCGCGACCTTGCACAGCAGATACTCTGCGATGACCTTGAGAAGGAGATTGTAGCACAGGGCGAGATTATCTCTACCAACATGGTCACATTCTACATGCAGGAGCAGGGTATCGACGTGAAGCTGTTGAATGCCCTTGACTTCATGCGCCTTGGTGCAAACGGCGAGCCCGACCTTGAGTATATACGTGAGCACCTTATGCCGCTGCTCGACAGCGACAACGAGAGCCGCATATACATAACCCAGGGCTTCATCTGCATGAACCACGAGGGCAGTTACGACAACCTGCAGCGCGGTGGCAGCGACTACACAGCAACACTCATAGGCTCTGCCGTAAATGCCGAGGAGGTGCAGATATGGACCGACATCGACGGCGTGCACAACAACGACCCACGCGTGGTTGAGGGTACGACACCGGTGCGTAACCTCCACTTTGAGGAGAGTGCCGAGCTTGCATACTTCGGTGCGAAGATTCTGCACCCCACATGCATTCTGCCTGCAAAGCTGACAGGCACTCCGGTGCGCCTGCTCAACACGATGGACCCTACTGCCGAGGGTACACGCATCGACAACAACCTCACACGTCCGGGCGAAATAAAGGCCATTGCGGCAAAGGAGAATATTACAGCCATCAAAATCAAGAGCGGCCGAATGTTGCTTGCATACGGTTTCCTACGCAAGGTGTTCGAGATTTTTGAGAAATACAGGACTTCGATTGACATGGTGTGTACATCCGAGGTGGGTGTCTCTGTTTCAATAGATGATGACCGCAGGCTGGATGACATTGTTGCCGAGCTGCAGAAGATTGGTACCATCACCGTTGACCGCAATATGTGCATCATTTGCGTTGTGGGCGACCTTGACTGGGAGAACGTCGGCTTTGAGGCACGTGCAATGGAGGCTATGAAGGATATTCCTGTGCGTATGGTGTCATACGGTGGCAGCAACTACAATATCTCGTTCCTGGTGCGCGAGGAGGACAAGGTGAGGGCTTTGCGTTCGTTGAGCGCCACAATCTTCGGTAAAGACAAATAATTGTGCGCAATGACTTTTCCTGTTGAATGTTTCAAGGGTATAGAGACTCCATTCTACTATTACGACGTGGAGTTGTTGGAGAGAACCATTGCCACTGTGAAGAACGAGGCTGCGCGTTATGGCAACTTTGATGTTCACTATGCGATAAAGGCAAACTTCAACTCACGTCTGTTGAAGATTATTGCTGCTGCGGGTCTTGGTGCCGATTGTGTGAGTGGCGGCGAGGTTGCTGCGGCACTGGAGGCCGGTGTGCCTGCATCGAAGATTGTGTTTGCGGGTGTGGGAAAGACCGACAAGGAGATTGCGCTTGCGCTTGATGCCGGCATCTTCTGCTTCAATGCCGAGTCTGTTCCCGAGCTTGAGGCTATTGAGGCGCTTGCAGCCGAGCGTGGAGTGGTGGCACAGGTGGCGTTGAGAATAAACCCCAACGTGGGTGCGCACACGCATAGCAACATCACTACAGGCTTGGCCGAGAACAAGTTCGGTATCGGCTATGAGCAGCTTGACGATGTCATGAATGTCATTGATGGGCTGGAGCACGTTTCGCTTGTAGGGCTTCATTTCCACATTGGCTCGCAGATTCTTGTGATGGACGATTTCATTGCCCTGTGTGGCAGAATAAATGAGCTGCAGGAGTTGCTGTACGAGACACGTGGCCTTGTGCTGCCACATATAAATGTGGGTGGTGGTCTGGGCATACGCTATGATGCTCCCGACAAGTATCCGGTGCCCGATTTTGAATTGTATTTTGCAACGTATGCCAATAACCTGAAGCTCTATCCCGGCCAGAGCGTACATTTTGAGCTTGGACGTAGCATTGTGGCGCAGTGCGGTACTCTTGTGACACGTGTCACGTATGTGAAACGTGGTGGCTGCAAGCAGTTCGTTATTGTGGATGCCGGAATGAATGACCTCATCCGCCCGGCGTTGTACGATGCTTATCACCGCATAGAGAATATCTGTTCCTGCAAGGAGGATGAGGTGTATGATGTGGTAGGCCCGGTGTGTGAGTCGTCGGATGTCTTTTGCCATGACCGCAAGATGCCTGCAACGGAGCGTGGCGACCTGCTTGCGATAAGGTCGGCCGGAGCTTACGGCGAGGCAATGTCATTCGGCTACAACTGCCGTGCATTGCCAAAGGCGGTGCTCTCGACTGATGTGGAATGATGTCTTGAGTGTTATAACACAAACGGCCATCGCGACGCGATGGCCGTTTGTGTTACTCCAACTTTATGGCCTTTACAGGCTCAATC